>NZ_JABULX010000004.1 GCF_013328345.1 Marinifaba aquimaris
TCAGTCTCAGTCTCAGTCTCAGTCTCAGTCTCAGTCTCAGTCTCAGTCTCAGTCTCAGTCTCAGTCTCAGTCTCAGTGTCAATCGGTGAAATGGGGAATAGTACTTTTTGGTCAACTAGCTCTTCGGCGTAGTCTTGTACTTTACTTAAATCAGTGACCTGATTACTTTTGTTTTCAGCAATAAAGTCACTAAAAATAGCTCTATCTACAATGTCACTTTTTGAAATATCTGCATAGTTGTAAACAGCATCTAGGACAACTTGCTCAGCCTCTGAAAAAATTTCATTAAAGCCTTCGCTATTTAGTTCTGCTGTTTTCCATGAAGGGTATTTAGCATCTAACTCTTTGTAGACGGCATCCGTTATAGGAGTGATGTATGTGATAACTTCATTTGGGTTAGATAAGTCAAGAGGTAAAGAGGCTAACATTACTGGAGTTTCTTGGAAGTTAATTTCTGGTCTTGAGTTATCAATTGCTCCTTCACCTAAGAAAGCTTTTAGGTAATTGATATTATTTTCGGTTATTAAAGTACCATCAATTAAAATTGAGTAATGACCATTCTCGTCACTAAAAGCAGCGGCTTCACCAAAATCTCTTTCATTGTTTAAGTTTGCATCAAAAAAAACAAATGCGCCTTCTATGTAACCATCGATAACACGTCCTGTTACCTCAACTAAATATTCGACTTTTAGAGAGTAGGTATCGACAACGTGGTTATCAGTCCCATCATTGACGATAAGCTGTATATTAGAGTGTCTTCCCGCATCCTCAATATTCGGTGTTCCGCTGATTGTTCTGGTTGTTTCGTTAAAAGATGCCCAAGCCGGTAAGTTAGCTACACTTACAGTTAAGTCATCATTGTCAGCATCGGATACATCAACTTGATATTCAAAGCTTTCACCTGCTCTTAGACTCTTATTTGGAATCGGGCTTGCAGTAGGTATCCTATTTGTGTTGAGTACGGTGATATCGAACAGGGGCAATGATAAATTTTTGTTTCCGTCTGATACTCTGATACGAATATTAGGGTAACTACCTTCACTTTCGTAAGAAGGGGTACCAAATAAAACACCAGTCGTTGAATTGAATTCAGCCCAGTCTGGCTTGTTGTCAATTGAAAAAGACAAATTGCTGCTGTTCAAGCCACTTACTCGAGGTTGAAAAGAGTAGACTTGTTGTTCATAGACAGAAGTTGTAGGAGAACCCGTAATTGAGGCGTTGTTGCCGTCACTGATGCCTGTGCTGCCACCAGAAGAACTACCGCCACCTCCACATGCTGATAAGAAGCTGATAATTGATATACAAAGGATTTGATTGAAATAGCGCATCATTAGTGTTTCTTTTTTATGCTTAGCCTGCATCAAACAACCTAAACTGCTTATTTATTAATACGAATGAAATGAGCTACCGCCTAAAAGCCCCTCAGCATGATTATAAATGTAATTAATATTTTGAAACAAGTGTAAATATTACTCTTGTTTGTGATTTGTCTTAGGGTATATTTGCAAAATCAGAAAAGGATTCAACTCACCATGAAAAAGATCGCCAAAAATATAATTCACTATTGCTTCATCGTTGCCGCTTTACCTTTAATTTTAATAGCAAGAGCAGCATCGTTATTGGGTATTACCTTATTTCCAGGTATGAGCCAATTCATCAGTATCATCCCAGGTAAATTTGGTAGCTTTTATCGTGTCGCTTTTTATCGCTTTACTTTGGAAAATTGTGACAGAGACTCATTTATTGGATTTAGTACAATTTTCTCTCAAAAAAATACAGAGATAGATTTAGGTGCCTACATTGGCCCCCAATGTAATATTGGCATGAGTAAAATAGGAAAAAACACATTAATTGGCAGTGGTGTTCATATCTTAAGCGGTAAAGGTCAACATAACTTCGATGACTTATCTAAACCTATTAAAGAGCAGGGAGGAAGTTTTGAGAAAGTTACTGTCGGTGAAGACTGTTGGGTTGGCAATGGGGCGTTGATAATGGCAAATGTCGGTGATGGAGCTATCGTAGCCGCAGGTAGTGTTGTTGTGAGTGATGTACCTGAATTTGCAATTGTAGCTGGCAACCCTGCTAAGGTGATCAGGTATAGAAATGAGTAAATTCTTAAGTAGGCCTACGACTATTAAGTTAACTCTAAGTTTATTCATTATTCTATCTATTGCATACACTTTACATGATGGCTATTCCTTCCCTGAAGCAATAGATAAAAATGATTATCCAGTTAATACGGCTTTTCATCCTGCTTTGTATGCAACGAGCGTCGATGCCTGGGCGGACCATACTTTTTCCGATGCAAAGAATTTCACCGTTAATTCTTCCGAGCAACTTTATAAGGTAATAGATAACCTTAACAGGCATAACCAGAAAGCCAACCTCGTTTTATCACCAGGTCAATATTATTTACCCCGACCTTTAATAATCAAAAATGATTATACAAAAATTTTAGGCCTGCCAACTTCACCTTCAGATGTTCACCTTTACGGAAAAGGTATGAGGCCTTCACAAAACGTTGAAAATTTAGTTGTAATTGAGGCGCACAATGTTGTTTTAGAAGGAGTTAGACTTTCGGGGGCTCCTAATCATATCGTGCAAATTCGTGGCGAGAATGGTGCAAGCCGCCCTGTAATACGCAATTGTATTATTGAAAATGGTTATGAGCAGCTCATTAAAGTCAGCTATGACATGACAAGAAAACCTGATGTTAAGTCACGTTCGGGGCTAATTGAAAACTGTGTCTTTGCTTACAGTAATAAAACAGCTCCTTACTATTACACTGGTGGTATTGATGCCCATGGAATTGAGTCATGGGTGATTCGTAATAACTTGTTTAAAAATATTGCGAGTCCAGATAAACATATTGCTGAGCATGCTATTCACTTATGGAATAACACCGCTAATAACCTGATACAAGACAATTTAATATTCAATTCTGATCGAGGAATTGGTCTTGGAATGTACGTAGGGAAGAAAGTTAACAAAAACCTTAAATATTCAAATTTTGCCGGGGTTATTTCTGGAAATGTGATTTTTCATCAGAATAATGGGAACCCTTTTGCTGATGTCGGGATAGTGATTGAAAACAGTTATAAAACGCTTATTGAAAAAAACACCATATACATCTTACATGATTATCCTAGAGCAATTGAAGTTAGGCATTCACAATCTCAGCAAGTTGTAGTGATAGAAAATATTCATAACAAGCTTATTCAAGTATCTAGTGGGGCGACTGCAAACATTCAAGCTAACTACAAAGACGAAGCTGATATTAGTAAATTGTTAAACAGTCGACTTTATCAATATCCTAGTTGGTTCCATCCATATTTAACAGAGTATCTATCTCCTTAGATAAGGTCTTACACGCAGACAATAATTGTTCGGTATTCATTACATCTAAACTTGAACAAGTAATTGAGTATGCTATGTCTGCTTGATTTAGTGTTTTTAGGTATGTGTCGTAAAGCTTAGCCTTTAGGGCACTTTCAGTCTGGAATTGGTGAAATTGATACCATTGAGCAATTGAGCGTTTTAGGCCTAATCCTGTTGTGATTTGGTACAGATTATAGTCCCAATTAGCAGTGTTAGGTTTTTCTAGCTTACCTACTAGGCTCCAATTATCTTGAGTATAAAACTGATTTAGCGAAGAAACGAGCTCACCTACTCGGTTATTGGGGTGATATATTGCAATGTGAAATTGAATGCCATTTTTTGTCAAAAAGATCTCTTTATCTGCATTATCAAACTTTATACCCCATTTTTCATCTTTCTTGTATTGATATTCATTAATTTTAAATTCAGTCAAGTTGTTGGCTGGTTTGTTTAATAATCCAGATAGCATTGAAAACTGCCAAGCGCCAGATATAAAAATCACCAAAATGAGGACAACCAAAACACTATTTAGTTTTGATTGGATATTCCATGATGGGTGTAAAGTATAACAAGCCTGTTGCTCGCTATTTACATTTCTAAAACGTTCTCCAACTAGGAAGATAATAATTAGGACTAATGCGTAAAAGAACCAACCATAAATGAGGTGATCGGCACCGACTGCGTATTTCATATCTGACCAGTGTGCAATCATTATAATACCGTAAACTCTCAATGCATTTGCAAAAATTGGAACGGCTGCGGCAAAAATGAAGAATAAAATTTTAGCTTTATTAGTTTGATAACTCAGGTGGGCATATAAGCTGCCAAATGCAATTGAGCTAATAAAGAAGCTGATACCAGAGCAGGCTTCAGCTACAAGAAACTTACCACTCGGAATGTCTATATAAAGCCCGTTTCTATATACGGGTATTTGCGTAAGGTGTAGAAGAAAAACGGCCATATCAGCTGTAATTGCTTGTAGCCATGGGATTAGTTGCTCTCCGACTGGTATGGCAAGCAGCATAAAGAACAGCGGAAAAGGAATAACAAGTGCTGCTCTGAAACCTATGCATGCAACAATAATCAATGGCAGTGAAGCAAATAAGGCGAAATGGGTGAATAGCTGTATTTGTCCAATAGCCCCAAAGACTTGTACAAAAATAAGTGGCACTAAAAGTACTAAAACCCATAGATTTGGCGCTAATTGAGCATTTATGAGCTGATCTCTTTTTCGATATATGAGATATAAACTGCCGGGTACAACTAAAAAACAATGATTAAAAATTTCTGACACAGCCCAAATTTCAGCAGCAGACAGAAGTGTTTGGTAGAAAAAAAAGCTCAGTGCAATAAATAAGACAGAGATTGCAACTGTTGTTTGTTTACTTAATCTAAAAGTAGCTGAAGCAGGGGGTGTCATCGCGTTTTTAACTATCCGTGTTTATATATGACAATAAAGGTTGAAGAACAGCACGCCATTGATAATGAGCCTTTATCCATTCTAAATTTTGAATCCCTATCGATTTTGTGTGATTTGTATCTTCAATTAACTTTTCAATAGCATTGAGAAATTGACCTGAGTCGTCACTTATAAAGTCCAATTGCTCTTGTGGGAATTCTATTCCTTCAGCTGCCATTTGAGTCATCACTACAGGTTTACTCATAGCCATGGCTTCAAGGACTTTGTTTTGTATCCCCCTAGCGATTCTAAGTGGAGCAATGCAAAGTGATGCGTGTTTGATGTAAGGTCTAATATCGTGAACTCTACCCGTTACAACTACATTGTCATATTTTTTGCTCAGGTTTTTTATCGTTTCTGAAGGGTTACCACCAACGATATAAAATTTAGTATTTTGATATTTGCTTTCTAATTGGGGCCAAATATTTTCTGCGAACCACAATACAGCTTCTTCATTAGCCCAATAATCCATAGCCCCTGTAAATACAATAAATTTTTGCTCATGCAAGTCAGGGTATTCTTCACATGTAAGTTCTATTGTTGGGTCGAAAAATTTAGTATCTACGCCGTTGAGAATCGGGTGAACTTTATCGCCAAAGCAAGCATTTATTTGTTTTTTAAATTGCTCGGCTTCATCAGGTGAAACAAATAAACTATTGGTAAATTGTTCGGCTATTTTATTTTCGTATTTGGCGAGCGTTTTGTATTCTCTGTTGTAAACAGCAGACATTGGAAATGGCTTATTCTCTGCATATTGACGCCACTTATCTGAATCAATATCAACAAAGTCTATAATTCTGTCTAGGCCTTGATACTTTTCACCTTCCACATACTGCGCCATTGAAGAACAGAAGATAAAAACTTTTTTTATATCGTGTTGTTCTATGGTTTGTTCTACCCAATTCGACATCTCTTCAGAATAAAAACAGGGAAGAGTAATGGGTTTTTGTTCAATGAATGCTTTAGCAGCCCCTTTTGCTTGTGAAACCGCACTTCTAGATAGGGGCAAACAGGTTTTAGAAGCTGTGAACTCATCTAGGCTAGCTTGATATTGGAAATCGTTAGGATCATCAATAAAGGTACCGAGGTGGATAGAGTAACGTTCACTAAGGAATTTTAATATATTGAATGAACGAATCTTGTCTCCCTTATTGGGTGGATAAGGGATTCTATGAGATAAAAATAATAATGCTTCCATGCTAAGACTCGTCTGAAAAATAAACCTTACTCATTGTTTGCCACTCATAATCTTTAAGCAACTTGACTAATTTGGCTTCCATTCTGGAGAGGTTGACGTAATGTCTAAACTTCGATTTCATTGACGCCTCTTTGATCAATGGTTGTTCAGGATCAATTTCCCAAGGGTGAAAGTAAAAGCTATAAGGTTTAGCTTCTTCTTGATGAAAACGATCAATGCGCTTTTTAGATAACCAGTATGGGAATAAGCGGAAATAGCCACCTCCACCAATGCCTTTGGTTTGTTCACCTTTTTTTAAAGTAGGAATAGGCAATTCATATATGCCTTCATCTCTTAAATGTTTAAAGCGCGGCCAATGAGGCACACCGTAGTGATCGTGCTCAATAGGGTAAGTACTTGAGCTATATTTGAATCCGAGTTCGATTAACGTTTCATAAACCCATTGGTTAGAATCATTAAAAGAAAAGCTGGGGGCACGGTATCCAATTACAGGTGCACCAGAGATATCTTCAAGTTTCCTTTTACTATCACTAACATCTTTTTTGAATGCCTGAGGAGACATCTCCGTGGCTCTTTGGTGGTTATAACCATGAGATGCTATTTCGTGGCCCTCATCGACAATACGCTTAATGAGGTTAGGGCAGCGCTCAGCAACCCAACCTAGCGTGAAAAATGTCGACTTGGCACTATGTTCAGCGAATAAATCGAGTAAACGATTAGTGCTCATTTCAACTCTGAGCTCTAATTCATCCCAATTTTGAGGTTTAATTACTTTGTTAAAGGCAGAGACATGGAAGTAATCTTCAACATCTACTGTCATAGCATTCGTAATAGCAGGCTTTTTCACTGTTTATCGCCCTTTTCCGAAAAGTACTATCTCAACGGTACGAATCAGGATTAATAAATCCAACATGATACTTCTGTGCTTAATGTAGTATAAATCAAACTTTAATTTTTCGATTGAGTCTTCTTTACTCGCACCGTAAGGGTATTTCAGCTGTGCCCAACCTGTGAGGCCTGGTCTAACATTGTGTCTGTGGGTGTAATATGGGCTTTCTTTTATTAATTCTTTTACGAATTCTGGGCGCTCAGGACGCGGCCCTACAAAACCCATTTCACCTCTAAAAACGTTAAACAATTGAGGTAGTTCGTCGATACGGTACTTTCGGATAAACGCACCGACTTTAGTTACCCTGTTATCCTTTTGAGTAGCCCATTGTGCGCCATTTTTTTCAGCATCGGGTCTCATTGAGCGGAACTTGTAAATACTAAATGGTGCGCCGTTAATACCAACACGTACCTGTTTGTAAAAAACGGATGCTTTATTTTTTCGCCCATCTTCTAGATAGATAGCGATTACAGTAAATACCATAAGAGGCCAAGTAAACATGAAGATAAAGAGCGCTAAAAACATGTTTAATAGATAATCAAATGTCTCTTTAAGGTGGTTTTTACTATTGAAACCATTTGAGTAAATAACCCAACTAGGGTACATCAGGTTTACTGCAATTTGCCCTGTTTCCTCTTCCATGAAATCGAGAATATCAACTATTTCTACCCCTCTTATTTTACACTCAAATAACAAATCTACAGGGAGAGTATTTCTTCTTTCATCTGGAGCGATGACTATTTCATCAACATCGTTTTCGGTGACAAAAGCAACAAGGTTATCGATTGAGCCCATGTTGATAATGTTTTCATTGGTAAGCTCGTCTGTTTTGTCGCCTTCAATAGCGAAGAAACCCAAGAGTTCGAAGTTCTTTCGATCGACGATTCGACGCATGCGTTTTTGTATAATCGATGCGCGTTCACCAGCTCCAATAACTAATACTTTTTTCTTAGCATAGCCAAGTATTTTTGATGTTAGTGTTAGGTAACGAACATAGAAGATAACAAAAATTGCTAGTATTAATGCGGGGAGAGTGCCTGCTCGATAAATAGCATCGCCTGGTATGAAGCTTAATGGGTAAACAATTAATTCAAGAAGGAAGAATGTCAGAGCAGCGCTAACAAATACACGTCTAAATAATGCTCTCACCGTATCTCTTAATTTAGAATCGTAAAGCCCAACTGCTAAGTTTGTTAAAGTTAAGACGGTTGTAAGAATGACGTTATTGGTAAATAAAGCATTGTAGTTAATGAACGTTGAATCAGTCTGGTAGAACTCAACTAAGAAAAACACAACACAATTTGCAATCGATAAACAAAGTAAATCTAGTAAAAACAGTCCTCTACTTTTTATGTTTTTATCGGCGCCTTTAAAGCTTTTCATCTAACCTTTCCCTATAATTCGCTTTAGCTAATATTTCCTTGTCAAATAAAACCACTTTGTAAGTTAAGTGAAATATTAGTTCTATTAAGTGCATAGTATATCTAAATATTTGTTGTAACTAAACATTACAAAATGCAATTTTTTAATCTATAATCCTAACTTGGATAAAATATCAAAGGAATTTGTATGCGTTCTATTGCTTCAACAGCTCAGCTTTTTAGTATGGGTGCTCTTACTTTAGCGTTATCTTTATCTGGCTGTTCAAGCCATCCCACGCTACCTACAGCAACGATTCAACCATCGGCAACTACTCAAGTAGATGATTACAACTATTTAATTGGTCCAAATGATACCTTAGAAGTGTTTGTTTGGCGTAACCCTGAGATATCTGGCAGTTTTATAGTTAGACCAGACGGTAAAATTTTAACACCTCTTGTTGAAGAAATTGACGTAGCAGGCTTAAAGCCATCACAAGTTGCTGAAAGAATCACCAAAGAATTAGCCAATTATGTTCGTGAACCTAAGGTCACGGTCAGCGTGACCAATTTTAATGGCCCATTCAGTGAGCAAGTAAGAGTAATTGGTGAAGCGTCAACACCTAAAGCGATTAACTATAGCGAGCATATGACTTTACTTGACCTTGTAATACAAGTTGGTGGCTTAACTGAATATGCTGATGGCAATGATGCAGTACTAATTAGAATACAAGATGGTAAAAGAGTAGAATACGCTCTGAGAGTTGATGATTTAGTAAAAGATGGTGATATCAGTGCAAATGTTGATATCTTGCCAGGCGATATAGTTATTATCCCTGAAGCTTGGTTCTAAAATTTTAGGAAGCAGTTTATAAAATGGAAGAAATTCAAAATACGCTGAGGTTATTTCGCCAATACCTCAAGGGTATATGGGTAAAGAAGCGATTTATCATAATCAGTACATGGTTAATCTGCCCTATTGGTTTTTTACTCGTGTCGGGCATGCCTGATAAATATGAATCCTCGGCAAAAGTTCATGCGGATACTCGGTCATTACTCAAGCCTCTTTTGAGAGGCTTGGCGGTGCAAACCAATCCAGATGCTGAAATTAAGTTAATTGCAAGAACATTACTTTCACGGCCAAATGTTGAAGCAATTGCTCGAGAGACCGATCTTGATATCCAAGCAACGACAACTAATGCCTATGAATCGCTTATTAAAAGCTTGCAACAAGGGATTAAAGTAAAGTCTGCAGGTCGACAAAACCTCTACACAATCTCTTTTCTGCATCAAGACCCTAACGTTGCTGAAAAAGTTGTTACTGCAACATTGAATAAATTTGTTGAAAGTACATTAGGCCAAAACAGACAAGATTCAGATACTGCAACTAAGTTTTTATCTGAACAAATAGAAGAGTACGTTCAGCGTCTTGAGATAGCTGAAAAACGCCTTGCAGATTTTAAGCGCAATTACACCGGTATGCTACCGGGCGAGAACTCCGGTTATTACTCTCAAGTTGCAGCGCTTACAAAGCAAGTGGAGTCGGTTGACCTAGAAATTCAAGAAAAGCGCACGATGTTGGACAATGTTAAAAAACGTATCCAGTCAATTACTGTGCCGAGTAACACAGGCTCTAATGCAATACAGACTCAGTATGACGACCGCATTGACTTACTAAAAGCCAACCTTGATGAGCTGTTAATACGTTTTACAGACAACCACCCTGATGTTAAAGAAACAAAACGACGTCTTGGGTACCTTGAAAAACAACGCCAAAATGAGCTTGATGCACTTGCCAGTGTCGCTGTAGATGGTGATATTCCTACAGGTCAACTTAGCGAAAATGTCATCGTTCAGCAACTTAGTCTGCAACTTAGTGAGATTGAAGCTGAGTTAGTTTCTTTGAGAGTGAGAAAGAAGCGTCATAGTGATGATCTAGCTGAATTAAACAGTAAGATTGATATATTACCCGACATTGAAGCTAAATTGACGGCGTTAAATCGTGATTATGAAATTACTAAAAATAAGTACGAAGAGTTACTCAATCGCCGAGAATCTGCTGAACTATCAAGAAAAGCCGATCAAAGTGCTGAAGATATTCAATTTAAAGTTATCGAGCCACCAAGAGTACCTCAGCAACCAACTGGTCCTAAACGACTAATTTTCTACACCCTTGTTTTAATTCTTGGGTTTGGTTCAGGTTTAGCTGTCGCATTTGTTGTATCTCAAATAAATCCTTTAGTCACATCAATTGAAGAGTTATCTAAAGCCACGGGACGCCCTGTTTTTGGGTTCGTTTCACACGTGGATATTGAAAATATTGCTAAGACTAATCGTAAAAGAATGATTGTTTTCGTTTTTTCAAGTCTAGTTATCTTAACTCTTTTCCTTGCCTTCGTGGGAAGTGAAATTGTTTACAGTGAAAGCTTGTTGAAAAAGTCTGGTGCATTACTCGAACTTTCTCGTAGCATTTTAGGGAGCTTGTTATGACCGATATAAATAAAGTGCTTCAAACAAAGAAGACATTGAAAGAAGAGTTAAAACAACAGGCAAAAGCCCGTGAAGAAATCGCAAAATCTATTGAAGCAAAAAATACAACAGATGCTGTATTTAGTGCTCAAGATGACTACAGTGATGCAGAAGAGCTACACTTTACAGCCACAGGAGAATCAGAGTCTAAAGCTCCGGGCTCTTCAGTAGACAGTGACGAAAATACCAAACAACTTAATCAAAATGCTAAGCATGTTTTTATAGATATCAACCGCCTTGAGGAACGAGGTTTTGTTGCACTTAATGAAAAACGTACTCACATTAATGAAGAGTATCGAGGTATTAAGCGCAAATTACTTAATAATGCTTTTGGTGCACTATCAAATACGATGGAACGTGGAAACTTGATAGTTGTAACGAGTGCTAGGCCCAATGAAGGTAAGACTTTTAATGCCATCAATCTAGCTTTGAGCATTGCACTTGAAAAAGATAAAACAGTTTTATTTGTTGATGCCGATGTACTTAAGCCTAGTGTCAGTAATGAATTAGAAATCAATCCTCAGGAAGGTCTAATTGAGTACTTATCTGGTGAAGTCAACGATGTTTCAGATATTATTTATCAAACTAATATCGATACTCTTAGAATTATTCCAGCAGGTAAAACTCACCATTTGTCTAATGAGTTATTAGCAAGTGAGAGAATGGTGCAATTAGTTGAAGAGTTTTCGACCCGATACCCAGATCGTGTTGTGGTTTTTGATGCACCTCCATTGCTCGGTGTAAATGAGACAACTATTTTAGCTGAACTATCTGGCCAAGCAGTGATTGTTGTTGAGTCAAATAAGTCAAAGTTAGCTGAAGTAAGAGAAGCAGTTTCACTGTTGCCTGAAAATTTAGCAGTTGGTTTTGTCATGAACAAGGCACTAGATACAAGTGATAGAGGTTATGGTTATTACTACGGCTACGGTCAGGAATAACTTTTCGATTTAAGGCAAAGGAATGAGTTCAAAGATACCCTGTCGTTTTATTTTACTCACTGGCCTAAGTGTCAGTTGCAGTGCATTTTCAGGCGACCTAAAAATATCTCCAGAGATTTCTTCATCTATATATTTTCTAGACAAAGTAGAATCTTTGGATTTAGATTACGAGGATCAAACTGCATATGAGTTAAAACCAAGCTTAGCATTAACTTACAGTAGCTATGCACTTGATTCAAAAGCAAATATTAGCCATAACTACATTGAAAACTCCGCCAGTGGTGCTGAAAGCCAGAATATTACTGAAGCGGAATTGGAAAATAAACTATACCTCTTAGATAAGCGTGTTACATTCGAACTCGGCGCTGACAGAAGCTTTCAAAATATCGACTCAACGAATCCATTTTTTACTGATCCCATTTATGGTCAATCCAATTTCACTGATGTGGATGAGTTTAGTACAGGCCTAGTGTTTAATAATTTGAACAAAAAAAATTGGCAAATTTCAAGTAGTGTAAGAGCGACTAAAACCGATGTCGATATAGAGAGAGACGAGTTGCAATCTGAGCAGCCTGTTTATTCTAATTTGGTGAACGCTACACGATTACAAAGCAGTGTAATCCTAGGTTATAGTTCAAATCGATTTTATTCATACTTCAATGGTGTTTATACCAAAACTGATAAAGAGGACTTTAGCGACCAAGAGTCCCAAAGGGCAAGTTTTAATGCTGGGGTGCCTATCTGGCATGGATTGGGTTTAGCTATCAATGCCAGCCATGAAAAAAATGATGCAAATAGAGGTAATATTGATAATGCTGATATTAGCTATGACTCTTGGGGTGCTGGTTTAACATGGCGCTTTTCAAAGCGCTCTTATGCTGAAGTTACCTATAATCAAGATGACCAAAGCGGTAATAGTGAGTTTGTTGCATACAGGTTAAACTGGCAACCATCAAATAGAACTAAACTAAGTGCTGAATATTCAAAACGCTTTTATGGTGATGCATACAATGTTGATTTTAGTTGGCAAGGTAAGCGCATCAAATCACAACTAAGTTACATTGAAGAAGTGACGTCAATTAGTCAAATTATTCCTTCAGAAGAAAGTAATAATGGATATATCTTAGTCGATCGAATTTCATTGAATAAGACAGGACAATTTAGTGTCAGCTTCAAACAAAGGCGATTAAATACTGAGATAAAGCTATCTTCAACAGATAGAGAGCAACTTGATAATTCAGATGGGCAAATTGTTTATTCTGCAACTTTAACTTCTACTTTACAGGTTGGAAGAAAAAACAGCGCGAGAGTATCTTTAAGTTATTCTGATTCGGATTACAAACTTCAAAATAGGCAAGAAGAAACTACCACAGCTGAAGCTAGCTTTAAAAGAAATATTAACCCTCAAACTGACGTTAGCTTAAACTACCGCATAAGTTCTAGAGATTCTAATTTACAGTACTCCAATTTTGAAAGGCGCATTTGGTTGTCCTTTAACCATAAATTTTAGTCCTCAATTGTATATTTAATTTACAGTTGATAAGTTCGTTGTATTTATATTTTAGATACAACGACTTATAAACTTGTTCAATACATGCAATCTACTCACTAGCTAAGTCAAGTTTGTCACTGGCAGTGTTTGGCAGTTATATACCACGGTTAATATGGCTTTGTGATAGGAGTAAGCCGACAAAGAAAATAATGTTTATGTTACAAAGCTAGGGCAATTCTTAAAAAAGGCTGGGCCTGGTGTAGTTTTAGCTTCTCTTCCTGCCCAGTCTGTTTGGGCCACCCAGGCTGGCCTTAATATGGGCTCAATCGGAGCTCAGTGCATGCTTCAACATGGTCTCAAAGCCAAACAAAGTTATTCTTTCAGATGGCTTCTGTGCTCAAAAATTTAAACCTAGTTCTATTGATAGAAATAGCGTCTTTACTTCCCATTTCAGTGGTATTCCAATCGGTTTAAAATTAAACCAGCAAGGTCAGTGCACATTAGGCAAAGGAAAAGATTTAATTTTAGTTAATCCCAACCAAATTAGTCTATTTCATTGCCTTTGGTATTCAGGTGAGGGCAAAGGTAAAATTGGCGGCCCAAAAAATGTTAATACTCAAATGGTTGCAATGTTACTTAATGCTGCTAATCATGGTCTTAATGGGATACATTATCCAATCCTTTCTCAATTTGGTGGACCTTACGCTAACTTGCAGACATTTGCTCAGTTCTTGTACCAAAGTGCTTTGATTGACCCTCAAGGTGTAGGGCAAACCTTATCTGACACGATAGATTCTTTCCATGCATAATCTTCAGGTATTTTGTGAAAGAGCTTGTTACTAGTAAAGATTTGATTGTTCATATATTTGAAGATAAGTCAGGTTCAAGCTTCTTTCACGTTACTTCTGGACAGTGTTTAACCTTTAACCTTTGTTGGTCAGAAGTTAAAAGTAAATACGATTCAGGTACTTGCCCTTCGAATGATGCGTTAAGAATGATCAACACTCTAATTAAGCATAATTTTATAAGCGAAATATAATTTGGATAGCCAATACTTTTTAGATTTATCACCATTTAACTTTCAAATTACCACTAACTCTAAATTAGTCACAGAAAATTTAAAGAGGTTGTATCTAGACAAATTATCTGAATACCGTGGCCAAGTTTATGATTATCAGGTTAATGTATCAAAACCTGCTGGTTTAAGAGGGCTTTTAAAAAAGCAATGTGAGTTCAAATCTGACCAGTTTGAACCATTTAAGCCTTTAAAATACAACCATGCTTGCCTTTTTAGAATGGGGAATGAACTTGACTATAGCCAATCACGAAATGCAATTCGTTGTTCTGCATGCTGCTGTTTTAGCTAAAGGCCAAGATGCCGTTGTATTTCCTGCACCACCTGGCTCGGGGAAAAGTACGCTCACAACTTACCTAGCTTTTTCCGGGTGGCGGCTAATGTCTGATGAGATGACTCTACTAAAACCTCATTCATTGTCAGTAACCCCTTTTGTCAGACCTATTTGTTTAAAAAATCAATCAATCCAGCTAGCAAAGCAGTGGTTTCCTGATGGAACGTTCTCGACTATTGCACGTGATACACACAAAGGTGACGTTATCCATTTAAGCCCGCCTGATAATGCTTGGGATAATCAATCTCAACAGGCGGAGATCAAAGCAATCATATTTCCTCAATATCAGGCCAATACTAAATTTGAAGTGTATATTCTTAATGAAGCTCAAGCTTTTTCTAGTCTATCTAAAAATGCATTTAACTATGGGGTTGCAGGCGATATTGGTTTTAAAAGTTTGGTTAATGCAGCTCAAAAAGTGCCATGCTTTGAAGTTAATTACAACAATATTGCTGATTTAGAAGGGGTTATCGAGACGGAGATCTTTTGATGGGAAAGAAAAAATTAGGCGAACCGTCATATATATAACTTGTTGTAGATATATATTTGCACCCTGAAACAGCAATTAGCATTTCAGATGAAAAGTGGAGCCATATCTTACTTATTCTAAGGCATCAGCAAGTACTGGCTCGTTACTACTATATTCTCAATAAAGCCCAAGTATTTGAGCAACTTAGCCCATACGTTAAAAGACATTTGCTCAATAGTAAAGTTCTCGCTGATAAACAAAAAAGGCAAATATTTTTTGAAACTGAGCAGTTATCCAAGGCTTTATATACTTTAGATATTAATCCCATTTTCTTAAAAGGCGCTGCTTATACACTGATTAACAATTTTGTATCTGAGGGGCGTAAGTATAGTTATATAGATATCTTAGTATCGGAAGAACAACTTAATTACGTTGAACAAAGCTTAATTATTGATAATTGGTTTGGTGAAGAAATCAGTGCTTATGATCAGCACTACTATCGAAAATGGGCACATGAAATACCTCCTTTGATACACGCTGAAAGAGGTACTACATTAGATGTGCATCAAAATTGGGTACCAGTGGTATCAAACCGATCGATTGATCCAACTGTACTCAATGGATATATAGAAGAGACGAAAGGCGGTTACTTAGTACTAAAGCCTGAAGCCATGATTGCTCATAGCTTAATTCACCTTTTTTTTGATGAAGACTTTAAGCATGGATACAGAGATTTACTGGATTTAGATATCTTATTTAAACAGCATTGCACTGCGCTTTTTCATCAAAACTTAGTAGAGCTAATGGATAAACTTGGCTTTAGTTTTGAATTGTTTTTAAGTTATCGATACTGCAAGCAGTTACTTTCTACTCCCATACCTGAAGAAGCTTACCAAGCATTAGCTGTAAGGTATAAAAATAAAAAATTAATCCTATTGGATTATATATTTAACCGAGTGCTTGGGCCCAGTCACCCTAAGTACGACGAAAAACCTATCAATTTAGCTTTAATGATGGCTTTTATCAGAGGCCATTATTTAAAAATGCCGATACCGACTTTAATGTTTCATTGTAGCTATAAATCGACTATTTATTTAATTGAGTTAATCTTTGGAAAAAACGTTTTTCTCAAATAAAATAGTAAATAATTAATATTCGAATAAAATTGAGTACTAGCACTCGAAAACTCTTTTAAACATCAGTAATATTACGTTTCGCAATATAAAAATAAGAGACGCAACAAATGGAATTATTGTCGGGAGTAGGTTATTCGCTTGCAAGCGTTGCTTTCTTATTAACGGGTTTTTTATTACTCACTACTCAAACTCAACACTATATAAAAAACTGCTTACTTTGTTTCTGCACACTCACTTGTATATGGTCTGGGGTCTACTCGTACACAAGCTTCAATAGTCAAGATGCAATTCTGTATATTCCGCTATTAGAAACGATTAAAAATGTTGCTTGGTTGCTTTTAATAACCGGTATTTTAAACACCAATATTACAAGCTTTAGGCAGCACCTGACGAATACTGTTTTTTTATTACCTGCACTTGTTTTTTCATTACCCACATTTGCCATTTATTTTTTTAATTTGCCGACAAGTGTCAGCCATCAATTACTGATATTAGCATCGGTAATATCGCCTTTATTACAACTAATTTTCATCGAACAGCTTTATCGCAAATCTGAAAATGACCTCTGGGGCTACAAGCCTTTTATTATTGCTATAGCCACAGCCAGTATCTTTGATTTTTATATTTTTTCTGAGAGTCTTTTGGTACAAAAATTTGAGCCGCATTACTTAACAGCAAGAGCGTATGTCTATTTGGTCGTTGTTCCATTTATCGTGTTATCGATTAAGCGCATACAATCTTGGAACCTAAGAATATACGTATCTAGGGAAATCGTATTACAAAGCTCTTTGTTAATGCTAGCTGGGTTGTACTTCTTGCTTATGGCAGCAGTGGGATATTTTATTAACAGTATTGGGGCGACCTGGTCAGGTGCTATGCAAGTGATATTTAGTTGTATAGCTATATTATTTATCCTGACTGTATTCATTTCAGACAACTTTCGAAAAGCGTTTAAAATTTACATTGGCAAACACTTTTTTGCTAACCAATTTGATTATCGTGAAGAGTGGCTTAAATTAACTAAAACGCTCGAGTCTTCATCTAACCACCAAACGTGTTATCAAGCTGGTTTGCGAGGCATGCTAAATGCAATTCAATATAATCGAGGGGCTTATTACCGGGTGTCAAAATCAGGTGTTGAGTCTATGGCCAACATTAACATGTCTTTAAATGTAAACGCATTGAATGAAATTGTTGCCATCTTACCTGTAATCAAAGAATCGCATTGGATCTTCGATATTGAAGCTATCAAGACGGGACATTCTGACTATAAAGATATGAATTTGTCAGTGGAGAATCTGCATACGGCAAAAATTAATATTCTTATTCCGGTATTTGTCGCTAATCAGCTACATGGTTTATTTTTGTTAGGTGTAGATAATCACACCACTAAATTGAAATTAAACTGGGAGATCAGGGATTATATTAATGCGATCACTTCACAAATTGGCAGTTACTTCAGTTTGCAAGAAACCAGCAGCGCACTGGCTGAGAATGCCCAGTTTGCCGCATTTAACAGAATGTCTGCTTTTGTTGTACACGATCTCAAAAATGTTGTCGCGCAGATCAATTTGATTATTCAAAATAGTCAACACCATAAACACAACCCTGAATTCATTGATGATACGTTTGAGACACTCGAGCATACTCAAGCAAGAATGACTAAAATGCTCGACTTACTGATGAATAAACAAGTAACGGATGAACAGAAACAGTTCAGTAATTTAAATATACTGATTGAAAAATTACTAAAAACAAAATTTGAAAATACGTCTCCTTTACCGGACTTTGCTGCTGCAGATTGGGCAGAGATGGCAATAGACCCTGATCGCTTTTCCCATGTACTTGCACACCTTATTGATAATGCTCAACAAGCATGTGATGAATCTGGGCAAGTCAATATCAATTTGCATAAGACTGATAGCCATGTACACATAGAAATTACCGATACGGGTTGCGGCATGTCAGATGATTTCATTCAAAACAGACTATTTAAGCCATTTGACACAACTAAAGGCAACGCCGGTATGGGAATTGGTGCTTACGATGCGAAGGTTTTTGCAGAGTCCTATAGCGGTCAGTTAAATGTTGATAGCCAGTTGGGAGAAGGAACCAAAATGACAATGATTTTAGCTTTTAACAAGGAGCAATAAGTGGATACGCTACTAATAGTAGAAGATGATTTAGGCATACAAAAATAATTAAAGTGGAGTTTTCCTAACTACCAAGTTGTGTTTGCTGAAGATAGAAAGTCTGCAATTGCTGCCATCAGAAGACATGAACCTAAAGTGATCACGCTAGATTTAGGCCTTCCCCCAGATCCTGCCAATGCTAGTGAAGGTTTAGCGACGTTGACTGAAATCATCAAATTGGCACCACATACTAAAGTTATTGTTATTACAGGTAATACCGATAAAGCCAATGCACTGAAATCAATTGAGTTAGGTGCCTATGATTTTTATCAAAAGCCAATTGATAATGACACAATAGGCTATGTCGTTAATCGAGCATTTAAACTATACGATTTAGAAGCAGAAAACCGAAAACAGCAAAGCGGCCAAGGGCCATTTAGCCGAGTTATTGGTAATAGTCCTCAAATACTGCATGCTTGTAAAATTGCAGAAAGGGTCGCTAAAACTGACATTACTACTTTGTTATCTGGTGAAAGTGGAACGGGTAAAGAAGTATTTGCACAAACTATCCATGAAGCCAGTTCTAGAGCCGAAAAACCTTTCATTGCTATCAATTGTGCTTCGATTCCAGAAAACTTGCTGGAAAGTGAGTTATTTGGTTATGAAAAAGGCGCATTTACTGGCGCGAATAAAACGACCAAAGGTAAGGTTGAATTTGCTCATGGCGGTACATTATTTTTAGATGAAATTGGTGATATGCCGATTGCACTGCAAGCTAAAATGCTTAGATTCCTTCAGGAGCGGGTGATAGAAAGGGTTGGTGGGCGCAGTGAAATTCCAGTCGATGTGCGTGTCATCTGTGCTACCCACCGTGATTTACCTAAGATGTTTGCCGATGAGCTATTTCGGGAGGATTTATATTACCGTGTGGCAGAAATGACTATTAATATTCCGCCATTAAGAGACCGTGAAGCCGATATCATTTTATTGGCGAAGCACTTTTTAAACGCGTTTAACAAAGAATTTGGCAGAAGTATTAAAGGCTTTAGTGATGATGCCATTCAAGCATTAATGCAACACAGTTGGTCAGGTAACATCCGTGAGTTACAAAATAAACTAAAATCTGCGGTTATTATGGCTGAGGCCAATAATATTACATCATTAGATTTGGGGCTTATGTATACAGAAACTCAAGATGAACCCGAATCTTTCAATTTAAAAGCCGTTCGTGAAAAAGCTGAAAGTCAGGCGATTCGTAAAGCCCATACATTAGCCAAAGAAAATATCTCAAAAACGGCCGAACTCCTTGGTGTGACTCGCCCAACACTTTACAATTTAATCGACAAGTATCAATTAGACGATATCAAAAATAATTAAAGGACTAACTGATGAAAGCGCTCAAACACACTGCGATAACTATAGGTTTATGTATTGCCTTGGCAGGTTGTGGTCAAAAATCATTTGAACAGCATTACGCTGATGCTCAACAATTTGTTAAAGAAAGTGATTATAACGCTGCAACGATCGAACTAAAAAATGCAATTATTCAAGAGCCAGAAAATGCTCCTGCAAGGGCTTTACTAGGTGAGATTTATTTTGTAAAGGCTGACTTTAACTCGGCAGAAAAAGAGCTAGAAAGAGCTATAAAGTTGGGCCACGAGAACGATAATACATACAAACTCCTTGCCCGTAGTTACTATTTTAATAACAACTTAGTAAAGCTTGAAGACACAGTTAAAATAAAGCCATTACCTGTTTTAAAGTACTACTTAGCCTTATCTGAAATCAAAGAAGGCAACGTTGAAAATGCAATAACGCTGTTTTCAGATTTAGAAACTACACATATTGACTATATAGCCAAGCTAGCTTCAGCTTTCATAGCATTAAATAAGAAACAAACCGACCAAGCTATCGCCTCAATTGAAGCTGCCTTGGCATCAGAGTCTGATAACTTTGAATCGTTACTAATCAAAGGTCAGTTAGGCAGTCAAGCAGGAAAATCTGAACTAGCTGTTGCAGCATACACCCGTTTGACGGAGCTATTTCCACTACATACATATTTTCAGTTGAGGTTAGCATCAGCTTTCATCGCTGATGCCCGATTTGACAAGGCTAAACCGTTACTTAAACAACTTGAATCTATTTCCCCTGATAATGGTCTCGTAAACCAAATGTTAGGGCAGTTAGCTTTTGAAGAAAAAGATTTCAAAGAGTCTAAAGAACGTGCTGAGAAGTCGTTACAAGCTCAATTTAAAACGGCCATTAATTATATGGTTGCTGGGGTGAGTGCATATAACCTTGAACAATTTGAACAAGCTTACAGTCATTTAGAAGTATTCAAAGGCAAGTTAGCTCCAGAACATCCGGTTCATAAATTGCTCATCGATTTGCAATTCAAATTGGGTTATCAAGATGACGCGTTAAAAACACTGAATGCTCTAGATGCTGAGGGTTTAGTTGATACCAATATGTTGATTGCAGCGAGTAATGCTTTGTTAGAGCGAGGCGATGAACAAAAAGCAAGTGAGCTGTTACAGTCATCCATTGATAAAGGCACGGCTCAACCGAATGATTTGGTCAAGCAAGGCTTATTGCAATTAAAGCTCGATCAAACTGATGCGGGTATTGCATCAATTGAAAAAGCCGTTTCATTGTCAACCGATTCTTCAAAAGCTGAGCAAGTTCTTGCTGCGACATACTTGGCTAATGGCGATTACGAAAAAGTGATCGAAATTACCAAGCCTTGGCTTGATAGTGATGATATTGATTTGAAAAACCGTGCTTTGCTATTACTAAGTGCTATGGATAGTGATAAAGGCCAATATGAAAGTGCTAAATCTAAATTACAGCAGGTTTTAGCCACAGATAAGCAAAATATCGCTGCACTTTATCAAATGGCTCAATATTACTTTGAGCAACAGCAGTTTAATGATGCGAAAAATAATGTTGAATTAATTTTAACTAAACAACCAGAGCATCAAGCCAGTTATAAGCTATTACTTCGTGTAGCTAAGCAAGATAAAAAACTTGCTCCAAATGTACGTGCATATCTTGAAAAAGAAGTTGTTAATTTATCTGAAAAAGCACAAACGCTAAAAACACAAGCACAAGCAAGTTTTTATATTACCCATCAGTATTATGCTGAAGCTCAAGCCCCGCTAAGAGAACTCGTTGACAAAGGTGTAAAAGGGGCTGAGCTTTTACAGGGGGTGGTTAATATTCGTCTAGGGCAAGAGCAACAAGCTATTCAAGTTTTTGAGAAACTCCTTATTAAAGAGCCCAATAATTTTGCTGCATTGACGCAACTTTTACCTTTATATGAATTTAAAGGGTTATACGCGGACGCTATTTCAACCTTAGAGCGTGCGCAAAAGAAAAGTGATAATAGCGGTTTAGATCTCTATCACGCATATTTCCGTTCTTTAAAACAAGACCATGTCTCTGAAAGAGAACTAAAGGTTTTTCAAGCCAATGAATCAACGGCCAATCATCCTGTCTTGTTCAAAACTATGGGCAATATTGCTTTAACCAAAGCACAGTATGAATCGGCTAAAGGTTATTATCAAAAGGCTTACGGTTTAGAAAAAACGCCAATAAACGTTGCGAATTATGCCAGAGCAACTTTCCAATCTGGTGATGTTGATTCAGCAATTTCTATTCTAGAGGCACATAAAAAAGTTCAAGATGTTCCTTTAGTCAGCACATTGTTATCAGAGTATTATCTGGCAAAAGGTAATACATCAGAAGCAATTAAGAGTTATGAGCAGTTATTAGTAAAAGATAAAAACAACGTTGTTGCGTTAAACAACTTAGCTTATCTAACTTTACAGTCTAAACAGTATGAAAAAGCGCTTGAATATGCTCAACAAGCTTTTGAGCTACTTCCTCAGAATCCTGCCGTTTTAGATACTTATGCTCAAGCACTTGCTAAAAATGGTAAGGTAGATAAAGCGTTAGGCTATGCTGAACAGGCGGCACGTAAAATGCCCGAGCATAATGAAATAGTCATCAACAAAGCCAAGATTCTTATTCAATTGGAAAGAAAAGGTGAAGCTAAAAAAGTGCTTTCTGGTCTGCGTAATCTGTCTAATAAAGAGCAACAAGAAGTCGACGCACTCAATCAATCGCTCTAATTGTTAAAAAACGACCTTAAAAAAGCCTTATTGAATATTCGATAAGGCTTTTTTTATTTTGTGATAAAAATACATAGCCCAGTAAATAAATCGATTGATAAAGGGAGTAGGAGTACATTATGTTTTCTCCAATTATTCTAGAAAATGACCGAGTCAGATTAGAGCCCGTTGCTCATTGTCACATCAGTGGCTTAGAACAAGTGATAAACGAAGGAAAGCTCGATAAGCTCTTTTTTACATTTGTTCCCAGCCCCAATCAACTCAATCATT
This sequence comes from Marinifaba aquimaris, assembly GCF_013328345.1. Taxonomy (GTDB): domain Bacteria; phylum Pseudomonadota; class Gammaproteobacteria; order Enterobacterales; family Alteromonadaceae; genus Marinifaba; species Marinifaba aquimaris. The sequence continues at coordinate 22,791 of NZ_JABULX010000004.1, forward strand.
TTGTTAATGATGCTGAAAAGCTGCTAAGCAGTAACACTGGTATAGCTTTCACCATTTTTGATAAATCGCAGATGAGGATTATTGGCTCAACACGATTATTCCGTGCTGATTTAGCACATAAAAGAGCGGAGATAGGTTTTACATTTATTAGCCCCTCTAGCCAAGGATCTGGAATAAATATTGAAATGAAGAGGCTTATGTTAACTTATGCATTCGAACAATTAGACCTCAATAGAATTGAGTTTTTGACTGACTTTCTTAACCACAGATCTCGTCGTGCAATACTGAAACTAGGTGCAAAAGAAGAGGGAGTTATCAGAAACCATATGGTAATGAGAGATGGACGTATTCGTGATTCAATCGTTTATAGCATTATTAAAAATGAATGGCCTGGTGTTAAACAACATCTAGCATTTAACAGAGCTTAACAATCACACTATTGCTTACACTATATTTATTACATTTTTATTAATGCGTGGAGTTTTTTGGCTACAATATAAATAACCCAGCCAAATAAGGTGTAATTTAAGTTGATGAAAAGATTAGTATTCGTTTTGACTGCCTTTTTGTCTATTGGTTGTAGTCAGTCAATTGACGTTGATAAAAAAGTAACGGCCACGTTCCCAGAGAAAAATACTGGGCAAACTACAGAAACTTCAAAGACAGATGATACCGCAAATTCAGAATCACGGAAAAACAGTGAAGAAGGTATCAAGTCTTGCCAATTTAAATTTAATCGATACTCGAGCCGTTCGGCGCTAGAACAGATGAATTGTCAAAGCCGCTTAAGTCGAGCATCTTAAGCGGTTCTTTTACTTCTTATTTAATTTTTTTAACCCTAACCCCATGTATTGACCTTGCCAACGGGCATAATAACAAGCACCGTAGAAGAACAGGCTAGCCAAAACTAATTCAATAATAGCTAAATATCGCTCATCAGGCTCGGCATAAATCATGGTTAAGCTATGTAAAAAGTAAAACATAGTTAAAAAATTAACCCAAGCATAGGTATAAGGTTTTCCTTGTATTAAACCTTTCATAGGGAAAAATAAAGGTAACCACCAAAGTGTTAGTAAAAAGGCGCTAGATATAGCCTCATGAGGTGCTAAGACTAGATGCCACATTGGCACTAATATAAAAAGTCCCCAGTAGCCGGTTAGGGCAATTCTTTTTGCTTGCTGAATTTTGATTAATTGCTTATCGACGTCAAAGTCTTTTTTTTGCTCGGTCATGATCTTTTCTAAATGTTACTAAGCTAAGCGTATAGATAAACTTGCGATACGTTTCCCAAGCGCTCGAGCTAAAGCTATTTCATCTGAACTTAACGATTGCCCTTTAAAGTCAACATGGCTCGCGCCATAAGGGCTACCGCCAGTGGTAGTATCGTGCAGTTCAGCTTCTGTATAAGGTAGTCCAGAGATGATCATACCATGATGCAGCAAAGGCAGCATCATCGTTAGTAAAGTTGTTTCTTGTCCGCCGTGTAAAGATGAAGATGATGTAAAAACAGCCGCGGGTTTATTGACCAAAGCGCCTTTTAGCCATATATCACTCCAACTATCTATAAAGTATTTTAGCGGTGCAGCCATGTTGCCAAATCGTGTTGGACTGCCCAAAATTAACCCATCACAATCAGTTATGTCTTGTTTAGATGCGTATAAATCTCCAGTATTGGGTATGGCGGCACTAATGGCCTCAACTTCGGTTGACACTTTAGGCACCGTTCTGACGATAGCTTCCGCGCCTGCTAATTCAACGCCGGAAGCGATATGTTCAGCTAGCGCCTTTGTTGACCCATTAGTTGAGTAATAAAGGACAAGGACTTTTGCCATTACAAAATCTCAAGTACTTGCTCTGGAGGTCTTCCTAGTGCTGCTTTTTCACCGTTTACGACGATAGGGCGTTCAATTAATTTAGGGAAATTAATCATAGCTGAAATTAACTTATCTTCGTCTTGTTCGAGCTTTAAATTATTGTCTTTGTAATCAGCCTCTTTAGTACGCATCAATTCGCGTGCAGAATTGAAACCAAGTTTTACGAGTAAAGCTTTTAACTCGTCACTTGAAGGTACATCTTTAAGGTATTGTATGATTACAGGAGTAATGCCTTTTTCTTCAAGTAATGCCAAGGTTTGACGGCTCTTAGAGCAACGTGGATTGTGATAAATTTCAACTGTCATGATTATAAGCTCTTTATCATTGCTTCTTCTTCTCGAAGCTGTTTGATTCTTGCAGAAATACGCTTTTTATCTGCAAGGTGGTTTTTTGGTGTTTTGTTATGTGCTGTATGCAGTTCATCAATCGCTTGAGGGAAAGCCAATTTTTGGGCATATACTTCAGCTTTTGTTTGATGGTAATGGCTAGACATTTCGGCGCCTTTATAAGCATCTGTTAGTAAAAGCCATGCTAAGTGGTTTCCTTTATCATAAAGGGTAAAATCTTTTAGCATATCAATCGCACGTTTATAATCTTTTTGCATGATTAACATGTTGGCGTGATTTAAAACGATGACCTGATTATTAGGTTGTTTTGCCGCCATATCCAAAAGCATTTTATCGGCTTTATCAAACGCTTTTAAGCCAATGTAAGTATCAGTTAGCGCATCAATGAAATAGAGGTTATCGCTATCCAAGGATCTCAATTGCGATAATATCTCTTCAGCCTGACGATACTTTTTATTTTCTAAATAAGCTAAAGCTAAGCCGTAATTTAAATAAACCGTTTCATAGTCACTGGCATGCTTTAATCGCTCGGTCAATTTTTCAATATGATAGTCAGCATCTTGGCGATACCTAACTGCTAAACGAATTTTCACTAATTGAAAATCTAAGCTTTCTGGGTACATTCTATGAGGCAGGGTATCGACGCGACTTTTAATGTCAGCCATACGAGATTCTGGCAAAGGGTGAGAATAAAGCATGGGAGGTAATTTCGAGCTATAACGCGTTTTTTCAGCCATTCGGCCAAAAAACGTTTCAGCACCTTTGGGATCAAAACCTGCTGCGGTCAAAGTATCAAGGCCGATGCGATCGGCTTCTTTTTCGTTATGTCTGGTGTAGTTTAGTTGTAACTGTTGCTGTCCTGCGACAGTTGACATAAGGGCTGCACTACCTACTGTTGGGTTAACAATCGTGGCAACGATTGCACCTATCATTGCAGCAGTACTAAGCGGTGTTACTTGCTGCATTTTTTCTGTGCGCCTGGCTATATGCCTTTGTGTCACGTGTGCAATTTCGTGCGCAACAACAGAAGCTAATTCACTTTCAGTTTGCGCCTCAAACATCGTTTGATTATGAATAACTACAGTACCGCCAAATGTTGCAAAAGCATTGATACTGTTGGCATTGATGACACTGAAATCAAAATTAAATTTAACGTTATCTGATTTAGCAAGGAGTCGATTGCCCAAATCATTTATATATTCATCTACAATAGGGTCTTGAATAATAGGCGCTGAACCTTGCAATTGTCTTCGAATGACATTGCCCATTAGCCTTTCTTTTTCTAGGCTAAGAACACTAGCAGCAGCTGTGCCAATTTCTGGTAAATCATTTTTTGCTGATATTGAGCTTGCCGCAGCCACAGATACAGTTAAGCCGAACACTAGGCTGATTGCTTTTATTAGGGTTTTCAAAAAATGGTCCGATTTAAAAATTAATAACTGAAAAAAATATCTAGTCTTGGCTAGGTGTTTGTAAGCCGTTGATAACTAGGCCTTGCAGGTCGTCATCATCGAGCCTTTTCTGTTGCTCTTGATAATACTGACGAATGCTGACCCCATCAACTTTAACTATGTCGACTTGTGTTTTGAGATAACCTATTAGGTCTTCTACCAGCTCAATTGTGTACTCTATGAGCGCTATATCACCTTTGTCGCCTTGAGTGCAGGTAAACGTAATAAACTTATGGAGCTGATTCACGCGACATAATAGTTTCATTGTCATCGGGTCCCAAACGTTAAACTCCACTAATCGATGGTTTTTAATAAATTGGTCGATTTCTTTATCTTTAGCATAAGGAAAGCAATGTATTTCAAAACCGCGATCCGTAAAAAGTTGATATAAGGCAATACGTGGCTTTTTATTAGTATGGACATTGTTATCTCCATCGATGTAGCCGTCGAGTAGATCCAAGTTCCAGTTGTGTTTGTCTAAAATGCGTTTTAATGCATTATCAAACCCCATGGAATTGAGGTTTTCAACTTCGCTAACAGAGGATGCAATGAGGTGATAAAAAGCTGGCATCTCCCCCCAATTTAACTGCTTTTTATAGCGGTTAATATCCTTTAATTTAGGATTTTCAGGTAATATTGGGCGATTGATAGAGCTCGATGACATCTTGATCCTCTAAGTGAAATTCTAGATACTGGACAACTAAAACAAATAATAGTTCCAACTCGGTTGAACTCACTAAAGTAAATCAACATGCAACACTTTCTGGATGCGACATCATTAAAATGTCCTATGCCTTTATTGAAGCTTAAGTTATTGCTCAAAAAGTGCGAGCTGTGCGACACAATTGAATTGCTGGTTGCCGATAACGCTTCTGTTAAGGATATTCCAGCGTGGGCTGAAAAGAAAGGCTATCTTGTGCAATGCAACAAAATTAATAATCACGTTGTTTCAATTATGATCAAGTTTAAGGAATGTTAGGTGTTTGAAATTATAAAAAGTTGGTATCAAAACCGATTTTCTGACCCTGATGCGGTGACATTAGCTTTAATTATATTACTGTCTTTTGCCATTGCTTTTTTTGTCGGCGATATACTTGCGCCCGTTTTTGTTGCCATTGTTATTGCTTATTTGCTGGAATGGCCAGTAAGTAAACTTTGCCAATTGGGCTGTCGTCGAACATTTGCTGTAGTTGGGGTACTGATTCTCTTTTTATGGCTAACCATCATGATGTTTGTGGGCCTAGTTCCGCTAATATGGCAACAAGCCAGCCATTTAATAAATGAATCGCCACAAATACTTGCGCAGGCACAAGACGCGCTTTTAACTATTCCTGAAGAATATCCAACCCTCGTTAGTGCAGAGCAGGTGACTCATGTTATAGAAGGCGTGAGTGACAAGATAATAAGTGCCAGCCAAAGTTTAATTACTGCATCATTTGAATCATTAGTTACTTTGATGGCGTTGTTAATTTATTTGGTGTTAGTTCCGTTAATGGTCTTTTTTATGCTCAAAGATAAATCTGAACTGGTTGCGGGTATTGTGAGGTTTTTACCTAATCAAAGAAAGTTAGCAGTCAAGGTTTGGCATGAAATGAACGGTCAGATTGGCAACTATATACAAGGTAAAGTTATTGAGATCCTCATCGTGGGTATTGCCAGTGTAATTGTCTTTTTATTACTTGATTTAAGGTATGCCGTATTACTTGGTGTTGCCGTTGGTCTTTCTGTTTTAATTCCGTATATTGGTGCTGCAGTGGTGACGATCCCCGTTGCTGTTGTCGCGCTTTTTCAATTTGGTATATCCGCTGAGTTTTGGTATGTGATGATCGCTTACGGCATTATTCAAGCTATAGATGGTAATGTGATCGTACCTTTACTGTTTTCGCAAGCGGTGAATCTCCACCCTGTTGTTATTATCATTGCCGTTTTATTTTTCGGTGGGCTTTGGGGCTTTTGGGGCATATTTTTTGCGATACCTCTAGCCACATTAATCAAAGCTATTTTAAATGCTTGGCCAAATATGGATACCGAACAAGAGGCATAAAAAAAAGCGGCATAGCCGCTTTTTTTATTTGTTTTAAACGAGTGAGTTAGCTGTTTTCAGAAAGATGCTTTAATACAACTTCGTGATGATCTTTTGTTTTGAACTTATCAAAAACATGACTGATTTTACCGTCCAGACCGACTAAAAAACTGATTCGATGTATGCCATCGTACTCTTTACCCATAAACTTTTTCAAACCCCAAACCCCAAAAGCGTCGGCAACAGCGTGGTCTTCATCAGAAAGTAAATCAAAGTTTAGCTCTTGCTTGTTGATGAAGTTCGTTAATCGTTTTACCGGATCTGGGCTAATACCAAAAACAACAGTATTGTGATCGGCAAGTTCTTGTTTAGAATCTCGCAAGCCACATGCCTGTACAGTACATCCTGGCGTTGAAGCTTTCGGGTAAAAGTAAACTAGTACTTGTTTGTTTCCTACAAAGTCAGCTAAGTTAATAGTTTCATCATTTTGATTTTTTAGGGAGAAAAGAGGGGCGATATCACCTGCTTTTAACGTGTTCATATTATTCCTTAAAGCGCTAATTCGTAATTTATATTGTGGGCTTGCATCAACTCATCAAGTGCACTCGAAAAAGACTGGGCATCAAAATCTTCTGGTTTGAAGAAGCTCAATTCAGCTTGCCCTTTGCTTTCGCCACTTTCTTCGGTTGAACCTTCACATCTAAGATTGGCTAAGCTCAGGCCCTGTTCAGAGAAAAAATCTGTGATGATCGCAAGCGAACCCGTTTTGTCTTCGGTGTGACATTTAACGTAGCCAGCGTGCTTTTCGATCTCCTGTTTTCTGTGATTGCTTGTGCGTTTTACAACACTCATCAGCTCTAATTGAGTTGACAGTTGAATGAATGCGCTTTCAAAGCGACTGATTCGCATTGCACTGCCTTCAACTAACATTACATACGTAAATTCTTGGCCCATAATAGCCATGCGGCTGTATAGAATATTTAATTCATTACCAGCAGCTAGTTGAGTGATCTGATTTACCATACCACGGCGATTGGTGCCGATGGATGTAACTACAAGTTGTTGACCCATAAAACCAAGATATTTGTTGAAAAATGAACGATTCGACAAGTGTATCACAAATAATTAATATTTTACGCCTTTGTTATGACCACAATTCTTGTCTTTATTGAGCTTGACCATTAGTATAATGCGCTTGATTTTAGGGGAGCCATAAATGATCCGAGGAAGTATTGTTGCATTGGTCACGCCAATGACAACTTCGGGCAGTGTAGACTATCCGACACTAGAGAAATTAGTCGAATTCCATGTTGCTGCTGGTACACATGGTATTGTTGCGGTTGGTACGACAGGTGAATCAGCCACTTTACCTGTTGATGAGCATATAAAAGTTATTGAAACTGTCGTTAGAAGTGCGCAGGGCAAAGTCAAAGTGATTGCCGGTAATGGTGCGAACTCAACTGCAGAAGCGGTTGAATTGACTCAGAAAATTGCACCATTGGGTGTTGATGCATTTTTGAACGTCACGCCTTATTACAACAAACCATCACAAAAAGGGTTAATTGCTCATTACAAAGCAATTGCAGAAAGCTCTGAAGTACCACAGATTCTATATAACGTGCCTGGCCGTACTGCTGTTGACATGTTACCTGAGACTGTTGCAACGTTGGCGAGCCATCCAAATATTATTGGGATAAAAGAAGCAACAGGTGACTTAAAGCGTTTAAAAGCGATCCAAGCGCTTGTTGATGATGAGTTTTTATTGTACAGCGGTGATGATGAGACAGGGCTTGAGTTTTTGAAGCTTGGTGGACACGGTGTTATCTCAGTAACAAACAACGTTGTACCTGCACAAATGGCGCGTATTTGTAACTTAGCTGAAGCCGGTCAGTTTGAAGAGGCTGAAAAAATTAATGCATCTTTAACGGCACTTCATCAGGCTATGTTTGTCGAATCTAATCCTGTACCTGTAAAGTGGGCATTATACAGAATGGGAATTTTACCTGAATGTGTATATCGCTTACCACTTGTAGAACCAGAAAATGAAGCTCAAGTTCAAATTGAACAAGCACTAAAAGAATTAGAATTAATATAGTGGAGTAAACACTTGAAGCATTCTCAAATAGCAATTGCCGTAGCCACTGGGCTTTTATTAAGCGCATGCAGCTCTGCACCAAGAAAAGCAGAAGATGGTTTTAAACACAAAGAGGCAACAAGTGTCAAAACTATCGTTGTTGCAGATGGGCAAACTCTGCCAAATCATAATGACGTTTATGATATACCTGCACAAACGCTTGAAGGTAAACTTGCGGAAAATGTTTCTGTTTTACCACCTCGATTATTACTACCCATCTCACCGGGCACGAGTGTTGATGAGAAAAACCCAAAAACGGTAATTTGGTTTGAACAAACTGAAGATATTGCTGATTTAGAAGCGACTATCTGGAAAGCTATCGAATCCTACTTTGCCGAGCACAATGTCGAATTTGTAAAATTAGACAAAGAAAGTGGTTATGTTGAGACGAGCTGGGTTCCGCATGATTTAGTCACTGGCTGGTGGCTTTGGGAGTCATCGACGACAGTCGAGAGTCGCCGCTTTTCTTTTCAACTTGATATGAAACCTCATGGCCGAACAGGTTCTCTGTCTGTTAGCTTTTTAGAGCGCCGTGCAGAAGGTTTAAATAGTTTAGATGCACTCGATTTAGACGAAGAAGTTGGTTTAGGCACAGATATGCTAAACAGCGTAGTGGGTCACTATGATTACAAATTACGTTTGGCAGCAGAGCAGCGTCGTGTTGAATATTCTCAAGGTGTACAACTTTCGCAAATCATCACGAGTAATGACATTCACCAGTTTGCTGTTGATGCTAAGTTTGCTCACAGTTGGTTGAGAGTCCTTGATGCGCTTACAGAACTGAACGTACTCATTACCGACTTGAACAAGATTGAAGGTCGTATTTATATGCGTATTAATGAGCCGGATACTGGTCTTTGGGCAAGCTTGTTTGGTGATGATGATGCAGCCGATCTTGAAATTGAACCGGGTGATTACGTTGTTGAAGTGATTCGGGATTCTGAAACGAATACATTTATTCAAGTCAACAATGCTAACTTAGAGCCTGTTAGCAAAGCGCTAATGGATAAAATCTTTACACCTGTTGCTGAATTAATGGCTGAAGATATCGATTAGTCATAATACTTCATATTGCGAAGACATAAAAAAACCAGTCATTGACTGGTTTTTTTATGTCTTGAAGTGCTTATTTAGCCTTTTTGAGGAAAATGCACTTCTTCATCTTTTAGTCCTGCATGCATGTCATTAAATACTGTTTCATCAAGCTCGCCTTCAGATTTTGCAACAACACAGGTCACCATACAATCACCACTGACGTTCAACGCGGTTCTAAGCATATCGAGTAATCTGTCAACACCAATAATAAGTGCGATCCCCTCTACCGGTAGATTAACTTGAGTCAGTACCATTGCGAGCATGATCAGTCCAACTCCTGGAACACCTGCCGTTCCAATAGATGCAAGTGTCGCAGTAAAGACAACCATTAGGTAGTCATTAAGCGTTAGATCAACGGCAAAAAACTGAGCGATAAAAACCGTTGCTACACCCTGCATGATAGCGGTTCCATCCATGTTTATGGTACTGCCAAGCGGTATGGTAAATGAAGCTGTTGAATTTCTTGCGCCTAATTTATGCGTTGCTGTCTCTAGTGATACTGGGATCGTGGCACTACTGCTTGCTGTACCGAAGGCAAACATGGCAGCTTCTCGCATCTTGGTAAAAAAGATAACAGGGCTCAGTCCTGTTAGAAATTTTAAAAAGAGGCTGTAAGTAATAAAACCGTGAAGTAACAATGCAACAACAACGAGCATGAAATATTTCAGTAATGCGCCAATTGCATTCATATCGATATAAGTAAACAACTTGGCCATTAAACAGAACACACCGTACGGTGCTAAGTTCATTAAGATAGTCACTATGCGCATAATGACATTATTCAAATCTTCGAACTGGGCCGCAATACGTTTTCCTTTAGGACCAATTAAAGCGGTTGCGATCCCGAATAAAACGGCGAAGACAATAATTTGAAGCATATTGCCTTTTGCCATCGCTTCGATTGGGTTAGTCGGGAACATATCAATGAAAATTTGCACCAATGAAGGGGCTTCTTTGGCGTTGAAGTTACCACTGCTGACCTGTTCAATCCCTTCACCTGGCTTGAAGATTAGTGCAAGTGTTAACGCTAGCGTGATAGCAAGCGCAGTAGTTAAAATATAAAGACCTACACTTTTACCACCCAATCTTCCTAGCTTCTTTGGGTCTGTTAGCGAACAGGTACCACATACTATGGATACAAATACTAATGGCACGACCAACATTTTAAGTGAGTTGATAAAGATTTGACCGCCTGCATGTAAAATTCCATCAACAAAAAAGCCTTTTATCGAAATATCAATAATGCCTAGAGGAATTAAAAAGTCTTCTGTTTCAGATACAAATTGTCTGAAAATTAAGCCTAAACCGATACCAGCAAGCATGCCGAGAAAAATTCGAACGGTTAGGTTAGAGGTGTCAAATTTGAACATAAATTACCTAAAGTCGCACCGCACTTTGGCGGCAGTTACAAAAAAGAGTTAATTATAGATTGATTTTCATATCTTAAAGAATAAAGTATAGGGTTTAATAATAATAAATATAGATATATAACAAGTCTAAAATAAATATGGAGTTAACTATGCCAAAAATGCGCCTTACGTGGTTGGCATCATTCCTTTCACTGACGTTAGTTGCCTGTGGTGGCGGTGGCGGTATTGAAGGTTCGAGCAGTGGCTTAACAGGTGGTGGTTCTAATTCAGGAACTGAAACGAGTACAGATACTCAATCAACATACGCTTTAACTGCCAACCTGACTGATGCTGAAGGTAATGTCATTACTCAAGTATCTTCAACTGAACCTGGTATTTTTAACGTTACGCTAACGCAATCAGGCACACCTGTGGCTGGTCAGTTAATTTCTGTTTCATCAGACTTGGGTGTATTACAAGTTGGAAATGGCAAAATTTTAACTAAATCAGATGGTACAGCCAAAGTCACTGTCCGAGCAGGGACACAAGCTGGTGCTGGTTCTTTTACTGCCACTTACAATGATACCAATACAACAATTAACTTTGAGTCTTTGGGTGATGATCTAGATGATGTCGCCGGTAGCTCAAATTACACGCTCTCACTACAATTATTAGAAGTAGACGGTGTTACTAGCCTTTACAACGTATCTGATGATGTACCTGGTACTTTAGTCGCTACATTATTAGATGACAATAACCAACCTGTTCCTTACCGAGTGATAGAGTTTAGCTCTAGCTTAGGTGTTATTTTCCCTGCAACAGGTACCGCATTAACAAACGAAGATGGTCAAGCAATTGTTCAGCTTGAAGCGGGTGACACTAAAGGTGCAACACAAGCTTTTGCCAACTTTGGTGATGTACAAGCTAATGTCCACTATGCAACCGAAGGTGATGATTTTGGCGGCGAAGAGCCGGTTGATATCAATACTAGGCTATATGATTGTAATGATGCTAATGCTGACTCGAGTAACTTACTAACTTGTACTCGTACGAATAATGTCACGCTAACTCGACCAGGCACATTAGAAGTTATCGTCTCTCGTGAAGGTTCAAATGGTCAAGACCCAATTGAAAATATTCTCGTCACGGCATCAACTGATAACGGTAACATCACACCGAGCAACGGCCGTGTTTTAACGAATGAACAAGGTCGAGCGCTAATTTCTGTATTTGCAGGCCAAGATGATGGCGCAGGTGTTATCTCATTAGGTGCAAATGGCACCGATGTTACGCAAACATTCCAAATTGGTGCGGCTAATATTGGCTTGAGTATTCTTACTGGTTTAGCGCCAAATGAGCGTTTAGCCGTAGGCTCTACTGCATTAATCACAGTTGCCATTATTGATGAGTCAACTGGTCAGCCATATTCAACACCAGTAACTATTAACTTTACATCTGCTTGTGCTTCAGGAACTAACCCAACCGCGACAATAGACACACAAGCGACTACTTTTAACGGTATTGCCACTGCTACTTATGCTGCTAACGGTTGTGAGATTGACAACATTACTGCGACTGCGATTGCAGGGACAACATTAACAGCTTCTGTCGAAATTCAAATGGAAGATGTCCCTACTACATCGATTCAATATGAAGGAATTAGTATAAATGGAGACAATGAAGCTCGAATTATTTCTTTCCCAAGTTCAGGTCAAGCAGAAGTAGCTGAAGTCAGCTTTAGGGTACTTGATGCAAATTCAAACCCTGCTAATAGTGCGGAGATATGTTTTGAATTATCAACGGATGTTGGTGGTATTGAGATTTTCCCAAACACATTAGAAGATGGCCCTGTAACCACTACCAACGACGGTATGGTAAAAGCGATTGTTAAATCGGGTCACGTAGCAACACCTGTTCGAGTTGTTGCAAGCTTAGCGAAACCAAATGGCAGTTGTGTTGATAGTACAGAATCTTCACTGAGAGTGCGCGCTGTATCTGATCAGTTAACAGTATCTTCTGGTATCCCTGATCAAAATAGCTTTACAACAGCAACTGAGTTTTTTGCAGTAGAAGCCTGGGGTATAGCAGGTGTTGAAAATCCAGTTACCGTATATTTATCTGATCGTTACAACAACCCGGTACCTGATGGTACTGCAGTTAGTTTTGTTACATCATCCGGACAAATTGAACCAAGCTGTATAACAGAAAATGGTGCTTGTTCGCTCAATTGGAGAAGTGCATCACCTGTTTATGCCAGTGGTTTAGCAAACGGTTTTTGTGATTTTAACCGAAACTTAATCATTGATGCTGGAGAGAGACAGGTAGGTACTACTATTTGCGTAAATAATGGTGAATTATTTGACATGATAGACCCTGCTTATGGTAAATCAGCACACACAAGTATATTGGCCTACGCTGTCGGTGAAGAAACTTTTATCGATGCAAATGGCAATGGTTATTTTGATGAAGGTGAAGCCTTTGGTGATCGTGATGAATTATTCATTGATTACAATATGGATGGTTTTTTCTGTGGCAGAAAAGCCGATGGTAGCCCTTCTGAAGGTGCCGAATCAGATGCCGTATGTCAAAGCCCTGGTGGTCAGTTTGAGTATTCACTCGATTACAACCAAAATGGCACTTTTGATAAGGCAGATGGCTTATTCAATGGCATAACGTGTTCTGAACGTAATGAGCTACTTGGTATATGTAGTAGGTCGCTTAAACACATTGGTGGTACTATATCTCGACCAATATCATCAGGTACGCCAGCCAATCCAGTCATAGTGAATAGTAATACTGGCCAGATAATCACGTCTGTTAATTTAGTAACAACGCCTTCTGTTGTTCTCGATATTTTCATTGTTGATGAAAACCATAATCCAATGCCTGATAAAACGAGAATATCTGTCTCTAGCAGTAATGGTTTATTGGAAGGTGCCACAGAGCAAGAATACTCTTACGGTGACCCATTCTCGATTCTACTTACTGAAGAAAAAGCGGGAGAGGGTAACGAAAAATTTAGCGGTCAGCTCAGCATTAAAATCACTACGGAAGCGGGTACAGAAACCAACATTGGTATGTTAACTATTACGGATGACAGGTAATTTTGTATCAAATTAGCTAAACTAAAAAAGGCCATCATTTGATGGCCTTTTTTATATCTAGTGTGAAGTGATTATTTGCTAAAACTCTTCATTTATCTCAAAAAATTCAGCAAGTGCTTGATTGGCTTTTTGTATTTGCTGATACGTATCAACGTTTGCCAATGATGCTAAATCGAGAGTTTCTGGATAATGTTGCTCAACAATCACTTTAAGTGCATCTATTTTTGCTTCATCTAATACAAAGTTGGGGTTAACCGCAGCAAGTTCGGCTTCGTTTAAGCAAACGCGTAGCCTTAAACAAGCTGGTCCACCACCGTTTCGCATACTTTGCTTAACATCTTGATATACAACTTTGGCTATAGGGTTATCCAAATTAACAAGTTCGGTTAAATAGTCATGTACCGCAAGTGTTTGTTGGCATTCTGTTGGCGCGATTAAAGCCATTTCGTTATCGTTTAAAGCGATTAGTTGGGTATTAAACAAATACGATTTTACAGCATCCGATACGGAAACTTGCTCTCTTGGCACTTCAACAAAATAAAGTGGTTTGTCACTTATTTTTGCCCACTTTTCATTTAACTCCGTTTGCACGGCTTTTGTATCTTCAAATGCATCTTGATGATAAAAAAGTACGTTTAAATTACCGACAGCAATCACATCGTTATGAAACACCCCTGCATCAATGACATCTGGGTTTTGTTTGATATATACCGTTTGTTCAGCCGTTAATTGGTGTGCTCGTGCAATCGCCTGACAAGCCTCAAGAGTTTGTCTAGCTGGGAATTTTTTAGGTGCATTTTCTGGCTCTTTTATCGACTGGCCATATACAAACAGACTCAAACCAGCTTTACCATACTCAGGTGTAAGTCGAGTATGGTTTGCGGCACCTTCATCAGCAAAATGCTGATGAGCGGGTAGTGGGTCATGATGGTGGAAAAAATGCGTATTATTGAAAATATGCTTTAAGTTTCGCTGTGTCTGCACCGCTTCAATAGAACGATGAAATTGGCTGACTAAATTAGCAGGAGTAAAGTTTACTTTGTTATCCTGGGTATCTGGGCTTGCAGAAACCGTCGCTGCATTAGCAACCCACATATTGGATGCAGAATACGCTGAAGCAAGTAACGCGGGCTCATGCTCGTACGCTGCTTTTAACATTTGCTCGATATCACCATTAAAACCAAGTTGCTGCAATGTTGTTAAATTAGGTCGGGCTAAAGGCGGTAAAACACCTTGCTTAAGACCTAATTTAATCAAGGTACGCATTTTTTCTAACCCCTGTAAAGCAGCGGCTTTTGGTGTCGATGTTAAGTTAGCATTGTTTTTTGAGGCTAGATTACCTAGCGATAAACCTGCATAATTATGGCTTGGCCCAACTAGGCCATCAAAGTTGATTTCGTAGTATTTCATAGTGAAGACTTATAAAAATAATTAAAAAAAGCTTTTAATAGTGAAAAAAAACACTATATTTAGCTTGATTATATCCCCTCTAAGCCTTATTGCTATTGGGTTAAAACGCGAACTTTACAAAAATCCCTTGCGACTGAGCAAAATTGCAGATATACCTAATAAGTATCAAAGTAAGACACTTTTTATTGCATTATTAGTCAAAAAAGAATTTTCAAATAATTTATGACCAAATCGTTAGTTATCGTCGAGTCGCCTGCAAAAGCGAAAACGATCAATAAATATTTAGGCAATGACTACATTGTTAAATCAAGTGTAGGTCATGTGCGTGATCTTCCAACATCTGGCCGTGCAAATAAGGCAAAAGCTGGTTCTACAGCTGCTGAAACAAAGGGCATGACACCAGAGCAAAAGGCTGAATATAAAAAGAAAAAAGAAAAGAAAGCTTTATTCAATCGAATGGGTATTAACCCAGAAAAAGACTGGGCGGCAGATTATGAAGTACTACCAGGCAAGGAAAAGGTAGTTGCTGAATTACAAAAACTCGCTAAAGATGCTGACACTATCTATCTCGCAACCGATTTGGATAGAGAAGGGGAAGCCATTGCTTGGCACCTAAAAGAGCTGATTGGTGGCGAAGAAGATCAATACCGTCGTGTGGTTTTTAATGAAATTACAAAGTCAGCTATCCAAAATGCTTTCTCTGAACCTGAAGAATTAAATATTGATCGCGTTAATGCACAGCAAGCTCGTCGCTTTTTAGACCGAGTTGTTGGTTTTATGGTTTCACCTCTTCTGTGGAAAAAAGTCGCTCGTGGCTTATCAGCAGGTCGTGTTCAATCTGTTGCTGTTCGCTTGGTGGTTGAGAAAGAACGTGCCATTAAAGCTTTCATTCCAGAAGAATTTTGGGAAGTAACCGCGGATACGCAAACACAAGCTGCCCAAGCGTTAAACCTTTTTGTAAACAAGTTTAATGGCGAAAACTTTAGGCCTAATAGCGAAGCTGAAACAAACAAGGCGTTAGATTCACTTAACGCTAACCCATTTGTGGTTGCCAAGCGCGAAGATAGACCTACATCTAGCAAACCTTCCGCTCCTTTTATCACATCAACGATGCAGCAAGCGGCAAGTACTCGCCTTGGGTTTGGTGTTAAAAAGACCATGATGTTAGCTCAGCGTTTATACGAAGGCGGTTACATCACTTATATGCGTACAGACTCAACGAACCTGAGCTCTGAAGCGCTAGCGTCTTGTAGAACTTACATCGAGTCAGAATTAGGTAAAAACTACCTACCAGAAAAAGTCAACTTATACGGCAGTAAAGAGGGCGCACAAGAAGCGCACGAAGCAATACGCCCTTCTGATGTCAATGTATTGTCTGGCCACTTAGCGAATATGGATGCCGATGCTAAGCGTTTGTATGAACTGATTTGGCGTCAATTTGTTGCATGTCAGATGGTACCGGCTAAATACGACAGTTCGACTATTACTGTTGATTCAGGTGATTACCAATTAAAAGCTAAAGGCCGAGTACTCGTTTTTGATGGTTGGACGAGAATTCAACCGCCTGTATCTAAAAAAGGTAATGAAGATCAGTTATTACCTGATGTGAAGGCAGGTGAAGTATTAACCTTAGAGAAATTAAACCCTAAGCAGAACTTTACGAAGCCACCAGCAAGATTCAGTGAAGCGGCGCTTGTTAAAGAGTTAGAAAAACAAGGTATTGGTCGTCCATCTACATACGCCTCTATTATTTCAACAATTCAAGACCGCGGTTATGTTCGGTTAGAAAATAAACGCTTTTATGCTGAAAAAATGGGTGAGATTGTTACGGATCGTTTATCTGAAAATTTTGAAGATCTGATGCGTTATGACTTCACTGCTAAGATGGAGCAGCGTCTAGATGACATCGCTGAAGGCGATCGTTCATGGAAAGATGTACTAAACAAATTCTATAAGCATTTTACCGATA
This sequence comes from Marinifaba aquimaris, assembly GCF_013328345.1. GTDB lineage: Bacteria > Pseudomonadota > Gammaproteobacteria > Enterobacterales > Alteromonadaceae > Marinifaba > Marinifaba aquimaris. The sequence goes on from NZ_JABULX010000004.1 coordinate 39,547, forward strand.
CGCTAACTAATGCAGAGCTTCCACCTGAAGAGGGTGGTATGCGAACCAACCAAGCTATTGCGACGGATATTGAATGTGAAAAGTGTGGTCGTCATATGACGGTGCGCACTGCATCGACAGGTGTATTCTTAGGTTGTAGTGGCTATCAATTGCCGCCAAAAGAGCGCTGTACGCATACAATGAACTTAACGCCAGGTGAAGAAGCGGTTGCTGCAGATGCTGATGAAAGCGCAGAAACAAATGCTTTAATGGCTAAAGAGCGTTGTGATTTATGTGGTACCGCTATGGACAGCTATCTTATAGATGAAACACGTAAACTACACGTTTGTGGTAATTCACCAATTTGTGAAGGCATCAAAGTAGAGAAGGGTAGCTTTAAAATTAAAGGTTACGATGGCCCTGTCCTTGACTGTGATAAGTGTGGTGCAGAAATGCAGCTTAAAAATGGTCGATTTGGCAAGTACTTTGGGTGTACAAACGAAGAATGTAAAAATACACGTAAGCTGCTTAAAAGTGGCGAGCCTGCTCCACCTAAAGAAGATCCAGTCCACATTCCAGAGTTGGAATGTGAAAAGTCTGAAGCTTATTTCGTATTAAGAGATGGTGCGGCGGGTATATTTTTAGCAGCGCATACGTTCCCTAAATCAAGAGAAACGCGCGCTCCTAAAGTGTCTGAACTTAAACGTTTTAGGGATCGAATTTCGAGTAAATTCTATTATCTTGCAGACGGACCTGAAAAAGATCCTGAAGGCAATCCTGCAATTGTTAGATTTAGCCGAAAAACTAAATCTCAGTACTTGATGTCAGAGACCCCAGAAGGTAAAGCATCAGGCTGGAGTGCATTTTTCCGTGAAGGAGAATGGCAAGAAGAGCAGAAAAAGAAACGCGCTCCTGCTAAGAAAAAAGCATCATAAATAAAAGGCGAGTTTAACTCGCCTTTTTTGATCAAAAATAACTCACCAAAATAATGAAAAAATTACCTAGTATCAGAAATCTACAATATCTTATTCGATTGTATGAATATCAGAATTTCAACAAGGCAGCTAAAGCCTGCTTTGTCAGTCAGTCGACACTTAGCACTGGTATTCAAAATTTAGAAGAGCAACTTGATAAACAATTGATTGAAAGAGACAACAAATCTTTTATTTTTACTGCCTTTGGTGAGCAAGTCGTTAATCAAGCTAAAGATATAGTTCAAAGAGTGGCTGAATTAGCCGATAGGAACCTCGCAGGCCAAGAAATGGTGGGCCAATTGAGAGTTGGTTGTATTCCAACTATTGCGCCTTTTATCATTAAATATTTGTACCAAGATATTCAAAAAATTTATCCAGATTTTGAGCCTGAACTTAAAGAAGATACTACGGATAACTTACTAAAATTATTAGATGCCGGTGAGCTAGATTGTTTGATTTTAGCGCTACCGGTTGAGATTGGGAATTTTAAAACGCGTTTGATAGGGAAAGATAAATTTTGGCTGGTTGCACATCAACAATTTTTAGACCTAAACCTAGCTAAAAACTCACAGAGCTTCAAAAGCTTTGAACAATTGCCAAATCAAAGTATTTATCTGTTAGAAAAAGAACATTGTATGACACAACATGCCATTTCTGCATGCCAACTCGTTAACAGTGAAAAAATAAACCCGTTAGCTGCAACGAGTTTACAAACTTTAGTTCAATTGGCAAATTGTCAATTAGGAGCGACCTTTATCCCTCAAATAGCCATTGATACAGGGTTATTAAAAGGGACTGAATTAGTGGCGATTGAACCGACAAAACTTGCGTTTAGAGAGATTGGTTTAGTATGGCGTGGCACCACACAGCGCAGTGCCACTTTTGTTAAATTTGCCGATACGATGGCAAGCTTATTTGATTAGTTATATTTAAGACTTGTGGTAAAGCGTATCAATACCATAACCGAATAATACCTCGCCCAAATCATCTAACTGATATTCTTCAATTTCTAGGATATCTAGGATAATTTGCTTGTTCTTCTCCCATTCATGATCGATTTCTGATTGGCCTAAAATTTTAGATAAGCTTGTCATGTGTTCAGCTAATTTGAGTACACAAAATAACTGTTTTTCATCAAATGAGCCTGTAGTTAATATGACTGATGACGAATGGTGATAAGCAATAACATTGCTTAATAGCGCTGATAACCCCCAATTTTGAGAAATTAAAAAACCTAACACTTCATGAGATGATTCAAAGCTGGCTTCCTCAAATTCGCCTATGCTCGAAGTGTTTTGCCGGTAAGATTGCTCGACAACTTGCGGGTAGTCATCATTTTGCATGTAGATTAATGCCATGCCTGCATTGTGAAACATGCCTAATGTGAAAGCATCATCTGACTCTTCAATATCAAAGTAACTTGCTAAAGCTGAACATGTGTTAGCAATGAGTTCAGAGCTTGACCAAAGGCTTGTTAAAAAGTCATCTTCAGGTGATTGTGAAAGTGTATACCTTAATAAAATACTTCGAACTAACTTGACGACCTTATCTATGCCGAGAAAATTACAAGCGTGCTCAACACTGCTGACCTTACTGGATAAGCCAAAAACAGCTGAGTTGACAACTTTTAATGTAAAACCAGCAACACCTACGTCTTGGTTAATTAGATTACTGATATTGTGAATATTAGGCTCTGCGCTTTCTAGTTCTGCTTGTAGCGCAATTAATAGTTTTGGACGAGGTGGGATTGTAAATCCATCTAATGCTTTATCAACATCCGCCATATTCAATGGTCTGGCCATAAATACTCCTTAGAATTCTTGCAGTTATAAGTGTAAGCCATTTTGGTTTATTTGCTCACTATAGAGAGGGATAATTAACGTAAGATGAATATTTAGTTTTCCTATAGGGGCTGATGATTTCATAAATTTCATTTATACTGTTTTAACTGCTTAATTAGGGACAGACAGTTTGAATATTGCCAATATAGACCTGAATTTATTGATCTATTTAGATGTTTTGCTACGAGAGCAAAACGTAACGCGTGCAGCTAGCCAGCTCAACATTACTCAACCTGCTATGAGTAATGGGTTAAAACGTTTGCGCAATTTATTAAATGATCCCATTCTTGTTCGCACCAGTGACGGTATGTCTCCAACAGAAAAAGCTCGTAAGCTCCAACCCGTAGTGCGCAAAGTACTGTTAGAGCTAGAGCAGGCTTTACAACCCTCTGAGCAGTTTGTCGCACAAGAGAGCGATAGGGTGTATCGCATCATGGCAAGCGATTACGCTGCATCCACTTTGTTACCTCCTTTATTATCTCGCTTGCAAGTTGAAGCCCCACACGTATCTTTGGATATCATGACGCCGAGTGATGTGACCTTCCATGATGTAGAAGCGGGTAAAATTGATATGGCAATCAATCGTTTTGAAGATTTGCCTATTTCGTTTCATCAAAAACAAGTTTGGATGGATGATTTTGTGTGTTTAACGCATAAAGATCACCCAGCAGCGGATGATCTCACTTTAGAAAACTATCTTGCTTCACAGCATATCTGGGTGAGTAAAACAGGCTTCGGTGTCGGTGTTGGGATGGACACCAAGGATGTTCAAAAGCTAGGTTGGGTAGATGAAGCATTGGCTGCTATCGGTAAACAGAGGAAGATATGTGTATTTACACGTAATTATCATGTTGCAATTCAGCTCGCCTTAGAGAAAAAACTATTGGTTACTGTGCCTAAACGCGCCTGCCATAGCTATCTTAACGATGGTAATTTAGTGATCCGTAAGCCGCCATTCGAGTTACCTCAGCTCGAGCTTAAAATGATCTGGAGCCCTTTACTGCATCATGATGCCAGCCATATCTGGCTTAGACGCCTGATAAATGAGGTCGCGTTGCAAGCTAAATAATACAAGCTAAAGCAAGACATAAAAAAACCGCTTTAACAGCGGTTTTTTTATATTTAATGTTCTAGCTAGACTCTATTTAGTCTTCAAACATTGCCGAGATTGACTCTTCGTTGCTTACACGACGCATTGCTTCAGCAAGCATAGTGCTTAACGTTAATTGCTCAACTTTCTTCAACTTTGCCATTTCTTTTGATAATGGAATCGAGTCAGTCACGATTAACTTATCAATTTGTGAATCTTTAATGTTTTCTACTGCGTTACCAGAGAATACAGGGTGAGTTGCATAAGCGTAAACTTGTTTTGCACCACGCTCTTTAAGCGCTGCAGCTGCTTTTGATAACGTGCCGCCTGTATCAATCATGTCATCGACGATAATGCAATCACGGCCTTCGATTTCACCAATGATATGCATTACTTGAGCAACATTCGCACGAGGGCGTCTTTTGTCAATGATTGCTAAATCACAGTCATCAAATTGCTTAGCGATAGCACGAGCTCTTACAACGCCACCAATATCTGGAGAAACCACTACAGGATTTTCGAAGTTTTGTTCACGCATATGCTCAAGTAAAATAGGGCTACCAAATACGTTATCAACTGGAACGTCGAAGAAACCTTGGATTTGTTCAGCGTGTAAATCAACCATCAATACGCGGTCTACACCGACATTCGAAATGAAGTCAGCTACTACTTTTGCTGTGATAGGTACACGAGCTGAACGGACACGACGGTCTTGACGTGCGTAACCAAAATAAGGGATAACCGCAGTGATACGACCAGCAGATGCGCGACGCAATGCATCGATCATTACAATCAATTCCATTAAGTTGTCATTTGTTGGTGCACAAGTTGACTGAATGATAAACACATCAGAACCACGTACGTTTTCGTTGATTTGTACGCTGATCTCACCATCGCTAAAGCGACCTACGTCGCAAGAACCTAGTTGTGTGTATAGGCGATTTGCTATTTTTTTAGCAAGCTCTGGCGTTGCGTTACCAGCAAAGATTTTCATGTCAGGCACGGCTAAAACCTCAGGGATGTATAATGTCGGGTCAAATACTCGTTCAAGTTTAGTTGCACTTAAACAAATAATAAAAAACTAGTTAAATTGTTTCGCTATGTATTGATGGCAGCTGGATGTATTCATGGCTTTTACAGAAAAGCAATCGACATATTCGGGCTTGTGATTGAGGCAGTTTTCCAACTCCGTAACACTTTGGAAAACAGCAAAACAACATGCACCTGTGCCTGTCATACGAGACGGCGCGTATTCTACCAACCAGCTTAAGGTTTTTGCAACAAAGTTATAACGTTTAGCGGCAATTGGTTGGCAAACATTTGTTGTATTTTCAAAATGATAGTCATTTAGCGCAATTTTTTCGCAATTGCGCTTCAAATCGGGATCAGTAAAAATGGCTGCTGTTGAAATATGAGTTTCTTTTGGCATCGCTAAAAGTAGATGGGGTTGTGTTAGCTCTGCTTTCAATAAGTTTTCACCAACACCTTCAGCAAAAGCACTGAAGCCGTATACAAAAATAGGTACATCAGCACCAAGTGATAAACCAATTTCGGCTAGGTGTGGTAAGGAAAAGTTTAATTTCCACAATTTATTGAGCATTAAAAGACATGTTGCTGCATTAGAAGAGCCACCGCCTAAACCTGCGCCTGTTGGTATATTTTTTTCAACATTGATGTTGATACCACATTTATTTTCACTGATATGTTGTAATGCTAACGCTGCTTGGTATATCAGGTTTTGCTCAGCGCTGACACCCGCTAAGTCGCCTGTTAATGCAATCTTATCGTCATTTCTTAACTCAAAAGTCAGATAATCATTCAAATCAACAAACTGAAAAAGCGTTTGTAACTCATGATAACCGTCTTGGCGGCGATTAGTAATATGAAGAAACCAGTTAATTTTAGCTGGTGAAGGACAACGGTACTGCATTAATTCAACGTCCAATCGTTAATTGCCATATTAATTTTTAATTTGTATTGCTTGAGGGTTAAGCGGTGCGGTAATTGTAATTTATGTACAGTGCGATATTTATCATAATCTACCATCCATTCCTCTTCAGAGCTGACTCTAGCCAAAACACGTTTAGGAAGCTCTGTGTCTGGGTGTTTTGCCATAACGACACCGCGAACATTACCCGTTACCCATTTAGATAGGCGTCTCAATGGGATTTTCCAGCCTGTAACTTCCTGTAAAAGGAGTTCTGGTTCATTGGACTGATAAGTTTTACCATCTGCCTCTATGGTTATCGATTGATAATTGCCTTTGATGCTAGCTACTTCTACACCCAAAAATGTCGTAAAACGAATATCGTATTCATCTTTGGTTTGCTGCCAATAAAAATTAATCGAATCTTTATCTTTAGGCGTTAAGATTGCAATCTTTCCTTTCAGCTCAAAATCTTGAATTTGGCCTATATGTGTTAACTGTTCTGCAGTAAGCGGTTCTTGTGTGGTTTGACAGCCACTAAGTAACAACATAAAAGCCAAGAAAGCGAACATGCCCAATTGTTTAAATAAATGGTTACGAGTATTTGACGATATCGCTTTCTTTCTGTGTAACCTTCTCGTAAAATTAGCCGCTTTTATATCTTTAGCGTCCCTTATTATTTTTATTAAGCGAAACAATGGCCTTATTCTCCTTTGGTGTTAGTCACAAAACAGCTCCGGTTAGTATACGGGAGAAAGTTGTATTTTCCAGTGACTTACTCGATGAAGCAGTGGAGAGTATAAGGGCTAGGTGCGATATCGACGAAGTTGTTGTAGTTTCTACCTGTAACCGCACTGAGGTTTATCTATTTGGCTCGTCATTTGGCTCTAGTCACGCACTGGATTGGTTAGCCGATTTTTTCTCTCTCAATGCAGCTGAATTAAAACCTGTTATTTACTTTAAACAAGAAGCAGATGCGGTCGAGCATATTATGTCGGTTGCTTGTGGCTTAGATTCGCTTGTTTTAGGTGAACCGCAGATTTTAGGACAGTTAAAACAAGCTTTCTCGCAAGCTAAAACACGCGGTCATGCGTTGACAATGATGGAGCGGTTATTTCAGCATGTATTCACCGTAGCTAAAGATGTTCGAACACACACAGAAATAGGCTCATCTGCTGTATCCGTGGCCTTTGCTGCTGTTAATTTAGCGAAACACATATTTGCAGATCTAAAGCAGTCTAATGTTCTTCTTGTTGGAGCAGGGGAGACGATTGAACTTGTCGCTCGTCACCTAACCGAAGCCGGTTGTGAGAATTTAACTGTCGCTAATCGCACTTTAGTTAGAGCTCAAGAGTTAGCCAGTGAGTTTGGTGCTAATACAGCAACTTTAAATGAGATCCCGAAGTTACTTGCTCAAACAGATGTGGTTGTTTCTTCAACTGCTAGTACCTTACCTATAATAGGAAAAGGCATGGTAGAACAAGCCTTAAAGCAGCGCCTCAACCAACCTATGCTGATGGTTGATATTGCTGTACCTAGGGATATTGAAGAGCAAGTAAATGAAGTCGATAATGTTTACTTGTATACCGTCGACGATTTAATGGGCATCGTTGAGAAAAACCAGAAACAAAGAGAGCAAGCGGCTAAACAAGCGCTTGTTTACATTGAAAGAGAACAAGCAAGATATTTTGCTTGGCTCGAATCATTAAAATCGGTCGACTATGTCCGAAGTTATCGTCAAACCTGTGAGCAAGTGAAAGATGAAAGCTTGCAAAGAGCGCTAAAGCAGATTGAGCAAGGCATTGAGGCAGAGCAAGTTTTATTAGAACTGGCAAACCGATTAACCAACAAGTTAATGCATGCTCCGACAAAAATGATTCGCGAGGCGGCAACCGCTGATGATGCTGAAACGATTAATTTAATAGCCGACCAATTCGGCTTGGTAAAAAAGTAAGTACCTTATGAAAGATTCAATTTTACGTAAATTAGAAATCCTAGTTGAACGCTATGAAGAAGTTCAAGCTTTGCTAGGCGATCCTGATGTGATTGGCGATCAAGATAAATTCAGAAGCTTATCGAAAGAGTTTTCACAATTAGAGTCTGTGGTTAAAGCATTCCAGTCTTATCAGCAGGCAGAAGAAGATTTAGCTTCTGCGCATGAAATGTTGGAAGAAGACGATGCCGAAATGCGAGAAATGGCACAAGAAGAAATCAAAGCAGCAAAAGCTGACATTGAGCGTCTTCAAGATGAGCTTCAAATCTTGTTATTACCACGTGATCCTAATGATGACTACAACTGCTATGTTGAAATTCGTGCTGGTGCTGGTGGTGACGAAGCGGCAATCTTTGCTGGTGACTTGTACCGTATGTACTCACGTTTTGCTGAAACTCAGGGATGGCGTGTAGAACTAATGAATAGCAATGAAGGTGAACACGGCGGTTATAAAGAGGTGGTTGCTTTAGTTTCTGGCGATAGCGTTTACGGTCGAATGAAATTTGAGTCAGGTGGGCACCGTGTACAACGTGTACCTGAAACTGAATCGCAGGGTCGTATTCATACATCTGCTTGTACAGTTGCTATTTTACCTGAAGTTCCGGAATCAGAAGCAATTGAAATTAATCCCGCTGACTTACGTATTGATACTTTCCGTGCATCAGGTGCTGGTGGTCAGCACGTAAACAAAACTGACTCTGCTATTCGTATTACTCACTTACCGACAGGCGTTGTGGTTGAATGTCAGGATGAGCGTTCCCAACACAAGAACAAAGCCAGAGCTTTATCTGTATTACAAGCACGTTTACAAGCGGCTGAAGATGAAAAGCGTCAAGCAGAAGAAGATTCTACACGTCGCTTATTGGTGGGTAGTGGTGATCGTTCAGAGCGTATCCGTACTTACAATTACCCACAAGGTCGTGTGACTGACCATCGAATTAACTTAACGTTATACAAGTTAAGTGATGTCGTTGAAGGTGATTTAAATGCATTGCTTGATCCTATTGTTCAAGAGCACCAAGCTGATCAGCTAGCGGCACTTGCCGATAACGATTAATGAAAATGAGATATGATGAAGCAGTTAATTGGGCAAGTCATCAATTTACTGCTTCAGATACAGCCAAGCTAGACGCAGAGCTTTTATTGCTCGACTGTATTGCACAGGATAATCGGAGCTACCTATTTACTTGGCCCGATAAACGTCTTACCGACGCTCAGCTTACTCAGTTTCAAGGTTTTGTAAAAAGAAGAGTAAGTGGTGAGCCTATTGCCTATATTTTAGGGTATCGTGAGTTTTGGTCACTTAAATTAGCTGTTTCTTCAGATACTCTGATCCCTAGACCTGATACTGAAACCCTAGTAGATAAAGCGCTTGAGTTAATTGCTCAAACCCCTTTTGAGAAAAAGACACTGCTTGATTTAGGTACGGGTACCGGTGCTATTGCATTAGCCCTTAAATCTGAATTACCTAACTGGCAAATTTTTGCAACTGATTTTAATCAAGGCGCTGTCGCATTAGCGAAAAGCAATTCACGTGCACTTGAACTTGGCATAGATGTCAGACATGGCTCTTGGTTTGAACCTTTCCAACCATCTCAGTCTTCTTTTGATTTGATTGTCTCAAATCCTCCTTATATTGAGCTTAATGATCCTCATCTCAATCAGGGAGATGTTAAGTTTGAACCCGATTCAGCGTTATCTAGTGGTGTCGATGGGCTAGATGATATACGTTTGATTATTGAACAGGCTAAATTATACTTGGCACCAGGTGGGTACTTGCTACTAGAACATGGTTATGACCAAGCGGTTTCAGTTCAAACTATCTTTGCTCAATTTGGCTACAGTCACATTGCCAGTTGCCAAGATTTGTCAGGAAATGACAGAATTACCTTCGCAAAACTTTTATAAATCGCCACCAACCTGCTAAAGTCTAAACAGAAAAACGATATATAAAGTAGATTGCTATTCTGCTGTACTTTTTGCAAGGATTTTACGGTGACAGATTTTTTATTTGCCGATGATGACATGGATAACGATGCCATCGAGGATCACGAAGATAACTGGAAAATCATCATAGTTGATGATGAACCAGAAGTGCATGCCGTCACTAAGCTAGCGTTAAGTGATTTTGAGTTTCAAAACAAAGGTCTTGAATTTATTAGTGCCTATTCAGGGAAAGAAGCTGAAGAGGTATTACTCTCTCACCCAGATGCAGCAATTGTATTACTCGATGTGGTGATGGAAACCGATGATGCGGGTCTTAAAGTAGCCGAGTTTATTCGCCAACAAGCTGATAATCATTTTGTCAGAATTATTCTTCGAACCGGTCAACCAGGCCAAGCCCCTGAACGACAAGTCATCGTCAATTATGATATCAATGACTATAAGTCAAAAACTGAATTAACAGCTCAAAAGCTATTTACAGTCGTTATGGCGAGTCTTCGCTCATATCGAGATATCATTGCAATTGAAGAAAACCGCAAAGGCTTGGAAAAGATCATCAAAGCATCCACTGATTTATTTTCAGTTCAATCGATGGAATCTTTCATCGGCGGTATTGTTCAGCAGCTTACCTCAGTTATTAGCTCCAGTGACAAAGCCATGTATGCAACAACTTTAGTGGCAAACTCAGAGTCATATTCAAATGATCTAGTTGTAATTGCAGGTCAAGGTGAATTCTCTGATGCTGAAGGAAAGCCCGTCAAAGAAGTGTTATCTGCTGAGATGATGCAGTCCTTCAACCAAGCTTTAAATAACCGCGAAATTGTTTATGGTAATGACTATGTCATTGCTTATTGCAACAGTAAATCATCTCAAGGCTCATTACTTTATATTGCTGGTATCAACACTGAATTATCAGATAACGATAGGTATTTGATTGAACTGTTTACGTCTCATGTACAACTTGCATTTGATAACGTGTTACTGACCCGTGATCTAGAAGATACACAACGTGAAATTGTTATGCGTTTAAGTGAAGCGGTAGAGCACCGTTCTAAAGAAACGGGCAACCATGTAAAGCGTGTGTCTCTATATAGTCAGTTAATTGCACTTAAACTGGGTATTGAAGAGCGTGAAGCAGAACAAATTATGTTTGCTTCTCCATTACATGATGTTGGCAAGGTTGGCGTGGCTGACAGCATCTTACATAAGCCTGCAAGGCTTGATAGTGAAGAGCGAGCATTGATGGAAGAGCATGCTCAGATTGGTTATGAAATTCTAAAAGACAGTAAACGCCCAATTATCAAAGCAAGCGCCATCATTGCTCAAGATCATCATGAACATTGGGATGGCTCAGGTTATCCAAAAGGCAAAAAAGGTGAAGAAATTCATGTTTACGGCCGCATTGTTGCTTTAGCAGATGTATATGATGCGCTACGAAACAGACGTTGCTATAAAGATGCCTGGTCAGTTGATAAAACAATAGATTACATTCGTTCGCAAAGCGGTTTACAATTTGATCCCAAGGTGGTTGAAATCTTCATCGATAACATAGATGAATTTGAGTCGATTTTAACTCAACATCCGGATTAACTTTTAGACCTGAAACGAAACTATGCCATATATTGCAATAAAACATACTCACTTAACGCTAGTACTGATTAGCGTTATCCTTTTTTCATTACGCTTTTTTTGGTTAATGAGACAAAGCCCAACACTTCAAGCGAAGTGGGTGAAAATTTTGCCACACGCCATCGATACTTTACTGTTATTATCGGCTGTTGGTTTAATGATGACGATACAACAATATCCTTTCCAAGTACCTTGGTTAACTGAAAAGTTAATTGCTGTTATTCTCTATATCGTTTGTGGCGTAGCCACCTTTAAGTGGGCAAAAAACAATAAAGCCCGAATTGTTGCTTTTATTCTCTCTTGGAGCTGGGTAGTGGTAGCAGCGAAAATTGCGGTGACTAAACAAGCACTCATTTTTTAATAAGCCATTTAGCTTGTTATTTATTGGCAAGTATTGAAAAATGGATTTTCACCTTCATATAAGTATGATCAAATAATCGAGTAGCTTGAATTTCCGTGTCGAATTTACCAAATCACAATTTTGATTCTTTATTTTTCCTTTATACCAATCAACTATCTGAACAGATGGATGATGAATTAGTGCAGGTGGCCGTTGAAGAATACATCGCGTTATCTGAACTTTTGATTAATAAAACGTCAGAATGTGTGGGCTTGGATGGGCAATTAGAAAAAGTAAGGCTACTTCTCGATTTCTTCTACATCGATAACATCTTCTCAATTCCAGAAAGAGTCGGTATCAAATTTGATGCTAGGCACTACAGCGTATTTGATGTACTCAGCTTTAAGACAGGGCAATCCAATGTGCTTGCTATGCTATTAGCCGATTTTTCTCGTACAGTTGGCTTTAAGACTGAGCTTGTTCAAGCACCAAATACTGCATTGGTGCGTATCGAAGTGGATGATAATGAATACATCTTTATCGAAGCTTCTACAGGTAACTCGCTTGATTGGCCTCAAATTCAAGCTTTATATCAAGATAAATTAGAAGATGGACAAAAAGAAATCGCGGTTGAAGCTAGCTTAGATGAAGATTGGGTTCGTCAAATTTTGATCAGTTACAAATCAATTTTACTGACACAAAGCGATTATCAAAAAGCGTTAGCCGTTTGTGAAGCGTTAGTTAAATCTGAACCTGATAACCCTTACCACAGAAGAGATCGTGGTTATTTATTAGAGCAATTGGAATGCAAACCCTTAGCTGTAGCTGATTACCGCTATTTTGTAGAAAATTGCCCGGATGATCCTGTTGCTAAGTTACTTAAATCTCAGCTGGAACAAAACACTGGTTTTAATTCAGATGAGCCAACTTTTCATTAATTTCCTTCATTCAAATCTATGATCTTTGACTCTGCTATCTTTACCAATGATGCAACCATCTTTGGTATTTTGATGGCCTTTTTAGGCCTTGTTTTTTATACCCACAACTTAAATAACAGCTTTTGGCGAAAGTTCTACACCATATTCCCAACTGTTTTGGTGTGTTATTTTTTACCTTCATTATTAAATACTTTTGGCATCATTGATGCCAGTCAGTCCAATATCTATTATGTGGCTAGCCGATACTTACTGCCTGCTGCAATTGTCTTGCTAACACTCAGTATCGATATTAAAGCAATTATTGCTTTAGGCCCTAAGCTGCTGATCATGTTTTTAATTGGTACATTGGGTATTGTCATTGGTGGGCCTATTGCCTTAATGATCATGGGAACGATTTCACCTGATATGTTATCAACTACAGGGCCAGATGCCGTGTGGCGTGGGATGACAACAGTAGCAGGTAGTTGGATTGGTGGCGGTGCTAACCAAGCTGCGATGAAAGAGATCTATCAAGCGGGCGATAATATTTTCTCTGCTATGATTGCTGTCGATGTCATTGTCGGTAATATTTGGTTAGCAGTTCTTCTATTTTTAGCTAGCCGTTCAAAAGCATTTGATAACTTTACTGGGGCTGATACTTCTGCTGTTGAAGAGTTAAAAGTCAAAGCTGAAGCAATAGAAAAAGCGAACAATAAACCCACTAGCCTCGATAACCTTGTGGGGATGCTTAGTATCACATTTGCGACCGTTGCTGTGAGCCATATTGCAGCAGACTTTCTTACCCCTTGGTTTATTGAACACGTTCCTAATGGTGCACAATTTAGCTTACACAGTAAGTTCTTTTGGATGATTATTACTGCGACAACAATAGGTATGAGTTTATCATTCACACGTGCTCGCCAGCATGAAGCATATGGTGCCTCTAAAATTGGTCGCCTATTTATTTTTATTTTGGTTGCATCAATCGGTATGAAGATGAATGTGTTGGCCATAGCGGATAGCCCAATATATTTCTTCTTAGGCGCAATTTGGTTAAGTGTCCATGCTATTTTATTACTGGTTTCAGCTAAGCTTCTAAAAGCGCCACTGTTTTATATGGCTGTTGGCAGTCAGGCTAATGTAGGTGGTGCGGCTTCCGCGCCAGTGGTTGCAAGTGCATTTCATCCAGCATTAGCGCCAGTCGGTGTATTATTAGCAGTACTCGGTTATGCAGTTGGTACATATGCGGCATGGTTCTGTGGTCAGGTACTGCAGATAATTGCACAATAATTTAAACAAGAGAGAACCATGAATCAAAAATCTATCTTTGTCAGAGACATTGAAGTTAACAACGATAAACCATTTGTTTTATTTGGTGGTATGAATGTACTGGAATCACGTGATTTAGCGATGCAAATTGCTGAAGCTTATAAGGAAGTGACAGATAAACTCGGTATTCCTTATGTATTTAAAGCTTCTTTTGATAAAGCAAACCGCTCTTCAATTAATTCTTACCGAGGTCCTGGTATGGAAGAGGGCTTGAAGATTTTTGAAGAAATCAAGCAAACATTCGATGTTCCAGTGATCACTGATGTTCACGAAATTGAGCAATGCGTACCGACAGCAGAAGTAGCCGATGTAATTCAGTTACCTGCTTTTTTAGCGCGTCAAACCGATTTAGTGCGTGCGATGGCAGAAACAGGTGCTGTTATTAACGTTAAAAAGCCCCAATTTATGAGTCCGCCACAAGTTAAAAACATTGTCAGTAAGTTTGCTGAATGTGGTAACGAAAAAGTTATGTTGTGTGAGCGTGGTGCTTGTCATGGTTACGATAACCTAGTGGTTGATATGTTAGGTTTTGGTGTGATGAAAGAGGTATCAAACGGTAGCCCAATTATCTTTGATGTAACACACGCTCTTCAATGTCGTGATCCTATGGGGGATGCTTCTGGTGGTCGTCGCCATCAAACGGCTGAATTAGCACGTGCTGGTATGGCTACAAAATTGGCAGGTTTATTTATGGAATCGCACCCTGAGCCAGATATGGCTAAATGTGATGGTCCTTCTGCTTTCCCACTTGATCAGTTAGAAACTTTCTTAAGTCAGATTAAACAATTAGATGATTTGGTGAAAGGATTTGCTGAGCTAGATATTGCTCGATAAGTAAGTAAAGATTAGAGCAAATCTTAAAATGGGATTTGCTCTAAGTTGTTTTCTGCAACAATTTCAGTCGCTTTAGTTGTATTCATCACATCGTAGTTATCTACAACGATTAATTTAACTGGCTTTACCGTCGTTTCTTTTTCAATATCTGCTTTTACAGCTTCAATATTTAGCTCAATTGTTTGTTTAGCAAACTCAATTAACTCTGGATTTACTTCTACTTTTTCTTCGTTAGCTGTCGCACCAAATGCCACTATACTTGCAGCTAATACTAGTTTTTTAATTGTTAACATAATAGAATTTCCTATATTAGTAATATTAATGTAATTAAATTTCATGATATCAAGTTCAACAAGGCGAAATTTCATTTTCTAATAAGGAAACTTGTGAAAACGCTTTGTTTTTCTTTGATGTGTGTACTTTATAACTATTGTTTGACTATTAAAAATGACTTATTTTTATATCACGCATTAGAAAAACTAATGAGTAAGTTGGTTTGTTTTGAAAAGGTTACCCCCGTTAAATGCACTGAAAGCCTTTGAGGCTGCGGCTCGGCACTTAAGTTTCACTAAAGCGGCTGATGAATTGTTTGTCACTCAAGCCGCGGTCTCTCATCAAATTAAGTCACTTGAGGAACATTTAGGCTTAAAACTTTTTATGAGAAAGAACCGAGCCTTGTTACTGACAGAGGAAGGTCAGGCTTATCATCTAGACATTAAAGATATTTTTAATCACCTGTATGAAGCGACAGAAAGGTTACTTGCAAGAGGAGATAAAGGCTCTATTACGATCAGCTTACCGCCGAGTTTTGCGATACAGTGGTTAGTACCTAGGCTAAATTTATTTTCTGAAGATCACCCAGATATTGATGTACGTATTAAAGCGGTTGATGCGGATGATGGCCATTTATCTGATGATGTTGATGTCGCTATTTATTTCGGTCCGGGAAGCTGGCAAGGCTTAGATGCTCACAAGTTACATACTGAATATCTCACCCCAGTGTGTTCTCCAAATTTACTGACTTCAGATAAGCCTTTAGATACCTTAGATGACCTTCATCATCATACGTTGTTACACGACAGCAATCGTAAATATTGGAAGTTATGGGTTAGAAAGTTTGGCTTAAAAGGTATTAACGTTAATCATGGTCCGATATTTAGTCACTCTTCAATGGTTTTACAAGCTGCTGTTTTTGGTCAGGGGGTTGCTTTAGGCCACTCAGTATTAGCCCGACCTGAAATAGAAGCTGGCCGTTTAATCGAGCCTTTTAAAGAAGTATTAATTACTAAAAATGCTTATTACTTAGTTTGTCGAGAAAGCCAAAAAGATCTGGGTAAAATCGCTATATTCCGTGATTGGATGTTGGCATTAATTAAAGAAGAACAAGAACCATTATTAGAGCAACATGACAGTGAATAATTTTTTTAAAGCAGACCAACCCATTGCGCATTGTATTTTAGCTCATGGTGCAGGTGCTGGGTCGGATAGTGACTTCATGCAGTCGATGGCTAGAGCACTTGCTGAGCAAAATATTGATGTAACACTCTTTGACTTTCCATATATGCAAGTTATCAAAGAAACTGGCAAGAAACGCCCACCAGGGAAGTTTGATAAGTTAATTGATGCATTTGTAGAGCAAGTCGAGCACGTTAACAATACCACTAATTTGCCGATTCTTATTGGCGGCAAATCTATGGGGGGGCGCGTTGCATCTCATTTAGCCACTCAAGCTTTGGGGATCAAAATGGGCTTTGCACTCGGTTATCCTTTCCATCCGCCTGGTAAGCCTGAGAAGTTGCGCTTGGATCACCTTCCTCAATTAACATCTCCCTTTTTAGTTGTCCAAGGTGAGCGCGATACGTTTGGCAAAAAAATGGAAGTTGAAAGTTATGCACTGCCCGATATTTTGTCAGTTGTTTGGTGTGAAAGTGGGGATCACAGCCTCAAACCATTAAAATCAAGTGGTATTACACATCAAGAGCACTTAGACTACGCCGCCAAGCAAATCCGAGAGTTTTTAGATGAAACTTTATAGCTGCTTTTTAGCAATCGCGGCAATAAGTGGTTTTCTAGGTGTAAGTTTAGGGGCATTTGGTGCGCATGCTTTAAAAGATACGATTAGTGCAAATTTAATGAGCGCTTATCAAGTAGGCGTCCAATACCATTTTTATCATACGCTAGCTTTATTATTAGTGGCCAGCTTAGTAAAAAATAACCCATCGGTTTGGCTTAAACGTGCAGGGTGGGGTTTTACTTTAGGTATTAGCCTTTTTTCCGGTAGTTTATACGCAATGGCGTTAACCGGAGTGACTAAACTTGGAATGATTACTCCACTCGGTGGATTAGCATTTATCTTTGCTTGGTTATTTTTATTTATACACGCGATTAAGGAGTCGTAATGTCAGTTTATTTTCTTTATTGTCGACCGGGGTTCGAGAAAGACCTCGCGGCTGAAATTCAGCATAAAGCCGCTGAGAAAGAAATTTATGGCTATTGTCGTGTTAAGGATAATGCTGGTTTTATCGAATTTGATGCAACAGAGCACGAGCCTGGTCTACTTTTCAAAGTACTTAAACTTGATGATGTGATTTTTGCCAGGCAATGGTTTAGGCAAGTGGCAGAGTTGGGTGATTTGGACGAAGGCGATCGTATTACCCCAATCATTCAAGCTCTGGAGAATGAAATTTTTACTGATATTAGTATCGATTATCCTGATACTAATGATGGTAAGGCCTTAGCAAAATTTGCTAAGAAATTTACTTTACCGCTTAGCAAAGCATTAGAAAAACGTGGTTTACTGAAAAAAAATACCAAACGTCGCTTACATTTGTTTATGCAAAGCTCTGATTGCATTTACCTTGGCTTTAGTGTGTTTTCAAACGCCAGTAGGCATCACCTTGGTATTCACCGTTTAAAATCGCCAAAAGATGCTCCTAGTCGTTCTACTTTAAAATTAGAAGAAGCATTTCATCACTTTATTCCAAAAGAAGAGTGGGATACCCGTTTAGGCTCAGGGCTTCACGGTGTTGACTTGGGCGCATCACCAGGTGGCTGGACATACCAACTGGTGCAACGCAGTATGTTTGTAGCTGCGATTGACAACGGCCCAATGGACACCCGTTTAATGGAAACAGGCCAAGTTAGGCACTATCAAGAGGATGGTTTTGTATTTCGCCCTCGACGCGGCAACAACTATTGGCTAATTTGCGATATGGTTGAAAAACCCACTCGCGTGGCTAAGTTGATGGCTCAATGGTTAGCTGATGGCGATTGTAAGGAAGCAATGTTCAATCTTAAACTTCCAATGAAGCAAAGATTCAATAGTGTTTTGGAATGCTTTGATGTCATTGAAAACGAATTAGCTGAATTGGATATTCGATATAGTCTAAAAGCTAAGCATTTGTACCACGATAGGGAAGAGATCACCGTTCATCTTTACTGTACAAAAAGGTACGATGGTTTATAACCATGAATATTGTGATTTTAACTGGGGCTGGTATTTCTGCAGAATCGGGTATTCAAACTTTTCGTGCCAGTGACGGGCTCTGGGAAGAACACCGAATTGAAGACGTAGCAACACCAGAAGGGTTTCACAAAGACCCAAAGTTAGTACATCAATTTTACAATGCGCGTCGTGCCCAGTTAAAACACAGTGATATCAAACCCAATCAAGCACACCTCGCATTAGCTGAACTTGCTCAATTAAAGCATGTTAAGGTCACTTTAGTTACTCAAAATGTTGATAATTTACATGAACGTGGCGGTAGCGAGGATGTCATTCACATGCATGGTGAATTAATTAAAGCCTTTTGCCATTTTTGTGGTCATCTGTTTGAAACGACGAACAATTTAACGTTTGACCAAACGTGTCAACATTGTAAGCGAAAATTTGGCATTAGGCCTGATATTGTGTGGTTTGGAGAAATGCCTAAATTTATGCAGCAAATAGAATCGGCTCTTTATCAAGCCGATATTTTTGTTGCCATTGGAACATCTGGCCAAGTTTATCCTGCTGCCGGGTTTGTCGATTTAGCTAACCAGTTCGGAGCTAAAACGGTAGAGATTAATCTTGAGCCTAGTGGCAGCAATCACCTTTTTCAGCAGAGCTATATTGGCCCCGCAAGCGAGCAAGTACCGCTGTTCGTCGACGATATTAAAAGGCAAATCAATTAACTAGCGTATTTGGCCAATTCGCGAAAAAGTTAAAATCACACTATATTTACAAGCAGTAAAGCAAACTTTGTGAGTTTGACCATGGCGGCTGGCGATCTTTTAATAAAAGCTGAAATCGACGTATCTCGAATCGATGCGCATGCCTTCGAACATATCGAAAACCAGCTTGTTAAACCTTACTGTCAATCAGAGCATCAGTTTATTCAAAAACTAATCGCCTATGCTTTGCTGCATCACAATGACATATCCATCAATCAGGGGAATAATGATGAGCCTGAACTTTTTATTAGGCGCAACCAAACTCAATTTAGTCATTGGATTGAGCTCGGTGAATTAACGGAAGAAAAATTAGAAAAAGCAGAAGCAAAAAGTGAGCATGTCTGGCTATTTTGTGATGAAAATGATCATGTAGCTAAACTCAAACAAAAAATAAATAAGCACCCCAAATTACAGTTGGTTGAGCTTGAATCAAAAATGGTCGATGGCTTAGCTCAGCAGATTGCAAGAAACATGGCTTGGACCTTAATATTGGACCAAGACCAATTATCCATCGCATCGGGTGATCAATTCTGGTCCAGTAAAATCAATATCTATCATCCGTTAACTATTCCCTTTTACGATATTATCCACTGAAGATGGCGTCTTACTTTTGTTTACATTTTTATCGCTAATCATTTGAAATAAAAGGCGAATAAAAACTGGTAAGCCAGAAAAGCAGTGTTAATATTATTGTAATACAGTCTGTTAGCTACCCAGCTAACTGTAAAAACAAAATTAAAACAATCACAGCGCTTCGGGAGTCATACATGGCCAACCACTGCAACCGAAAGCACTTTTGCTTAAACAAAACAGCTGCTGCTGTGTTGTTAGCGAGTGCATCAACTAGCCTTCAAGCGGCTGAGTTTACGATCGGTGATGACATAACCGTCACTTTCGATTCAACTTTCTCTATTGGTACTAGCTACCGTGTTGAAGATAGAAACTTTGACGAACAAATCGGTAAATCTAACCACCCTAGATTTAACTGGGACGGGTATTCTATTTCAAATCCCATATACTCTTCCGGTGATATTTGGTCTCAGCCGGGTTCATTTTCTAATAACGGTGATTTAGGTAATTTAAATCACGATCCGAATGAAGCTTTTTCAACCTTGATCAAAGGCACCCACGAGCTCGATATTAATGCGGGTGATTACGGCTTTTTTGGCCGTTTTATGTATTTTTATGATGACGCTGCTCAAGACGCAAAAGCATGGGAAAATCCGCTAACTGGCAAAAAGTACGATTTGTGTGCTGATGATGAAGCAAAAGAGCAGGTCTGTGAAGATATCCGATTACTCGATGCTTTTGTTTACGCTGACTTCACCCTTGGAGAAGATATTCCTGTATCGGTTCGCATAGGTGAGCAAGTAGTGAGCTGGGGGGAAAGCACATTAATTTCCCATGGTATTAACTCCATCAACCCTGTTGATATTGCACGCTTAAAAGCGCCTGGTGCTGAATTGAAAGAAGCATTTATCCCTGTTGGTATGGTTTGGGCTTCTATCGGCTTAACTGAAAGTTTCTCGGTTGATTTTTACTATCAATACGAATGGGAAAAAACCTTATTACCGGCACCTGGTAGTTACTTCTCTACTAATGACTTTGCCGGCGCAGGTGGCTATCTAAACAATATTCAACTAGGTTTTACTTCAAACCCAGACATAAATGCTGAATTCGTCGCATCTGAATTAAACAACTTAGCCGCTGCTGCCAATGCTGGACTTGTGCCGCTTGAAACAGTTGCAGCTGTGCTGAGTGGATATGGTACTAAAGTCGCTGTTCGTGGTAAAAATACCGATATTGAGCCAGATGAAGATGGCCAGTACGGTATCAAATTAAGCTACTTTGCAGAAAGTCTAAACGAAACCGAGTTTAGCTTTTACCATATGAATTACCATAGTCGCCGCCCACTAATTTCAGGTCGCGCATCCAACTTTACAACTGAAAGCGTGATGCAAGATGTACAAAACCTATTACTGAACGGTGCTGATGCGCAAAGCTTGCAAAATTTCTCTGTCTTTACACAAGCGATATTAGAGTACCCTGAAGATATTAAACTCTACGGTTTTAGTTTTAACACCAGTATCGGCGAAACAGCCCTAGCGGGTGAAATTGCTCACCGCCAAGACGAGCCGCTACAAATTGATGATGTAGAGTTACTTTATGCCGCGATGCCTGAACAATTAGCCAATACTGGCAATCCTGAATATGCTGCACTTGCCGGTATTTCTCAGATTGAGAATATTAGTTCGGGTGAGATTGCTCAAGGCTATATCTTAAGAGATACCACACAAATTCAAGCAACGGTTACGCATTTATTCGGTCCAACACTTGGTGCTGATTCACTCGCATTACTTGCTGAAGTGGGGTATGTCTATATTGATAATATGCCTGATACTCAAGAGTTACACTTAAACGGTCCTGGTACAGCTCAAATTGGTTATGATGATTATAAGCAAGGCGTGAGAGCTTCATTATCTGGTGGTACTGAGCCTAATCCGTTCCCAACAGAGGATGCATGGGGGTATCGCTTGGTATCTAAACTGACCTACAACAATGTGATGGGGCAAGTGAATGTATCACCACGTGTTGTGTTCTCTCATGATGTTGATGGTATCACTCCCGATCCTATGTTTTTGTTTGTCGAAGAGAGAAAGTCAGCCAGTTTAGGGGTGACAGTAGATTATCAAAATAAACTCTCTGCTGACTTTACTTACAACACTTTCTGGGATGGTGTTGGTACAACCAATAATTTTGAAGATCGAGACTATGTTTCGTTCAGCGTCAAATATTCAATTTGAGGTTATTATGCTTAACCAACTAAAAAATATAAAAACGGGTCCGCTAGCAATTGCGCTAACTCTTGCATTAAGTGCGACCGTATCTACTTCAGCATTTGGTAAAATTACTGAGCAAGAAGCCAATCGTCTAGGTCAAGATTTAACGGCACTCGGTGCTGAAAAAGCAGGTAATGCAGATGGCTCAATTCCTGCTTGGACAGGTGGCATTACTAAAACCCCTGATGGCTTTAAAGCAGGGCAGCATCATTCTAATATTTTTGCTGATGACAAAGCGCTATTTGTTATTGATAGCAAAAACTATCAACAGTACGCTGCATTTTTAAGCCCAGGTCAACAAGCTTTATTCAAGTTGTATCCTGATACGTTCAAGATGCCTGTTTATCCAACTAGAAGAACGGCGTCTTATCCTCAATATGTTTACGATGCTACCAAGCAATATGCTACAACGGCAGAACTTGTCGAACAGGGTAATGGTGTAACGGGCACTGCTAGAGGCATTCCTTTCCCTATTCCTGAAAATGGCCTAGAAGCGATTTGGAACCATATTTTACGTTACCGCGGTGAAAAAATAACCCGAAATGGTGGCCAAGCCATGCCAACTGCGGGAGGGGATTACACGTTTATTGGTTTTGACGACAAGGTCATTTTCCAATACTCGTTACCAGAGTCGACCCCAGAACAGTTAGCTCAGTCCAATATACTGTTTAAATTATCGCAACAAGTTACTTCTCCCGCTCGCTTAAGAGGCACTGCTTTGTTAGTGCATGAAACCATGGATCAGGTTAAAACGCCACGTAATGCTTGGACTTATAACACAGGTCAAAGAAGGGTAAGAAAAGCACCCAATGTAGCTTACGATGCGCCAGGTACCGCATCAGATGGTTTGCGTACTAATGATGACTTGGATATGTTTAATGGCTCGCCAAACCGCTATAACTGGACGTTAAAAGGCAAACAAGAATTATATATTCCTTATAACAGTTATAAGCTTCATCAGCAGGGCATTGACTACGATGATATTTTGCATCCTGGTCATATCAACCCAGAGTTAACTCGATTTGAAAAGCACCGTGTTTGGGTTGTCGAAGCGACGTTAAAAGAAGATATGCGCCACTTATACAAAAAACGCGTTTTCTTCATTGACGAAGATAGCTGGCAAATACATGTGGCCGATGTATATGACAACCGTGATGAGCTTTATCGTGTGAATATGGCACACGGCTTGAATTACTACGAAGTGCCAACACACTGGTCGACGTTGGATGTTTATCATGATTTATCATCTCGTCGTTATTTAGCTATTGGCTTAGATAACAATGAAAAAATGTACGACTTTGACGCCGATATTACAGGTAAAGACTTTACAACTCAGGCATTAAGACGAGCAGGTCGTCGATAGACAATTATTGTTATTTTCATAAAGCGGCATTAATCTAGGTTAATGCCGCTTTTTGTTTTTCTATACTTTATATGAAGTTATTCGTTTTTGGAGCTAAGGTTTGATTGCAGCCTTTCAATTTAAATTAGGTTTATTGGTAAAACTTACCGTATTAATCACTTTTTTTTGCGCTAATGCTTTATTTGCTAAACCTGCTGAAATTCAACCGTTAGCCAGTCAGAGTTTACTTACGGATATTATCCAGTTTAATTTTCAGCAACAGCCAGTTTTCATCGCTGTGGGAGAAAGAGGCCATATATTAAGAGCTGAACAGGGTAAAACTGAGCAACTTGATTGGCAGCAAGTTGCTAATCCTAAAAGTGATATGTTGACTAAAGTCTTTTCATTGCAAAGTAATACCTCCCTCGTTTGGGCTGTTGGTCACAACGGACTCATTTTGCACAGTAAAGACGCGGGGCTTAATTGGCACGTGCAACATTTCGCTCCCGAACTCGATAAACCACTAATGGATATTTTCTTTTTTAATGAGCAACACGGTGTAGCTGTAGGAGCCTATGGTTTGTATTTGATGACTCATGATGGTGGTGCTAGTTGGCAAAGTCAGCAACATGAGAGCTTATTAACTCGAGACGATAGGGAATATCTGGCCGAAGTAAGGCTCGAAAGTGAAGAGGATTATTTAGACGAGTTATCGGCAATTTTACCTCATATGAACCAATTGGCTTTTGACGGTAACAGTTTATGGTTAGCCGGTGAGCGTGGGCTAGTTGCTACCAGTAAAGACAAAGGTCAATCTTGGCAACGTCAAGATATTGAGTACGACGGTTCGATGTTTACCATCAAAGCAGATACAGAAAATGCGCATAGCATTGTTGTTGCAGGTCTTCGAGGTAACTTTTTTAGGACCAAAAATGCAGGCCGTATTTGGTATGCGTCACACTTACCAGAACCGTCAAATATTAATGCAATAAAAATACTCGAGCAGGGAATTTTATTATTTACTCATAGTCAGCAAGTTTGGTATTGGCATCGTCAGTCAAAAAGGCTCACCGCTGCATTTAAAACGCAGAGTAAAACCCAGTTAGGGGCGATTAAATATCAAGACAAACTCATTACAATTGGTGATCAAGGTTTTGAAGCATTTGTTTTTAATGAAAAAAACTTTGAACAAGCCCACAGGTTTATACCTTCTTCGGTACCCGTCTCCTCTATGCAAAATCAGCTAACTAAGTGATCGTTTTATGTCTATTTTTTCCATTATCAATTTTGTTGAGCAACTGATTTTCCGTCATAGACAGTTTGTTATTCTCTTTTTTGCTCTGATGACGTGTGTTTTGGGTTATCAAGCCAGTCAAATTAAACTCGACGCTGCATTTACTAAAAATATCCCGCTAAAACATGAATATATGCAGACTTATTTGCAGTATCAGCAAGACTTTGGCGGGGCAAATAATGTACTTATCTCTTTGTGTGATAGCAGTGGCGATATATACAATCCCGCATTTTTCGATAGCCTGAAAAAAGTACATGATCAGCTATTTTTTATCCAAGGTGTTAGCCGTTCCAGTGTAAAGTCATTATTCTCACCTTCAGTTCGGTTTACTCAAGTTGTAGAGGATGGCTTTGCTGGTGGCCCCGTCATACCAGCAAATTTTAAAGCTGATAATGCGGGTTTAAATCAAGTTAAGCGAAATGTTGAATTATCTGGCCAAGTTGGTCGAATTGTGGCTAATGACTACAGCTGCGCGATGGTCAGTGCGCAGCTTTTAGAGTTTGACCCGCAAACGGGTGAATCATTAGATACCATCAAAATAGCTAAAGAGCTTGAAAATACGATCCGAGGTGAATTTGAAACCGATAGTATTTCTGTTCATATAATTGGTTTTGCCAAGATGGTTGGGGATGTTGCAGCTGGGGCGAAAGGCGTCATTTTGTTTTTTATCGTTGCCATCATTATTACCACGTTGTTTGTTTATTACTTCTGTAAGTCACTGAAATTAACACTGTTCCCAATCGCTTGTTCGCTCATCGCTATGATTTGGAAAGTTGGTATTTTATCTTCACTAGGCTTTGGCATTGACCCTATGTCTATCTTGTTGCCGTTTTTGATATTTGCCATAGGTGTAAGTCACGGTGTACAAATGATTAATGCGGTGGTCAAGAATTTAGCGACGGGGAGCGAAATAAAGCACGCTTCGCAACAAGCATTTAAAGTTTTGGCGTTGCCTGGGTTAATCGCGCTGGTCTCAGATTGCATTGGCTTTTTGACGATTTTGAGTATCGATATTGGAATCATCAAAGAGCTCGCCATTTCTGCATCAATAGGGGTAGGTGTAATTATCCTTACTAACTTAATATTGATGCCTGTGGCCTTATCATTTGTTAAAGACGCCTCTTTGAGTCGATTCTTGCAGAGACAACAGGATGCTCAAGCGCTTCAGCAACAGCAAACTCACTGCATTAATCGAGGCTGGCAAAAATTACATGCTATCTGCAAAGTGAAAAATGCGGCTTTGATCACGGCCTTGTCCTTTGTCGTTTTTGTTGTTTGTTATGGTTATTCTAATAATTTGAAAGTAGGGGATTTACATGCCGGCGCCCCTGCGCTTCATACTGATTCTCGCTATAACCAAGATACGTTCTTAATCACAGAAAAGTATGCAGTCAGTGTCGATATTCTATCAATTATCGCAGAGTCTGAACCTGACGCTTGTACCCAGTTTGACACTATGTCTGCTATTGATGATTTTCAGTGGCGTTTAAGTAATGTTGAGGGCGTTCAATCGAGCGTGAGCTTAACTAGTGTGGCGAAAATTATAAATTCAGGTTTTAATGAGGCTAACCCAAAATGGCGAGTATTATCATCCAATGTTGATACACTCGCCCAATCTGTTGCTAGGGTGCCGACAAGCTCTGGTCTGTTAAATGGCGACTGTTCTGCAATACCTATTATTCTATTTTTAACGGACCACAAAGCTGAAACGATGGCGCGCGTTATCGATGTAGTTAAAGTACAAAAAGCAGAGTTTGAATCTGAACAACTCACTTTCAGACTTGCTTCTGGTCCTGCAGGTGTAATGGCAGCAACAAACGAAGCGGTGACAGAAGCACAAGTGCCAATGATGTTATATGTCTATGGTGCCGTTATTATCCTTTGTTTACTCAGTTTTAAATCCATTAAAGCTACTATCGCTGTCGTATTACCTTTATATTTAGTGTCTATTATGGCACAAGCTTTGATGACCTATATGCAAATTGGTTTAACAGTATATACCTTGCCAGTGATTGCCCTTGGTGTGGGTATTGGTGTTGATTACGGCATCTATATCTTGACGACAATGAATGATTACATTCGTCGTGGAGAGTCGATTGAACGCGCTTATATTGATGCACTAAAAGAGCGTGGTGGGGCCGTTATTTTCACTGGTATTACACTAGCTGTAGGGGTGAGTACTTGGTTATTTAGTGATTTAAAATTCCAAGTTGATATGGGGATCCTCTTGACCTTTATGTTTTTGCTCAATATGCTCGGCGCCATTATTTTATTGCCTGCATTAGTTCGTTTAATGTGGCCAAAGCAGTAATTATTTTTAGGAATTTATTTCACCCCGATGTTTGATAATAACAACCGTTCTGATAACAAAATCGCTGATCAATTAACAGGTCAGGTCAAAACTTGCAGCTTTAGCCAAGGCATGAATTGGCTAAAACTAGGGTTTAACCTGTTTAAACTTAACCCTTTACAATGGATGCTCTCTACGCTTTCTGTGTTACTGCTATCACTTGCACTAATGGCTATCCCGGTTGTGGGCTCGATCATCGCTTCGATTCTATGGGCAGGCTTTTATGTTATTGCGCGTAATTTAGATAGGGGCGATAAGTTTAACCCAATGGATATTATACAGACGGTAAAAACCTCAGGGTTGAAATTAGCGGGGTTAACACTGATTAATTTGGTTGTGATGTCGGTTTGTTTTGCCATTATGTTGGGCGACTTTCCTATTAATGACCCTGAACAATTAAAGCAGCTTTCTGATACTGAAATATTAAAATTAGCGGAGCAATTTGTACTGGCAATGTTTATCTACTTAATTCCTGCCGCTGCATTTGTATTCTCGCCTATATTGCTCGCTTTACAGCCGCAAGTCAGTTTAATCAATACGATTATTCAAAGTTTTAGGGCCTGTTTGTTAAATGTTTTAGCCATGCTAGGTTTTGGATTAGCAATGATAGGGCTCGCTTTTCCTGCCCTTGTTTTGATTACTCTGAACTTAACATTATTAGTCCCTTTATATTTTATGCTGCTGGTACCTATTACGATGTGTGCGCTCTATTGTGCGTATAAAGATATTTATTGTCAGGTTAATGAAGATCCAAATAGCTCTGATAACGACATCAACAGCTCAAACGATTCGAATAATTCAGATGTGATGCAGGCTTAGGAGAGAATAAAAATGGATGCACTTTCACTATTATTAAAACGTCAGTCATACAACCAATTAACCGAGCCTGCGCCTGAAGGTATTTGCCTTGAGAATATTTTACAAGCCGGGGTTACTGTTCCCGATCATGGTGGTTTAACACCTTGGCGTTTTATCGTATTTCGTGGTCAAGCGTTAGATGATCTAGGCGAGATTTACGCTGAAGCAAGAGAGGCACAAGGTGCCGATTGTGAAAAAATCAGTAAAGCCCGGAACATGCCATTAAGAGCGCCTTTAGTCATCGCAATTATTGCCGATGTAAAAGATAGCCCAAAAATTCCAAGACTTGAACAATTAGTAGCAGCAGGCTGCAGTGCACAAGCCATGCAAATGGCTGCGTTTGCTCAAGGTTATCAAGGTATTTGGCGAACGGGCGATCTCGCTTATGATGCGCATGTTAAAAAACAACTTAAGTTAAAAGAAGCTGATGAGATCATTGGCTTCTTATACTTAGGAACGGCAAAAAGCGAACCGCCAGTTAAAACGAGAAAACCAGCAGCAGAATTTGTTGAATACTGGTTAGAGTAAGTTCGATCGCTCAATGTTGAATCCAAATATCGAGCGATATTTATCCATTCGCGTATTGTGTTATTTCCTCGTACTTGCCTGCGTAACATCGTATTATTCTTGTATCGCAAAATGTAATTTATAGCCTCTGTTTTTATGTCGATAGATAGCCTTGAAAAATTCAAACTTAAGCATTGGTTAGTCGATCCGATCAATAGCACTATCACTTCTGATGACGGCGAAACAAAAAAGCTTGAACGCAGATTAATTCGAGTTTTACAGGCTTTAGCAATAGCAAAAGAGCAGACGCTGAGTAAAGAAGCTTTACTTGAAGAGGTTTGGGCGGGAAAAGTCGTATCAGATGAAACCATTTCCGTAGCAATAAGTGGCTTGCGAAAGGCGTTAGGTTGCAATGCTAAATCGCCCATTTTTATTGCTACCATTACAGGTTTCGGTTTTAGGTTATTGCCTAAAGTAGAACAAATACAAACTGAGTTAAGCTCCCTAGCTGCTGATAAACATATTGTCGGTAAGCCTAAACGCGTTCAATTCACGATTGCAGCGTCTATCATAGTTATTTTTTCTGTGGTTTGGATTTATTTTGCAAAACCCAAATATGATTACAATGCTGTTCCACAAAATTTACTGGCTAATGAACAATACGCCAAAGCTATTTTTTTAATACAACAACCTGATCGAGAAAGCTTAGCGCAAGGTGAAGAGCTTCTAGCAAGCCTTTATGAGCAAATGCCCAACGATCCACATGTGATAAATGCCTATGGCAAATCAATATTGTTTCAGGTTAATTGGCAGGGGAGTACGACTGAACGAGATCAAGTTTTAGAACAGGCTAAAAGTATTTTCAATCAAGGTTATGCAATTGCTCCTCAGTTTGCTGATCTATTGATGCAGTTAGGCCTTATTGCTATCTATCAATCTAATGTGATTATGGCAGAGCGTTACTTACGTGAGAGTATCCAAATTGCACCAAAAGACCCTCTCAGCCACAAGCTTTATGCGTCAATGGCCATTGCATTAGGTGATACCGAGGCTGCTTTACATCATATTCAAGTTCATCGAAACCTATCGCCAAAAGAGTATTCTGCTGAAAATATTGCATGGGTTTACAATATGTCTAAAGAATACGACAAGGCAATATCTGAACTCGCTAAACTAAAAGCAATAAATCCGAATAGCATTAGTTACCACACCGCCGGGCTGAAGTTATATGAAAATATGGGCGATGAAAAAACGGCTTATCAGCATTATCGCGCAAACTTTGAGCTAGTGGGGTATTCAGAACAAGAGCTCAGAGCGGCTGATAGCGCTTTTAACCAAGGTGGTTTAAAACAGTTAAATGCTTGGCTTGCTAATGTTAAAAAGGAGAAACTGAATATTGGTCAGTACTGGCCGCCTATTTCAACTGCACGTTATCATATTACCGCTGGAGAATATGATAAAGCCATGAAAAATTTAGAAAAAGCAGTTGCAGATAACAATAATTTGATACTTTGGCTCAATGTTGATCCAAAGTATCAACCGCTCAAAAGTAATCCACAATTTCAAAGAATTATTAAACAGTTAAGATTACCTAAAGAATAGCTTCTTAACCCTTTCTTAAAGTCTATCGATAATTTTCATCCTATATTGCGGTTAGTTTTAACTAGTAATACAGGAAAATAATAATGACCAAACAACTATGGATATTTGGTTTAGCGATAGGCTTAAGTGCATGTGGTGGTGGGTCAGGAGATGCTTCCCCAAGCATAGGCTCGAAACCACTAACAAGTTCAGAAATCAAGCAGCGCGTTGAACAGCAAGAGCAAACTATTCGAAGTCAAAGTTTGTGGTTTATTGATACCGGCGCTCCTATTCATGCAACTGCCGCCGTTGCAGATAACAAAGTGTTTATTGGCAATGATGAAGGAAATCTTTTTGCTTTAGCTACAGACACTGGTGAGATTATTTGGCAATTGGCTATAGGCTCAAACATATCGGGTGATATTGTCGCTCACAATGACAGCATTATTTTTTTAACAGAGGGTGCTGAATTAATTGCTTTGAATATTCACGATGGTAGTGATGTCTGGCGATTAGATACCAGAGCCGAAAGAATTCTCGATACCTGGGACTATCACAACAATCACCCTTTAATCGTCAATAACGAACTTTATTTGGTGTCTAAAAGTGGCTATGTTATGGCCATTAATCCTAATACTGGTGAGTTGTTGTGGGAGAAAAATATAGGTGAGCGTTTATTAGGACGCCCCGCTCTTTATGATAATACATTGTCATTTGCCTCAGAAACGGGCCTTTATAATTTCGATATAAACCGAAAAGAAATTAATTGGTACAACGATACAACGGGTTATTCGAGCTCACCAGCAGTCGCAGAAGGCGTTGTAATAACGGGTAGCCGCAATGCTTATGCACAAGCTGTTGATTTACAAACTGGTGAAAATGTTTGGGATGTACAACACGGCGGTAACTGGGTGACAGGGGAAGCAATTTATCATCAAGGAAATTTCTATATTGGCACTTCGGATGACCATTTACTTGAGTCAATCAATGCAAAGACAGGTGAGGTGAACTGGAATATCGATGCTGGTGGTAATGTTTTTGCACGCCCTGTCATCTATCAAGATAAGGTATTGATTACCGCAGGCAGTGCATATGTAGATCAAAGTAAGGGCTATCTCACGGTTGTAGATTTCTCAGGTGAAGTGCATTGGCAATTAGAGGCTACAAATTTTTTAAATACGGTCACCGTTGAACAAGGTGTTATCTACACTGGCAATGAAAGCGGTTATTTCTACGCTTTACCCCTTGAATAAACGTACGTTTGTAACATCAAATCAAAGGCAAGCCTTAATTTTGCTTGGCTTGCCTTTGTTAAACACTATATTCTTCTTTTAAAAGAAAACCGTTAAACTAGGCGCGATTTTTTTTAAAACGTAGATTTATCTTGAAACTTAGTAAACGTTTAACGCACATAGAGCAAGTCGCTCTAGCTCATATCAATGAGTATCAGCATATATGGGATACGTGCTGCGATCACGGTTATTTAGGCGCTTCAATTCTATCTAAAAATCCCCAGATGCAGGTTAATTTTGTTGATTGTGTGCCTAGCTTAATCTCTCAAATTGAACAGAACCTGCAAAAATTTCACCCTAACAGTAATGCCAAAACGCATTGTGTCGATTTAAAAAAACTGGATTTATTGCAAAGCTCAATGCCTGAAGAAGGTAAGCACCTGGTGATCATTGCAGGGGTTGGCGGTGAGTTAATGAGTGAGTTTATCAGCAATATACTGCTAAATAATCAAGGGATAGCAATAGACTTTATTTTGTGTCCGGTTAACTACTGTTATCACTTAAGAGAATCACTTGAGCACGCTAATTTAGGCTTAATTGATGAGTGGTTAATAAAAGAAAATAATCGCTTTTATGAAATACTCTATACGTCTAATGATAGCCACCAACATCATCTTTTACCCAGTAAAGTTGGAGAGAAAATCTGGCAAAGTGATGACTCAAAACAAAATTTAATTGCTAAAGAATATTTGAATAAACTGCTGTGTCATTATCGAAAAGTCGAGTTTGGTGGTCAGCTTGATGCCGCAGATATCGTTCGCGCTTATGAACAAGTTAAAGTTTGTGAAAAGAGATAGCCATTCAGATAAGTAAAAGCCCAGCGGTTAAACCGGGCTATTAAGTGAAAGTGTGGCTAGATAGAACATCTAGCCACACAATGAGAATTAAAACCACATACAAAACAATTAGATAAGATATATCCATCAGTAAAAAACAACCTAATAATCATACGAGGATTTTCGATAAACACTTAATAAATATGATTATAAATAACAAGGATAAAGTTATGCTATTTGAAAATAAACACAGGAATGATTTAACCCCGAAACAACGACTTGAAAATGATTTTGATTTTTTAAATCGCTCCAGTATGCCTGCCGCACAAAAAGTTAGAGATTTCTATAACCTATGGCTATCAAGATTTCCAGAAGAAGAGGCATTGGAATTAATATCAAGAATACAATCTAAAGATGAACAAAATTGCAAGTCGGCAACTTTTGAGATTGTTCTTTACGCGATACTAATTACTAAAGGTTATTCTGTTTCAATTCATCCAGAACTTGATAATGGAAGTAAAAAACGTCCCGACTTCCTTGTTCAAACTCAAAGTGGTGAAGAGTTTTATCTTGAGGCAATTTTGGCTTCTGATAAGGACAGCGATGAAATTGCTGCTCAGAAAAGAGGAGATCAGGTTTTAAAAATCATTGATAAAATCGACTGTCCAAATTTTTTCTTGATTTGCAAATCAAAGGAAAGCCAAAGGCACCTCCTAGCGGAAAACGATTGGCAAAAGAAATATCTAAATGGCTAGACAGCCTAGATCCAGATGAAGTGGCAGTGAAAGCAAAAGAGAGTATAAAAAACTTACCAAAGTATCATTGGAAAAATGATGAATGGGAAATTGATATTAAGGCCATCCCTAGAAAAAAAGAAAAGAGATTGTCAGGGAAAAAAGCTATAGGAATTGAAGGCAATGGTGCTGAATATGTAAATGAATGGGAGCCGCTAAAGAATGCAATTTGTAAGAAAGGAAATAGGTATGGGAGGCTAAATAAGCCTTTGGTTGTTGCGGTTAATATGGATACCCATGCACTAGACCCTATAGACGAAATGTAAGCCTTGTTTGGACAGGAGGAGTTTTTAATATCAAGTGTCTAAAAAGGCGAGCCTGAAATGAGAAGAAAGCCAAATGGAGCATGGGTTGGTATAAAAGGGCCTCAATACACTAGGGTCAATGGTGCATGGATATTTGAAAACATAAGCCCATGGAGACTAAAGGGTTGTAATAACACTCTATATCTTAATCCTTTTAGCGAAACAGAAATTACAAGCGAGATTCTTGATTTTCCTCACGCTAAAGTAAGCGGAAATGAAATGGAATGGTGCTCTGGTATTGATATTTTTGAACTCTTAACTACTGAGGCGCTTGAGGCTACTAGTTGAGATATTGATATATATGGCTTCCTCGTATGATTATCCGTGTTAGTCACATAGCTAGAGGCATTGTTTTTATTGGAGCTTAAATAAAAAATGGCCACTTAAATTAATAAATAAATAGCCACAGTTTGACTTAATAGCCCGCGGTTAAACTGGGATATTTTATTGAAAATATAGCTATAGAACGATGAATTTTTCACATCTTAATTATGTAACCTACGCATATCTGAGCATGGGTTAGACATTTTTCGTTTTTGGGATGATAAAGCTATGACTGTTCGAAATAGTATTCGATGGCATGGGCTAGCTTTTCTACTTCTGCTAGACCTGCAATATAGGGCGGCATAATATAGACAAGCTTTCCGAATGGCCTAATCCAGACACCTTGTTCAACAAACACTTTTTGAATTTGGGCTACATTGACAGGCTCATGTGTCTCAACTACACCAATTGCACCAAGACATCTGACATCGGCAATTTTAGGATTTGTTTTCAAAGGTAATAAGCACTTTGTTAACCACTTTTCTAGTTGTGCTACTTTTTTTTGCCAGTCAGAAGCTAATAGTAAGTCAATTGAAGCAACTGCGGTTGCACAGGCAAGGGGGTTTCCCATAAATGTTGGGCCATGCATAAACACGCCCGCTTCGCCATTACAAATGCCTGTTGCAATTTTTTCGGTTGTTAACGTTGCCGCTAAACTCATCATGCCACCTGTTAGGGTCTTACCTAAACACAAAATATCGGGTGAGATACCTGCCCACTCACAGGCAAATAACTTACCGGTACGACCAAACCCCGTGGCAATTTCATCGGCAATGAGCAGAACATCATATTTATCGCAAAGTGCACGAGCTTGAACCAAGTACTCAGGATGATAGAAATACATGCCACCAGTACCTTGAACTACAGGCTCTAGGATTAAAGCAGCCGCTTCGTGGTGATGGTTTTTTAAGGTGTTTTCTAATGCAGTCATGGCATTGGCTTGCCATGTTTGATTGATTTTTACACTGGGGCGCTCAACAAATATTTGTTTTTGTAAGTTATTAGCAAACAACGTGTGCATACCTGTGATTGGGTCGCATACAGACATCGCTGCAAACGTATCACCATGATAGCCTTTTTCTAAAGCGAGAAATTTTGATTTTTCTGCTTTACCTTGGCTATGCCAATATTGCAGCGCCATTTTCATCGACACCTCAACCGCAACCGAGCCTGAATCAGAGATAAATATTTTGTCTAAACCTTCTGGGGTGAGCTTAACTAACCGCTTTGATAGTTCAATCGCCGGGTTATGCGTTATTCCACCAAACATCACATGGGCCATTTTATCTATTTGCGCTTTCATCGAATCGTTGAGTACTGGATGGTTATAACCATGCAGCGTCGACCACCATGAAGACATACCATCAACTAATTCAGAGCCATCTTCTAATTGCAAGTAACACCCTTTTGCTGCCACAACACCGTATACAGGAAGTGGCTCGGTTAATGATGTGTAAGGGTGCCAGATATGGTCTTGGTCAAATTGATAGTCAATTTTTTGGGTCATAGCGCAATCAACCTTAAAGTTTGCATTATAAATAGATAGTTTTGGTTAATTATTGTTCGTTAGTAAACCTTGAGTGGGTTTTAAGTTGACAGTTTACAAACTCGGTTTAAACTGTCCAGAAATTTTAAGAACAAGAATCTATTTTGGGTGCACCTATGCAAGCAGAAGTAAGACATGATTGGTCATTAGCTGAAGTTAATGCCTTATTTGAATTACCTTTTAACGACTTATTATTTAAAGCGCAAACGGTTCACCGCCAGCACTTTGACCCGAACGAAGTACAAGTTTCAACTTTACTTTCAATTAAAACGGGTGCTTGTCCTGAAGATTGTAAGTACTGCCCGCAAAGTGCACGTTACGATACCGATCTTGAAAAAGAAAAGTTGATGGAAGTTGAAGCCGTTTTAGAGAAAGCGCGAATTGCTAAGAAAAATGGCTCGACACGTTTTTGTATGGGCGCAGCTTGGCGTAACCCTAAAGATAGAGACATGCCTTATATCATCAAGATGATCAAAGGTGTTAAAGAACTCAACTTAGAAAGTTGTATGACGCTAGGTATGCTAACGCGTGAGCAATCTATGGCGCTTAAAGAAGCGGGTTTAGATTATTACAACCATAACTTAGACACATCACCTGAATACTATGGTGACATCATCACTACACGTACTTACAAAGACCGCTTAGACACATTAGAGAATGTGCGTGCAGCAGGGATGAAGGTATGTTCTGGTGGTATTGTGGGTATGGGTGAAAAAGCGAATGACCGTTCAGGTTTATTACTCAACTTAGCGAACTTGCCAGAGCAACCTGATTCAGTGCCAATCAACATGTTAGTAAAAGTTGAAGGTACACCTATGGCTGATTTAGAAGACTTTGATCATTTTGAATTTGTTCGTACTATCGCTGTTGCGCGTATCATGATGCCTAAATCACACGTGCGTTTATCTGCCGGTCGTACTGAAATGAACGAACAAATGCAGGCATTGTGTTTCTTTGCTGGTGCTAACTCGATTTTCTACGGTGAGAAGTTGCTGACTACTGAAAACCCTGAAGCAAACCAAGATATGGAGTTGTTTGCTAAATTGGGTATTAATCCAGAAAAACGTCAAGGATACTCAGATGAAGTCGTAGAAGCAGTAGCAATGGAAGCGGTTGTTGAAAACAGCCAGCCAAGCATGTTCTACGAAGCGTCTTAATCAGTCAACGCTGTAAATCTCATATGATGCGACACCGCATTGAAAAAGCGCTTGCTGAACGTCAGCAAGCGTTTTTGTATCGACAACGCCAAGTAGTTGAACCCGCAGGGCGTACTTTGTTGCATCAACAACAAAGCTATTTAAATTTTGCCGGTAATGATTATTTAGGGCTAGCGGCTAGCCAAGAATTAAAAAATGCCTTTATTAAAGGGGTTGAGTTATTTGGTTGTGGCAGTACAGGCTCGCCCTTAGTAAACGGTTTTCATACTGTTTATCGTGATCTCGAGCAACAAATCGCTGATTGGCTAGGTTTTGAGAGTGTCTTGTTGTTTTCCACAGGTTTCAGTGCCAATTCTACTTTACTCAAAACGCTCTTTGGTAAAGGCGATACCATTATCCAAGATAAGCTTAATCACGCATCTTTAATTGATGGCGGCCTTGCATCTGCTGCTGCGCATTATCGTTTTAATCACAATGATACAGACCACCTAAAAGGCCGTTTAGATAAACTGGCTAGTGCGCCATCCAACCTTGAAGCGATCACAACGGCTATTGTCAGTGAAGGGGTGTTTAGTATGGATGGTGATTCTGCTCCTGTTGCACAATTAAAGCAGCTCGCTCAGCAATACCAGAGCATGCTAGTACTAGATGATGCCCACGGTATCGGTGTTAAAGGCCAAAACGGGCAGGGCACTTGGTTTGATGAAAGATGTCAAAACCAGCCCGATATTCTTGTCGCTACGTTTGGTAAGGCACTCGGTTTATCGGGAGCCTTTATTGCTGCGGACAATTACATCACAGATTATCTTGTGCAATTTGCAAGAAGCTATATCTACAGTACTGCATTGCCACCGGCACAAGCCTATGCAATGCAAGCATCAATTGAGCTTGTCAAATCACAGAATTGGCGTCGTGAAAAGTTAAACAACAATATTGCTCTGTTTAGAGAATTAATGGCACAGACTGATTTTGAGCTATTAACATCAAGTTCCGCTATTCAGCCAGTGATCATTGGCGATGCGGATAAAACCCTGCATCTAGCTGAGTACTTGCAAAGTCGAGGTATTTGGGCAAAGGCTATTCGTCCACCGACTGTACCCGCCAATTCAAGTAGAGTTCGCATTACTTTAAGTGCCGATCATGAAGTAGCCGACATAAAACAGCTAGTGTCGACTTTTCAATCTGCCTGTGCCGCTTTTAACCAAGGTTCAGTTTAGCGCTGAACAGCGTTTAGATTTTTAAAATTTGAGTATGTATTTAACGTCAACGCAAAAAAAACAAGTGGCCGCGTCTTTTTCTAAAGCCGCAACCCAATACGATAATTATGCACGTCTGCAACATTGGACGGTAAAACAAGTTTGCCAACGCTTAGGTTTAGCTGATTCCGATTTATCAACTATTCGATTACTCGATTTAGGTTGTGGCACGGCCAATATCATCAAACAATTAACTAACGATTTTCCGGAAAAAGCATGGCTATACACAGGTATTGATATTTCGGCGGGTATGTTAAGTGCGGCTGAACAAAAGCTTAAAACGCTTAATGGTCATCAAATAGAGGCCAATTTTGCGATAGAAGATGTTGAACAATTTAGTGACTCAACGCAATTGATGGCAAAACAATATGACTATTGTGTGAGTTCATTAGCTATTCAGTGGTGTGACTTAGACAAAGTGTGTCAGCAATTAGCACAATTTTTACAATTAAACCCAAGTGCTGAAATAGTAATGAGTACCTTGTTAGAAGGTTCATTGGCCGAACTAAATCAGGCGTGGCAATCAGTAGACCCAGCTCATAGCCATGTGAATGAGTTTTTATCGTTTCAGGTATTAAAGCAAGCACTAATCCAAGCAAGCTTGAGATACGGTTTTAGCTTTGAATTAGAACAAGATTGGCACCACTTATCTTATTCGTCTGCATTAGCTGTGATGCAAGAATTAAAACATATTGGTGCTAATCAAGTGGTCACACAAAATGCTAAACAGTTTTATTTAACCAAAGAGAAACTGAAGCAGCTTGAGCAAGCTTACCCTGATAACGATGATGGCGAGGGCACACCCCAGACAACAAAAATAGCCAGTTGGCACTTGGGTTTTATCAAGATTAGACGAGCTTAAAAGATGAAAAATTACTTTATCACGGCCACAGACACTGACTCTGGCAAAACGTTCATTACGGATCTAATTCTGGCTGGCTTAAAGGTAAAGGGTAATCAGGTCGTTGGCTTTAAACCTATTTCAGCGGGTTGCAACCAAACACCTGAAGGGCTAAGAAATGAAGATGCCTTGATTTTACAAGCCCAATCGAATGTTGAACTTGATTACCAAGTCATTAACCCAATTGCATTTGAGCCGCCCATAGCACCACATATCGCTGCCAGTTTGGTCGATACTTCACTGTCAATGAGCTTGGTAGATAGGGCATTTAACAACATTGAGCAATGCGCTTTAAATCAAAATACTGATTATTTGTTTACAGAAGGGGCTGGTGGTTGGTTACTGCCATTAAATACAGAGCAAACACTTGCTGATTGGGTTGCTAGCAGACAGATAGACGTTATTTTTGTTGTTGGTTTAAAGCTAGGCTGCTTAAACCATGCGTTATTAACTTATCAAGCCATCAAAGCGGCAGGGGTGAAAGTTAAAGCTTGGGTGGCTAATCAGGTATCCGAGGAGAGTATGCCATATCAAGCAGAGAACATCGCTCACTTAAAATCGGTATTTGATGCGCCGTGTTTAGGTGTTGTACCTTTTTGTGAAAATGACGGGAAAACAAGCCAACAAATTGCCGGGAAATACCTCGATTTATCATCACTCTAATCTTTTAAGCGGTGATAAATTGTTCAATTGTAAATCTTATCGCCGTTTGTTCAAAAACCTGATGTCAAAAATTTGCAATCCAGCGAAGATAGACTTTATTTATTATCGACTTAATAGCCTTAGTTGAGCTAAGCACATAATAAAAAAATATAAAGCTATCCCTTTGACCTGCTTGTTTTTTATGTGTAGTAGTCGCATTATCATTGAATAAAAGTCATTCGTGTTAATCACCCAAGAATTAAAACGAGGCTGTTATTAAATGCTTATCGAAAAGATAGATGCATAGCATTAAAAAATTAGGATTTAAGGATAAAAAATGGCGTTACACCCAAGAGCAGGACAAAAAACACAGGCAAGTGATCTTACTAATATCCCTCGACTCGTCAGCCAATACTACCTCAACAAACCCGATGTAAATGATAAGAGCCAACAAGTTAGCTTTGGTACATCAGGCCATCGTGGCAGTGCGGCAAAAAATACATTTAACGAAAACCATATTGCAGCGATAAGCCAAGCTTTAGCAGAGTATCGTCAAGAGCAAGGTATCAATGGGCCTTTGTACATAGGTATGGATACTCATGCGTTATCTGAATGTGCATTTGCCACGGCCGTTGAAGTGTTAGTCGCAAATGGCGTGGATGTTTATGTACAACAAGGTCGAGGTTATACGCCTACACCTGTTATTTCGAATGCCATTTTAACGTACAACCAAGATAAAACGTCAGGCTTGGCAGATGGCGTTGTGATCACGCCATCTCATAACCCACCTGAAGATGGCGGTTTTAAATATAATCCACCTAATGGTGGACCTGCTGATACAGATATCACCAATGCTATCCAAGCGCGTGCCAATGCTTTGTTAGCTGAAGGTGGTGTGGGCATTCAGCAATTAGCATTTAACCAAGCGATAGAAAAAGTCACTGAGTACGATTTTGTTCAACCTTATGTTGATGGTTTAAAAGATGTCATCGATATGGACGCAATTGCTAAAGCTGGCGTACGTATTGGTGTTGATCCATTAGGTGGTTCAGGTATTGCTTACTGGGATGTTATTGCACAAACCTATGGCTTACAAATTACCAAAGTGAACGATATCGTCGATCCAACATTCTCTTTTATGAGTTTGGATAAAGATGGCAAAATTCGCATGGATTGCTCTTCGCCTTATGCAATGGCTGGTCTAATAGGCTTAAAAGAACAATTTGATGTCGCGGTAGGTAATGATCCTGATTATGATCGACATGGCATTGTGACGCGCAGTGCAGGTTTGATGAACCCAAATCATTATTTAGCAGTCGCTATTAATTATTTATTCCAACATCGTCCAGATTGGAGTAAAGATGCAGCGATTGGTAAGACGTTAGTGTCTAGTTCTATGATTGACCGCGTGGCAAAATCGATTGGCCGTGAGTTAAAGGAAGTCCCTGTCGGCTTTAAATGGTTTGTTGATGGCCTACATTCAGGTGATTGTGCGTTTGGCGGTGAAGAAAGTGCAGGTGCATCCTTCTTAGCTAAAGACGGTAAAGCTTGGAGTACGGATAAAGACGGTATCATCATGGCTTTACTTGCAGCTGAAATCATTGCCGTTACAGGTCAAGATCCAGCGCAGCACTACAAAGCACTGACTCAGCAATTTGGTGCGCCAGTTTATAAACGCACTGAAGCGGCTGCATCGCTAGAACAAAAACAAGTATTGAAAAACTTATCGGCAGATGATGTTGAAGCAGCCACTTTGGCTGGTGATCCGATTATTGCTAAACTAACCCATGCACCAGGTAATGGTGCGGCTATCGGTGGATTAAAAGTGGTTACCGACAATGGTTGGTTTGCAGCGCGTCCATCAGGGACTGAAGATATATATAAAATTTATTGCGAGAGCTTTTTAGGTGATGAGCATATTGCGCAAATAGCAAAAGAGGCGCAAGAGATTGTAAATCAAACTTTCAAAAAAGCGGGTTTATAAATTTATGTTACCAGGCTGCATTTATGCAGCCTTTTTTATGCTTAGAGGACAAGTAAAATGGCAACAGTAAAATCGACAAAAACGACAGGGAAAAAAGCAGCCCCAGCTAAGAGCAGTAAAGCAAAAGCAGAATCAGCACCAGCAAAAGCGCCGAGCCAATCAAAGCCGGCACATATCATCGATGTTCCAAAAACAGTAGAAGAGTTAAAAGTTAGCATTCTTCGTCATCTTCACACTACCCAAGGCACAGATTCAGAAAAAGCCAGTAAAAAAGCTTGGTGGGGGGCAACTGCTTCTGCAATTAACGAAGTCGTATTTGAGCGTGTCACGCAAACCCAGAAAAAACAGCGTAAAACAGATACCCGTGCTGTCCATTATTTATCACTTGAGTATCTAATGGGCCGTCTACTGAAAAATAACTTATGTAGCCTAGATTTAATGGGCGTTGCCGAGCAGGCACTCACTGAGTTGGGCTGTGACTTCCACGAAATTTATGACGAAGAGCCAGATATGGCTTTAGGTAATGGTGGTTTAGGTCGTTTAGCGGCTTGTTACATTGACTCATTGGCGACATTAAATTATCCAGCAATTGGCTATGGTATTCATTACGAGCATGGCTTGTTTAATCAATCTTTCTTGGGTGGACGACAAGTCGAGCGCCCAGACTCTTGGCGTGAATATGGAAACCCTTGGGAAATTTGTCGCCCGGAGTCGGTCCAAGAAATTCCATTATACGGTTATGTTGAGACGCGTTATAACGAGCAAGGTGAAATTGAAAAAGAGTGGCACCCTGGTCGAATCATCAAAGGTGTACCTTGGGATATCCCAATTGTTGGTTATGGCGAGAGCAATGTAAATATTCTGCGTTTATGGGAGTCACGTGCATCTGACTTCTTTAACTGGGATGTATTCAACGCAGGTGGTTATCTAGACTCTCATGTTGAGAATGTACAAGCTGAAACTATTTCCAAAGTACTTTACCCAAATGATACGACCGATGCCGGTAAAGAGCTTCGTTTAATTCAGCAGTACTTTTTCACGGCTTGTTCAATAAAA
Organism: Marinifaba aquimaris; assembly: GCF_013328345.1. Classification (GTDB taxonomy): domain Bacteria; phylum Pseudomonadota; class Gammaproteobacteria; order Enterobacterales; family Alteromonadaceae; genus Marinifaba; species Marinifaba aquimaris. The sequence continues at coordinate 81,361 of NZ_JABULX010000004.1, forward strand.
GACATTGTTCGTCGTTACAAGCGCGCGCATGGTGATGATTGGAGCAAATTTGCGGATCAGGTAGTCATGCAACTTAACGATACTCACCCTGCTGTTGCTATCCCAGAAATGATGCGAATTTTAATCGATAGAGCAGGCATGGAGTGGGACGATGCTTGGGCGCTTTGTCAAAAAGTATTTGCTTATACTAACCATACGTTATTGCCTGAAGCGTTAGAAAAGTGGCCAGTCCATTTATTCGAACGTGTGTTACCGCGCCACTTAGAGATCATCTATGAAATTAATGCACGTTTCTTAGATGGTATTGTTAGTAAAGTATTTGCTGATGATGAGCATTTAGATGCCATTAAATCTAAGCTTTCGATTATCGAAGAAGGCGATCATAAAATGGTTCGCATGGGCAACTTATCAGTCATTGGTAGCTTCAAAGTGAACGGTGTTGCACAAATTCACTCTGAGCTTGTTAAATCCGATTTATTCCCTGAGTTTTATCGCATTTGGCCTGAAAAGTTCACTAACGTGACAAATGGTGTCACACCACGTCGTTGGTTGAAAGCGTGTAACCCTAAACTATCAGAATTAATCGACAAACATATCGATGCTGATTGGCCTGTCCATCTTGATAAATTACAAGGCTTAGCAAAAAAGGCAAAGAACAAAACGTTCCAAAACGCCTTTATGAAAATTAAGCACGATAATAAAGTTGAACTCGCTAAAACGATCAAAGAGTTAACCGATGTTGATGTTGATCCTAATGCTATTTTTGATATTCAAATCAAGCGTTTGCATGAGTATAAGCGTCAGCAACTTAATCTTATTCACATCATGGCCTTGTATCGCCGCTTATTACAAAACCCAGATTTAGACGTACCTAAGCGCGTCTTTATCTTTGGTGCAAAAGCTGCGCCTGGTTATCACATGGCTAAAGAAATCATCTATGCCATCAATAAAGTTGCCGATCGTATTAACTTAGATGAGCGCATCAAAGACAAACTCAAAGTGGTGTTGTTGCCTAACTATCGCGTTTCTCTTGCTGAGAAAATGATCCCCGCTGCCGATGTATCAGAGCAAATCTCTACTGCTGGTAAAGAGGCATCTGGTACAGGCAACATGAAGCTTGCACTTAACGGTGCGGTCACTGTAGGCACACTTGATGGTGCAAATATTGAAATTGCTGAAGAAGTAGGTGATGACAACATTGTTATCTTTGGTTTAACGGTTGCTCAAGTTAAAGAGCTTAAAGGTGAAGGCTATAATCCTTGGGATTACTATTATGCAAACCCAGAGCTCAAAGCTGTTCTAGATTGGTTTGATACGGATTACTTTACACCGGGTAAACCGGGTGAGTTAGCCGATGTTAAACGTAGTATGTTGGACTATGGTGATGAATACCTTTGTTTAGCTGATTACCAGAGTTATTCTCAAGCGCACAAACGCGTTGATGAGCTTTTTAGAGATAAAGCTAAATGGGCTGAGATGGCTATTATCAATACTGCTAAGATGGGTAAGTTCAACTCCGACCGCTCGATTGAAGATTATGTTCGCGATATCTGGAAGTTAGAAAGCTGCCAAGCAGTGTAATCGGTATCTAGAATTGAAAAAAGCCAGCATCTGCTGGTTTTTTTTATATAGCGTTGGGATAAAAATTAAGGTAAACCCGATTTAAACCCTGGTGATTAAGCTGGGTGTAATTGATCTTGAATTCGCCTAAATCTTGATGAAAATGCTCAAACGCTTGTAATAAGCAATCTCTGTCTAACTCCTTTTCACATAAGGAGGCAACTTCGGCAAACGTGTAAGCGTTGAGGTACCCTTCGAGATGAACGCGATCGGGGGCAATCACGCCGACTTGTCTCATATCTTCTTCAAAACGCTGGCATATTGGTGCATTACATTTTGAGGGTTCAGGAACCACTTCAGTGACGAGTAATTTTGCTTTTACATCAATCGCCGCAAATAAGTCGGCACTAGAGACAAATGAAACACTGGTATAATAAGGGTTAAAGTTAACAGCAGCGGCTTGATTAATAAATTTAGCCAATGGCTTATAGGTGCCGACAAAAACAATCGCATCCACTTTGTGTTTGCGTAATTTTGCTAATGCTCGAGCAATATCTTCAGTATTTCGTCGATATCGGGTGATAACTTTCGCTTCGAGGTTATATTTTTTTAAAGCCAACTGGTGTGCTTTTTCTAAAGTGATCCCAAATTCATCTGCCTGAATGAGTAAACCAATTCGTTTAATACCTTGCTCTTCGACTAGGTACTCAATTTGTCGCATCGCTTCTTGTTGATAGCTAGCTCTTAAATTAAATACTTGTTTTTTAACGGGTTGGCGAAGAAATTCTGCCCCTGTCAGCGGCATTAAAAATGGCACTCTGCTTTTTTCAATCATTGGCATCACTGCATACGCAGTGGGAGTACCTACATAACCAAATAAAGCCAGTGGTCCTTCGTGAAGTAATTTTTTTGTATTGGCGACCGTTTTTTCTGGTTCATAGCCATCGTCATAAGCTCTAATTTTTATCTGTTGTCCGTATAAACCGCCTTGACGATTTAACGTTGAAAAAAAGCCTTGTGCACCTTGTTTGAGTTTGATGCCGAGTTGAGCGGTGGGGCCGGTTTGGGCGTTTGACATACCAAGAATGATATCTGAAGCGCTATGAGCCTGAGAAAAAGCAAAGTTGATGAAGATAAAAAATAGGTAAATAAAATAGCGGCGAAGCAGCATTAACGATTGTCCCTAATCCATATTTAAGCCGTTATTTTACATTTAACTGGTTTTAAATCGCAAGTTAGCCGATTTTATCTTCATTTTTACCCATTTTGTTGTTTTTTAACCAATTAAATGAAAAGCCAATAAAGCAGCTGCCAGTACCATCATAAACAAATTGAGGTCTTTGTATTGCCCAGTTAAGATCTTGATCAAAACATAGCTGATGATCCCAAGTGCAATACCGTTTGCAATAGAGAAGGTAAAAGGCATAGCCACAACGGTTAAAAATGCTGGAACTGATTCATCCATTTTCATCCAATCGAGATCTCTCGCCCCGAGCATCATCATTGCGCCCACTACAATTAAAGCGGGGGCCGTTGCTAATGCGGGAATAGAAATAAAAAGCGGAGCGAAAAATAACGCTAATAAAAATAATACTCCAACAGTGATGGCTGTTAGTCCTGTTCTACCACCAGATTCTATCCCAGTTGCAGATTCGACATAGGTAGTGACAGTACTCGTACCCAGTAATGCTCCTGATGTCGTACCAATGGCATCGGCAACAAATGCTTTTTCCGAGTTAGGAAGTTCTCCTTTTTCATTGAGAAGGCCTGCTGCTCTTCCTGTTCCAATCAGTGTGCCTGCGGTATCGAACATATCTACAAACAAAAAGGCGACGACTACGGTGACAAATGCAGCACTGAATACCTGACTAAAATCAACAGCCATCAAGCTTTCTGATGGGAGGGCAGGCCATGCAATAAATTGCTCGGGTAACGGACTTAAGCCTGTTAACCAAGCGATAGTTGTCAATATGACAATACTGAGTAAGATAGCTGCTTTAAGAGCTTTGAAAAGTAGGGCGCCTGTTAATATGATGCCAAAAAAGGATAGTAATACACTTGGGCTATTCAAATCACCAAGTGTTACTAACGTAGCTGGGTGAGCGACAGTCAAACCAGCATTTTTAAAGCCAATAATGGCTAAGAACAGGCCAATACCCGTCATGGTCGCAATTTTTAAACAGTTGGGTATTGCATTTATCATTTTAGAGCGAAAGCCTGTAAAGGCGAGCAACAAAAATATAATGCCTTCGACAAACACTGCTGCCAGTGCCACTTGCCAGCTAATCCCCATGCCTTGAACAACACCAAAAGTAAAATAGGCGTTCAAACCCATACCAGGTGCGAGTGCTAGGGGGAAGTTACCGTAGATACCCATAACAAAACAGGCGATAGTTGAAGCGACACAAGTGGCAAAAATGATATCTTGTTGTGGAATACCTGAAATACTCAGTAATTGCGGGTTAACAAACAAAATATATGCCATGGTCAAAAACGTGGTTAATCCTGCTTTTAACTCTGTTTTTATGTCGGTATTAAACTGTTCTAATTTAAAAAACGCGACTAAGCCTTGCATGTTAAACCCTTAAAATCACCAAACTTGCTTGTAAATTTAGCACCTAATCAAAACAGCAGACTATAATTTGCAAATTAAGTTTAACCGAGAGCAGAAAATGGCAGAAAAGTACTACATCAGCGCAGAAGAATTGTTGGTTGATTCATTTAAGTTAGGCTTAGAGATTTTTAAAAGTGAATTTAGGCCTGATTTTATAGTGGGCGTGTGGCGCGGAGGCACCCCTGTTGGTATCGCCGTTCAGGAAATTTTGCACGTGTGTGGCGTCAAAACAGACCATATCAGTATTCGAACCTCTTCTTATACCGCCATTGGTGAGCGAGGTAAGGAAGTGAGAGTACATGGTTTGGACTATATTATTCGTAATATTAATGCCGATGATTCGTTGTTATTGGTCGATGATGTTTTTGATTCAGGCCTAAGTATTAAAGCGATTCTTGATACGTTAAAAGAAAAGTGTCGTCGCAATACGCCTGAAGATATCCGAATTGCTACGCCTTGGTTTAAACCTGAAAATAATCAAACCAGTTTGACGCCACATTATTTTTTAAAAAAATCGACTGATTGGTTGGTTTTTCCTCATGAATTAGATGGCCTTACCCATGATGAATTAGTAAAAAACAAGCCCGCGATTAAGGCTCTTTTTGACGAATACGGTTTGTAGTTACAAAACGATTTTTAGCAAAATTAAAGTGGATAAAAAGCCGAGTTTAACTCGGCTTTTTTGCTGACGACATTTTTATGAATTCAGATGAATTTGTATCGTTTGATTAAAAAATACCTGAATTTTTTATTAGTATTGATAGGTTTTTGCTAGAAAATAATAGTTTTGTGTTACTTTTTTATCATTGTCAACGCTAGTCTATTTTCAGCTTTTCAAGGGAAAATAGGACTGGCTATGAAAATTTATAACAATAAACCCGCTTTAAAACTCTCAAGTATTGCAGTAACACTTGCCTCAATTTTAGGTACTTCTTTGAGTACTTCAGCCATTGCAAATGAAGCTGAAGCCGACGATACGGAAGTTATCCAAGTTAGAGGCATTCGAGGTTCATTAAAAGAGTCTCTTAACACGAAACGTTTTTCTAACTCGATTGTTGACGCTATCACATCAGAAGATATTGGTAAATTTCCGGATAAAAACATTGGTGATGCACTTCAACGTATCTCAGGTGTGACCGTTGACCGCCAATATGGCGAAGTAAATGGCGTAACAATTCGTGGTACGGCACCAGAACAATCTCGTATCTTACTAAATGGTCAAACTGTAGCCAGTGTAGACTGGTATGATTTAGGTGATGCTACACGTACGTTTAATTTAGAGCTATTGTCAGCCGAGCAGGTGTCTGGGATTGAAGTTTACAAAAGCCCTGAAGCACGTATTGAAGAAGGGGCTTTAGGTGGTACGGTTAATTTAAAAACCCGTCAACCATTGAATATTGAAGCTCATACTTATATGGCTTCTGTAGAAGGCTCGCGTAGTTCGTTATACGAAGAAAACGATATTAGTTATTCTGGTTTAGCTAGTTGGAAAAATGAAGATGAGAGCTTTGGTATTTTAGCTGCTTACTCTATTGAAAAGTTAACCAGCGGTCGACATGTACGTGAATCTATCGGTGAGTATAAACAGCAATTTGAAGCTGACCCTGTATCGGGTGAAGAAGCGCTCGTGGGTGCATGGTCAATTGGTTCACAGGCATTTAAAGCCGAACGTGAAAGAACCAGTATGCAGTTAACCGCACAATTTGCACCCACGGAGGAATTAAAGTTCACACTTGATTACTTTAATTTTGAATTTGATAACCCGCATGTAAACCACAATTTTTTAACTGTTATGGGTAGAGGTGCTGGCGCTGAAAATGTGGTTAATAACGCTAGAGGCGGAACCGTTTCAGCTACTATTTTACCAGCTTATGCATCAATTATTTATAACCCTGTTGTTCGCCATGCCGTTAATATGGAGGTAGATGTAACGAATTTCACTGCTGAATATCAAGGTGATAATTATGTGCTTTCTGGGGTAATTGGCCAATCAACTTCTGAAGGTGGTACGCAAGGTGGTTCGTCTTCATGGTGGATACCAGCAACCGATGAAGGGGATAAGATAAACGATCCTAATTATCCTGACGGGCAAACCAGTGTCGACGGTGGCTTTAGTTATAATGCAGACGGCCCTTATCAAGTGACGTTAACATCTCTAGATGCGACTGATGCCAGTCAGTTAAAGTTTGCACACGAAGCAAACTACGAAACAACAGTGCAAGATCACGAAGTCAATTATGCGCAAGCGGATATCAAATTTGATGTCGACTTTAGTATTTTCACGTCAATTGCGACAGGTATCAAATTAAATAGCAGTAAGTTTGAAAGGGATGCTTACAAAAGAGAACCTGAAGATGTTATTGGATTTGTCCCTGAACCTAATTTAGCTAACTGGACTGGAGGCACCTTCACAGGTTTACACAGCGAAAGTCGAAGCGGAGGCTTAGATTCTTATGCTTATTTGGATGAAGATAAATGGTGGGGCTTTATTTCTGAAAAATATCGCAATGGCGAGCTTATCGAAACAAGAAATCTTGGCAATAGTTTCATTGTAGATGAAGATATGACCGCACTTTATGTTCAAGCTGAATTTGAAAGTGATGATTTTAGGGGTAATGTTGGTGTTAGATATGTCGATACTGAACAAACTTCAGAAGGTTTTGCCGACGGTAATCCATTTAAAGAAACGGTTGATTACGATAACGTTTTACCAAGTTTAAACCTTGCTTATAACTTGAATGAAGACATGATTGTGCGTTTTGCTGCTTCATCTGTAATGGCACGCAATAACTATACTGACTTAAAACCTGGTCTTTCAATTAATGCTAACTTTGGTACTGCTACGGGAGGGAACCCAGACCTAAAACCTTACGAAGCAGATCAAGCTGATATTGCTTTTGAATGGTATTTCTCAGAAGAGTCGATGTTATCAACTGCACTCTTTACTAAATCTGTAGAAAATGTCGTTTCAAAATCAGTTGAAGAGGAATACGTAGAAAATTGTGGTCCAGAAGAGGACGAGTGGGATGAGTGTGAAGTTAAGCGTCCCAGAAATACAGGTGATGGCACGGTTAACGGTATTGAATTCCAAGTTCAACATATTTTTGAGTCGGGCTTTGGTGCTATCGCAAACTATACCTATGTCGACAGTGAATTGGATACACCGGAAGGAAAATCTATGGTGCCAGGCGTATCTGAAAATTCATTTAACTTTTCGGTCTTTTTCGAAAATGACGTCATTAGCTCTCGCGTTGCCTACAACTGGCGTGATGAATGGATTGGTGTGGGTGCTGCTCAAGAAGTACTAAATGATGCTTATAGTCAGTGGGATGCATCTATCACATGGCATGCGATGGAAAACCTAGACATTTCATTAGAAGGCGTTAACTTAACTAATGAAGTCGTTGAATCAAACGATATCAATTATGGTTTAACACAAAATACCATTGAATTTGGCTCGCGTTATTATTTAAATGCTAGCTATAAGTTCTAAACTTTTGTTGTTAGGAGCACGCTCTATAGCGTGCTCCTTTGTTGTTTTTTAAAGGGAATTGAATGCTCGCATATCGTCGAATAATTATTGTGGGCGGTGGAACATCTGGCTGGATGACAGCCGCTGCTTTGTGCAATACCCCCGCGTTTAACCAAAGTAAAATAACCCTTATTGAATCGAAACAAATTGGCACCATAGGTGTTGGAGAAGGGTCTACACCTTATCTTAAACGTTTTATGGAACAACTTGGTTTTGATGAAATTTCATGGATGAGAGCTTGTGATGCCACATATAAAACAGGGATAAAGTTCACTCATTGGAATAATGATAAATCTCACTATTTCCATCCTTTTTACACGGCGATTGATGTAAAAGCCGCTGAAGTTTTTTTTAACCAAGCTAATGCCAGAAGGCGAGGACAGGGTGAGCAAGTTAATGGTGATGACTACTTTGTAGCAAGCTTGTTAGCGAGAGATAATTGCCTGCCCGTGCCTGTTAAAACGTACCCTGTGACTAATGAGTATGGTTTTCATTTTAATGCCAGTAAATTAGCAAAACTATTAGCTGACTTTTCACGATCAAAAGGTGTTGATGTTATTGATGCCAAAGTAGAGAAGGTTAATCAGTTGCCATCTGGTGATATTGATAGCCTTATCTTGGATGATGGGGCTTGCCATCAAGCTGATTTATTTATCGATTGTACTGGCTTTAAAGGCTTGTTAATCAACCAAATCAGTCCTAATCAATTTACATCGTTTAAGCAAGACTTACTCAATGACAGCGCGGTTACCATCAGCACACAAGATATTACACAAAAGGTGTATACCGAGTCGTCAGCAATGGAGGCGGGTTGGCGTTGGCAAATACCGCTAACAAGTAGAACCGGTTATGGCTATGTCTATAGCAGTGAACATAAATCTCCCGAGCAAGCGGAACAAGAACTGGTAACTAGTTTGAATATTCAAGGTGGAGTCCAGTGTCGACATTTATCGATGAAAGTTGGCCAGCAAAATAAGGCTTGGGTAGGGAATGTACTCGCTGTGGGGTTATCACAAAGCTTTATTGAGCCTTTAGAAGCGACCGCTTTAATGGTTACACAGTTTTCTATTGAATCTTTTATTAAAGCTCACGTGGGGCAATCAATTACTAACGAGCAAAACCGAAATCAATTTAACGCTGAATTATCCAAGTTAATTTATGGGGTTAAAGATTACATTTTAGCTCATTATCTGACGAGTAAACGCAGAGAAAATCTGTATTGGCAAAGTGTTACCGATATTGATAAGGCGGATACCAGATTGGAAGCTATTTTAGCTGCATGGTCATCGGGCGCCGATTTTGATGCTTGTCTTAATCACTATGAAAATGAGTTGGCTTATTTTAGACCCTCTTGGTACGCCTTATTGGCAGGTATGGATTATAGAAATGATCAACTTGTCGTACCTCATCAAACGGTTTCAGCTGATATTATTGAAGCGGCTAAAAAATATACCCATGATTTATATCGACATTTTTATCAAGTAAGGCAGTATTCTCTATGAAGGCAATGTGCGGGAAAATGATCCCTTCAGATAGCTGCTCTTGGCGATTTGATAAATTTGATTACCAAGCTGTTGAGTTTAATTGGCACTATCATACGGAGTATGAAATCTGTTTAACACTCAATAGTAATGGGGCAAAACACATTGGCGATCATGTTGATTACTATTGCCGTCCTGATTTAGTTTTACTGGGCCCCAATTTGCCTCATAGCTGGCATTGTAAGTTAGATGATGAAAACAAGCCGATCACAATTTATGTAGCACAAATTCCTGCCCATTGGTTGGATAACCTAGTGGCCAGCCATTCAGAATTCAAAGTTTTTAAAAATATCCTTAAATTATCGCTTAGAGGAATCGAGTTCGGTCAAGCAATCACCGCTGAATCAGTGGCGATATTTAAAGCAATGGTCAAAGCAGAGCCAATAGAGAAATTTATATTACTTATTCAGTTGCTGCATTTAATGGTAAAAGATGATGAGGCGAGAGTGCTTTCAAGCAGTTATTTTACCTTCGGTGATAAGACAGATATCTCGGTGGATAAGCTTGATAAAGTCATTAACTACATCTACCAAAACTATACTGAGCCGCTTTGTGCCGAAGAGCTTGCTTCGCTTGTTCATATGAGTACAAACCACTTTCATCGAATCTTTAAAGAACGAACTGAGCAGACACTTAATCAATTTATTAATCGTTTGCGAATCGGTAAAGCTTGTAAGATGTTACTCAACACCAATGCTTTGATCTCTACCATTAGCGATCAGTGCGGATTTAATAATATCTCTAACTTTAATCGCCGCTTTAGGATGATGAAAGGAGTTACCCCTAAAGAATTTAGACGAAGCATCAAGGCGCCATCACCACTTTAAATTAGTAGTTCCAGCGATAATTATTTTCAATGCTTTGTCGAATCAGTGGCCAATCCAATTGGCCACTATATTCTTTGTGATGCAAAATGAGCTGGGCTATGTGTTTATTTTTCCTCATCAAGTTATCTAATAACTTGATAGCTTGCCGTCCTTGTTCAGATCGACTACACACTAAATAACCTTTACTTAATGTTTGGTGTTTAGATAAATGCAAAGAGCTTTGTGCCCTTAGGCGCAAATAAAGTCGCTTGTTTCGTGTATTCATTGATGGCATCGACGCGAGCTATGGCTAACATATCAATTAATTTTCTCGATGACATATCGCCACTTCGCGTCAGGACTACTTTTGAGTTATTACTGACAAACTTATCAATGATAGGTGAGTAAGAGCGACCATTAACCACGCCAACGATGAAATCTGGTTGCCAGCTATACAGGTGTTCTAGATTAATGGTGTCTTGTTCAATGGGATAAATTGTAATCAATCTAAGCGGTGTCTCATGACCTATAGGTTTCTGAGTAAAAATCGCTTTTTGGCTTCGCTCCGGGGTTTTGATCTTATTCAATAAACAGGCGTTTTCTTGTTTTTCAAGTAGTACCCATTGCCTAGCCATATTGGCACTGACTAATCTGATGTTTAATTGGTCTTGGCTTTGCGCTTCTAAATATCTTAGATTTCTAAGCGGTAAGGTGTTTTTGTCAACGATGGTATCTAATGGAAAATCAACCAATAAATCGATTTGTAACTCAGACGCTTTAGCTTGATTACATAAGGCTAAATAGACCAGAACAAGCGCAAATAGTAGAGGTTTCAAACTCGTGAGCATTACAAACTAGTCGTCTTTATCTTGCCAGTTTTCGGCGTTTTTCTTTTTTATTTCCTGCCAATTATCAGGCAACTTAAAACCTTGTTTATTACGTAAAAAAAGAATGTTGCCAATGACAAATGCAAAAGCGACCACTATAGCCACTATCAACCATATATTAGAGCTCAAGTCTGTGCCTCTTTATTGTCTGTAATTACGGAGCTTTAGCGATATTTAGCGCATATTGGCTAATTAAGCTGTCTATTTGAGTTATATTAGCTTGAATGTCGGCATTTAGGTAGTGCTTGATTACCGCTGCTGTTTTATCGGAAAATGCCTGGTAGAAATGCTTACTAATAGGATAAAAGCTGATGTGCCAAGGCTCAAAGGCAACGCCTTTTTGCGCTGCAATTTCAGGCGTATAAGGGTGGTAAAAACCGTATTTGGCCATATTTTCACAGAGCCAGAGATACAAGTTGTGACATGGACCTCCCGGTAGGTATTCAGCACTGATTAATTGTAATTCATCACGGCTGACAGCGCTTATATCAAAAACATCAAAGTCAGTGCCCCAATGGTGACGGCTTAAACCAGGAAAAGCAGAATAACGAGCTATTGCGGACAATTTCTGCTCTTCAGTTAGTCTGGTTAAATCGATTTGCTCATCTTTCTCATTGAGGACTACTCGTCTCCCTCTATATTTATCTAACCAGATTGTTTGCTGGCGTTCAAAAGAGCGATAGGAGCTGGCGAGCCTGCAATCGAAACCTGCTTCAAAAGCTGCCGATTGCAGTGCTGTTATTGCAGGCGTGACTAAAGGGTGGCAAAAATGATTGGGGAAAAGTTCAATAAGCTGAGTTTGATCAATACCGACTAATGTTTGCTGTGATATGGGGTGCAGCTCAAAATGGCTGTCGATATCTTTGATGGTTTGGGTAAGTGAAAAGGCCGTCATATACAAAAAAGGCTAGTATCAAAAATACTAGCCTAGCTAATTAAGGATATGAAAGATAGTTTAGTTAGCGAGTAAGTTAATTAAAATTTGCTCGTACATATCTGCTAATTTCTCCAAATCTTCCACTTTTACACATTCGTTAATTTTGTGGATAGTCGCATTGCAAGGGCCAAGCTCAACAACTTCTGCACCTGTAGGCGCAATAAAGCGTCCGTCAGATGTACCACCAGTCGTTAATAACTCTGGCTTGTAATGGACAACACTGTCTACTGCTTTGACAGCGGCTTCTACTAAGGCACCTTTGTCAGTTAAAAATGGTAGGCCGTTATAAGTCCAATCAATAGTGTAATCTAAGCCGTGTGCATCCAAGATACCTAATACGCGTTGTACAAGCTCATCTGCCGTCACTTCTGTTGAATATCGGAAGTTAAATTGAATATGCACTTCGCCCGGTACTACATTTGTAGCGCCAGTACCACCATTGATATTTGATACTTGGAAGCTGGTCGGCGGGAAATAATCATTGCCACTATCCCATTTTATTTGAGATAACTCAGCGAGGGCCGGACTGGCTAAATGAATTGGGTTTTTTGCAAGGTGTGGGTAAGCAACGTGTCCTTGAACACCCTTAACAATTAAATCACCACTCAACGAACCTCGGCGACCGTTCTTGATCACATCACCTACTTTGTTGGTACTTGAGGGTTCACCTACTAATGCCCAGGTAATTTTCTCATTACGTGCTTCAAGTGTATCGATAACACGTGTTGTACCATTGATAAATGGACCTTCCTCATCTGATGTGATCAAGTATGCAATAGAACCTTTGTGATCGGGATACTTATCGACAAAGCGTTCAGTTGCGATAATCATTGCAGCTAAACTGCCTTTCATATCAGCAGCACCGCGACCGTGAAGGTAACCATCAACGATAGTTGGCTCAAATGGCGGTGTATGCCATTTATCTTCAGGGCCCGAAGGGACGACATCAGTGTGACCAGCAAAACAAAATACTGGACCTTCATTGCCGCGTCTTGCCCAAAAGTTGGTTGTATCTTCAAAAACCATGGTTTCAATGTCAAAACCTTTTGCTTTTAAACGGTCAGACATTAATGGCTGACAACCTGCATCTTCTGGCGTGACGGATTTACGACTTATAAGGTCTTTGGTAAGTTCGATTACGGGGCTTTGCTGATCTGACATTTTTTTACTTATTAAATTTGACTTGATACTCGTCGGCTTTAAAACCAACACTGACTTTGTCTGCGTATTCTAACACAGGACGCTTAATTAACGTTGGATTATTCAACAATAATTCAGCAACATTATCGGCATTTAAATTCTCTTTTACCTCTGCATCTAGTTGTCTGTAGCTTGTGCCTCGTTTATTCAATAAAACATCCCATTGAACTTGTGTTAACCAAGCATTGATTTTTTCGATGGTAATTCCTTGTGCTCTAAAATCGTGAAATTGGTAATCCAAATCGTTTTGCTCTAACCATTTTTTCGCTTTTTTCACTGAGTCACAGTTCTTAATGCCGTAAAGTGTTGTCATAAATTTTCCTAAATTCGGTAATAAAGAAGCGCATCGTCTTTGGCTCTGACTTGATGATAACAAGGGTAAATAGCCGTTAACTTATCGCCATTGGTAATTGTTAAAAAAGAGGTTAAATCATCTAGCTCACTTTTTAAGTAAGCTAAATCAAATTCAAACAGTAATTGCCCTGCTTTGACCTGTTGACCTTGTTCTACTTTGGGTTTAAAACCTGTAGACATCAAGGTTTCGGTATTGATTGCAAACTCAATATGTAGCTTTAAACCTCTATGCGTTTTGATATTAATTCGGTGACAGCAGGGTGTCATATACTCGATAACACCTGTTGCAGGACTAAAAAATTGATACCCATGTGGTAAAAAACACAAACCCGGTCCAAAAAAGCCATCTTTTACCATCGCTCGTGGGTGTTGGTTCAGAGAAGTAACTTTACCGTGACAAGGCGAGACGAGTTTGGCACAACCTTGGATATCGGCAGCACTAAAGTCTGCATTTATTTCTGGACCTTGAAGGTAGCTCATTGATGTATATCAATTATTATCTATTATTAACGGTGAAATAGTTTACTACGATCTATTTGCAATCAAAAATAATAAAGTCGCAGTTCGGTATTCCCATATCAATTAATAATAAGTGCTGAGTGAGCCTCTTGATGCAAAAGCAATTGTTCGTGTTTTTAAAAGCCCTGCTTGGCAGTTTTAAAGACCTTCTTCCCATTATCCTCGTTATCGCATTTTTTCAATTGGTGATCCTCAATCAACCTTTGCCCAACGTTATGGATATTATCTTTGGTTTAGCACTTGTGGTGCTGGGGTTAACTTTTTTTATTTACGGTTTAGAAATGGGGCTTTTTCCACTCGGCGAATCTATGGCACAGGCTTTTGCTAAAAAAGGCAATGTTGCTTGGTTGATGGTTTTTGCTTTTTGTTTAGGTTTTGGCACCACAGTAGCTGAGCCATCCCTTATCGCTGTCGCCGCTGAAGCTTCAAGAGTGGCAGCTGCGGGTAATGTCATTGAACAAACGCCTACGGCGATTAAAGACTATGCCAATGGTTTGCGCTTTATGGTTGCGCTTGCGGTTGGTATAGCGATAGTCGTCGGTGTATTGAGGATATTAAAAGGTTGGCCCATCCATTATCTGATTATTGGTGGTTATGTGATTGTGGTCATTATGACTGGGTTTGCGCCAGATTGGATTATCGGTATTGCCTATGACTCTGGTGGTGTCACGACATCGACTATTACCGTACCACTTGTTACTGCACTGGGTGTTGGTTTAGCTTCGTCAATTAAAGGTCGCAATCCAATGTTAGATGGTTTTGGTCTCATTGCCTTTGCTTCATTGACCCCCATGATGTTTGTCATGCTCTATGGACTAATACTGAATTAAGGATAAATTAACTATGCAAGCTGCTATAGAGTTTTTTAACGTCTTTAAAACCACGATTATTGATGTACTTCCCATCATCTCAATTATTTTGTTTTTCCAAATTGCGGTCATTCGAAAACCCATTCCTAATATTAAACGCGTTGGTTTTGGTTTTTTCTATGTATTACTGGGTTTAGCGCTATTTTTAATGGGGTTAGAAAAAGCACTTTTTCCATTAGGGAAGATGATGGCAGAGCAACTGACCGCGCCTGAATTTATCCTTGGAACAGATACCTTACCTGATGTGATCAAATGGCAAGATTATTATTGGGTGTATATTTTCGCAGCTGCCATTGGCTTTAGTACCACGATCGCTGAACCTTCTTTAATAGCCGTTGCAATAAAGGCTAATGAAGTATCAGGTGGAGCGATAAATGCGACGAGCCTGAGAATTGCAGTTGCTCTTGGCGTTGCGATCGGGATTGCTTTAGGAAGCTATCGCATAGTAGTTGGCGATCCAATTCACTACTACATCATTGGCGGTTATATCGTTGTTGTCATTCAAACAATGTGCTGTCCAAAAATGATCATTCCGCTGGCTTATGATTCTGGTGGGGTGACAACCTCAACAGTCACAGTGCCATTAGTTGCGGCACTAGGGTTAGGGCTCGCTGCAACCATCCCAGGGAGAAGTGCATTAATTGATGGGTTTGGTTTAATTGCCTTTGCCAGCTTATTCCCAATTATCGCGGTTATGGGGTATGCCCAACTATCAGCCTTTAAAACACATTTAGCCGAGAAGGAAAACAAAGATGAAATTTAAATTGATTCTTGCCTTTGTCGAAGACGAGGTGACGGATGAAGTCATGAAAGAAGCAAGAAGCGCAGGTGCTACCGGGGCGACAGTCATTAGCAATGCAAGAGGCGAGGGCGTTGAACCACAACGTACATTCTTTGGCCTAGAGTTAGAGTCTCATCGTAATGTCTTGTTATTTGTTGTTGAAGAGCACATGTCAAAAGCGATTTTAGAGCATATAGCCACAGTTGCAGGTTTTGATAAAGAGCCAGGTAAGGGAATTGCTATTTTGGTTAATGTGGAAGATGCCGTTGGCGTTGCCCATCAAGTTGAACGTTTGAAAGCGAAAATTGAGGATGATTTATAATGAGCGATAAAAAAACACTCAGAGTCAGGGATGTCATGTTAACTGATACCTATTGCATTGCTGATGGTATGTTAACCGTCGCTGAAGCCATCGAAATGGCAAAACAAAATAATGCAGCCACTATTTTTATTGCTAAGCGCAGTGACGATGATGAATGGGGCATGGTCAAACTGTCTGATATTGCCAGAGAAGTCTTAGCTAAAGATCGCGCGCCAGAGCGGGTAAACTTATATGAAATTATGACTAAGCCGGTACTGAGTGTTAAATCAGGTATGTTAGTTAAGTACAGTGCACGTCTGTTTGATAGTTTTGATATTAATACTGCGCCTGTTATTGATGACAATGAAATCTTAGGTGTGCTGAGTTATACCGAAATGGTACTTAAAAGCCATTGATGTGGATTGTATATAACTATCAGTTTATTAACACAAACTGTGGATAAACTTGTTAGCTTCTTGGGTTGTGTTTGTTAATTTATTGATTTTTAAGTTTTTTATCTGTTGGTTAAAAAAGTTTCAGGTAATTTTTTGAGCAGTTATAGTAACTTTATCTGCGCTTTATTTAGTCAAAAAAACAAGGTTTTAGTATTTTTTGTTGATAAAGTTGCGATCTTATGTAAATTTATCCACTTCCTGAGATTGATATATGTCTATCAAAGTAAGATTTTTATAAAAATTAAGGTGTTTAATGGAATTTCTATACGAATATGGTTTGTTTTTAGCTAAGGCAATCACCTTAGTCATAGCCATTATTGCTGTATTAACGGTTATTGCCGCGAATGCAATGAAGCAAAAAGGAGATAAAAAAGGTGAGTTAACGATCACTAATTTAACGGAATCGTTTAGTGACTTAAAACACCATCTTCAAGAAGAGCTATTATCAAAAGAAGCTTTAAAAGCCCTTGAAAAAAAAGAAAAAGAGCAAGCGAAAGCCGATAAAAAAGCTGAGAAAGAGAAACTAAAATCAAAAGAAAAATCAGGCGAAAGTGATGAAGACGAAGCTTCGCGATTATTTGTCATTGATTTTAACGGCAGTATGGATGCGCACGAAGCTGAAAACTTAAGAGAAGAAGTGAATGCGGTACTGTCCGTTATTAATCCACAAGATGAAGTACTTGTCCGATTAGAAAGCCCTGGCGGAGTTGTTCACGGTTATGGGCTAGCTGCTTCACAGTTAGCGAGATTCAGAGAACGAGATATAAAACTAACCGCTGCAGTTGATAAAGTAGCAGCAAGTGGTGGTTATATGATGGCAAGTGTTGCTAACACCATTTTGGCCGCTCCTTTTTCTATAATTGGCTCAATTGGTGTAATTGCACAAATACCAAATTTTCACCGTTTATTGAAAAAACACGATATCGATTTTGAGCAGATGACTGCTGGTGAATTCAAACGCACGTTGACCTTATTTGGTGAAAATACGGATGCGGGTCGTGACAAATTTAAAGAAGAGTTAGAGGAAACCCATCAGCTGTTTAAGGGCCATATCAACCAATTCAGGCCTGAACTTAATTTGGATAAAGTGGCTACGGGTGAACATTGGTATGGGACTCAGGCAAAATCCCTAGGTCTAATTGACGAAGTTCAAACCAGTGACGACTTCTTAATGGCTAAAGCTGAAGAAAAAGATGTATTTTTAGTTAAGTACCAAACGAAGAAAACGTTCGCAGAAAAATTACCTATTGCAGCTGCAGCGACAATTGATAATACGCTTGGCCGTGTTATGAATAGGCTAGATAACTTACGCCATTCGTAAGTTGAATAGCAGATATAAAAAAACCAGCATTTTGCTGGTTTTTTTATATCTAGAAAAAGCTAAAATTAGCTTTCTTGGTGATTTGCACACTCATCTTCGTCTTCACATTCACCGTATAGGTAAAGGCTGTGAGCAGTTAAACGCAAACCGTGTTGCTTAGCCATTAACTCTTGTCTTTCTTCGATTACATCATCAGCAAACTCAATTACTTTGCCACACTTTAAGCAAACAAGGTGATCGTGATGCTGTTTAGCACTTAATTCAAATACTGATTTACCACCTTCAAAGTGGTGACGTGTAACAATACCAGCGTCATCAAATTGGTTTAATACGCGATATACAGTCGCTAGGCCGATTTCTTCGCCTTTATCGAGTAAAACTTTGTAAAGCTCTTCAGCACTGATGTGTTGGTTCTCTTCAGATTGAAGAATTTCTAGAATTTTTACTCGAGGAAGGGTTACTTTTAAACCCGCTTTTTTTAGTTCTAAGTTATGATCAGACATAGAAAATATCGCAATTAACAAATATAACCTAATTATAAGCGTATTTGTTTGAGCTACAATCATTTATGCTCAATATCCTTAAAATAGTTTGAATTTATTGTCTTTTTAATCGAGATTTCATGAAGTTATTATTTAAATACCCTTGGTTACTTCGCTGGGGGATGAATATTTGGCCGCCGTTTTTTTTCTCTGGTATTAAAATTAGTCGGCTGAAAACGGATTTTAGTTACGCCCAAACCATGCTCAAGTGGCGAAGTTGGAACCTGAATGCTAATAGAAGCCAATATGGTGGTAGTATGGCGAGTATGACGGATCCTATGTATTCGATATTATTGATTGGTACATTGGGCCATGACTACTTTGTCTGGGACAAAAGTTTTGAAATAGACTTTATTAAACCAGGTGTGGGTAAGTTAACGGCAGAGTTTGAAGTGACTGAGCAGCATATTGCTGAAATTAAGAAGCAGACCGCTGATGGGGAGAAGTATTGCCCAACGTTTGATGTTTATATAAAAAATGCATCTGATGAAGTGATATGCCATGTTAAAAAAACACTTTATATTCGTTTGAAACCGCATGCCAGACCAAAGATTTAGGTATAAAAAAAGCCAGTTAAAAACTGGCTTTTTACGAATGAGATTCAATTAAAGATCGTTTAAGCACATTTCTTCGCGAAGTTGATCACACCAAGCTTTTACGCGTTGGTCTGTTAGCTCTGGCTGTCTGTCTTCATCGATGCCTAAACCAACAAATGTATTATCGTCAACTAATGCTTTTGATGCTTCAAATTCATAACCATCTGTTGATGTATGGCCTACAATTGTGGCGCCTTTTGGTTCGATAATATCTCTGATCATGCCCATCGCATCTAAGAAATATTCAGCATAGTCTTCTTGGTCGCCACAACCAAAAATCGCTGCAAGCTTGTCGCTAAAGTCTAACTCTTCTAAATCCGGGAAGAAGTCATCCCAGTCACATTGAGCTTCACCGTAGTACCAAGTAGGGATACCAAATAATAAGAAATCGTACTTGTCGATGTCGTCCTTTGATGCTTTTGCAATGTCATAGACGTCGACTAAGTCTTTACCTAAATTTTTTTGGATCATTTTAGCAATTGCTTCTGTATTGCCTGTATCACTACCAAAAAATATACCAATTACTGACATAATGCGTTCCGTTATGATTCTAAGAAAACTTGGATAATGCCTTTAGCTAAAAAGCCAAAACAGCCTAGGAATAACACCAACCAAACTGCAAGTTTACCAAAAAAAGGCACTTTACCGCTGTTTAATACGTCGCGAATGGCTAGAAATATCAAAAGAAATAGCCCTGATAATGCAAGGTAAAAACCGAGTGTTTCAACTTGTTCAAATGTCATTGTCTGATGGGTGTTAAAAAATTTGCGCGCATTCTAGCATAAAACTGTTTATACATGCGTATTTTGATCAACTATTCTGCAAGAAAATCTTTAACTATCTTATTAAAAATAACTGTTTTTTCAGCATGCAGCCAGTGTCCGGCACCTTGAATGACTTTTGCTTTGGCTTTTGGAAATAAATCAATGACCACTTTTTGATGAGCAGCGGTGACGTAATCAGATTCTGAGCCTTTAATAAAAAGGCTAGGTGCATTGAATTGACCTGTTAAATCAGGGAAACCTATCACGTGATCATAATTGGCGATGATATTTGTTAAATTCATCTTCCATTGGAAGCCTTGGCTGCCTTTGGTAAGATTCCTTAGTAAAAATTGACGTACACCTGCTTCTGATACATAGGTAGATAACGTCGCATCGGCATCATTTCGATTTGTCATTTCAGTCAGTGATATGGCTCGTAGGCCCGCGAAAATTTGTTGGTGCCTTGGCGGGTAGGTTACCGGGGCGATATCCGCTACGATCAGCTTGTTGACTCGTTGTGGTTGATAAAGTGCCATCGTCATTGCTGCTTTGCCGCCCATTGAGTGGCCGAGCAGGTTAAAGTTCTCAATGCCTAAATGATCGAGTAGCTGAAAAACTTGTTCTGCTATGAAGGGGTAGTCCATTTTTTCATGGTGATAAGATTGACCATGGTTAGGTAAATCTACTGATATACAACGGTGCGTCTTATTGAAAGAACGTGCCACCATATTCAGATTATCTAAACTTCCCAGTAAACCATGGATCAGCACTAGGACTGGGCCTTGGCCTTTATCAGAATAATTTAACAACATATTTTTATCTGTGATCATAACAAAAGTACATTTTAACTTAATTCACTCGAGTAGGGGTACTATTAAGTATTAGTTCAGGTATTTACTTGAGTTCTCACGACTAAGCTTTAAAATTTAGCCTAAGTTATTGTTTTGGATATTTTTATGCAGACTCTCAATGCTAAGCCTTATTACTTGGCGCTTGCGATTATAAACTTAATTGTGATTGCTACTTTTATCACCGCAGGTCAGCTACAAGGTGATGCCCTTATTTTCTTTATTAAGGAAGGTGGCTTAATAGAAAGCTTATCGGCTTATGGGTATTTAATCGTAGTGGCTTATATGCTTTTTAAAGGCGGTTTAGCCTATGTTGAGAAATATTGGTACTTTGTCGTTGTACTTTTATCTTTTTCTGCAAGAGAGCTCGATTTTGACAAACGCTTTACCGAGGTCGGTGTGTTAAAAAGCAAGTTTTTAGTCAGCACTGATGTGAGTATCACGGCAAAAATTATTGGCTTTAGCATTGTTTTACTCGTGTTGTTTGCACTGTTTAAGATTGCAAGAAACTACACAAAGCTATTTTTCTCTCGAGTATTTAAATTTCCTGTTATTGAATTATCTGTTGGCTGTGCAGGTGCGTTCCTAGTGATTTCAAAGACGCTTGATGGCTTGGCTCGAAAATTATCAAGTCTGGATATTTTTATTAGTAAAGACGCCGATACCTTAGCCAGTTTAATCGAAGAATCGATGGAGCTCGGTGTTCCTTACCTGCTTTTAGTGGCTACCTGTTATTTCTTTGCTCAGCAGGCTCTGAAAAACCAGCAAAATTCGTCTGCTGATTAATATTTATATCACCCCGTCTTTTTGTGTAAAGTCACCCAATTGCGGTGACTTTTTACTTTCCAGCCATATTTTTGATAGAAGTTTAATGCATCATTATTTTTATTGACCGCAAGGAATATCTGCTCAGCGCCCGCTTGTTTTAAAATGGCTTCAGCTTTTTTTAATAAGTTTTTTCCTATACCCAGTCGCTGGAAGTTAGGTTTAACGTAAAGACTATATAAACCACTTTCTTTGATAGAGACGATTGCAAAACCTATGATCTGGTTTTCTTGCAAACAGACAATACCTTCACCATACTTTTCAATATATAGCTGGTAGCTTTGTTGGATATTTTTTTCGGTGCTGGGGTCGGTTGATGTGAGTCGAATAGCAATTATTTCTTCAATATCGGCTGGCACTGCTTTTCGGTACGAGAAAATTGTCATGCTTTATAGACCCATTAAAAAAGGCACCTCAAAGGTGCCTTTAGAACGCTATTTTTCTTCTGCACTTTTATAAAGTTCAGGGTGAATTCTAACGCGTTTGATAGCGTTATCCGCTACCTCAATAATATCTACCGGATAACCATATAAACGTATAGATACATCTTGCTGAGGTATCTCTTCCATATATTCGAGAATTAATCCATTGAGTGTTCTTGGGCCATTAGTAGGAAGTTCCCAACCTAAATCTTTTGTCAAATCGCGAATATTGGCGCCGCCGTCAATTAGGTAGGTACCATCCTCTTGTTTATCAATATCTTCGTTTGATATTGCCGTCATATTTGTAGTGAAATCGCCTACGATTTCTTCAAGAATATCCTCTAAAGTGATTAAACCTTGTATATCACCGTACTCATCAACAACTAAACCTAAACGCACTTTATTGCGACGGAATTTAAGTAACTGAACATTTAATGGTGTGCCTTCAGGCACAAAATAAAGCTCTCGAGCTGCTCGTAACAAGGCTTCTTTAGCAAAAGACGTTTTGGAGCTGAGGCGTAAAACATCCCGCGCATGGACAAAGCCTACAGCATCATCAATGGTATCCCGGTAGAGTAATAGACGAGTGTGTTTACCGTGGTTAAGCTGTTTAACGATATCTTTCCAGTCATCATTGATATCAATACCTAAGATTTCATTTCTTGGTACCATGATATCTTCAACGGTAACTTTTTCTAAATCCAGTATGCTAATTAGCATATCTTGGTGAGAGCGAGGGATCATTGACCCCGCTTCATTAACCACTGTTCTGAGCTCTTCCTGGCTCAATGTCGTGCCTTCTGATTGACTCGTATCAATTCTTAATAGCTTTAGTAAACCATTGGTGATTGCATTGAGTGCCCAAACAAAAGGGTAGAATAATGTCAGCATCGGCTTGAGGATAACCGACGCAGGGTAAGCAATTTTTTCAGGGAAAAAAGCCGCAAGTGTTTTTGGGGTAACTTCCGCGAAGATAAGTACAATAACCGTTAATGCTAATGTTGCAATCGCTACACCCGCATCTCCGAATAGGCGCATACCTATAATTGTTGCGATGGCTGAAGCGGCGATATTAACTAGGTTATTACCAATAAGAATCAAGCCGATTAAGCGGTCTGGTCTATCGAGTAAACCACTTACACGCATTGCACCACGGTTTTTGTTTTGAACTAAGTGTCTTAAACGGTATTTATTTAAAGACATCATGCCCGTTTCAGAGCTTGAGAAAAATGCAGAAACGCAGATAAGTACACCAAGAACTATGGTCAGAGTACTCGTGGAAATGTCGTCCAAAAAAGGAACCCTTCTATTATTTAAAAGATAGCTCGGCGACTAGCTGTGAATTCCTTAATTTAGCTAGGCCGGCCCCAGTATTACTTGCCAAAATAATCGACAGGCAAAAAGTAAGATGAGTTTACACCTAATTTAAGACAATTTCACGAATAAAGCGTGAGCCGAAATAACCAATCGTTAATAAGGTAGAACCAATTGCTGTGAGTAATAATACGCGGTTGCCACGCCAGCCGAGTTTGTAGTGACCAAACAACAAGCTAGTAAAACACAGCCATGCTAAGCTGGCGAGGATGGTTTTGTGCGCTTGGCCTGACCCCCAGAAGTTATCCAAAAAGGCGTAGCCAATAACGATTGATACCGTTAAAAGTAAGGTGCCTATAGCCAAAATACGAAATATTTGCGCTTCAATAAGGTTAAGTGCTGGTATCGGCAAACTCAATACACTTAAATCGTGTTGCTTGAGTTTATGACTAATAAAACTGTATTGAATGGATAGTAACGTTGAAATAATCAGTAACGCGTACGCGATAAGCGCCAAGCTGATGTGTAACATGGTATCCGCTGTCCAGTTTGTTGTTGTCGCTAAATCAGCCGGCACAAATAAATCGAGTGATAGAACGAGGGCAGAAACAACAAAACAAACTGGCAGCACAAAATAATTGTGATATTGCTTAGCAAACGCGATGGCGATTGAGGTGATGACGACACAGATTAAATTGACGACAAGTAATAAATTGTAGCCATTAGCATCTTCGATATTGAAATTGAACGCGATAAAATTTAAATGCGCTAATAAAGCGACCAAACCGGGAAGAAAAGCTTGAGGTAGCGCTATTTTCTTGTTTTTGAAGAAGATTAATAAAAGCGCTACTGCACTGGCAAAATAGGCAACAATTCCAGCTATTGCTAATGCTTGCATGAGACGTTAAATCCTTATTTTATTTAGTGTTATTTTTAAAAAATTGCCAAGGACTAATGGCCAATAGCACTAATATACCTAAACTCAACTGACTATACCAAGTTTGATGGTCATGAGCATCAAACGTACTTTGAAATTCAAAGTTTAATAACTCGTTATTAATTAAGTAATCGAGCGTCAAGCCAGAGCCAATCGCACCGATAACCAAGGCCAGAAGATAAGCGATTAGCACACCTGTACCCATTTCTTTTTTGATTACACCTAGTGTTGCCGCATTACAAGCAGGGCCTGCCAATAGAAAAACTAAAACGGTCCCCGGGGATACACCTGTTAATAACAAACTTGCGGCAATGGGTGTAGAAGCGGTTGCACAAATATACATTGGGAAACCAATTAGCATGGCAATAAACATCGCACCAATCCCCTGGCCATAATGTGCCATGGTTTCAGCTGGTACAAATGTTTGCACAGCGCCTGCGATGAATAAGCCAATTAATAGCCATTTTTTTAAATCGGCAAACAAATCGGTAAAGGCGTAAATCAGGCCTGTTGAGAGTTTTTTTAGCGGCGATAGTGCTTTTTCTTCCCCAGAAGCACATGACTTCTTACAGCAGCTTTTAACAGCGGTCGTGTTTAAAGCTTGCTCTTTTACAAACAAACTAAATATACCAGCAAGAATACCTGTGATAGCTGCCGCAATAGGTCTTGCTACTGCCATTATTGGACCTAGTAGTGCATAGCTAACTGCAATTGAATCGACCCCTGTAGTGGGTGTTGAAACTAAAAATGCATTAGTTGCAGCGTTACTTGCTCCATTTCTTTTTAAGCCCAGTGCGACCGGTAATACTGAGCATGAACACAATGGCAGAGGGACACCATAGGCAACCCCTTTAACAGCAGAGGATAGCGTGGCTGGTTTGAGTTGTTTTTCGATGAATTTTGCAGGTATGTAGCTTTTGATTAAGCCTGCAATTAAAAGGCCTAACAATAACCAAGGAGCGGCATCAAGCGAGAGTAAATAAAGTTGTTCGAGATAAAGTGAAAGTGTTTCGTTCAAGGCATTCACCGGAAAATAAATACGCTCAACTGTGAGCTGTCTAGCCAGATTAAAGCATTTGTGCTGATTTGTCTTTCTTTTGTCTGTATAATCAGAAGGAATTGACGAAAGTATATTAAACAATGAGTTTTGTTTTGACGACTCATTGATTTGCAGGAAAGCCCATGTTTCAAAGTTTATCTGACCGCCTTGGTCAAACGCTGAAAAATATCACTGGTAAAGGCCGCTTAACCGAAGAAAACATCAAAGATACGTTACGCGAAGTGCGTATGGCTTTATTAGAAGCCGATGTTGCCTTACCTGTTATCAAAGAATTTATTAAAAATGTTAAAGAGCAGGCACTGGGTGTAGAGGTTAACAAAAGCCTTAACCCAGGTCAGGCGTTTGTAAAAATTGTTAATGCTGAACTTGTCAAAGCGATGGGTGAAGCAAATGAAGATCTTAACCTAGCCGCACAAAAACCAGCGGTTATTTTAATGGCTGGTTTGCAAGGTGCTGGTAAAACGACCTCTGTTGGTAAGTTAGCCAAATATCTTAAAGAACGTGAGAAGAAAAAGGTACTTGTTGTTTCTGCTGACGTTTACCGCCCTGCGGCCATTAAACAGCTAGAAACTTTAGCCGAAGATATCGGGGTTGAGTGTTTCCCTAGTAACATCGAACAAAAGCCTGTCGATATTGTAAATGGCGCTATTTCTCATGCCAAAATTCAATTCTATGACGTATTAATTGTCGATACAGCAGGTCGTTTACATGTCGATACTGACATGATGGATGAAATCAAAGACTTACACGCTGCGATTGAACCTGTCGAAACGCTATTTGTCGTGGATGCAATGACAGGTCAAGATGCGGCCAATACGGCTAAAGCTTTCCACGAAGCGCTGCCTTTAACAGGTGTTATCTTAACCAAAGCTGACGGTGATGCTCGTGGTGGTGCTGCTTTATCAATTCGCCAAATTACAGGTAAACCAATTAAGTTTATCGGTATGGGCGAGAAGACTGATGCACTTGAACCATTCCACCCAGAGCGTATTGCCTCTCGAATTTTAGGTATGGGTGATGTACTCAGCCTAATTGAAGAGGTTGAGCGCAAGGTAGATAAAGACAAAGCCATGAAGATGGCAACTAAGTTGAAAAAAGGTAAAGGTTTTGACTTAGAAGACTTTAGAGACCAGTTGCAGCAAATGAAAAATATGGGTGGCATGATGTCATTAATGGATAAGCTACCTGGTATGTCAGGGATGAAAGAGCAAATCCAAGACAAAGTTAATGACAAACAATTTAACCAGCTTGAAGCCATTATCAACTCAATGACACCAGCAGAGCGTCAGCGTCCAGATCTAATAAAAGGTTCAAGAAAACGCCGTATCGCAGCAGGTTCTGGTACTCAAATTCAAGATGTAAACAAGTTACTTAAGCAATTTACCCAAATGCAAAAAATGATGAAGAAAATGTCGAATAAAGGCGGCATGGCCAAAATGATGAAAGGCATGAAGGGAATGTTACCACCAGGCATGGGTGGTATGGGCGGCATGGGAGGACCAGGCGGCCCAGGTGGATTTGGCGGTGGCGGTCCATTCGGTCGATAGTATTTTTTCAACAAACCAGTGTTCGCACTGGTTTTTTTATGCCTGAGTTTAATTAATTGACCGTCATTTTATTTTCACAGTTTTGTCATTTTTTGTACCTTTAATTGTCATCCAAGTCACTTAATTTTCCTGCCAACTTCAATAACAAGAATAAAAGTAGGCAAACCAAAATGAAATTTAAATATTCTGCGATCGCCCTATGCATGGCGGTATCTTTATCAGCTTGTGATGGTGATGATGGTGCAACAGGTGCAGTT
Organism: Marinifaba aquimaris; assembly: GCF_013328345.1. Taxonomy (GTDB): domain Bacteria; phylum Pseudomonadota; class Gammaproteobacteria; order Enterobacterales; family Alteromonadaceae; genus Marinifaba; species Marinifaba aquimaris. The sequence continues at coordinate 108,150 of NZ_JABULX010000004.1, forward strand.
GGCCCACAAGGCATTCAAGGTGCTCAAGGTGAAACTGGACAAGCAGGGATGAATGCTGCTTCAGGTATCAACGCTAGCTTGATTGGCCGAGCAGTGTTAAATGTTGAATCTCCAGAAGGGGCAGCAGAAATTGTTGCTTACCAAAAATCATCGGGTTGGGTTTATGCGATTAACAGCTCAGGCGATCAAGCAACAGTAGAGATTATTGATATTACTCAGGCTCAAGCATCTGCATTATCTGTGGATGCAGAAGGTATCGTTAATAACACCAATTTAGAGATTGCGATCACCTTAGATCTTTCTGCTAATACGCCAGGTGATGCCAATAGTATTTCGATTTCCGATGAACTTGAATTACTCGCAGTTGCTATGGCTGCTGATGAAACAGATGGTCGTGGCTATATTGCTTTTTATGATATTTCAGGTGCACAACCTACTTTTGTAAAGAATGTCATGGTAGGCGTTTTACCTGATATGGTGACCTTCTCTCCTGATAGTACAAAAGTAATTGCTGCTAATGAAGGTGAACCAAGTGGCGACTACACAGTTGACCCTGAAGGTTCTATTTCAATTATTGATATTACCAACGGCGTTGTAGCTGATTCAGCTACTCAGCTTGGTTTTTCTTCTTACAACAGCAAAAAAGCAGAACTTGTTGATAAAGGTGTGATGTTTCCAAATCCTACTGGCCGCACGATAAATGGCGTCACTATTAATACAAGCGTCGCGATGGATTTAGAGCCTGAATATGTAGCCGTCACAGAAGACAGTAAAACGGCGTTTGTTGCTATGCAAGAAAACAACGCATTAGCAGTGGTTGACCTTACAACTAACACGTTAGTTGATATTCTGGGTTTAGGTTTTAAAGATTGGAGCGAGCATTTAATTGATGCATCAGACAAAGATGGTGGTATCAATTTCCGTCAATATCAAAATCTATACGGTATGTATCAGCCTGATACTATCGCATCTTACTCATGGAACGGTGCTCACTTCATCGTAACCGCTAATGAAGGCGACGGTCGTGAATACTTCTTTGATGCGGCAGATGAAGCGGATTGCCTTACTAAAGGTGGTTTAGACTTTGATGAAGACGATGGTTGTTTATCTTATACCGATGAAAGCCGAGTTGAAGATTTAGCTTTAGATGCAGATGCTTTTGTTGGTATTAACAATGATGATGACGATCTAGGTCGTTTGAAAGTATCAATTGAAAAAGGCGATATTGATAACGATGGTGTTTACGAAGAGCTTTATACTTACGGTGCTCGCTCATTCACTATTTGGGATAGCAACGGTTTAAAAGTTTTCGATTCTGGTGATGATGTGGCTATGGTAACAGCTGCTATTCACGGTGCGGCATTTAACAATGATGAAGATACCAATGAAGGTGATACTCGCTCTGATGCCAAAGGGGCTGAGCCTGAGGCACTCGCTATTGGTAAAGTTGAAGACCGCACTTATGCCTTTGTCGGTTTAGAGCGAATGAGTGGTGTATTAGTTTACGATGTAACGAATCCATTCAGCGCGCAATTTGTTGAGTACTTTCACAACCGTGGTACGGTGGAAGGTGCTGATATTACCGGTGATTTAGCGCCAGAAGGGATGAAATTTATTGAAGCAACTGATACTTCACCCGCTATGTTAATTATCGGTAATGAAATATCAGGCTCAGTTGCTGTTTGGGAAATTACCGCTAAATAGAACTTGCATGATTTTAATAAAAGCCGCTTGAGTAAAGACAAGCGGCTTTTTTAATTGGCATCATTTGATTGTGTAATTGCTGATGTTTTCTTTAGCTTTATTGTTTAACCAATGTTGCAAATCAATAAAGTGTTGAGATCCACTTGCCTTCATTGATAAATGACCAACTCCATTGCTGCCATTTCTGACTCAAACCTTTATCTATACTTTGTTCTAAACTTAGGCCTGCTGATTTCATTTTATTAACTTCACTTAGCGTGCTAAGCAGCATATTGTGATATCGCATTAAATCAGCTTTATTAGCGACGGGGCCGTGACCGGGAATAATGGTCGTATCATTATCGACTTGTGTAAGTAAGTCTTCGATGCGTTCAATATAAGCTGAAACCTGACCACCGCCATCTTTATCAATAAAAGGAAACATGGCATTGAAAAATAGATCGCCAGTATGGAGAACATTTGCTTGTTCAAACCACACAACACTATCTCCATCGGTATGGCCTTGACCTAAATGTTCAACGCGAATCGTCTGATTATTGAAGTGTAGTTTAACGCCGTGCTCATAAGTTAATACGGGTAGAGAATGGCGCAAATTATCTGGCTTATGGCTCAGTCTGGCTCTGACATTTTCATGGGCAATAATAGGGGCATGCTCACCAAACGCTTCGTTACCACCTGTGTGGTCGCCATGGTGATGTGTATTAATAATGAATTTTATTTCATTATTTTGATTGCCAATATCAGATAATACTTGCTCTATTTTATCAGCCAATGGCGCAAATTGGTCATCTATCATTAAAAGGCCATCTTCACCGCTAAGTACGCCAATATTGCCGCCATAACCAAACAATACGTATATACCATTTCCAACTGTTTGTGCTTTAATTTCTACATGCTTGAATTGATCATTGGCACAGAGATTAAAATTAAGGATTAACATAGAAAAAAGCAGTAGCGATCGTTTCATTACGTTACCCTAAATTGGTAAAAAATTTCAGACTAGAGCTTCAAGCTTAGTCCTATAGTAAAGACAATTCGACTTTGAATTGAGCGAATATATTGATATTCCCTAACACCTTAAATGCTAAGGTTTTGATTCCTTTTTTATTCTTGCAAAAAACATTGAAGACTGTATAATTCGCGGGCTTTTTTTACCCTTTGGGGTGAACTAAGCAAGCCAATTTTTATTAAACAGTAATTTTAACTATTAACAATTGAGGACGATATGGTAACTATTCGTTTATCTCGTGGCGGTTCTAAAAAGCGTCCATTCTACCAAGTGGTAGTTGCAGACAGCCGTAAAGCCCGCGACGGTCGTTTTATCGAGAAAGTGGGTTTCTTCAACCCAGTTGCTCAAGGTAATGCAGAGCGTTTACGTTTAGATTTAGAGCGTGTTGAACACTGGATCGGTCAAGGTGCACAAACTTCTGACCGTGTAGCACGTTTAATCAAAGACGCAAAAGCTGCTTAATTTGAACCTGTATTTGATTGGTCGAGGTTAATTGCATGTCAGCATCAGAAAATAAGGTCATTCTTGGTCGCTTAGGCGCTGTTTATGGCATTAAAGGCTGGCTTAAAGTGCAAGCTTACACCGATTATGCAGAGAATATTTTTGACTACGGTGCTTGGCTTATTGGTCGAGAACAATCGTGGCAAGAAGCAAACATTGTCGAATGGCGTCGACATAACAAGGGCCTCATCGTCAAATTAGCTGACGTTGATGTTCGTGAGAAAGCCCAATTGCTAACAGGTATGGAAATAGCTGTACTTGAGTCGCAATTGCCTGAGTTAGCAGACGACGAGTACTACTGGCGTGATTTAGTCGGTATGGCTGTCGTTAATACAAAAGGCTACAACATGGGAGCCGTTAAATCCTTAATGGAAACGGGTTCAAATGATGTGCTAGTAGTTAAAGCTAACGCCAATGATGCTTTTGGTAAGTCGGAACGTTTAATTCCCTTTATTGAATCACAAATGGTTCAAAGCGTGGATAAAGCGAATCGTGTTATTACCGTTGATTGGGAAGCGGATTTTTAATCTATGCCTGCATTAAATTGGGTTGGGGTGGTGAGCCTTTTCCCTGAGATGTTTGATGCTATCAGTCAGCACGGTGTAACCGGACGAGCCATAAAAAAAGGCATGATTGATTTTCATCGTTGGAATCCTAGAGATTTTACCCACGACAAACATAGGACTGTTGATGACAGACCTTATGGTGGGGGACCTGGGATGTTAATGATGGTGCAACCTTTGCGCGATGCTATAGAGGCTGCGAAAGCAGAAGCAGGAGAGGGTGTTAAGACAATTTATTTGTCTCCTCAAGGGCGAAAGTTAGATCAGCAAGGTGCTATTGAATTAGCAAAAAATGAAAAAATCATTTTAGTTGCAGGTCGCTATGAAGGCATTGATGAACGACTTATAGAGTCTGATATCGATGAAGAGTGGTCGATTGGTGATTATGTGTTAAGCGGTGGTGAACTTGCTGCTATGACTTTAATCGACAGTGTATCGCGTTTAGTGCCAGGAGTATTAGGACACAATTTATCGGCAGAGCAAGACTCTTTCTCTAACGGTTTATTAGATTGTCCACATTATACTCGACCAGAAGTGCTTGATGATAAATCGGTACCTGCTGTATTACTCAGCGGTAACCACAAAAACATTGAGCAATGGCGAATGAAACAGGCTTTGGGACGGACTTGGTTGAGACGTCCAGAATTATTGAAAACCCTAGCTCTGACATCTGAGCAGGTTGAGTTATTGGAAAGCTTTAAGCAAGATTTTCAAACTCAAGATTGTAAAACCGATGATTAACTAGGTAATAGGTAGGTTTATAATGAGCAATATTATTGCTGCTCTTGAACAAGAGCAATTAAAAACTGATTTACCGGAGTTCGCTCCAGGTGACACAGTTGTTGTACAAGTAAAAGTAAAAGAAGGTGATCGTGAGCGTTTACAGGCGTATGAAGGCGTAGTAATTGCTAAGCGTAACCGTGGTTTACACTCATCATTAACTGTTCGTAAAATTTCGGGCGGCGAAGGTGTTGAGCGTACTTTCCAAACTCACAGCCCTCTTGTTGATAGTATTACAGTTAAGCGTCGTGGTGCAGTTCGTCGTGCTAAGTTATATTACTTACGCGAGCGTACTGGTAAAGCAGCACGTATCAAAGAAAAGCTTAACTAATTGGCTTTTAGAAAAGGCTCGCAATGCGGGCCTTTTTCTTATCTATTTCTCAAGACCCTTTTACTCCTCCATCTCTTTCTTCAAACATAATGACTCTAAAATTGCTCTGGCGTATCGAGCGATGCTATATTGTGACTGCCCACGGAAATTGACACATTAAAGACAAAATATTCTGCTAACCTTTCCTATAATTTGCAGAATAATCTTAAATTTGTGTAATAATTTAAGAACTTAGCTCAACTTATATCTCACACATTCCAAGGAGCGTAGAGTGGAAAAACTTTGGCTAAATAGCTATCCATCAGATATACCAGCAGAAGTTGATATAGAGCATTACCCATCATTGGTCGATATTGTTGAGCAATCTGCTAAGAAATATGCAAATTCTCAAGCGTATATCAGCATGGGAAAAGGTCTCACCTACACTGAAGTCGAAACATTAAGCCGTCACTTTGCCAGTTATTTACAAAATCACTTAGGTGTCCAAAAAGGCGATAAAGTGGCTATTATGATGCCAAACTGTTTACAGTATCCTATCGCATTATTTGGCTGTCTACGCGCAGGCGCAGTTGTAGTTAACGTCAACCCGTTATACACAGCGAGAGAGTTGAAACATCAACTTAATGATTCCGGTACCGAAACTATCATTATCATTGAGAACTTTGCCCATACACTTGAAAAAATAATTGGTGAAACACCTGTTCAAAATATTATCACGACAGAACTCGGTGATATGTTAGGAACGGTCAAAGGCTTTATTGTAAATACTGTTGTTCGCTATGTGAAAAAGATGGTGCCGGCATTTAAATTCGATCATTCTGAAGACTTTAAACGCGCTCTTGCCATTGGTTCATCTCTTCCTTATCAAAGACCTGAATTGAACCACGATGACTTGGCATTTTTACAATATACAGGTGGTACTACAGGTGTTGCGAAAGGCGCGATGTTATCGCATGGCAATATGGTGGGTAATCTACAACAAGTATCAGCTTGGTTAGATCCGATACTAGAATATAACAAAGAATTTATTGTTACTGCATTACCGCTTTATCATATCTTTGCTTTGACTGCAAATGCACTGACTTTCTTTAAATATGGTGCAACTAATTTATTGATCACTAACCCTCGCGATATGCCGGGTTTTGTTAAAGAGCTCTCTAAATACCAGCCAACAATTCTGACAGGTGTAAACACTTTATTTAATGGTTTGTTAAATGCCAAAGGCTTTGATGAGTTAGATTTTTCTAAATTCAAAGTTTCTTTAGGTGGTGGTATGGCTGTTCAACGTCCTGTTGCAGAGCGTTGGCAGCAAGTGACGAAATCACCTCTACTTGAGGCATATGGTTTAACCGAGTGTTGCCCCGCCGTGACCATCAATCCAATGGAATTAGATGGTTATAACGGCAGTATTGGCTTACCTATCCCATCTACTGAACTTCGTATTGTTGATGATGCGGGTCAAGAGGTTGCGCTTGGTGAGCACGGTGAATTACAAGTTAAAGGCCCTCAGGTCATGAAAGGTTATTACAACCGCCCTGAAGCAACCGCGGAAGTAATGGACGGGGAGTGGTTCTCAACAGGCGATATGGCAACAGTTGATGAGCAAGGTTTTTTCTACATTGTAGACAGGAAAAAAGACATGATACTCGTGTCGGGATTCAATGTTTATCCTAATGAAGTAGAAGAAGTGATTGCTATGCATGATAAAGTACTTGAAGTTGCTGCTGTTGGGGTTGCAGATGAAAGGTGCGGTGAAGTTGTCAAAGTGTTTATTGTCAAAAAAGATGAGTCACTGACAGCAGATGAAATTAAAGCGCACAGTAAAGAGAACCTAACTGCTTATAAAGTACCAAAACTCATTGAATTTAAAGAGGACTTACCAAAAACAAATGTTGGTAAAATCCTGAGAAGAGAGTTACGCGAAGCGAGTTAACTAGCAAAAAAAGAGCACTTAAAGTGCTCTTTTTTTATTTAAATTTTGCTGATTTAAGTTGTGCATCTAACTGTTCATCACCATTTTTCGTCTGCCTTATTCTCACCAGCAAATTGCCTAACTCAGGTGCAAACCACAGTTCAGTAACACGTTTTTTATTATTGCGCTGTCGAACGAGCTTGATGGTATCTAAATCACCGGCAGGTAATGTAAGTTTTTCTTTACCTACTTTGACGAATTCGTAGTGTTTTTCTTTCTTTTCATCGTCGATAAAATAGTAAGAAAAAGATTGTTTGCCTTGTTCTAGGTCGAGTTTAAGCTGTAATTGGTAACTGATTTGATCTAACCAATGCACTTCCTCTTCACATTCAACCTCTCTATTTAAATTAACGTCTTTAACTTTTCCTGTTTGTGGGTCAAATTCTAAGATCGTTTGTGTATTACTACCTGTACCTTCGCGTTTAAAGCGATATTTTAGCGGTTGTACTAATTTATCGTCAGATATTTTTAATTGTGAGGTTTCAGCTCTTTCATCACTTAATATTAAAAAAGAAAGGTCCGATGCATAGGAGAAGACATATTCGTCGTCTTTTATTTGGCTAAGTTGTCTTTTGGCCGTTCCAAGACTTAAGCTGCCTCTGCTAACTTTGTATTTAGCAATGAAAGGAGTCGTACTTGTTGGTGCGTTATTGCTGAGTTGAATTTTATTATTATTAGTTGTCGGAGCAGCTGTTGCGTTATTGCAAGCAAATACAATAACGCAAGCAGATAAGTAGCTTTTGAACTTAAAGCGTTTTTGCGCCGTTTTCAGGTAATTGTTTTTCATCGAGTACAGCATAACCTTCATTCATCTGTAAACGACCCTGACAAAACCATTGAACAACTTGAGGATAAATGATGTGCTCCTGCACATGAACCTTTTGCGCTAAGGTTTCAGCAGTGTCGTCTGCTTCAATTTGAACCTTAGCCTGCAATATAACAGGACCACCGTCAAGTTCTTCTGTAACAAAGTGTACGCTGACGCCATGTTCACAATCACCTGCATCAATGGCTCTTTGATGTGTATAAAGACCTTGATACTTAGGTAATAGAGAAGGGTGGATGTTTAGCATCTTACCCTTGTAATGACGCACAAAGTCGGCTGTCAAAATGCGCATGAAACCAGCTAAAACAACAAGGTCTGGTTGGTATTCATCTATAGTCTGAGCAAGTGCTTCGTCATAAGCTTCACGTGTTTCAAACGCTTTATGATTAACAACTTGCGTAGCAATGTTTGCTTTTGCAGCACGCTCTAACCCAAATGCCGATTCAACATTTGAGATAACGGCTTTAATTTCACCCTGTATATTTTCTGCATTGCAGGCATCAATGATTGCCTGCAAATTAGAGCCACTACCGGATATTAAAACTACAATAGACGGCGTAGACATGGTTTACACCATTTCTACTTGTTCTTCACCGTCTTGTGCTTGAGTTATTTCACCCACTACCCAAGCGTTTTCACCGCAGTTATTTAAAATTTCAACGGCTTTATCTGCGTTATCTGCATCTAGTGCAATCACTAAACCTACACCACAGTTGAAGGTGCGTAACATTTCGTGCTCAGTGACGTTACCTTTTTCTTGCAACCAGTTGAAAATTTCAGGCCATTGCCAACTTGATTTATTGATAACTGCTTTTGCATCACTTGGAAGTACACGAGGGATATTTTCCCAGAAACCACCTCCGGTGATATGAGAGATAGCGTGAACATCAATCGTCTCTAACAGTTTTAAAACTGATTTAACATAGATGCGAGTCGGTTCTAATAAGTGATCAGAAAGTGCTTTTCCGTTTAATTCTACAGAAAGATCTGCTTGGCTAACTTCAATGATTTTTCTAATTAAAGAATAACCGTTTGAGTGTGGACCTGATGATGCAAGTGCGATTAACTTATCACCAGATTTTACTTTGGTGCCGTCAATAACATCATCTTCTTCAACTACACCTACACAGAAACCAGCGATATCATAATCATCGCCTTCGTACATGCCTGGCATTTCAGCTGTCTCACCACCAATAAGTGAGCAGTTAGATAATTTACAGCCTTCGCCAATACCTGTTACTACAGATGCAGCGATATCTACAGATAATTTACCCGTTGCATAATAGTCTAAGAAGAATAGTGGCTCTGCACCTTGAACGATAAGGTCGTTTACACACATAGCAACAAGGTCGATACCGACAGTGTCGTGTTTGGCTAAATCAATGGCTAAACGTAATTTTGTACCTACACCATCAGTACCAGAAACTAAAAGTGGTTTTTTATAGTTAGTAGGAAGACGGCATAATGCACCAAAACCACCAAGGCCACCCATTACTTCTGGACGACGAGTTGATTTTGAGACATGTTTGATGCGTTCTACTAATGCATTACCTGCATCAATGTCTACGCCAGCGTCTTTATAACTGAGAGAGGTATTTTGTTCGGCCACGACGGCTCCTTGAGTCAATTAGATTTAAGAAACGCCGCTATTGTACCAAGGCATTGATGGGAAGAAAAATGCTTTATTCAACGATAAGGGCTTTATGTTAGATTTTGCCTTCGTTAATATGGTGCAATAAATGGATTAAATGAGTTGATATGTTTACAAAATACTCAATTATCGTTTGGCTTTGTTGTTTGTTATCTCCTTTTATGGCCAACGCGATAGAAATTAAAGGTCTATACCAAGATTCAGTCACAGTAAGTGATCAGTCTTTGGCATCAAGAAAAGTTGCCTATAAAGAAGCGCTATCTAATGTACTAATTCGCGTGTCGGGTTCGCTGGATATAATAAAAAGCCCTGCAATCAAGAAGGTTTTAAGCAAATCGACTAAGTACCTGTCGCGTTATCAATACGTCACTAGAGATGGAATCGAGTTGATTGAAGTCTACTTCAATGCCAATGCCATCAATCAAGTACTGAGAGACAATGGTTATGCGATATGGGGCGCAAGAAGGCCATTAATTTCGACGTGGATTGCTGTCCAAAGGGGTGGGGATAGACAAATCTTATCAGAACAACACAGTCTTAATTATACCGATATCCAGCCATTAGCAAAAAAACGCGGCCTGCCAGTATTACTGCCTTTGATGGACTTTGAAGATGCCAATAATTTAAGTGTTTCTGATATTTGGGGGGGATTTGATGATGTTATGTGGCAAGCCAGTCAACGATATCAGCCTGACCTTGTCGCTTACATTAAATTGCAACAAGTCGATCCTGCTGAAGTGAGTCTTAGAATGAATGAAGACGTTTCAGATGTCACTCGTTACACTAATGATGAGTTCTTTTTTCAAGATGAAACTCTGCTAGATGAAAATTCAGAACAAGTTGAAGAGACTCATTTTAACGATGCGTTAGGTGAAGAGCCAGTTGTGGAGAAAAAGTGGTACATTCAAATGAGCGTCATCGGTGGTGATAAAGTACATTCTTTTGAACAAGCGGATGCCAGTGATATGCCAACCGCGATAGCACAAGGCATCAACTGGTTAGGTGACTTACTAGCAAAACAGTATGCCGTTGCAGCGAATAGTATCAGTATTGATGATCAGCAACTTGAAGTCACATTTGCAAACACGCATGCAATTTCGACAATAATCCAGATTGAATCGTTTTTACAATCGTTATCTGCAGTCTCTAGCGTACAAATAAAGCAAAAAGACCAAGACGGTGTTAGCTATCAGATCAAGTTAATTGGTGAAGCAATCGATTTATTAAATGCTTTAGAGTTGGATGAGCGAGTAGAAAAAATTAAATTTGAATTTGCTGAAGACTCACCTAAGCCTTACTATTTTTCTTGGAAAGGCTAAGTGTTAGAATTGCTTTTAATGAAGAATATAGGTGAATAGTTTGCAGTTAACGATGGATTTTGCGCTCGACAAAGAAACGAGCCTTGCAAATTACTATACCTTCGGTAATGAGGACTTGCTCAATCAGCTAAAGGCTTTTGTTAAGGAGCCTGCTGAAAAGCCTGCTGACGCATTACTTTTTTTACACAGCCCGACTGGCTGCGGTAAAAGCCACCTGCTGCAAGCCCTATGTCAGTACGCTTATGAGATCGGCATCAGTAATCAATATTTGCCACTACACGTTTTCAGTCATTATGAAGTTGAAGCAACGATGGGAATGGAACAATTCCCCTTGCTACTCATTGATGATATCGATGCATTGAAGCACAACCCTGCCTGGCAAGAAGCCATTTTTGATTTAATTAACCGCGTACTAGAAAAGCAAGGCAAGATTATTTTTGCCGCTGATAACACGGTTGAAAACTTGGGGCTTTCTCTACCTGATCTGATATCAAGACTGCAATGGGGCCAAACTTGGGCGCTGACTCCTCTTGATGATGAATACCAAATTGAAATGATGATATTTAGAGCAAAATGTAAAGGCATGACATTAAGTGATGAAGTTGCTCAGTACATACATACTCGTTTAAGTCGTGACCCTAAGAGTATTATTCGCTGCTTAGAAAAGTTAGACAAAGCATCATTAGAAGAGCAAAGACGTTTAACAATACCTTTTATCAAGCAACTTATGCGATGGTAATTGACTAAAAAATAACTGATTAACACGATAAATGCCGTTTTACAGGCTCAAAAAGCTAAAACTTGTTTCAATTGAAAGCAATAAAGTCTAAATTAGGCGCTTTATTTTCGAAAAGGTTTACTGATGACGGCCGTTTTGTCACAGCAATATCAAGCTTGGGATGCAGAGTTAAACGCTATTTTGGAGAGCGAAGAAGATTTCATCGCCAATTTAGCCAATATTTCTGCATGGCTAAATATGAAGTTATCACAAATAAACTGGGTAGGCTTTTACTTACTCAAAGGTGAAAATTTGGTGTTGGGCCCTTTCCAAGGGAACCTTGCTTGTACACGTATCCCTTTGGGGAGAGGTGTGTGTGGAACAGCTGCTGTGACAGATAGCATTATGCGTATCAAAGATGTTCATCAATTTGACGGACATATTGCGTGTGATACAGCAAGCAACGCCGAGATCGTTTTACCCATTCATCGCAATGGGGAAGTGGTTGCGGTTTTGGACATTGATAGTCCTGTCTTTGAGCGCTTCAGCGAAGAAGATGAAAAAGGCTTAGCCCAATTAGTGAGCACAATTGAAAAACATGTATTTATCTGAAGGCAGATACAAATGAAAGAGTTTGTTGAGATCCATGACTTTTTAGCATCACCGTCTTCACTGAGTGATTGGCACGAAGATGCAGAGTTAGCAGCAGACAATTTAAATATCGCTTTGCACTTTATCTACGAGCGCAGCGATGAAAATATAGACGCTAATCGATTAGCCGAGTTATTAGAGAATGCATTTGTTTTGCTTTCTCAAAATGAATATTTATCCGAATTTGAAAACACAGACGAAATTTCTGATTGGGTTGAACAGTATTTAAATGATCAACTCTAATTAGATATTGGTGAAATTATGCAACAAAATGATCAAGAACAAGCTGCTGAAGTAGCAGCTGAAGACAACAAAATTAAAGACTTAAATTTAGTAATTAACTATCTAGCAGAGCAATTCCCAGAGTGTTTCACTGAAAAAGGTGATGCTAAGCCTCTGAAAATTGGTATTTTTAAAGATTTAGTTGAGCGTTTGAATGACGATGAGAAGGTTTCTCGTACGGTATTGCGTTCTGCTTTACGTCGTTATACCTCAAGCTGGCGTTATCTTGAATCGATCAAAGAAGGCGCTTCGCGCGTAGACTTAGATGGTAATGCGGTTGCTGAGCTTGAAAAAGAGCACATTGAACATGCTCAAGAAGAGTTAGCAAAAAGCAAACAAGCTGCTGCTGAGCGTCGCAAGCAACAAAATGCTAAAAAGCGTCCTGCGGCTAAAAAGCCAGTTGGTGATAAGGGCGATAAAAAAGCTAAATCAAACTTTAAAAAACCGGCTAAAAAATCTGCGTCATCTGCTTCTGTTAAAGTCAAGAAGCGCAGAAACATTGATGTAGGTTTATATGAAGGCAAGCTTGTAAAAGTACAAGCAGATGATGCTACTGCACCTGTTGCTGCTACTGTTAAAGAAATCAATGATGATCAGGTTGTTTTGCAAACGTTTGGTGGCGTTGTAATGACGACGGAGAAGAAGAACATTATCGAATAATTAAGGATTAAATGCAGATGATCAAACTCAAACGCATTGTATGGGGATTAAGCTTAGGTTTAGTATCCGCAACATGTTTAGCGCTTGATGCTAAAATTGCTGTTGATGAAATACCTCAGCTATCACAGGAGCCACAACACGATACGGCTACTAAGCGAATTGTGAGTTACTTCACTCGCTCCCATTACAAGAAAATTAAGTTAGATGATGCATTATCCGAAAAAATATTCGATCGCTACATTCGTCAACTTGACTACAATAAACAATTTTTTACTCAAGCTGATGTTGATAAATTAGCCAAAAATAAACGTCTATATGATGATGCTTTGTACCAAAGCGAGCTAACGCCTTTTTACAAAGCTTTTTATCTTAATCAAGTAAGACGATACGAGCGTTACCAATACGCGTTAACTTTACTTGATAAAGAGATGAAGTTTGATGTAGCAGGCGAAAAGTATTTTTATGATCGCCAAGATTTACCCTGGGCAAAAGATAGCAAAGAACTCGATGAGCTCTGGTATCAAAGGGTAAAATACGACATATTGAATTTGAAGGTAGCTGGTAAAGAGTGGCCTAAAATTCAAGAGCTGTTGTCAAAACGCTACAACGCTGCCATTAGACGTTTAACGCAAAGCCAAAGCGAAGATGTCTTCCAGCTAGCTATGAATGGTTTTGCTCGTTCAATTGAAGCACACACTAGCTATCTTTCACCTAGAAATGCTGAACGTTTCCAAATGGATATGAAATTATCCTTGGAAGGCATTGGTGCCGTGCTTTTTATCGAAGATGATTACACCATTATTCGCTCACTTGTCCCGGGTGGTCCAGCCGATAAAACAGGTAAAATTAAACCAGAAGACAAAATTATTGCAGTTGCACAAGAAGATGAAGATTTTGTTGATGTAATTGGCTGGCGTTTAGATGATGTAGTCGATTTAATTAAAGGACCAAAAGGTACTGAAGTTCGATTACAAATCGTTAAAGGTGATAGTGCCAGTAATCAACCCAAAGAAGTGACGATTATCCGCGATAAAATTAAGCTGGAAGATCGCGCTGCTACCTCTGAAATTTATACACCTAAGGCCGGCGAGTATGCTAACCGAAAGCTAGGCGTTATCAGTATTCCTAGTTTCTACCACAATCTTTCTGCTGATGTTAAAAAAGAGTTAGAAACGCTAAAAGACGAAGATATTGAAGGCTTAATCATTGACTTGCGAGGCAATGGTGGTGGCTCGTTAACCGAATCAATCTACTTAACAGGCTTATTCATCGAACGCGGCCCTGTTGTTCAGGTGCGCAATCAAACGAACAAAATTGATGTTCATAAAGATACAGATCGCAAAGTCCAGTATAAAGGCCCGATTGTTGTAATGGTTGATCGCTACAGTGCTTCAGCTTCAGAAATTTTCTCTGCTGCGCTTCAAGATTATGGACGCGCTGTAATAGTCGGTGAAAACACTTTCGGTAAAGGAACGGTTCAACAGCACAAGTCTCTCAGTAAATACCATGATTTACACCCCAAACCGCTTGGGCATATCCAATATACTTTTGCGAAGTTCTACCGCATTAACGGTGGTAGTACTCAAAATAAAGGGGTGACACCTGACATATTATTCCCAACGCCGATTGATGCCGCAGATTGGGGTGAGTCGAAAGAAGAAAATGCACTTCCTTGGGATAGCATTGCAAAAGCTAAATACAAAACAATTGGAAGTGTGACAGCTGAAGTTGAAAAGTTAACGCTAGCACATCATAAGCGTATTAAGACCGACCCAGAGTTTGCTTATATTTTTGAAGATATCCAAGAGTATCAAAAATACAAAGATAAGAATTATGAAACGCTTGTTGAAGCAGAGCGTCAAGCTCGCCGCGATGAATTACAAGCGTTGAGATTGAAACGAGCAAACGAGCGACTTGCCCGAATGGGTAAAGAAGCGGTGAAAGATTTAGAGGACTTGCCAGAAGAATTGAGCGAGTTAGACCCTATCTTAGATGAAACGGCTCTCATTACATTTGATTATATTCAGTTGTTAAAAAAATAATAAAAATCCAGGTTAGTTAAATGTCTAGTAACAAAGCCTCAGTGCATGGCCAATGGTCAAGCCGTTTAGCTTATATTTTAGCGGCAACCGGTGCTGCTGTTGGTTTAGGTAATATTTGGAAGTTTCCATATATAGTAGGTGAGAACGGCGGCGGTGCGTTTGTTCTCGTATACTTAGTTTGTATATTACTTATCGGTATTCCTGTCATGATGGCTGAAGTCATGATAGGTAAGCGCGGTCGAAAAAGTCCTAGTAATGCCGTCAGAGCATTAATTGCAGAAGCAAAAGCTAAACCATTTTGGCGGCTTACAGCATGGATGGGTGTAACTGCTGGTTTCTTGATCCTTTCATTTTATGCTGTTATCGCAGGCTGGGCATTTGCTTATATCTTCAAAGCTGGCAGCGGAGAGTTTGTCGGTAAAGATGCCGCACAAATCGGTGAAATGTTTGGAAATTTCATCAGTAACCCACATGAGTTAATGTTTTGGTCATTTTTGATATTAGCGATGACTGGTGTGGTAGTTGCCAAAGGTGTTCAAAAAGGTATTGAAAAAGCGGTTGGTTATGCCATGCCCGCTATGTTTATTTTACTTATCGTTATTGCTATATATGCGGCAAAATATGGTGACTTTGCTCAAGCGTTTAACTTCATGTTTGCGCCTGACTTTTCAAAGCTAACCATCAACGGTGTTTTAGAAGCACTAGGTCATGCTTTTTTCACTTTGAGCTTAGCTTCTGGTGTAATGATGATGTACGGCGCTTATTTACCAAAAGAGACGTCTATTTTTAAAAGCTCTATCTGGATTGCAATTGCAGATACTGTTGTTGCACTGATCGCTGGTTTAGCTATCTTCCCGATTGTTTTCGGTAATAATATGGAAGCTGGTGCGGGTCCTGGTTTAATTTTCCAAACCTTGCCGATCGCTTTTGGTCAAATGCCGATGGGGATCCTATTTGGTACCGTCTTCTTTGTTATGCTGGTATTTGCTGCGTTTACTTCTGCTATAGCGTTAATTGAATCATCGGTTGCTTGGTTAGTTGAGCGTTATTCATTCAGACGTTGGCAAGCTGCTATGATTTCAACCACTGTCCTGTGGTTGTTAGGTGTAGGTACTATTTACAGCTTTACAGAAGCAAGTTGGACTCAATTTACTATCTTCCCAGAGCAAAAGACTTTCTTTGATAACCTTGACTACTTAACTTCTAAACTATTATTACCATTAGGCGGTTTGATGATTGCTGTGTTTGTTGGATGGGTAGTGGATAAAAAAGTTGCCAAAGAAGAGATTGATTTGAACGAAAAAGCCTTCAAATTATGGCACTTTGTGCTGAGCTACGTCGCGCCAATCGCTATAATTTATGTATTTTTACACTTAATCGGTTTAGCTTAACAATCAAGTAAAGTGAATACTTTTACTTGCTTGGCATAATTAAGCCATTGAGCAATTTACAAAACGAACAAAAAAGCTCGGGTAACCGAGCTTTTTCTTATTGATATGACAGAAACAAGTTCTATTCGACCTGCCACTTTAAAAGATGCGCTAGTTCCACTTATTAGTTTATTTATTTTATTGGCTTCATCCGTTATCTTATTTAGTGATGACTCTTCTTATGGGCCAAACCAAATTGCACTGATTCTGAGTGCTTTTATCGCTTCGTTAATGGCGCTAAAAAATGGGTTTAAATGGAAAGATATTGAACAAGCCATGATAAAAGGGATCTCACTATCGATGGGCGCTATCCTTATCTTATTGGCAGTAGGTGCTTTAATTGGTACTTGGATTGTTTCAGGCACAGTGCCAACTCTTATCTACTTTGGTTTATCTTTGTTATCTCCGGCTTTTTTCTATACCGCAGCTTGTATAATTTGTGCGGTTGTCGCCATCAGTATTGGTAGTTCCTGGACGGTAGCTGCAACTATAGGTGTGGCACTAATGGGTGTAGCACAAGGCTTAGGTATGGATCAGGCAATTACCGCAGGTGCTGTGATTTCAGGTGCCTATTTTGGCGATAAAATGTCACCTTTTTCTGATACGACTAACCTAGCGCCTGCCGTTGCAGGCTCGGAGCTTTTTTCTCATATTCGCTACATGGCTTGGACGAGTATTCCTAGTTTAGTGATCAGTTTAATTTTGTTCACTGTCATTGGCTTTTTCTCTGAAGGTGGAGTTGAACCTGAGCAAATTGGCCAAATGAAAGCATCTTTATCAGCAAGCTTTAATATTGGCGTGGCTATGTTAGCGCCATTAGGTGTGCTGTTATTCTTGGCTTTCAAAAAAATGCCTGCCTTTCCTGCTGTATTTTTAGGTGCATTAATTGGCTGTGTTTGGGCTGTTATCTTTCAACCACAAGCGCTTAGTACACTTACAGGTAGCGATGCCGCGCTTGAGCAATTTAAAACCCTGTGGGCTATCTTGTTTGATGGTGTCGTAATTGAAACTGATAGCGCTGATCTTAATGACTTGCTAAGCGGCGGAGGCATGTCGAGCATGCTTAATACGGTCTGGCTAATCATTTCAGCCATGATATTTGGTGCTGTTATGGAAAAAGCCGGTTTTTTACAAGTTGTCATTCAAGCTATTGTAAGTCGTGTCAAAACAATTGGTGGTCTTGTCAGCTCAACAGTAGCAACATGTGTAGGTTCTAACTTAGTCACTGCTGATCAGTATATTTCGATCGTGATGCCTGGTCGCATGTATAAAGAAGAATATGAAAAACAAGAGTTAGATAATTTAAATCTATCAAGAACACTTGAAGATGCAGGCACTTTGTCTTCTCCGCTTATTCCTTGGAATACTTGTGGGGCATATATGCATAGTGTTCTTTTAGTCCATCCTTTTGAGTATCTATTCTTCTGTTTCTTTAACTTATTAAACCCAATTTTAGCTATCATCTATGCTTATGTAGGTTTTAAAATTTTACGTATTAAGCCTAAAAATCAGGCCGCGAGCGCTTAACCTGAAAATAACACTAAGCGATTGTCCAAATTTATGGGTTAACAACACGTTAACCCGACTAATTTAAAATGAGTACTATGAGTAATTCTTCACTTCCTTCAGCCCAATATTTAAAAGATTATCAAGCGCCTGTTTTTGGTGTAGATACGATAGAGTTAACGGTATTTTTAGATGATCACAAAACAAAAGTGATATCTAAAGTTCGCTATCTAAAGCAACTTGAAGGTGAACAAGTTTTAAGGTTAAACGGCGAACAGCAAACTTTACTTGAAGTGAAACTTGCTGGTGTGACGCTTAATGCCGAGCAATACCAATTAACGGATGAAGAGCTTGTTATTACTACCCATTTATCCGAGTTCGAATTAGAAATTACCACTGAAATTGATCCGGCTAATAATTCATCATTGGAAGGCTTATATAAGTCAGGTGGTGCTTTTTGTACACAGTGCGAAGCGCAAGGATTTAGGAAAATTACTTATTACTTAGACAGACCTGATGTACTGGCTAAATATACTACGCATATTATAGGTAATAAGAGTATTTACCCACATATGCTATCAAATGGCAACAAGATTGAAGAGGTCGCATTAGACGATGGTTTAACCAAGGTCACATGGCAAGACCCATATCCAAAGCCTAGTTATTTATTTGCACTAGTGGCTGGAGATTTTGATGTACTAGAAGATAACTTTACGACGGCTTCAGGCAGAAAGGTTGATTTAGCTCTGTTTGTTGATAAAGGAAATTTGAGTCGTGCACCATTTGCTATGGAATCATTGAAAAAGTCTATGGCTTGGGATGAATCTCGCTTCGGACTCGAATATGACCTTGATATATATATGATTGTTGCGGTTGATTTCTTCAATATGGGCGCGATGGAAAACAAAGGACTTAATGTCTTTAATTCAAAGTGTGTGTTAGCAGATAGTAAATCGGCGACAGATGCTGATTACCTTATGATTGAATCTATTGTCGGGCATGAGTACTTTCACAACTGGACAGGAAACCGCATTACTTGCCGTGATTGGTTTCAACTGAGCCTGAAAGAGGGGTTAACGGTATTCAGAGACCAAGAGTTCAGTATGGATCTTGGTTCGAGAGCTCATAACCGAATTGAACAAGTAAAAGTGATGCGTTCACATCAATTTGCTGAAGATGCAGGGCCGATGTCACATCCTATTCGTCCTGAATCCGTCATTGAGATGAACAACTTTTATACCGTTACGGTTTACGACAAAGGTGCTGAAGTCATTCGTATGTTACATAGCATTCTTGGTGAACAAGGCTTTCAAGCAGGGATGAAGCTGTATGTTGAGCGTCACGATGGCCATGCTGTAACTTGTGACGATTTTGTTGCTGCTATGCAAGACGCAAATACTGAACACGATTTAACGTTATTCAAGTTATGGTATAGCCAAAGCGGTACACCAAATGTCAATGCTAATATGCACTATGACAAAGCGAATAAAAAATTAACGATTAAGTTATCACAAGTGACAGCGCCAACTGCTGACCAAGTGGATAAAAAAGCTTTACATATTCCAGTTAATACTGCTTTTTTTGATCAAAGTGGCCAGCCGATGAACCTAGGCGGTCAATATCAACACGTATTAAATTTAACTGCAAATGAGCAGACGTTCGAATTTGAAAGTGTTGAGGAACAACCATTGGTTTCTTTCTTAAGGGATTTTTCTGCACCTGTTCAATTTAGTTTTGATTACAGTGATGAAGAGTTGACTAAGTTGATTATTGCTGAAACCAGTGATTACACACGCTGGGAGTTAGCTCAACAGCTTTATATAAAACACATTAAGTTGGCAGTGAGTAATAATGATTATGTATTCCCTACTGCTATTCTAACTTGCATCGAACAAGTGATAGGCAAAGACTCGGCCGATCCTCAAATTACAGCGGAATTACTAAAAGTTCCGGGTTTTTCGACGTTATTAGCAGAATACAAACATGCTGATGTTGACGCTATCTTAGCTGCTCAAGACAAATTCACTCGTTTTTTAGCTAATGGCTTAGCAAATAAACTAACGAAAGTAATTGCTGAAAATGCACCAAGCGAATATATATTTAACGCAACTGCGATGGCTAAGCGTGCATTTAGAAATGCGGCATTAAACTTACTAAGCTACAGTGATGACAAGCAGGTAGCAGATTTAATATCTAACCAATATTATCACTCTGATAATATGACTGATAGTTTAGCTGCGTTAAAAGCCGGTTCAACTAAAGATGACAGCCTGTTTAAAACGTTGATGGCTGATTTTGAGAATAAATGGACAGGCGATCCACTTGTCATGGATAAATGGTTAGCACTTTGTGCCAGCCATGAGCACCAAGACGTACTTGCTAATATTCTCGAGCTTGAATCACATCGTGATTTTACTTTGGATAATCCAAATCGTGTTAGAGCGCTATACGGTAATTTTGCGATGAACAACCCAGCACAATTTCACCGAAAAGACGGTGCTGGCTATCGCTTTTTGACGGATAAGTTAATTCAATTAAATGAGATTAACCCACAGGTTGCCGCGCGATTGATCACCCCTTTAATTCAAGTGGGAAATTTAGACGGTGCGAGAAAACTTGTAGTTAAAAAAGAACTCACACGTTTGAATAACACGCCTAACTTATCTAAAGACTTATTTGAAAAAGTCACCAAGTGTTTGGAAACAACACTCGCCGGATAGTATTAGATGTCGATGCGAGAGTTTTTTTTCAGCTTAGATATATCCGTCATGGACTGTGAATTGTTATACACAGGCCAGATACAAAACGTAAATGCGGTTGCCCATAACGGGCTAACCGTTCGTTTACCAGCTGCTAATTTAAGGCCTTTTGTCACTCAAATTGGGATCAAAGGGGTATTTAGAATGTTGGTTGATGAAAACAATAAAATCCAATCTTTTATACAAGTGAAATAATGGAACAAGGCAAACGATTAAATAAGTTTATCAGTGAGACAGGGTTCTGCTCTCGTCGTGAAGCCGATAAATACATTGAGCAAGGTCGCGTTAAATTAAATGGTTCAATACCCGAGGTAGGGACAAAAGTTCAACCTAAAGATGTCGTTACTATTGATGATAAGCCATTAAAAGCCAAACCAAAATTTGTATATCTTGCCTATAACAAGCCCGTTGGGATCACTTGCACCACTGAATCAAAAGTTAAGGGCAATATCGTTGAGGCCGTTGGCTTTCCTGAGCGTATTTTTCCAATTGGTCGGTTAGATAAACCTTCTGAGGGACTCATTTTTTTGACCAATGAAGGGGATATTGTTAACAAGATTTTGAGAGCAGGGAACAATCACGAAAAAGAATACGTGGTCAGCGTCGATAAACCTATTGATGATAGTTTTATTCGCAAAATGTCACGAGGTGTACCTATTTTAGATACGGTTACTCAGCCGTGTAAGGTGAAAAAGTTAGCAGCAAAACGTTTTAATATTGTTCTTACTCAGGGTTTGAATCGTCAAATTCGACGCATGTGTGAATATCTTGGCTATGAAGTGACCAAATTAAAACGCGTTCGCATTATGAATGTAAAACTGGCTGATTTGAAACCGGGTCAATGGCGTCACTTATCTGAACAAGAAATGCATCAAATTACCCATGCTGTCGAATCGTCTGGTAATACAGAAGAACACTCGAAGTTTCCTCAACAAAAAGTAAATAGTAAACCAAAGCGGATAGATAAAAAGAAATCAACTAAGAAGTCATTTTCTCAATCTGTGAAAGCATCAGGTAAAACGTTAAGTTTAAAACGTTAAACTAAATCAAAGCAATGCAAACGTCAGTTCAATCATGACGTTTGCAAGGCATTTAGAAATGATACTTGATTAATAAGTTAGCATTTTTTTCATCTACCCCATCAATTCCAAATTTGTTTTGCCAATACACATACTCCACCCCTAAGTACAATTTTGAACTCAAACCTAAATGTGGCGCTACATTATATTTTAGCTGTGACGTTAGATTCATACTCGATTCAGCATTAGCTGTTGATGTGGTGTAATCCATAAATCCATCGTAATAAAGTGGGCCTACAGGTACGCCCCAAGATAAGGTCAACTGCTCATTGTTATTTGAATTATCGTTGTTTCGAGCGAACACACTGACTTTAAAAAAATCAAAGTGACTGATGTTAATATCGGTACTGAGGCCAAATAAATAATGAGTAAAACCGTCGCCGATTTCAGCAGACGGCGCCAAATATAAGTTTTGAATAAAACTTAATTGGGCAGAAGATATTTTTAGTCTAGGTGCCCATTCTGCATAGGTTTCTGTATCGTCATTGTCTGATTCAAGCCTGTCCATAAAGAAGAAACTATCTCCCCAATTGGTAGCTGCAGCATGTTCAAACGTGATGACTTGGCGATCAGGATCACCAACTTCATAATGGCTACCTTTTAGGTAGGTAATACTAAAATCTGACCAAATGGTTTTTGCAAGCATGTTAGGGCTGAAGCATATCAGCCCCAAAATCAGGCTTAATTTAATCATAGTAAGCGACTGTTAATTAGTAGGTTTTAACAGTATAGGAAAAGATTTCTTAACTAGCTTATTGTTTTTGGTATGGAAAAATTAAACTGAAAGAGGCGCCTGATAAATCCTTTGATGCACCAATTGATAATTGAGCTTGATGCCAACTCGCAATACGTTCAACAATCGCTAGCCCCATGCCGTGCCCTTTGTAGTTAGAACGACTGTGATCGCCTCTGTAAAAAGGTTTCGTTAATTGACTGGTATCAATATCGGCAAAACCTTTACCATCATCCTCAATTTGCCAAACTGCACCGTCTATCGTTTGTTCAACACTAATTTTGATGTGCTTTGATGCGTGATTAATGGCATTTGAAATTAGGTTAGACAATTGCATCGATAAGTAATTAGCATCTGCTGATATTTCAACTATGGGCGTTTTTTTAAGTAATTCGATAGTAATAGCGGTTTGTTGTTTATCGATTAATCCTTGGGTTAAATCAATCAGATTGGTCTGCTCTAAATTCAGTTTGATATCAGAGCTGTCTAATCGGGCAAACTGTAACAGTGTCTCAATGAGTGCCTCCATATCGGCCAAATCATGGCTTAGTCTTTGGTGGTAGGTTTCTTTTAGGGCTTCATCCTGACAATCCGCTAACATATCTACACCAAAATTTAATCGCGCCAGTGGTGTTTTTAAGTCATGAGAAACGGCTCTACTAAGTAGTTTATTATCCGCAATCAAGGACTCAATTTTATCAGCCATTCGATTAAATTCTTGTTCAATCGCTTGGATATATGACCATGAATGTGACTTGATTCGTTGGTTAAGATCGCCTTTGCCAAAAGCTTTAGTAACTTGGTTAAGTGTCATCAAGCGTCGAATGAGTGGGTAAATCCACACCATCAGCACCAAAACGATGCCGAAATAGAAAGTAGCAGTGAGTAAGTAATTGATAAGTTTGTCACTTGATTCGTGTTCAAGCGGTAAGGTTAAACTCAGCAGTAATTGGTAATTTGGAATATTTAGGTAAATAGAGACATCATCTTCACTAGCCAGTAAAACGGGTTGGCCTGAAAGAATTTGTTCTTGAAGTGTGGCTGGAAGCGGTAGCGTATTAAAATCTTGTAATTGCAGCGTGTATTTAGTGTGCGTCGGCCAATTCTCAATTAAATGCTCAAGCTCTGACTTTTTGTGTAAATTGTTTAAGCTGTAGGCTAAATCGGTAGCTAGCGATTGGTAGATAGCAATATCATCGGGTAGCGCCTGCTCGTTATCTAAAGTTAGATAAATTTGACTGATTAACCAACCTAAGCAGAATATGCTGGTAATAACAACAACGATTAAAGAGCCAATTAGCTTTTTCATTAATTTGTATTACCAAGCACTAGGTGTGAACAAATAGCCTTTGCCGCGAACGGTTTTAATTTTGGGGTTTTCGGCAACGTTATCTTGAAGTTTTTTTCTCAATCGAGAAATGCGAATATCAATCGAGCGGTCAAAACCGTCATACTCGAACCCTCTAAAGTGGCTTAATAAATCATCGCGACTAACTACTTTGCCTGCATTTTCAGCTAAGTACCACAACACCTCAAACTCGTTAACAGTAAGGTTCACCATCTCGTTTTGGTACTGAACTGTTTTATTATCCGCATCTATAAGTAAGCTTCCAAAAGACTTGGTATTACTGTCTTGTACTTCTGATTCACTGCGTCTTAACAAGGACTTAATTCTAGCCAGTAACACTCTTGGCCTTATCGGCTTGGTGAGATAATCATCTGCGCCAAGCTCTAGTCCTAGAACTTCGTCAGTTTCCTCACTACACGCTGTCATCATAAGGATTGGATTGGTGAATGTACTTCTTACGGTTTTACATATATCAAACCCATTGACAACGGGAAGCATAATATCCAACAAAACCAAATCCGGATTATCTGACTCAATTAACTCAAGAGCGGTATCACCCTGACTTGCCAAGCTGACCGTAAAATTCTGTTGAATTAAATAATCACAAATCCATTGAGATAACGAAGGGTCATCTTCAACAACAAGTATATGCGCTGGTGTGTTCATTAAAATAGCCTCCATCCGCTTGCACTTTTACGTTTTGACTTATAAACCCAAGCAACGGTCACTTTAGATTCTGCTAGCGTTTGGCCTGATACTTTATGTCTTAGTTCAAACATTTGGCTCTGTGTCGCTTCGAACTCAAACTCAAACTGATGCTGCCTTGCATGCCAGCAGCTGATTTCTTGGTTATTTTGAAAAATGCAGTACTCTTCATTACTCGGAACAAGCGCTTCAATCGACAGTGTTTGATAACAAGTTTGACCTTGGTGAAGGGCAATACACTTTTGTGGCTTTATTTTTAACAGGCTGCGATCACTGGCAGCAAAAACCGATGAGGTTAAAAAATACAGCATGACGGTTAGCAATAGCTTCGTTTGGATAGTTAACTTTCTCTTCATGCTCAACACCTAAAAAACATAAGTTATTGAGTTGATGACGACAAATTCGTAATCGTCATCAATCAGAGGGCTATTACTTATCGTGCTATCAAGCCACTTGTAACGGGCAAAACTACGATATACCCAATTTTCATTGATTGGGTATGAGACACCAACTTCAGCAGATACATTAAAGCTATCTTTTGCTTCATAAGGGGTATATTGAAGTACTGCTTCGTCCTGTGAAATACCGTACCAATAGTTATTGGTTTTTTCACTGGTGTACTCAAGGCTGAAAATTCCGTGATAATTCCAATTGCGATATTGCCAGTTTCTACCGAATCTAATGGTGCTGACTACACCATTACTTTCGTATATGTCGGTCACTAAACGATATTGCATGACAAAGTTATTGAAGTAACCCGTCAGTCGAATTCCAGCACCGGCAAATAAAGTGTCACGTTCGTCTAGATACTCTAATTTTTCTTCGTCTGTGGGGAATTCTTTTTTTTCAAATTCATCGGTAAATTCAGTATCTACCTTGCCAATCACACTGCCAGCTAATAAGTCTATGGTCCAATTATCAATATTGGCTAATGTGTAACCTAAATTTAAACCGTCTGAGGTATTGTGATCGGCTTCGATAAAAAATCCGTTGTAACGATAATCACCGGACATGATAAGCCCTGCGACAAACCCGTCATCGTAATCATCGCTCGAGAGGATTCTTGGGTTTGAATAATAACCGGCACTGGCACCGAGCTCGAAAAAACCGCCATTTTCATCAACCGAATTTTGGCCTGCACGTACATCACTGGCAATGTCGCCTGCATGCACGATATGTGAGAGGGAGAGTAGTAGCGATAGCCCGCTAAACAAAAACTTTTTCATTATTATAATCTGAGGAAATCCGTGCCTATTCAGCTAGATAGTGTAGCTAAGATACTGACTCGGTTTATGTAACCTTTTGTATCTATGGTCTAAAAATACTGCAAGTAATGCAATCTTGATACGATAAAGTTAGCAATAAAAAAGGTATAAAACACTTAAAATATGTCATCAATACTTTCCCACTAAGGATAGTGACTTTGATTACCAATATTTATTGTCTTTAAATCCATAATCCTCTTTTAATTAATTGTTTCTTTGACCTTTATTAAGAAACAGAAAATTATCTATTAAACAAAGATCGGCTAACGTTATAATAACGTAAGTATGCAGGTTTGAATTAATTATAAAGAGATAATCATGTCACGTTACCGAGGACAAACAGAAGCAATCCATAAACAATCGGCAAAAACAGGTGTTCTATTAACGAACTTAGGTACGCCTGACTCTCCAACTGCCCCCGCGTTACGTCGATACTTAAAACAGTTTTTATCGGACCCCCGTGTGGTTGAGATTCCAAGATTGGTTTGGATGATCATTTTGCACGGTATTATATTACGCGTCAGACCCAAAAAGTCAGCCAAGCTTTATGAAAGTATATGGACAGAAGAAGGCTCACCACTGGCTGTAATTAGCAACAAGCAGAAAGAAAAGCTAGCCACACAAGTTAAAGCTAAATACGGTGAAGATATCGTC
Organism: Marinifaba aquimaris; assembly: GCF_013328345.1. Taxonomy (GTDB): domain Bacteria; phylum Pseudomonadota; class Gammaproteobacteria; order Enterobacterales; family Alteromonadaceae; genus Marinifaba; species Marinifaba aquimaris. Next base: position 134,638 of record NZ_JABULX010000004.1, read on the forward strand.
ATTGACCATGCTATGCGTTATGGTGAACCCGCAATAGGCACTGCTTTAAGTAAGATGCAAGCGCAAGGGGTTAACAAGGTCATTGTACTTCCACTTTACCCGCAGTATGCAGGCCCAACTACGGCATCAAGTTTCGATGCAGTTACACAAGAAATTAAAACTTGGCGATGGATACCATCTCTGCATTTTATTAACACATACCATGACAACCCAAAGTATATTGATGCAATGGCTAGCTCTATTCAGGAGCATTTCGATAAACATGGTAAACCTGAAAAACTCGTACTTTCGTATCACGGCATGCCAAAAGCATTTCTAGAGTGGGGGGATCCATATTATTGTTTTTGCCACAAAACAACACGTCTGATTGCTGAGAAACTCTCTTTAAACGAAGAAGATTTTGTTATGACTTTTCAGTCTAGATTCGGTAAGGCCGAGTGGTTAAAGCCATACACAGATGAGACTTTAGAATCTTTAGCAAAAGCAGGTACAAAAAAATTAGCGATTGTTAGCCCAGCTTTTAGTGCAGATTGTCTAGAAACATTAGAAGAGTTAATCAGTGAAAACAAAGAAGTCTTTATCGAAGCTGGTGGTGAAGAGTATCACTATATTCCTGCTCTCAATGATAGAGACGACCACATCGACATGATGTTATCGCTTGTTGAACCGCACTTAAAATCTTAATTTTCTTGTTTCATTACTTTCGATAAACGCGCAATGCGTTTATCGAAAATACTTTTTATACACCTTGCACTATCCGCAAACGGCTGCCAATAAAGCTTAAAGATACTGGCGTGTAGATCGTCACTAGCACCTGCCACGCCCAAACGTAAGTTTTTTGGCTTAGCTACGGTGTTAGATTTAATTAAACTGCCTACCCATTTATCCCAGATTGCTAACGCGGTGCCAAAGTTTGCGTCAAAGTGCTTAGGATCTGAACTGTGATGTATTTGATGTTGAGCTGGACTAATCAGCCAACTTTCAAGCCAGCTTGGCCAAGTGAACCAGATATGTGAATGTCTTAAGTTGGAACCCAACACGTTAAAAACAAAAATAAATAAATTCGCGCCTAAAATATCCACCATTTTCAATGTGGGGCCAAATAAGTAGTAACACAGCCCAACAGCCAATCCTTGGGCAACAGTCATTCTTAATGCATATAAGAGATTCTCAATTGGGTGACTTCGATAAATGGTCATGGGGGTGAGTACTTTTGCAGAGTGATGAACTTGATGAAATGACCACAAAAATGGAATTTTGTGTAATAAGAAATGCAGTAAAAAACGACTAAAGTCATCAAACAAAAATAAAACGAGCGTAAAGGTAAGTGCTACTGTTGTGGCAGATGTAGAAATAAAGCCATGAAAACCAAAAGTATTTTCAAGTATGTCTGAAAAGCCAATTGCGATGGGTGTCATGCTAATCAGCAAAGGTGCGATCAGTAAGCTTTTGATGAATTTATTAGAAAAAAACAGGATATAGTCCTGCTTTGCAGTCTTTGCTAACCAAACGCGCTTAGGGAAGAGAAATTTAAGAAAGTTAGCAGATGGCTTGGTTTTATAAAAAACATAAAAAGCCATCAGTACCGCACTGATTAAATAAACGGAATAGATACGTTTATTGGCATCGAATAAATAACTGGATAAGTCAGTTAAATTGCTATTTAAAAACGTGACTACCACTAACCAGATATCTTGCATTGAATTTTAGCTCTCGTAAGGAATTGGGTCCGTTGCTTGGTTTTCTGCAAATGCTTCTAATCTTTCCTGGCAAGCACCACATTGGCCACACGCTTTCTCTCGGCCGTTATAGCATGTCCAAGTCAGTGAATAATCTAGTCCCATTTTTAATCCATCGGTCAGAATATCGATCTTACTGTCATTTAAATACGGTGTTACGATGTCAACTGCTTCATAGTTTGCAATTTGGCAAACATCTTTCATTTTTTGAACAAATTCTGGTCGGCAGTCTGGGTAAATAGCGTGGTCGCCAGAGTGGGCACCATAATAAACCTTGGTTGCTTCTAACGATACTGCATAACCTACGGCTAAAGAGAGCAAGATCATATTTCGATTAGGCACTACAGTAGACTTCATGGATTCTTCTTCGTAGTGACCTTCGGGGATATCAATATCGTCAGTTAATGAAGAACCTGCAAGTAGCTGATTGATAGCGCTGATATCAATGATTTTATGTTTTACCCCAAGTTTCTGACAAGCTAATTGAGCGTAATCCAATTCTTTTAAATGACGTTGACCGTAATTAAACGATAGGGCATATGCTTCGTAGCCCTGATTAATGGCTTTGTTGAGAACCGTAAAAGAGTCCATGCCGCCAGAATAAATGACGACAACTTTTTCAGAAGATGAGGCTGACATAGTTTAATTATCTTGCATTAGGTATAATAGCTAAATTGTACGCTAAGTTTAAATTCAGTAAAACGGTTTTGATATGACTGCAGTAAGCTACCCTGTAAACGAAATTTTTGAAACAATCCAAGGTGAAGGCCAATTTACCGGTGTGCCATCTTTATTTGTTCGATTACAGGTGTGTCCTGTTGGTTGTTCTTGGTGTGATACTCAACACACCTGGTACAAAAATGATGAGCAGAAAATTGATATTACCGATTTGACCACCAAAACCGAAGACAGTCCTACTTGGGCTGAAATGACTTCTTTTGAAATTCTCGATTTTTTCAAAAAGCAGGGTTATACCGCTAAACATGTCGTTATTACAGGCGGTGAACCTTGCATGTATGATTTAGTTCCATTTACCAAGTTGCTCGAAGCAAATGGTTATCAATGCCAAATTGAAACAAGTGGAACATTTGAAGTGAAAACATCAACGGATACCTTTGTGACTGTTTCACCGAAAGTCGGGATGAAAGGTGGCTACGATGTATTACAATCAGCATTGCTCAGAGCAAATGAAATCAAACACCCAATTGCTAAACAAAGCCATATAGATGAGTTAGATACATTATTAGCTGATTTACCGGCTAGTTATCAAGCTAAGGTGTGTTTACAGCCAATTAGCCAAAAACCTAGAGCAACAGAGCTGGCTATTGAAACCTGTATTAAACGCAACTGGCGCTTATCGATTCAAACTCATAAGTATTTAGATATTAGCTAGAAAATCTCTATACCTAAATTCTTAATGGTAGAAACCAGTTTCTTTGGTTTATATGGCTTTACAATAAAACCTTTAGCACCAAGCTCCATCGCTTTTTTTACATTGGTGATGGTGCTATGCGCACTGACAATGGCCACCTTAGCTTCAGCATCGAGTTTTTTTAAGTCGACCAGTACATCTAAACCATTTTCTGTTTCCAATTCAATGTCTAGGAATACGATATCCGGTTTGTCACTTTGGTATTGATTTAACGTCTCGGCAGCGGTTTCTGCTTCTGTGAAATTATCAAAACCTAGCTCATTGAGCATGTTTTTGAGAAAATCGCGCATTAGCTTTGCGTCATCAACGATGAGAATTTTTTCCTTTCTAGAAACTACATTTTCAGTTTGCACAATCGTCCTTCCTATCTGCATTCTTTATTGATGTTATCGACACTTTGGGCAATCTTGTCAAGTTGATGAAGAATAACAGTGTCGTTTGATTCTTTAGCTAAACGTTCTAAATCGGTTGCTAAGAGGGTAAGCTCCGGAAACCCCATACTCGTAGCCGAACCTTTAATTTTGTGAGCTTCACTGGCTATCTTATGCCAATTTTGATGATCCGCTAACTGATAAAGATCAGTCACTAGTTTGGGTAAACTATGTTTAAATTCTAAACTGAGATTTTGATATTGGTCACTGGATTTGAGTTTTTGCTCATATTCCGATAACTGATTGGCAATTACGGCATCAGGTGATAAGTATTTTTGTATCGTTTGATACAGCTTTTCGGTATCTATGGGTTTAGCTAAACTATCATCACAACCAATGGCCTGATACTTACTGATGTCCGATTTCATAAAGTTAGCAGTTAAAGCAATGATAGGTTGATCAAAGCCTGTACTTCTTAACATTTCAGTCGCTTCAATACCTGACATTTGCGGCATCTGCATATCCATCAAAATTAAGTCATAATCTTCTGCTAGAGCTGATTCTACGGCTAATAAACCGTTTTCGACTACATCAATATGAATATTCAACGGTTCGAGTAACAGTAGGATAAGCGCTTGGTTATCAGGATTATCCTCGGCAACCAAGATTGATTTATCACTTAAATCTATTTCCGTTTGGCAAAGAGATTGCTGAATTTGTACTAAATCTGGTTTGGTGAATATTGGCTCGGCACTAGAATCCACATGATTTATTTTTAAGGTAAAAGTACTACCTCTAAATTTTTCGCTCTCTAATGTCAGCTCATAACCAAGTGAATCGGCCAAATGCTTACTGATGGCCAAACCTAAACCTGTACCACCGTAATTTCTTGTGGTAGATGAGTCTGCTTGAGTAAAAGGGTTAAATAACTCTTGCTGCTCAAGGTGACTTATTCCAATCCCAGTATCAACGACATCTATCTGTAACTGACTTTGCTGAGTTAACCAACTTACACAAATAGTCACACTGCCTTTTTCAGTGAACTTGATGGCATTTGAGGCAAGATTAAATAATATTTGTTTTAGTCGAGTAGGGTCCGTTTTGATTAATTTTGGCAGTGGGAATTGATATTCAAATTTGAAGTCTAGCCATTTAACTTCAGCTTTACTGCGGCAGTCATTTTCAATATCTTGCAGTAATTCAAACACTGATGTGTCGATGTTTTCGAAGGCAATTTTACCTGCTTCAATTTTAGATAGATCTAAAATATCGTTTATTAACGTTAACAAGTGCTGACTGTTTTTCAATACGCGATTCATGGAAGATTGCGCTAATTCTGGCTGCTTTTCCTGTTTTATTGCTTGTTCTGTAAAGCCTATGATTGCGGTGAGCGGTGTTCTAATTTCATGACTCATGTTAGCCAAAAAGCGCGATTTTAATTTGTTGGCTTGCTCGGCATTTTTGGTCGCCGTCATTAAGTCTTGGTTGGCTTGTTGTAATTCAGTGGTCCGTGATTCTACTTTCTCTTCAAGGTGGTTTTTGTAGTGCTCAAGCGACTTTTTACTCGTTAAAATCGAACTGACCATTTTGTTAAACGACAAAAATAGCGAGCCGATTTCATCTTCTTTTTTCACTTTTAAACGAATGGATAAATTACCATCTGCAACATCTCTACTTGCTTGGCTCAATTTAGATATAGGGGAGAGTAAGTAGCGATTGATCATGTTAAAGGTCAGAATACCCGCTAGCATGATCATTAATACTGATAAGAAAATGGTAGCCATTGAAAGTTGGCGACTGTCTTTGTAAATGACGTCTTTAATACTGCCTGACACCAAGTAGTAATTAAATGGTAAGGCTTTAGCCTGAAACAGTCGCAATTGATTGTTATAGCTTATTTCTATTAGCTCATTTTCTTTAGACGAACTAATGAGTTTATTGAGTAAAAACTTAGGAATTGAGTGAAGTAATCGTTCTTGTTCTCGGTTGAAATAGACTAAGCCGTCTTTGTTGATAATAAGGTTACTGCCGCCTTCATCAGTCGTTTCCATTACCACTTTTTTAATGACTGACGGGTCAATGGTGATGACTAAATATCCCCATAGCTCTCCTTGCAGTTGCCTACCTGAAGGTGAGATCTTAAGTAGTTTTTTTACGGCATAAAGCGCTGTTTTATCATTATCTAGGTTTTTATCTAACGTTAAAAATTCATCTTTATCCGATAATACCGCTTTTTTGAACCACATGGTGTTTGATTCATTTTCAGTAGTGTTATTAAGCAAGTTGGCAGTAAATCGCGCATCTTCTGTGCCGTTAGCTTTGACCAGTCGAATCTCATAGAAATGTTGGAATGCAGAGCTGTAATCGGCAAAAAGGTTTAACAGAGGACCTAAAGCTATCGAGTATCGTTCTGATTGCTGATCTATCCTTAAATAGTGCTCTAAGGTATCTGATTTAGAGAGTAACGTCAGTGTTGAAAGCGTTTCTACAAAATGGTTTTTGATGGCTTGAGTTTGTTGAGAAAGTTGGTTATCGATTCGAGATTTAGCCTGTGCTTGAGCACTGATAGTTGTTAAATAATAAGCAAAGCCACCTAGTAATGACATAGGTAAAACGATCATCGTCAAAACAAATATAAGGATTTTTTGCTTTAATTTCATCTGGCTAAGTTAATCTCTACTACGAATATCTAATTGATAAAGGATTTGACTATACACGGTTTGGAACATTTTTAGTGCCTCTGTGGGCAGTTGCTGATTAAACTCTGATTGTGCAACTGTTTCATCAGGCAAATAAATTGAGGTATTGTGTAAGATTTCCGGTTTAATAAATGCTTTTGCTGCTTTATTTGGCGTCGCGTAAAAGAGTTGCTCAGAAATTATTGCGGCGACTTTGGGTTGATTGATGTAGTTAATAAACTCGAAAACAGCCTGCTTGTTTACAGATGATTTCATCACTGCAAGGCAGTCTAACCAAAGCAATGAGCCTTCATCAGGAACCACATACTCTAGGCGATTATCTAAATTCTTCAAAAAGATAGCGTCACCGTTATAACTCATCGCAAGCGCCACATCACCTGATATCAGCTCAGAATTAGCTGACAGCTCTAGCGCACCGTAGCTGCTAACACTTGGGAGTTGGCGATAAAGTAAATTACCCGCTTGTTTAATATGCTCTGGATCGTTGTCATTGACTGAACGGCCAAGGGAAAGAAGGGCAGAGCCAAGTAGGTCGCGAGAGTCTTTTAGAAGCTTAGTTTTTATATTCGGGTTGGGGTTGGGTAAAAAGAATTCACGCCAGCTAGTAGGAGGAGTACTGACTAAGTCTTTTCGATAAATAATGACCACTGAACCCCACAGGTAAGGTACGCACTGGTGTTGAGTTTGTTGAGCGATTTTTGCCCATCGTGTATCAAGGTATTGAAGGTTTGCAGCTTGTTTTTGTGAAACGGTTTCTAGCCAACCACGTGAAGCGTAATTCTCTAATCTGAATAAACTCGTCAAGACAATATCAAATTGTTTGCCAGCTGTTGAGTTGAGTAAAGCCTCTTTGGTTTCGTCTGTTTCAAAGTAATGTTGCTTTACTTGAATACCAGAGAGTTTTTCAAAATCTGTAACAACTGATTCAGGCAGGTATTCAGGCCAAGTCAATAGCGTAATGCGCTTGTTGGCTTGAGCAAATACTGAACTCGACTGGACTAAAATGATGAATAAAACTAATTTTAGGAACAGAGTAAACTGCATTTTTTTGAACCTAATCCTTAGTCTAGAAAAATTAATTTTTTTCAATTGTATAACATTAAGTTAAATAAAACAGGCTTTTGCAAACAAAAATCCCCTAATTGTCCATTTCTTTGTACAGTACAAAAATTGACTAATAAAAATTTAAAACATACATTTAAAACGCTTGTTTGAATTTTTATTGAGAGTAATAAGTGAGCCAAACGAAAGATAAAATCATTCTGTCAGCGCAAAAGCAGTTTGCGGAGTTGGGGTTTGAAGCCAGCTCACTTCGCCTTATTACAAAAAATGCTGGAGTGAATTTAGCTGCTGTGAATTACCATTTTGGTAGTAAGAAAATGTTAATTCAGTCGGTGATGGACAGATCGATTAGGCAATTTGCGCCATATCTCAAAGAGAAGCTTGAACAGTTAATACTAAAAGAAAATGTAAAAACTGCAGACATTGTTGAAGTGTTTATCGATGCGCTTAAACAGCTTGATGAACAATCTGACGAGCAAAGCATGGTTTTTATTAAGTTAATCGGTAGAAGCTACGCCGAATCGCAAGGGCATTTGAAAAGGTACTTTGTTGAAAATTATCCCGAAGCTTTAGACGCACTTTTGCGTTTAATGCGTCAGTTAATGCCTAGTCTGGACGATGAAGCCATTTTTTGGCGTTTGCATTGTGCATTAGGCAGTCTGGTGTTTTTAAGCACCAGTGCCGATGCATTGATTGAAATGGCTGAAGCGGAGTTTAACAGCCATGTTAATAAACAGCATATTTTAGATGTAATGCCAGGGTTTCTCGAATCGGCATTAACCGCTAATAACAACGAGAGGTGAAACTATGGTTTTGTTAATTCTAATTTTGGTTACGGTCGCAGCTATTTTGCTCGTCAAATCAGTCAGGAAAACACTGATTACTCAACCTGTTTTTAGTTTGTTTAAACGTTTACTGCCGCCACTATCTACCACTGAAAAAGAAGCCATGGACGCAGGGGATATATGGTGGGATGGGGAATTGTTTTCAGGCAAACCTAATTGGCAAAAGCTACATGGGTTTCAAGATGCGACACTGAGCCCAGAAGAGCAGTCATTTATTGATAACGAGCTTGAGACACTGATGGCAATGCTCGATGATTATCAAATCAGTTTAGACAGAGACTTACCTAAACCTGTATGGGAATATATTAAGTCTAACGGCTTTTTCTCCATGATTATTCCCAAGCAGTATGGTGGCTTGGCTTTTTCAGCGGCTGCCAATTCGCATATTGTTACGCGAATTGCGACTAAAAGCCTAAGTGCTGCTGTCACTGTGATGGTGCCCAACTCTTTAGGACCAGGTGAGCTTTTGATGCATTACGGTACCGATGAGCAAAAAGATAAATGGTTACCCGGTTTAGCATCAGGTGAACATATCCCTTGTTTTGCACTGACTGGCCCAGAAGCTGGCTCTGATGCAGGTGCTATTCCTGATAAAGGTATCGTATGCAAAAGAGAAGTTGACGGTGAAGAAGTGCTGGGGATCAGTCTTACTTGGAACAAACGTTACATTACATTAGCACCTGTTGCCACTGTATTAGGTTTAGCCTTTAAACTTTACGATCCTGACAATTTATTAGGTGATGAAAAAGAACTCGGTATCACATGTGCCCTTATTCCAGCAGACCATCCAGGTGTAAATATTGGCGATCGTCACAATCCGATGCATTTAGCCTTTATGAATGGGACAACTTCAGGCGAGGATGTGTTTATTCCTATCGATTGGATAATTGGTGGGCCAGAATATGCAGGTCGAGGCTGGCGTATGCTTGTCGAATGTTTGTCTGCAGGGCGAGGAATTTCATTACCCGCTTTAGCAACTGCTCTTGCACATCTATCTAGTAGAACGACCAGTGCTTACAGTTATGTTCGCAAGCAGTTTGGTTTATCTATCGGACGTTTTGAAGGTGTACAAGAGGCTTTAGCGCGCATAGGCGGTAACAGCTATAAACTAGAAGCGACTCGAAAATTTACCGTCAGTGCACTTGATATGGGGTACAGCCCGTCAGTTGTGACTGCTATATCTAAATACCATATGACTGAAATTGGTCGTAATGTTCTCAATGATGCAATGGATATTCACGCTGGTAAAGCCATTCAAGCCGGTCCTAACAATTACTTCTCTAACACCTACATGGGTGTGCCAATTGCTATTACGGTAGAAGGGGCCAACATCCTAACTCGTAATTTAATGATATTTGGCCAAGGTGCCACTCGTTGTCACCCCTATGTGTATAAAGAAATGTTAGCCGCTTCTGAGCCAGATAAAGAAAAAGGTTTAGAAGAGTTTGATAGTTTGCTTTGTAAGCACGCTCGCTTTACTACAGGTAACTTTATCTCTAGCTTGTTCTGTGGTCTGACGGCAGGCCAGTTTATTGAAAGCCCGATAGCAGGAGAGACGGCTAAATATTATAAACAGCTTACTCGAATGAGTACGGCAATGGCACTTGTAACCGATATGGCCTTATTAATATTAGGCGGTGCACTTAAAAGAAAAGAGATGTTGTCCGCTCGCTTGGGCGATGTTTTAGGTCAACTTTATATGGCTTCAGCTGTACTTAAGCGTTATGAAACTGACGGTCGTCAGATGGCTGATTTGCCCTATGTTCACTATGCGATGCAAGAATCCTTGCACAAAGCTGGTGTTGCTCTTGATGAGTTTCTTCAAAACTTCAGACCGTGTTGGCTCGCAAGGTTATTAAAATTTGTGATTTTCCCTTATGGCCAGCCTTACCAAAAACCGGGTGATATTTTAAGCCGTAAACTATGTAAAAGCATGCTTAAGCCAGGCATTAGTCGTGAGCGTATTTCTTATCTTTGTGATTTAGGCAGTGATGAGAAACCGACTGCCGCTGGCATTGTAGAAAAAGCATTTTTAGCCATGCTTGAATGTCGCGATATTGAAAAGAAAATTCACGCTGCTCAGAAATCGGGACAATTACCTAAACGGTTACCTATGGACCAGCTGATAGATCAAGCATTGGAAAAAGGATTTATCGACCAATCTGATGCCGATAAGATTCATCACGCCGATGAGCTTCGCAAACAAGCTGTTGCGGTTGATAGCTTCAAAGCCAGCCAATTTCCGCAACAAGCAAATTAACCCTCCTTTAAATATTCACATTTACTTTTAGTAAATGTGAATATTTTCATTAGCTTACTGAATTTTGCCACGCAACTGCTATATTTTTTTGATAAGCATTCAAATCAACGATCGGTACAGCGTGAAACATGAACCAACCCAAAGCTAGGTTATCAGATATAAGAAAATACGGCGCGATGAGTGCACTTGTTGTCGATGATATTGAATCTATGTGCAAAGCCATCACACAAATGCTGTCATTACTTGGGTTCAAAAACGTTTACCAAGCCAAAGATGGCAAAGATGCATTGCGGATAATGCAGGATGTCAGAGTCGATTTGATCGTTTCTGATTGGAATATGCCTAAAATGACAGGATTTGAGTTACTGCAATCGATAAGGCGCAAAGAACTTCGCAGTAACCATATCCCTTTTATCATGGTGACAGGTAATTTAGAACAAGATCACGTTGTGAAAGCTATTAGTAGTGGAGTGTCTGAATACCTCGTAAAACCTTTTTCTCAGCAAATGTTAAAAGAGCGAGTCAAAAGGGCTTTTCAAAACCCAGCTCCAGGCCTTAAACGAGAAGCGCTGGAGGAGCGTTACAGCTCAACACAAGTTAAAGAAACGCAAGCCGTTGAGTTGCCGGAAAAAATAAAAACTATCTTATTGGTAGATGATGAACCTGATAATTTGCATGTTCTTGCTGGGCTTTTAAAGAAATATTACAAAATCAAAGCATGTCGTTCTGGGCAAGCTGCAATTGACATTTGCTTGGGTAAGAGTCCACCTGATTTGATTTTACTCGACATTATGATGCCTGGAATGAATGGATTACAGGTATGTAAAGCACTTAAAAATAACCCTAAAAGTGAGCACATCCCTATTATTTTTGTCAGTGCATTAGCAGAAACTAAAGATGTCGTTAGAGGGTTAGAATTAGGAGCCGTTGACTACATAACTAAGCCTATTACGCCAGCGATTGTTTTAGCGCGGGTAAAAACGCACATGCGTTTGATTGATCAACAAATAGCGATGACCAATCAAGTTGATACATTACTTGAGAATTTAAAACTACAAGAAGAAATGGAGCGAATATTTCAACACGATTTGAAAAATCCATTGATGGCTATTATGTCAGCTAGTACCACTTTAGAGCGCAATACTACTTATAAGACTAAAGCGTCGGTCGAAATGGTCAAAGAGTCGGCTGAGTTGATGACTCAGATGATTGATAATATTCTGACTTTATATCAACTTGAAACGGGTCTTTACCAGCTCGAAGCTAAACCTGTTGCGGTTTATGATTTGATCACCAGAGTGGTCGATGGTTTTAAAGATCTCAGCCAACAAAAAGATATTAAAGTTAGAACAGTACTTGCTCAGAACGATCATTTTTTAGGAGAGTACCTGCTCAGTTACACCATGTTTGCTAACTTGGTTAAAAATGCAATTGAAGCAGCACCACGTGGTACTGAGGTTATGATAACCAGTCGAGCCAATGATAGTCGATTAATTATTTCTATCGTCAATCAAGGCGTTATTCATATTGCGATCAGGACTCGCTTTTTCGAAAAATTTGTTTCACACGGTAAAAAGAATGGTAACGGTATAGGCACGTATTCAGCTAAGCTAACCGCCCAGGCACAAGGAGGCGATATTGAATTTGAAACCTCCGAGGAAGAAGGAACCGAAATCATGGTAGAGTTAGAGCGTATAAGCCAAGAACAAGAAGATAATTTATTACTTTAAAATGACCACAGCCAATTTAATGTTAGATGTTCAGGGTTATGAACTTAACCCCGAAGAAAAAGAAATGATCGCTCACCCTTTCAGTGGTGGGTTAATTTTATTTGCACGAAATTTTCATGATGTAAAACAGTTGCAAGAATTGACAAGGCAGATCCGCGAGGCGAGCCCAGAGCCTATTTTAATAGCCGTTGATCAAGAAGGTGGAAGAGTCCAGCGCTTCTTAGAGGGCTTTGTCAAAATTCCGCCGATGGCTAGTTTTGAGAAAGCATACAGCGATGAAGCACAACAGTTAAAAGCGGCGTCTGATATAGCCTGGTTAATGGCAACCGAAGTAATGGCATGTGACATTGATATCAGTTTTGCTCCCGTGCTTGATTTGAATCGAATTTCCAAAGTTATTGGTCACCGAAGCTTTTCGGCTGAGCCAGAAACAGCCCTGCGATTAGCACAAGCATTTATCCGCGGTTTAAAACAAGCGGGTATGAAAGCTACAGGTAAACATTTTCCTGGACATGGCAGTGTAGGTGCAGACTCCCATATCGCAATGCCAATAGATGATCGCTCTTTTGAAGAAATTAGTCAGGTGGATATGTCGATTTTTACCAGCCTTATTGCTGATAACCACCTAGATGCGATCATGCCTGCTCATGTTATTTATTCCCAAATTGATAAAAAACCTGCTGGCTTTTCGTCAAAGTGGTTGCAACAAATTCTCCGAAAACAACTTGGTTTCAACGGCGTGATTTTTAGCGATGACTTGTCAATGGAGGCTGCCAACTATGCAGGAGGTTACGTAGCTAAGGCTGAAGCTGCATTGCATGCGGGCTGTGACATGGTATTAGTTTGTAACGAGCCTAAAGGTGCTGCACAAGTACTCGATGCTTACCAGCAACTCAAGCCTCTTGTCGCTAAAGATGCTCGCAGTATGGTTAAGCATCAATTATATCGTTTTGATGAACTAAAGAGCAGCGCTAAGTGGCAGCAAGCTCAGCAATTGGCCGATAAGTTAAATCAGCTCTAATGCTAATATCTATTTAGTTTTGGGCCAACTTAGATACCAAGGTTCAGATAGCTCATTGCTGATCTTGGCTAAAACGGCTTCATCAAAAAGTGTTGATGGGGCCGGTGGTTGTTTAAATTCAAAGTTTTTCTGACCTAGGCTAAATTTCAGCGCATAGGCATGCAGATAAACTCTATCTGCACTCTGGCCTTTATATAATTCATCCCCGTATATTGGGCTGCCTAAAGACTTGAGTGCCACACGTAATTGATGTGTTTTTCCTGATAACGGTCTTAATAAATACAGTCTTTGTTTTGGTGCAATGCCATAGCTAAAAAATTGTGTCGTGGCTGGATTGTGGTTTGTTTTTAGCAACTTGAAACTTGAGTTTCTGCTTTTTGCCATGTCTCCTTTAATGGTGCCTTGTTTTTTTTTGCCTTTCTCTGCGATTGCTAAGTAGTATTTCTCAATATCGTGTTTTACAAACAACTTGTTGAAGTTTTGCTCTGCAGCTAGGTTTTTTGCCATGATAAGTAAACCTGAGGTGACTTTATCGAGGCGATGAACAGGGTAGAGTTCTTTTTGATTCAAGCGCGTTTTCATTTGATTAAAAAAGCCAATTTGGCCATTATTATCATGAAAATCGACGTTGTGAGGCTTATTACAGACAATAAAGTCTTCGTTTTCAAAGATTAAACTCATAAAAGCGATATTCTTCTAAGTATTACTAACTAGCACGTTAAGCTAAGATTATATGTTAATAGGTATCTTAAACCTACAGGCATATTCCATAGGGGACTTATGATTTGCAGATTTAGACAATTAGCCCTGATAACATTCGTTCTTTTTTTATCTGCTTGTAGTGAGCACGTTGACGAGTATGCGCAAAGACCGACATTGAAAAAAGTCGACAAAGTGCTTGCACCGCAGTTTGTTTCAGGGGAATGGCGTTATAGAGGCGCTAGAGCGATAGAAAAAGGCATTGCGGCATATATTCAAATACCTGATCGTATTGAGTTATCTGATAATCAGCAAAGAGAGTACATTCAAATGACTATCTGTCCCAAAATTGAAGAAATGGCTTTTTGGGAGAGTATTTTGCCTTATAAATTGTACATCCGTACATACAATTACGTGGATCGTAATTATGTAGAGACATATTGTCCTTCACCATTTCACAACTAATATTGAAATGCGCTTAACAAGAGCGCATGCTTGGTGAAAGTCAGCTTTATTAGTGCCCATATGATACTAGAACAAGTCCTAACCGCACAGTCTTCCATTTCAGACCAACTTAACTTTTCAAATGCCCCACACTGGGCACCGGGCGTTTTTTATTTCGCCCCAGAGCAAATAGATGAACATGTACCAATTGCCATCTTATCAGCGGGTATTCATGGAAATGAAACTGCACCCATTGAGTTGTTAGCCAATAAAATTGAACAAATTCAGGCTGGGAAGATAAAGTTAAAAACGCCCGTTTTATTTATATTTGGAAATGTAGATTCGATGAAAGTAGCAGAGCGTTTTGTTGAAACTAATCTCAATCGTTTATTCCATTTTCCAGAACAATCACCTCAGCCAAAAAACAAAGAGCAACACCGTGCATTGCTGATACAAGATGCAGTAAAAGCTTTTCGCGAACGTTACCCAGTTCAAAAATGCTGGCATTTAGATTTACACACGGCCATCAGAGCTTCTCAGCATGAAAAATTTGCTATCATGCCATACGATTATCAGACTGAGTCAGCTGTTGATGATCCTATCTTTACTTCACTGCTTGTTCGCTCTGGTGTCGAAGTACAACTTAAAAGTGACAATCCGACATCTACATTTAGCTTCTACACGGTAAATGCGTTAGGTGCACAATCTGCAACTGTTGAGTTAGGGCAAGTCAAACCTTTTGGTCAAAATGACCTAACTAAATTAGCGGCTTTATCAGACGTCTTAACTAATTGGCTTGAAGGTAATACAGAGGATGGGGGTCTAGCCGCAACTAACTTTCAGAGTTGTCAAACAATTCACAAAACATCCGAGCACTTTTCTTTATCATTTGATAATCAATTAGCAAATTTTACCGAATTTAAAAAAGGAGATTTGCTTGCCACTGATAATAAAAGAGAGTATCGAGCAATGTATGATGGCGAAGCGATTGTTTTTCCAAATGCAAACGTCGA
Organism: Marinifaba aquimaris; assembly: GCF_013328345.1. Lineage (GTDB taxonomy): Bacteria > Pseudomonadota > Gammaproteobacteria > Enterobacterales > Alteromonadaceae > Marinifaba > Marinifaba aquimaris. The sequence goes on from NZ_JABULX010000004.1 coordinate 149,953, forward strand.
GATAGGCCACAGGGCCTTACTTACTGTTATCAGAACAAAAATTGAAAATTGACCCTTTAATTAAATTAACTTTTGTTCAATTTTTTGTAAAAAAAACTTGGTATGCAATGGACAATTATTGAATTTTAGGATTATTATGAAATATGAGAACTTAGCTCAAACACTAAACAACGTATAAATATAATAAGACGTAGTGGCCATATATGAATAAAGCTAAAAAAGCACTGACTAAATTAATCACTCTGTCGTCTTTGTTGATTGCCGCTTTCACTGCAAGTGCAAGCATTGAGTCAGCAAAAAGGGATTACGAAAATAGGGAATATAAAGCAGCTTTCAAAGAATTCATGAAGTATGCTAGGATAGGCAATCCGCAAGCTCAATATTATATTGGTATGATGTATTACCAAGGCAAAGGTGTTTCCTCTGACATCTACGAAGCCAATGCTTGGTTTGGACTGTCACGTCAAGGCGGATTCAGAAACTCCATCGACATGATGCAAAGACTAAGAAGAGAATTGCCTTCTAAACGCGAAGCGAAAGTTGTCGCGCAAGAATTAGAAAGCCTTTACAGTCAAGACATCCTTACTCAATCTCTATTCCCAAATTTCACACTTGACGATGCACCTGATAAGCAACTAACACCGTTGCAGATTAAAAACCCTAACTCGACTTCTGATTCGAGTGGTTGGGCACTTGTCTCGGTTACTATTGATGAAAATGGTAACGTGAGCAATGAAAAGATCTTTAACTCATACCCTGAAGGCGTTTTTGATCGAGCTTCGCTCAATGCGGCTAAAGGCTGGAAGTTCAAGCCACAAATGCGCGGTGATGAAATGGTTCAAGTTGATGATTACATTATCAAATTTGAATTTCGCTCATCAAACGTCATGGCACACCAAAGTTATTTAAGAAGCTTGTCTAAATACAGTGACTCCCTTGCTTCAAGAGCGCGTTCTGGCGATGCTGAAGCTCAATATTTACTGGCTAGACTTCACGGCCAAGGCATTATTCGCCCGCGTATGTCGGATAAAATTCGCTCCGCTTCTGCCTGGTTACTAGAAGCAGCCAAGTCAGGCCATCCAGCTGCGCGTTATGATATTGCTGAAAGACTGTTGGAAGGGCGTGGTGTTGTTGCTGACCCTGTGAAAGCTTATAAATGGCTGAAAATGTCAGCTGAAGAAGGGTACGCACCAGCTCAATACGCCTATGCTAAAGAAGTGATTCGTTCTAACGCAGGCAAAGATGAATATGCTCAAGCCGTTAAATACCTAATCAGCGCTGCCGATGCTGGAAATGGCAATGCCGAGCAAGAATTAGCAATAGTTTATTCAACGTCTATACATTACGAATACTTCTTACCTTTTAAATCAAGTTTAATCGGTAAAGATGGTCTTAACGAAGATAAAAATCACCCTGATTATTTAATGATCTTAGGTGCTGCTTATTCAGCACAGGGTTCAAATGAAAAAGCAGGTGAATTCTTATCTAATGCTTATTCAAATGCTATATCTCGTGGTTGGCCTACTGCTCGTATTATGAGTGTTGCTCAACAGTTGGGGGTTGATATCTCTGCTCAAGGCTATACGCCTAATAGTGCTATTGCTGCAGCACCTGCTCAAACACAGCCTAATACGCAACAACAGGTTCAAACGCCAGCGCCACAAGTGGCAAAAACTGAACCTACTAACAAAAAATTCAAACGCCCTAATCCGATTGATAGAATCGGCCCAATTTATCCAGTTGGTGCTGAAGAAGATGGGATTGAAGGTTGGGTTAAACTCAGCTACTCAGTCAATCGTAATGGCTTAGTAGAAGATATTTTGGTCATAAGCTCAGAGCCTGAAGAAATTTTTGACCAAGCGGCTATTGATGCACTTAAACAATGGCGCTACGAACCTATTATCGAAAACGGTACAACCGTTAAACGAACAGGATTTAAAGTTAAACTCGCTTTTAACTTAGACCAAGAGTAGATAGTATTTTCAAATCACAAAGCCCGTTTTATACGGGCTTTTTTATTGGTCTTTCAAGGAACTGGCTTAAATGAGGGATATCCGCTTACTTTTTAATAAGAAGATCTGGCTAATTGTTACTTGCCTATTTCTCACCGCATGCAGCACAAAATTTTACTATAACAATATTAGTTGGTTGCTACCTTGGTACATGGATGATTACGTTGACTTAAACACCGAGCAAGAAGAGGCTTTCGAGCCCCTGTTAACTAAGTTTATGGATTGGCATCGCCATACTCAATTAGCCCGCTATAAACAAACGATAGCCGCTACTCAAGTTAGTTTGAGTAAAGGGGATATTTCTGAGCAAGAGTTAGAGCAATTATTTATCGAGTTACGTAGCTTTTGGGAAGACTTTAGACTAGAGATAACCCCATTACTTGTCGATGTTGCCAAGCTAATGTCGAAAGAGCAGGTTGATGCACTTTTTGCCAAGCTTGATGAAGATAATCAAGAGCTTGCTGATAAAATCCTTGAGTTAAAAAAAGATGATCAATATCAGGCTGAAAAAATAAAAAATCGCTTATCTGGTATCGAAAATTGGACGGGTAAATTATCGAAGCAGCAAAAAAACTGGTTAAAAACCGAGTTAATTCGATACAAAACTGTCTCTCCTACAAATTTGGCTTACAGAAAGGCATGGCAAGCAAAGGCTAAAGGTATGATAGAGCAAAAACAATGGGCAGAGTTAGGCTCACATATTCAGCTACCATACCAATCTGAAAAAGCTAAAACACTAATTGAAATTCGTCGTTATAACCAAGCTATCTCAACGGAGCTTTACCCTCAAATTTGGCAGAAATTGACTGCCAAACAGAAGAAAAAAGTTATTAGTAAGCTAGGTGAATATGTTGAAGATTTTGAATCGCTAATCGGTAGTCAAAACAAGGAGTAAATCGGGAGGCAATCCTTTGCGGGGCTTTACATTATCAATGTCGTGAATTAAGCGTATCTTAAGCAGTTTCTTCCTTCATTTTTGGCTTGGTATAAAGCGCCATCTGCTCGATTGAAAAAGCTTGATGCAGTGTCAGTTGTTTGCCAGCAAGTATAACCAATCGATGTAGAGACCTGAGCTTTTTTAATTTGCTCATTGGATGCGATGTTGGCTTTAATTTGTTTGGCTACACGACGTGCTACTAATTCATTGGCACCTTCTAATATAATTGCGAATTCATCGCCACCAAATCTAAATGCAAAGTCTGTATTGCGTATCGCATGATTAATTTCATTGGCAAACTCAATTAAGACTTTGTCACCTTCACTATGACCAAACGTATCGTTTGCTCGCTTAAAGTTATCTAAATCAAGCAATAAAATGGTTAAATCTTGGTTGTTGCGCAAGGTACGGCTAATCGCTTTTTCCAAAATATCATCAAAGTGAGCTCGATTACCTAATTGCGTCAAATGATCTTTAAGTGCTTGCTTTTGTAACTGTAAGACGACTAATGCATTTTTTAATGGGTAAAAGAGTTTTTGCTGTAGTGTTTTTAATATTTGAATATCTGCGGTGCTAAAAACTGTATTACTGTGGTACGTAATATAACCTAAGTCGTGATGGTCTTGATTTAGGTCACTAAAATATTGGGTGCTGCCATTAGTATATTCGCTATTGGTATAGCTATTTTCGTCACTTTGAAATTGAATACCAGTAAGACGGACAAACTTTGCCGCTTCATCGGCAAATATCTGCAAAATATGTGGTATTTTTAAACTGGTTTGTAACTGTTCTACTAAATGATTGAAATTTGGCTGAAAATCGCCAGTCAGCCTTGCTACACTTAAATTAGGTTTAGTGCTACTTGGCTCTATAAAATTATAACAATGTAAATTATCCATCGAACTACCTCTAGTCAGTTTGCTGACACTTGTAGTTAATGCGAATAACGTACCAACTTTTATAAATACAGATAAAACATGGTCTTGATGTAGTTTTTACGTCTTTTTGACGCTACATTGTTAATAGTCATATTGTTAACGACAATTTTTGTTTCCATTCGAGTATAAGGTAAATAAATGGAATTAGGCATTTTTGAAGGTCTTGTCTTATTACTAGCTACATCGGTACTGATGATTGCTATTTTTAGACGTTTTAACATTACGCCTATTTTGGCTTACCTATTGGCAGGTATTATTGCGGGTCCTTCTGGGTTCTCTTGGATAAGCGATTTGCACGATGTGCACTTTGTTGCTGAGCTCGGTATTGTCTTTTTACTTTTCTCCTTAGGTCTAGAATTCTCATTTCCCAAACTTATTGCCATGCGCAAAATGGTGTTTGGAACGGGCACATTACAGGTTATTTTAACGTTAACCGTGATAATGGTTATTTGCTTATCGCTCGGTTTTAGTTGGCAGGGCGCATTTGCTATTGGTTGTATTTTAGCGCTTTCTTCCACCGCTATTGTTATCAAGCTGCTATCTGAATCAGGTAAGTTACAAAACCGAAAAAGCCAGCTCGCAGTTTCAGTCTTATTATTCCAAGACATTGCCGTAGTGCCTATGCTGATTGTTTTCCCAATCTTATCCCTTGGTGAAGGTGCCGCATTTGGCAGCGCTTTACTGGAAGCATCACTTAAAGGTATCGCTGTATTTGCATTACTCATAGGGGCTGGTAAGTGGATCTTACCTCGAGTATTTGACGAGATTGCACAAGCTCGAAGTAATGAGTTATTCGTTTTAACCACGTTACTCGTTGCATTGGTTGCTGGTGGTGTTACGCATTTGTTCGGTCTGTCTATGGCATTAGGCGCATTTTTGGCTGGTATGATGTTAGGTGAAAGTCAGTACAAACATCAATTAGAAGCGGATATTCGTCCATTTAGAGATATATTAATGGGATTATTCTTCTCTATGGTGGGTATGTATTTAAACATCGTCACCATTTGGGAGTCTATTCATTGGTTAATTCTTGCCTGCGTTGCCACATTATTAATTAAAATATTAGTTATTTTTGCGACTGCAAAATTAATGAAAGAGAAAACCAATGATGCACTCGCCGTTTCGATAAAACTATGTCAGATGGGTGAATTTGGTTTTGTCTTAGCTGCCTTAGCATCCGAAAACAAACTTATTAGTCCTGAAGTGACATCTATTCTGATCGGTGTTGGTGTATTGAGCATGGCTGTAACACCATACTTAATTAATAATGCACAAAAAATTACTAATCTCATATTGATGGGGGATTTGGTTAATAGTGAAGATAAAATGCCCGGCTTTAAATCTGAACTCAAAGACCATGTGGTGATTTGTGGTTTCGGTCGTGTGGGGCAAACGGTTGCTCGTTTTTTAAGAACTGAAGCAATTCCTTATATTGCAGTAGACTTTGATCCTATGCGTGTGCAAGAAGCGCAACAAGCTGGAGAAAAAGTACATTTTGGTGACGCCAACAACCCAGATATTTTAAAAGCGGTGAATGCGCTTGAAGCGCAATTAGTGATTGTCACCTTAGATGAGCCAGTCAAAGCAACACAGGTCGTGCATCAAGTTAGAATTTTATCACCTGATATTAAAGTAATTGTAAGAACCACAGATGATGAGCATTTACAAAGTCTTAAATCTGCAGGAGCGGACGAAGTTGTACCTGAAAAATTGGAAGGTAGCTTGATGCTGGTGTTACACGTACTGTTTCGCTCTGGTGTGCCGGTGAGAAGAATCTTTAGCCGTATACGAAGAGAAAGGCGCTCTCAATACAATTTTATGCACGGTTTCTTCCCTGGCGAAAATGTGGATATTGGCGGTGAGAAACGCGACCAGCTTGAATTTTTACATGCCATACCGTTACCCCTTGGTGCACATGCTGTCGGTAAATCAATTGCAGAGCTCGGCTTAAGCGATATGAAAATTGATGTCGTTGGTTTGAGACGAAACTCTCAAGAGATTGAATGGCCAAGTGACTCCATGCGTATACGTGAAGATGACATTATGGTCATTAGAGCCAAGCCACATCGCGTCGAAAAGGCGGAGCGCTACCTACTTGAAGGCTAGGTGATAAGTGCTGGCTGTAGTTACGTAAAAAATACTGGACGTATTAAATCGTTCTCGCAGATAAAAAGCGTTAACTTGTTTGCAGGTTAGCGCTTTTATTTTTAGCATAGCCCGATCGTTTACAAAGGATAATAAAATGACTTTACGTACTTTAAATGCTTGGCTTACCGCATGTTTGTTGTGGTTTAGCGGCATTACCCATGCTGAGCCGTGGACTATAGAGCGCATTGCTTCAGAGCCTAGTTTATCGGGTGACTCACTTAGAAAAGTTCAGTATGCACCTGATGGTAGCCGTATTACTTACCTGAAAAATAGAACGGATGAACAATACAAGTTTGATCTATGGCAATTTGATGTCAAAACTAACAAACACAGTCGTTTAGTTAATGCCGATGATTTACTTCAAGGTAAAGAAGTTTTATCGGATGAAGAAAAAGCGCGCCGTGAACGTTTGCGTTTATATGGTCAGGGCATCGTCTCATACAGCTGGTCTGCGGATGCATCAGCCTTGTTATTCCCGTTAAACGGTGATGTTTTCTATTATCAGCTCAATACGAAGCAATCTCGCAACATCACAAAATCTAGTGGCTTTGAAACGGATGTTAAATTTTCTCCAAATGGCCAGTACATTTCCTATATACGTGAACAAAATTTATATTATTTTGATTTAAAAGCGGGCAAAGAAGTTGCCGTGACAAGTGTAGGTGGTGGCACCATCAAATTCGGTATGGCTGAGTTTGTAGCGCAAGAAGAAATGACTCGTATGACAGGTTACTGGTGGTCACCTGACAGCCAAAAGTTAGCGTTAACTAAAACCGATGAACAAGATGTCGACATTGCAGTAAGAAATGAAATTTATGCCGACGAAATTAAACTATTTGAGCAGCGCTATCCTTTTACAGGTACGGCTAATGCTGCAATTGAATTAGGTATATACCAACTTAGTAACCAATCAACGACTTGGCTTGATTTAGGCCAAGATAAAGATATTTACTTAGCTCGAGTTAATTGGCAACAAAATAGCCAAGTACTGAGTTATCAATGGCAAAATCGAACTCAACAAAAGTTAGAACTTAGATTTTTTGATCTAGCAACTGCTAAGCAAGAAGTGGCGCTAACTGAAACCAGTAATACTTGGGTTAACTTGCATAAGTCTCTTGCTTTTTTAAAAGACAAAAAACGTTTTATTTGGGCATCTGAACGAGATGGCTACAAGCACCTTTACCTTTACCGTATAAACGAATTAAACAAGCCTGTGCAGTTAACTAAGGGTGAGTGGGTTGTTGATAAACTTGAATACGTTGATGAAAAACGAGGCGATGTTTACTTTACGGGAAGAAAAAATACACCACTAGAGAAGCATTTGTACAAAGTTAATTGGCATGAACCTGGCGTAATCAAAAAAATATCTAAGCGAGCGGGTTACCACAATGTTGTTTTTGCTAAAGATGGATCTGGTTATATCGATAACTTTTCTACTGCCAATAGCCCAGAGCAGGTGAGTATCCATGATAAAACGGGTAAACAGTCTGGTTGGTTAGTCGAAAATGCATTAGATAAAAACCACCCTCTGCACGCTTTTCTTGATAATTGGGTTGAGCCTAGATTCGGTACATTAACTGCTGAAGATGGGCAAACGCTACACTATAGCATTTATAAACCCAATAAAATTAACCCATATATAGCACACCCAGCCATTGTTAAAGTGTATGGTGGACCTCATGTGCAAAGAGTGACGAATCGTTGGAGCCACCGCAATTTGTGGAATCAGTACATGGCCCAACAGGGCTATGTTATTTTTGCCCTAGATAATCGAGGTAGCTATTATCGCGGTAAGGCATTTGAGGCACCGATATATCGTCACTTGGCAGACCCTGAAATCAATGATCAAATTTTGGGTGCTAAATACTTAGCCTCTTTAGATTATGTTGATGGCAAAAAAATTGGCATTTTCGGCCATAGCTACGGTGGCTACATGTCGTTAATGGCGATGTTTAAAGCTGGCGATTATTTTAGTGCAGGTGTATCTGGTGCGCCTGTAACAGACTGGTTACTTTACGATACGCACTACACAGAACGCTATTTAGGTCACCCAGAAGAAAATGCGGCTGGTTACACGGCAAGCTCTGTCTTTCCGTACGCTAAAGATCTCAAGGGCCGATTATTAATTTATCATGGAATGGCCGATGACAATGTGCTGTTTACTCACAGTACCAAGTTATACAGTGAGCTACAAAAACAAGGTAAGCTATTTGAAATTTTAGATTACCCTGGCAGTAAACACAGTATGCGAGGCAAAGCGGTTCAAATACACCTTAACCGCTCAATAAGTGACTTTTTTGACCGTCATTTAAAGTAAAACATTCAAAAGCTGGGTAGGTTATTACCCAGCTTTTTTCCTGCCTTTCTAAGTAAAACAATCCATATCCTTTTTTAATTGAAGTCCACTTTTTAAAGTTGTGTTAAGTGACTGACAAAACCGCATGAAAACCAAGCGACAGTTACGATAATTAATCTCTTTATATTATTAAGCTGTTGAAATTAAAGGTTAAATTTAATTGATGATACTTAACATTTCTTGAATGTGGTGATGGAACTTTCCTCTATATGATTTTAGCCAGATGGAACTGCAGACGCGTTCTAATCATAAAAATTATATGAAAGAGGAATATCATGAAAAAGACACTTTTATCAGTCGCTATTGCTTCTAGTTTTTCTAGTATCCCCAGTTTTGCTCAAGCTAATGAAGGTGAAGAGCTAGAAGTAATATCTATCACTGGTTCTCGAATTAATCGTGCCGATATGGAGACAGCATCGCCTGTAACTGTCATCAGTGCAGGGGACATTGCTGCACAAGGTTATACTTCGGTTGAAGCGATATTATCAGACCAACCTGCTATTGCAGGTATAAATTTGGGTTCAAATTCCAATAATGGCTCGGGTGGTTCAGCTACGGTTAACTTAAGAGGAATGGGCGAACAACGTACTTTGGTATTACTTAATGGTCGCAGAATGGTAGCTTCTGGTATTGGTGCAGATAGTTCTGTTGATTTAAATACCATCCCTGTGGGCATGATCCAATCGATTGAGATTTTAAAAGATGGAGCCAGTGCGGTATATGGTTCTGATGCTATTGCTGGTGTCGTGAACATTATCACTAAGAAAGACTATGAAGGTACTGAAATTAACTTAACTGGTGGTATGTCTGGTGAGGGTGATGGTGAAACACTCGGTTTGAGTATCTTACATGGCTTGGATGGTGATGATTATAATTTAGTACTTGGTGCTTCTTATGATGAGCGAAAAGAAGTCAAACAAGGTGATAGAGATTATATCCCTGAAGGTTGCTCTTCGTTCATACCAGAAGGCTCATTAGATGGATGGGTACCCGATGGCAATGGTGGTTTTAAAGAGCGAGATTCATGTTATGACTATGCTGCTGAATCTTTAGCCCAAACCCCCAATGAAATTTACAATGTGTTTTCGGCATTGCAAATGGATTTGGGCAGTGATGTCTACTGGGATACGGATATCATGTATACCTTTAGAAAATCTAATCAAGAAATGGCCCCACAACCAGCAGCAATCGATTTATCTGTTTGCCAAAGCTATGAACAAGGTAACTGTTTAGATATGGGCGATGTGTTAATTCCTGAATTGGATGAATTGGAATACAAGCGCCGCATGACAGATGCAGGTAATCGTATTTATCAGCAAGAGACAGAAACGTATCGCATCAGCAGTGAATTAAATGGTGAATTGGCTTCAGGCGATACTTGGAATGCTTCAATTACCTATGCAAAAAATGAATCTAAAGATTGGGTTCACAACTCCATTAATGCGGTCAAAATGGAGCAATCTATTTATGAACACCAACAGGAGTGGCTCTCAGGTCAGCCTTTATCCGATGAAATTATCGATGATGTAACTTACCTAGAGCACAACGAAGGCGGAAATGAACAATTTGTTATCGCGTTAGGTTATGCCGGTGAAACGGATAGTGAAATTGGTTATGCTGTTGGCGTTGAAAGCCGCTATGAAGAAGGCTATTACACACCCGATCAAGTCGTACAAGATGGAGAAAGTACTGCGGCGCAACAAGATCCCACATCTGGTGATTATCACGTGAAAAGTATTTATGGTGAAGTAGCAGTGCCTGTCACCGATGCATGGAATATCGAAGGTGCAGTGCGTTACGACCATTACAGTACGTTTGGCGGTGAAGCTACGTGGAAGCTTGGAACAACTTATGAAATTAATGATAACTGGATGCTTCGCGGTGTAGCTGCAACAGGGTATCGCGCACCTAATGTCTCTGAGCTTTATGGTGGGAATACCGGTTCATATGATTATCTATCAGACCCTTGGGGTAGAACGGAAGATGCACAAATTTTAGTTTTTTATACTTCTGATCCCGATCTTCAGCCAGAAAAATCAAAATCTTTAACCGCGGGAATTGTTTGGGATGCGACAGATAATTTAAGCGCGACAATCGATTATTGGTCATTTGATGTTGACGACGCTATTGCACGCGTTGATGTGCAAAATGAACTAAACAAATGTTTCTCAGGTGATTTGAGTGCATGTGAATTAATTAATGTATCACCTGATGGCGATTTAGATAACTTAACTGCATCTTTAACCAATGTAGGTAATCAAAAGACCAGTGGTTTAGATTTAAACGTGCAGTATAAATTTGATGCTTTTGGCCGGGCAAGCCGTTTTAGTTTCGATACAACATACTTACTTGAATTTGAAGAGGACGGGGTTGATTACACTGGTACCATTGGCGGTATGACAGGGGCCTATGCTGAACTCAAAGCTAATGCCATGTTGCAATCTAATATTACGGATAACTTTGATTTAACGTATCAGGCTCAATATATTCAAGGGATGGATGGTGAATACTACGGTGAAACATTCAGCACTTCATCAGTGGTTTATCACAATATGTCTGATACCTATACTCTCTCAGATCAAATGACGCTGACAGCGGGTATTAATAACCTCTTTGATAAAGAGCCAGAAGAAGTCATGGGGGGCAATGATATGGGTACTGTTCCTGAGGTTTATGATGTGATTGGTCGGACTTTCTTCGCTGGGTTAAATTATAAGTTTTAATCGTTCAAGATAGATAAATAAAAGGCAACATTTGTTGCCTTTTTTGTTTGTCTGATGAATATAAAATATTGGTAAAGCTAGTTATCTCAACTAAGGTTATTAGCGCAAGGCGTTAATCATTATGCTGTTGATTAACAATATAAAAATAAACAAAAGGATGTATTTTTATGGCGTTATCAAAAAAATTAATAGCCGAATTTATCGGCACGTTTTGGCTGGTTTTAGGGGGTTGTGGTTCGGCTGTTTTAGCTGCAGGTTTTCCTGACGTCGGTATTGGTTTACTAGGTGTTTCCTTAGCTTTTGGTTTAACCGTGTTGACGATGGCTTATGCAATTGGTCATATTTCTGGTTGTCATCTTAACCCTGCTGTTTCAATTGGTTTAATGTTAGGTGGTCGTTTTGATGCAAAAGAACTCCCTCCTTATTTAGTTGCTCAAGTATTAGGTGCTATTGCAGCCGGAGCAGTGCTTTACACTATCGCTTCTGGAACCGGTGATTTTTCACTGGCATCTGGATTTGCTTCAAATGGATACGGCGAACACTCGCCTGGCGGTTACAGCTTAACAGCCGTACTGATTTGTGAAGTAGTCATGACATTTATGTTTTTGATGATTATCTTAGGTGCAACAGATGGCCGGGCTCCAGCCGGTTTTGCCCCGATTGCAATTGGTCTGGCATTAACACTTATCCATTTAATTAGTATTCCTGTATCTAATACATCTGTTAATCCAGCTAGAAGTACGGGGGTAGCAGTATTTGTCGGTGATTGGGCCGTTTCACAGCTCTGGTTGTTCTGGGTAGCTCCTATTGTCGGTGCGGCTATTGCTGGTATTGTATATAAAAGTTTGTTTTCAGAAGACAGTACGAATTAAGCGGTAAAAGCAGTGACTCACATCGGGGGCTATGGGACAATAGCCCCGTTTTTTACTCGTACAAAATACAACTATGCCGTCCCAACCTTTATTGCACAAAAATAACCGTCACCAAGCTAGGTATGATTTACCTGCTTTATGCCAAACCTTGCCTGAGCTCAAGCAACACTTGATAGAAGCCCATGGCAATCAAACGATAGACTTTAGTAACGATGCCGCAGTTAAAGCACTTAACCAAGCATTGTTAATGCATTTTTATAATATTCAGTTCTGGCAAATTCCCGATGGCTTTTTATGCCCAGCTATTCCTGGTCGTGCAGATTATATCCATCATTTATCTGATTTAATTCAATCTACATTATCCGAACCTTTTAATAAGGGTAAAAAAGTCAAAGTACTAGATATCGGTGTTGGGGCTAACTGTGTTTATCCGATTATTGGAATTCACGAATATGGCTGGCAATTTGTCGGTTCCGATATCAATCCCGTATCAGTTAAAACTGCACAAACGATAGCAAGAACCAACCCTGCAATTGCACGGCATCTAAAAATAAAGCAACAAAAAGGGCAGGGAATTTTAGAAGGAATAATTGGTAAGAAGGAATTTTTTACTGCCACCATTTGTAACCCTCCTTTTCACAATTCAATTGAAGCTGCAAATAAGGGTACGCAGCGCAAATTGAGCAATCTTGAAAAAAATAAGCAAAAGCGCGGTAGTACTGACATAAAAGCGAAATCTTCAGATCTTAATTTTGCAGGCCAAGGCAGTGAACTTTGGTGTCCTGGTGGTGAGCTTAGCTTTATTCAACAATACATCAAAGAAAGCCATGTATTCGCAGGCCAGTGTGCTTGGTTTTCGTGTTTAGTATCTAAAAAAGACAATTTAGACAAACTTAAAAAGTCGCTTAAACAACAAGGCGTCGAACAAGTTAAACAATTTGATATGGCTCAAGGCAACAAGCAAAGTCGCTTTATCGCCTGGAGTTATTTCCAACAACAAGAATTAAAAGAGATTATTTTGTAAGGAAACCAATGCGCGTATTAGGGACAACATGTGTTTTATTCTTCTCTTTAGCATTTGCTTTTTTAGCTGGTTGGAAGATAACAGCAGCCTTTGAGTTTGCTTACCCACTTTGGTATCAGGTGATGGATATTGAGCAAGCTATTGCCAAATTTGCTCCGCAGAACATTTACAAACAAGATTTTGCATTAACGGACCCTCAGCAACATATACTACTTTTTAAACAAATAGCAGACAGCATCGAATTACCGTTAGCAGACGTAAAGTCTGCTTTAGCTTCGATTGAATACACAAACCGCGAACACACAGTAATTGATACGCTGTTGCACAACAGTGAAATACAGCACTTATACGATGTGGCTGTATTACTCAACACCATTAATACGTTCTGCTTTGGGGTGATTATCTTAACCGCATCGCTATTATTTGGTATGTACCAATTCAGTCAAAATACAAAAACGAGTATCAATATTAAGATAACGGATGTTTACCTTTCGATGCTAGCACTGTTGTCGGTAGGTTTGATCATCATTGCGGTTATTGGCTTTAGACCAGTATTTTACCAACTCCACAAATGGGTTTTTCCAGAAAACAGTCAGTGGTTTTTTTACTATCAAGAATCATTGATGACGACCTTGATGCAAGCGCCTTATTTGTTCGCTTACATAGGTGGTTTATTGTTATTTGTCATACTAGCAATTCAGCTTGTGACGACATTTACCATCCAACGTTTGTTAATAAAAAAAAGCTAAACCGCAAGACTGGGTTTAGCTTTTAAATAAGGCCGTATTGTCGTTTTAAATGGGTTAAAGATCGAATCGTATGCTGTTGGCAATTGATTGATTCGTGTTAATTCGCCAGTCAACTACTGGAGCGAGTTCTTTATTTTCAGAATAGAACTCGGCAGGGTAATCAAGCTCGGTGAAAGTACCGATTTCACTCGATTCTGGTGGTGTTACGTTTATGTCCTGTAAACCACTTTCATCGTCAACGACTACTGATACCTCTAACGTTTCGCTTTCTTCAACCAGGTTTTGTTCAGGCTTTTTGGGCAAATCATATCGACGCACTTGCAGAACAATCCCCATCATTGGATGATCAAAATAGTGGATTTCGGTTGAACGAATTCTTCTGTTTTGTTTGAAATGATAAGAATATAGATACTGTTTGTCTGCTTTGGGTTCAATGGTATCTGCTTGTTCAATAACAACGCCATCAGTATTCATCAGTGGTAGTGATTCAACAGCCGGTTGCGTGATTTCATCCTGTTGTTGAGTTAACGCTAACTGCTCTGGATGGATATCGGGTTTTCGTATATTAAATTCGGTCTCAATAAATAAATAATGGCGTAGGTATATTTTAAAGAGTCCATCTAATTGCCACACTTGTTCAGGCGTGCCTTTGATACTCGCTTGTTGCTGCCAAGCTTGTTGGTCTTTATCAAGTTGAGCCGTTTCTGCTCGCCATTCTCCTGAGTTGATTTTATCCATGAGCTTTTGCACATTATCCATCACTTTTTGATGTCTAAGTCTATTCTCATCACCTGCTAAAATATCACTTTGTTGATGTGGCTCGATGGTTGTATCGATTGAATCCTGTTCAAGTTGTTCGATTGGCTCACCTAGGTAATCGAACTCTTTTGAGTAATTTTTACCGGCAAAAATGCGCCAAGGTTTTTCTCTTTTTCTGCTTTTTATAGGCTGTCGCCAGCCTAAATGCGCAAGGGGCGTCATGTCTTTACGATAAATGAGCTTTTGTACCTCTTTTGAGAACACTAAACTCGACTTAGCTAACATATGAGGTTTATCGTTGTAAGCAATTTCTTTTATTGGGAAATAAAGCGGGGTATTGGCAATAAATAGATCATTTCTAGCCTGCTTTAATTGTTTGACCTCGTCACTGATACCATTAGGTAAAAGAGGCTCACATAAAGTAAATGCCTGCTGCCAAGCTGGTACTGGCCACAGCGAAGTTTGACTAAATAAACTAGGCATTTCTGGTTGTTCAAGCTCATATGCTAATTCATGCCTAAGTCCGTCTAACCTGACAAATTCAGCTACTTCATTTATCGTTTGATTAACAGGCTCTGATTGATTATCGCGATAAATAGGGCTGGAAGCCGAGTCATAAAATTGCCCTTGGTCTGAGGCTTGTTCATTCTCATTAGTATCGTTTAATTCAGTGTGTTCCGGTGCGATATTTGGCTCGCTGTCTAGCGTACTCTCGGTTAATGTTTCTGTTGTCAGTTGGCTTGGTTCAAAACCAGGTGCAAGCTCAGGAAAAACATCAAATAAATGTAAGTCCGTTTGTTCAATCGATTGCTCTAGATGACAATCTGATTTTAATTGCGCTAAATGCTTGGCATTTTTAGGGATGTGTTTATCAAGCAATGGTCTTGCTCGATTGACTTTTATCGGTTCAATCAATGGCGAGAAATTTTCCTCTAAATCTGCGCGTTCAGTGTTGCGCGCAAAGATTATCATTTCTACCTCAAACCAGCGATCGGCAGATTGCTTTGCATATGCTCCGGCTGAAAAACTGACAGATGCAGCTAAAGAAAAAGCACAAGCTAGCGTTATACTGCGTCTAACTACCGCTGGTTTTTTGAAGCCATTTTTTTTCATAGAGTAAGTCAATCCGTTAGCTTAACAGCTTAAATAATTGTTCAATAAAATCGAGTTTTTCTTGGGCTTCTGCCGCTTCTAAATTGAACCTCAATTTATCTTGTCCGGCTAAACCGAATGTAGTTGGTGCGCTTTGAATCAAGTTGATGATCTTAGTCGGATCGGTAACCGCCCCTTCTTTAAATTCTACTATACCACCTTTGATACCTGCATCTAATTTCTTAATGCCTAATTTTGCTGCTTGCAGCTTTAATTGACTTTGTTTGACAAGGTTTTTTGCAGGTTGTGGTAATAAACCAAAGCGGTCTATTAACTCAATTTGAACGTCATCTAATTTATCTTGAGTATCACAACTGGCGATCTTTTTGTACATGGATAATCGCGTATTCACATCAGGGATATAATCATCGGGTAGTAAAGCCGGAATACGTAGCTCTAGTTCTGTGCTCACTGCAAATGCATCGGTTAGTGCGGGCTCTCGGCCTTCTTTTAAAGCCTTTACTGCTTGTTCAAGCATTTCCATGTATAAGGTAAAACCAATACTGGTAATTTGACCGCTCTGATCGTCACCGAGTAATTCACCTGCACCGCGAATTTCAAGATCGTGCGTTGCAAGTGCAAAACCTGCACCTAAGTCTTCTAAATTAGCGATGGCTTCAAGACGCTTTTGAGCATCTTTTGTCATACGCTTTGGATGCGGTGTCAGCATGTAGGCATAAGCTTGGTGATGCGAGCGACCCACACGACCACGTAACTGGTGAAGCTGTGCTAAACCAAAATGATCGGCTTGATCGATAATAATGGTATTGGCACTTGGGACATCAATACCCGTTTCGATAATAGTGGTACAAACCAAGACATTGTATTTTTGATGATAAAAATCAGACATCACGCGTTCTAGTTCACGTTCGCGCATTTGACCATGACCAATTATCGGCCGTGCCTCTGGTACGATCTCTTGAATTAACTCAGCTGTTTTATCAATCGTCTCTACCGAATTGTGTAGAAAATATACTTGACCACCACGCATAATTTCACGACTGATGGCTTCTTTGATTAATGCTTTATCGAATTGGCGCACGAATGTTTTAACGGCAAGTCGCTTAGCAGGTGGTGTTGCGATAATAGATAAATCACGCATCCCACTCATGGCCATGTTTAAAGTACGCGGGATAGGCGTTGCAGTAAGGGTCAGTATGTCTACATCTGCGCGTTGTTTTTTAATCAGCTCTTTTTGGCGGACGCCAAATCTATGCTCTTCATCGACGATTAATAACCCTAAATCTTGATATTTAACATCACTTGAAAGTAGCTTATGCGTACCGATGATGACATCTACTTGGCCCTCAGCTAGCTGATTAAGCACTTCTTTTTGTTGTTTAGCGGTTTTAAAGCGCGATAATACTTCGACTTTGATTGGCCAGTCGGCAAACCTATCTTGGAAGTTTTCATAGTGTTGTTGGGCAAGGAGTGTTGTTGGTACCAACACGGCGACTTGTTTGCTCTCATTAACAGCCGCAAAGGCAGCACGCATTGCCACTTCGGTTTTACCAAAGCCAACATCACCACAAACCAGACGGTCCATACATTGGCTAGATTGCATATCGCGCAATACGGCGTTAATGGCTTGTTCCTGATCTAAGGTTTCTTCAAACTTAAACCCAGCACTAAATTGGGCATAATCATCGTTGTTAATTTTAAAAGCAAAGCCGGGTTTTGATTCGCGTTTGGCGTATACATCGAGTAATTCAGCGGCCACATCTCTGACTTTTTCGGCTGCTTTTTTCTTGGCTTTTTCCCAAGCATCACTGGAAAGTTTGTGAAGTGGTGCATGGTCGATATCACCACCTAAATAGCGTGAGATAAGGTGTAAATTGGCAACGGGTACATAAAGCTTTGAATCTGCATATTCAAGTGTCAAAAACTCGGTTGGCATACCACCGGCATCAAGGGTTTGTAAGCCTTGGTAACGGCCGACACCGTGATCTAGATGCACAACAGGCTGGCCAATACTCAGTTCGGCCAAATTTTTTATAACGGAATCGGTTGTTGAAACCTCATCTTTTTTACCGCGTCGCCTTCTTGCTTGTTTGACTGGGTTACCTAGCAGCTCAGCTTCTGTTACTAATGCCAGTTGCTGGTCATTAATATTGCCAATAAAGCCGTATTCCAGTTCTAAAATACATAAAGCTAAATCGACCGGCTTTTTCAAAAACTGTGTTAAGTTATCAAGTGATTTAGGTTTGATCCCCGCTTTTTTCAGCATTTCGAGCAAGGTTTCACGTCGACCTTGTGTTTCAGATAAGATCAACACTTGCCCATCAAAGTTGGCAACAAATTCATTAAACGCTTTAAACGGTTCTTTCAGTTGAGCATTGACTGCAATATTAGGCAATGCCTGGCAATCGAAGTTAAATCGACCTGCTTTTTCTTCAAGCTTTGCTTTGCCAAATTCAATACGACCAAATTGGTTAAGTGCTTGGTAGAATTGATCAAGTTTTAGATAGAGATCGGCTGGCTTGAGTAATGGCCTATTTTTGTCATAACGCCTATCTTCATAGCGATTTTCAACCTCTGTTAAAAACCGTTCAACTTGATTTTGTATGCCATCTTCAAACAGTACATTGGCATTACCTGGTAAATAATCAAACAAGGTTGCCGTTTGTTGGAAAAATAGCGGTAAATAGTACTCAATGCCTGCAGGCATAATGCCTTTGGATACTTGATAGTAAACTGACTCTTTGTTGGTATTCGGTTCGAAATATTCACGGTAGTTGACTCTAAAGGTTTCAATTGCTTTATCGTCTATGGGAAATTCATGCGCGGGTAAAAGTTCAATCTTATCTAGGGTTTCTGCAGATCGTTGGTTCTCGGGATCAAATTGACGGATACTATCTATTTCATCGTCAAAAAAATCGAGTCTAAACGGGGTATGACTACCCATAGGGTAGAGGTCCAAAATGGATCCTCTTAGTGCGAACTCACCGTGTTCCATGACTTGATCGACTGCGCGATAACCAGCACGTTCTAGTCTCAACCTAAATTCATTAATATCGAGTGTCTGACCTTTATTGATCAGTAAGGTGTAATGATTGAGAAAATCAATAGGTGCAAGTTTGACCAGTGCAGTTGTGGCTGGTACCACAAAAATGGCACGCTCATTCGCTTGTAATTTTGCTAATGTTTCTAATCGTTGTGAAATGATATCTTGGTGCGGTGAAAAGTTGTCATATGGCAACGTTTCCCAATCAGGGAAATAATACGTATTGAGCTTTTTATCGTCTTTTGTCAGTGCTTCGAGCTCAGCCACAAGTTTCAATGCCGATGGTGTATCAGCTGTAATAACTAAAATGGCGCCTTTATTTTGATTGGCTAACGCATGAGTGGCTATTGATAAACTACTGCCAGCTAAATTGCCCCAGCGAATGTGATCGCCTGCTTTTTTAGGCGAGCTCGGTTGTGTTACAGAAATCTTGCTCATTGAATAAACTAACTCGATACCAAAGTGCGCTCATTCTAAAACAATTGCCGGGCTAAAGCACTGTTTTTAATTACAGTTTTTTATTAATCATCCTTACTCGCAAGATGGATTAATGTACTCGGAATATGGACGTTTGAATCGGCAATCAGCCCTTTATTTTGACTTAACTTAAAGTGTTTACTTTTTTGAATCTTAATATCAACAGGGCGGGTACCTTGTAAAATAGCGAGGGTGGCTCTTGCTGCCCAAGCGCCTTGCTCTTGGGGTAAGTTATCATAGGTAAAGTGGGTATAGGTTCGGTGCATTGAAGATAAATTAACCGTCAATTGTTTCGCATTTTTGGCAATGAAATCATGTGCTTTTTGGGCATCGAAGTTATTTACTGATGCAATGTTATCCATAATGATGATATAGCCTTTATCGGTTAAATCAGTCACGACAAACTGCCATTGCTCAAAAGAGTTGACGACCTCAAAATGGATATCAGCGTAGATATTTTGGTAGTACTTCAGCTTTTTTTGACTCGTTGTAGTGTTGGTAAAAAGTACTGCGTATTGGCTGTTCTTTGGCAGTGTTTTTGTTAATGCCTTAAGTAACGGGGGTAATACTGCCGATTCAACTAACCCTGTGGCATTTTCATAAGGGTAGCCATAGACATAAGCATCTAGATTGACGCCAACAAAAACCACGGGAATTTTATGGTTCTTAAAGTACTTTTGAATCACATATTTTGACGCATTATCATCACTGGCAATGATAAGGTCTGGTTTGATCTCTTCGATAAAGGCCACACTTTTTACGGTAATTAAATCTAAATACTCATTGTCGAAATTACGCTTAGTATCCATGTGAAATGGATAAACTCGACCATTGAATTTTGCCACTTTGCGCCGATAGGTTTTAAGAATTTTATCACTCCAACTAAAACCATTGTGGTAGGAATTTAAAAAGACGATTTTAGGTGATGCCGTTTCTGTACGAGCAAAAGCATGATGAGAAAAAAAACAGAAGAAAATGAGCAATCCAATTGCAAAGGTTTTTGGCATGGTAAAGTGGTTGACAAGTACAAAGAATGTACAACTAGAATATAAGAAAAACCGCCTAAATGTTAGTTAATAAACGTTAATTAATCACAAGAATTATTAAAAATAAATAAAAGTTAAAGTAGTTAAGTAATTGAACTACTTTAACTTTTTTAAATAGAGTTACTTGATTAACTCTCTAGCCATAATATCGGCTACTTCTGCAGGTGTTTTACCTGATGTTTTGGCTCGTTCAAATAAAGTATCTAATGTAGTGTAGATGGCTTCAACTTTTGCCGAGATAGCCGTTTCATCATAGTTGTCTTTATCGCCCACTTCTAAAGCGACATTAATGATACCACCGGCATTAATCACATAATCCGGCGTGTATAAAATACCGCGTTCTTGTAAGCGCAACCCATCTTCAGCTGTTGCTAACTGGTTATTTGCACAACCTGCAACTATCTCTGCTTTTAACATAGGGATAGTAAATTCGTTCAGCGTAGCACCTAATGCACAAGGTGCGTAAATGTCACAGTCCTGATGATAAATGTCTTCGGTCGCAACTATGGTTGCGCTAAACTCTTGTTCAACGCGTTGTAGTGCTTGTTCATCAATATCGGTAACGATGAGCTTTGCTCCCGACTCGTGTAAATGTTTACACAAGTAGTAACCAACATGACCAACACCTTGTACTGCAACAATCTTACCGGTTAAATCTTCAGAACCAAATTGGTGTTTGGCTGCGACTTTGATACCTAAGAATGTACCTAATGCAGTATGTGGAGATGGATCACCGCTTGAATCTTTTGTTCCTGAAACAAACTCGGTTTCAGAGTGAATGAGCTCGATGTCATCTGGGGTAATACCGACGTCTTCGGCAACGATATAACTACCACCTAAGTTATTTAAAAAACGGCCAAATGCTTTGAATAAAGCGGGCGACTTATCTTTTTTAGGATCGCCAATGATCACTGCTTTACCACCACCTAGTGGTAAACCCGCGACAGCACTTTTATACGTCATACCTTTTGATAAACGAAGTACATCCGTTAATGCTTCCTCGTCATTGTCATAAGGCCACATACGACAACCTCCACAACCAGGGCCTAATTTGGTGTTGTGAACAGCAACAATCGCTTTTAAGCCTGAAGCTTTATCGTGAAAAAAGACCACTTGTTCATGGTCATCAAAGTGCGGGTTAGAAAAAGTAGGCACTTGGTTTATTCCTTCAAATAGATTAAACAAATCCACTTCATCTTAGCCGAATTGTTCTGCCCGAGACACGTCTTAAATCAAATACATAACAGGGCGTTTGTAAATAAATAGAGACGAGTATGTAAGGCCTGATAGCCAGTTAACCTTGGTAGTTGCTCGATAGTAAGTTCTCAATGCCTTGCTCTTGCATGAATTGTTCAAAGGCTCGGGCTAGTCGGCTTGTTTGCCGATCTTTTCTTTGTACTAAATGCCATTGATTTTTTATTGGGAAACCTTTTACTTTTAGTTTCACTAAACCCGGGACATGACCGTAATCGAGCGTATGGCGACTGAGAATGGATAACCCAAGTCCCGCAGCGACTGTGTATTTTATTGCTTCATTACTTTCTATTGTCATTTTTTCGGACAATTTAATCTTATGGCTATCCAAAAACTGAGTGATGCTTTGCCTTGTGCCTGAGCCATGTTCTCTTAGGATAAAAGGGTAGTGAGAAAGCCTCGCCAGACTGATATTGTCCATGCCGACTAATTCATGGCGTTTAGGTGCGACGACCACCAGCTCATTGTCCAAAAAGGGTTTAGCAATGATGTCGGCTCGCTCAGGGCAATGACTGAAGATATAAAAATCATCAAGGTTAGCATTGAGTCTTTCCATTACCTGCTGGCGGTTACCTATCTGTAAATTGACATCTATTTTGGGGTGTTTTTTACAGAATGGTCCGAGAATTAACGGCAAAAAATACTTTGCTGTCGATACCACACAAATTTTTAGTGAACCCGATTGCAAGCCTTTTAAATCATCTAACGCCACTTGCATATTGGTTAAACTGGAAAAAATCTCATCAGCGGTGCGCAACAATTGTTGTCCCGCATCGGTTAACTCAATTTGTTTGCCACGCGAATGGTAAATTGGCAATTCAACTAATTCACTTAGGTTTTTTAACTGAATAGAAACTGAAGGCTGAGAGATATGTAGCTTTTCAGCGACTGCTGAAATGTTCTTATATTGAGCCAGTGCTCGTATGAGCTGTAATTGGCGAAAAGTAGGTTGGCGATTACTCAGCATAACTCAATTTAGCCATTAGTTTGTATTTTCATATAAATAAAAATCTATAGTTGATGTTGTAAATATATATTGGTTTTTATTTTTGTCTAGTTTTAGACTCACTGCCAATTATTTTTAGGAGTTCAACAATGCAGCTAGTTTTCGTTTGTTTAACTTTTATTTTTCTTGCTCTGATTGCTTTAATTGCCAAAACCACAGGTATGGCAATGGGTAGCTTTACTACATTGTTGATTGCGATGGCATGTTACATTTTGTTTTGTTTGTATCTTAAAACACAAAACAAGTCACTGGCACAATCGAGTTAAAGATGGCGAGCTTTTTACCAGATATCTTAGCGCTATTTTTCTTAATGGCTTTAGTGTGTCAGCGACTAGGCGTCAATTTGCAACTACCCAATGATGCTTATCAGCTACTTACCTACGTTTTATTAATCACAATCGGGTTAAAAGGTGGCCAAGCGCTCGCCTATAGTGCGAACTGGGCTTTATTAGGGCAGAGTATATCCGTTATCATGCTCGGCGTTTTGGTAACGCTGGTAGCCATGTTGTTGATTGGTACTTTTTCCAAGCTTAATACAATAGATAAAACAACACTCGCTGCACATTATGGCTCCGTTAGTGTTGGTACTTATGCAGTGGCGATCAGTTTCTTACAATTAAGAGAAATTGAATTTGAACCACAAATTGCATTATTTGTCGCACTATTAGAACTACCCGCAATTATATTTGGTTTGGCTTATTTAAGTCGTAAACAAGGCCAAAAAGGCTTTGATTTACGTACCATCTTCGCGCACAAAAGCTTAGCCCTGATTGTAATAGGCATGCTGATTGGTGCTCTTTATGGCGAAGTAGCCGAACCTATGGTGAAAAACTTGAAACCCATTTTCGCCGTTATGCTTGCTTTATATTTAATTCATATGGGGGCATTGGCTGGTCAACGCTTATCTGACCTGTCGAGCAATCATATGTTTATTATTAGTTTTGGCATCACGATGCCTGTATTGGGTGCCATAATGGGCCTTACTTTGGGGTATTGGTTGGGTTTAAGTGTGGGTGGATTAACCTTACTTGCAACCTTAGCGGCCAGTGCGTCCTATATTGCTGTACCTGCTGTATTTGAGCAGGCTCAGCCTAAAGCCAACATCGCCCAAGCGTTAGTTGCGTCTTTAGCCATAACTTTTAGCTTTAACGTAATCTGGGGGATCCCACTTTACGCTCATGCGGCAGACATCATCAGTCGCTTATAAATAATAAAGAGATGAGAGAAAAACTTATGTTAGAAACAATCTCAAATAATGTCCGTGAACTTGGCACTATCTTAGGTAAAACTATTGCTGATGATAAAGGTGCCAGTTGGATTGATAATATTGAAGCTGTTCGTCTTTTAGGTAAAGACGTTGCTGCAGGTGATGAACAAGCCGTTGAACAGTTACAACGCATTTTTTCACAAAGCTCTGAAGATGATCTTCTCATTCACGCCAGTGCTTTCAGTCAGTTTTTAAACTTGGCAAATATTGCTGAACAACAACACACAGCGAGCGAACAAGGTCTAGCTGAATTAGATTTACCTCACCCATTAGAATCACTCGCTGCAAAATTAGGTGATTTAGATGCTAAGCGCTTCAACGAAGCAGTAGCTAAATTACATATTGAGCTCGTTCTTACTGCTCACCCAACAGAAGTTAATCGTCGTACTTTTATTCACAAATATCACCAAATTGCTGAAGAACTAGGCCAAGCTGATGGTCAATTAAGTGGCCGTATCGAAGAATTAATTGAGCAAGCTTGGCACACGCATGAAATTCGTAACAAACGTCCATCGCCACTTGATGAGTCCCGTTGGGGATTAAACGCGATTGCCGATAGTTTATGGCATGCGGTACCTCAATTTGTCCGTGAATTGGATGAATTGTCAATTAAAGTAACGGGCCTGCCTTTGGCAGAAGATATCGTACCCGTAACGATGGCAAGCTGGATGGCGGGTGATCGTGATGGTAACCCGTTTGTTACAGCTAAACTAAGTAAACAAGCGATTATGCAAGCGCGCTTAATGGCAGCAGAACTTTACTTACAAGACTTCGAACGTTTATCACTTGAATTGTCTATGAGCAAAGCAACGGATGAATTATTAGAAGCCGATGTTAATCACTTAGGCCCATATCGCTGTGCATTAAAAACGGCTATTGATAAGTTGAAAGTCAGTGTCGCCTTATTACAAGAAGGGCAAAGTGCAGGTGCTATCGCATCATCTGATGAACTAATTGCACCACTTAAAGCTTGTCGTGAGAGCTTACTGGCCGTTGGTTTGACGCGCGTGGCTAACTCACATGTATTAGATCTTATCCGTAAAGTTCAGTGTTTTGGTATCTCACTCGTTAAGCTCGATTTTCGTCAACACAGTGAGCGTCATGACGAGACCGTTGCTGATATCGTTAAAGCGCTTCACTTAGGTGACTTTAATCATTGGACAGAACAGCAAAAGATTGAATTCTTATTAAACGAATTGAAAAATCCACGCCCATTGCTACCTCAAGCTCAGTGGAGTGAAGACACCCAAGAAGTACTGGATACTTTTGCACTGATCGCAGAGCAACCAAGCGAAGTGTTAGGTATCTACATCATTTCGATGGCAAGTAAAGTAAGTGACGTATTAGTGGTCAATTTACTGATGAAAGCGGCTGGAATGAGCTGGCACATGCCTATTGCGCCGTTGTTCGAAACGTTAGACGATTTAAATGATGCGGCTAGTGTGATGAATAAACTACTCGCTGTAGATGAATACCGCAATAAATGTGCGGGTGAGCACTATGTGATGATAGGCTACTCTGATTCATCTAAAGATGCGGGTGTACTAGCGGCTACTTGGGGTCAGTATCAAGCGCAAGAAGCATTGGTTAAAGTGTTTAAAGAGCACGACACCATCTTAAAATTATTCCACGGTCGTGGTGGCACTATCGGTCGCGGTGGCGGTCCAGCTCATGCGGCTATTGCCTCTCAACCACCTGGTACGTTAGACGGTGGTTTACGTGTAACTGAGCAGGGTGAAACAATTAGGTACAAGTTCGGTTTACCTAACTTAGCCGTGCGCAGTTTACATTTATATGCCAGCGCTATCTTAGAAAGTCTGATCACGCCTCCACCAGAGCCAGAGCAAGAGTGGCGTGAATTAATGGACAAAATGGCAGATGTTAGCTGTGATATCTATCGCAGTTATATTCGCGAAGAAGCAAACTTTGTTCGTTATTTCCGTCAAGCAACACCAGAGCAGGAACTTTCATCACTACCTTTGGGGTCGCGTCCAAGCAAACGTAAAGTAGACGGTGGTATTGAATCACTTCGTGCTATCCCTTGGATTTTTGCATGGAGCCAAAACCGTTTAGTTGTGCCAAGTTGGTTAGGTTTAGGCCAAGCAATTGAGCAGTTTGTTCAAGACAACAATGATACGATGCAAGCGATGTTAAAAGCGTGGCCTTATTTCAAAGCCCGTATTTCGTTAACTGAAATGGTTTACTTAAAATCAGATCGTCAAATATCGGCACTTTATGATGCAGCATTGGTTGAAAAAGAACTACAGCCGTTGGGTGAACAAATTCGTTCTCAATTAGCCAAAGACGAGCAAACGGTTATGCGTTTGTTAAATCAAAAAGAAGCAATGGAAAGCGATCCTTGGAACCAAAGCTCGTTTAAATTACGTCAGCCTTACCTGGTACCATTGCACTTAATGCAAGTAGAAGCACTTAAGCGCTTAAGAGAAAAACCAGAGCACCCTCAATGTGAACAATTATTGATGGTGACGATGGCGGGTATTGCAACAGGTATGCGCAATACCGGTTAATTAACCCCGTAATGAATTAAAAGAAAACCCGCTTTAAAGCGGGTTTTTTATTTATTCTTCAGCAATCATTTCTGCTTGAACCACATCTTGGTAAAAGCTTTGGTAGCCTTGGCCAAATTATTTAGCTATCTCATCAGGGAAAGATAAAAATACATTGTTTTCTAGCACATCGATAATGTCATCGGCGACAACGCTTGAAGGTTCACCTATATCTTTGACGCCGGCTTGCTCTGACATATCCGTTGCGATAGGTCCAGGGTGAACACTGTGAACTTGAATGCCTTTTTGCTCAAATTCATTTTTAACCGAAAGCGTAAATGAATAAGAAGCGGCTTTAGAGGCAGAGTACGTGGCGACTGAATCAAAACTTTTAAACGATACAATTGAATTTAACTGAATAAATGTGCTTGTTTTATTGGCTTCAAGTACGGGAGCAAAAGCACGTGCCATTCTCAGCAGTCCCAGCGTATTGACATTGAGCTCCTGTTCAAAACTATCAAATACGTTATCGTCAAATACGCCTGATGGCGCTAAAACGGCCGCGTTGTTGATGACAATATTGACATCTTGCGCGCTTGCTGCGAGTGCTTGTACTGAATTTGGGTTGGTTACATCGACTTCTAGTGCTTCAAACTGACCTGGGTAGTCGTTAACTAGATCGTTAACGCTGGCTCTATTTCTCACCGCTAAATAAACTTTTTCCGCTCCTTGATTTAAAAATGCAATGGCGATATCTCGCCCAATACCTCTATTTGCGCCGGTGACAAGTGCGGTTTTACCTTTAACAATAATCGACATGATTTATTCCTTAATTCAATTAACTGATTTGTACCGATTGGTATGATTGATATTTTATTTACCGATCGGTACAATTGAGTCAAGCATTTATTTTTTGGATTTTTCATGTCGGGTAGAAAACGCAACTTTGATACGGAAACGGCATTAAGAGCAGCCACTTTAGTTTTTTGGCAAAATGGGTATGCGGGTACTTCGCTAGCTGATTTGACCAAAGCGATGGGCATCAATAAACCCAGCATGTACTCAGCCTTTGGCAATAAAGAGGCTTTGTTTATTCAAACGATTGATTATTATCGCCAGGTATTTGCAGCTCCTGTTTTTGAAACCCTAATTGACAATAATTTATCAACTAAAGATAAGCTAACTAATTGCCTTAGGGCTTTTGTTGAATTTCAAACTGAGCCGTCTTTGCCAAGAGGTTGTTTTGTCAGTATGTGTACTGGAGAGTCAACCAGTGCCGCATTACCTGATTCGGCACAAACGGCGCTAGCACAAGCAGATGAATCGTCCTACGCATTATTACTCGAATTCTTCCACAAAGAGCAAACTGCATTGCGTCTAGATAAATCACTTAATGCCAATGAGTTGGTCGACTTTTTACTGACCTTTACTCATGGTTTGGCGGTACAGGCAAAAGCGGGTAAAAGCAGAGAAGCTTTGTTGAATTTAGTGGATGCCAGTATCAAGTTTTTGCCACTTCATATACCTAACAGTGTTAGCTAATTGATAAATTAGCCCTGCTCAAACAGTTTATTTGCAGATTTTTTGAGCTCGGCTTGCGGTAAGTACTGATCGGTTATAACCAAAATTGCGTTGAGGTTATTACGTAAGTGTTCAAGGTTTAAATCATCAGGCCCTAGTGACGTTTGCAATAAATGAATGGCCATATCAGCTAACAACAAGCGCTGTTTTTCTGGCCATTCTATATCGCCTTTACGCGCAGGGTGATCCAAATAGGCTTTTTCAATCTGGCTGTGTAGTTGCCATGTCGTTTTAATTAAGTCTTCTCGTTCGATGTCTTGCACAATTTTTGACTCCAATAACTGCAGTTTTAAATTGGTAAAATGTTTGTGTGAGTCACATTAGGTTATTATATTCACTGATTAATTAACCAATAATTTAACCGTAATCATCTGCAATCTAACTTTTTATTGGTGTGCCACTTAATGCTTTAACCGGGCTCCTCATTTAGCACTTGGCTACGAATAGTTTTAATTACACCGTTTTCTTGGTTACTAGGCGCGATATGGCGTGCCACTTTTTTTATATCAGGATGCGCATTAGCCATTGCGTAGCTGTGATAGGTGGCTGTTAGCATTTCTTTATCGTTTAGATAATCTCCAAAGCTCATACTTTGCTCATAAGTGAAATCAAATATCTCCCTTAACTGACAAATAGCTTGGCCTTTAGATGCGCTCGGATGCATGATATCAAGCCATATATAAGCGCTGATAACGACTTGATGCGTTGTTTCAAAGTGGGGGGCAAGATGAGGGTAAACATGTTTTTCAGTACCGTTAAAATCTAGAATAGCGACTTTGATAAACTCATCATTGACTTGTTTTAAGTCATCAACAATTTCTAGCTGGTGGTAATACTTTCGTATCTCTGCTAGCGCTTGTTGATTTTTAGTTTCAACATAAGCTGACTTTTTGCCACAAACGACAATAAAAGCAGATTTTATCTGACGTGTTTTTTCGATAATTTGACTAACGACTATCGGGCTGATGCTTTGGCTAAATAGGACTTTATCTTGATAAACGACGAGTGTGCCGTTTTCAGCAATAAATAACATTTTGTTTTTTATGCCTGCAAATTGTTTAGCTAAGCTTTGGTATTGTCGACCAGATGCTGCGGCAAAAACGATGTTCTTTTTTGACAGTTGTTCAAATACTGCAAAAAAATCAGTTGGTAAACACTTATTGTCATCTAATAACGTACCATCCATATCGACGGCAATAAATTTAATGGATGTCATATAGTCTCTTTTTTAGCCAATATTAATCAGGTTTAATGACAAAACCTCGTTCAATGCCATCCTTTAAACCGACTGAACGATAAAGTTGATGTGCACCTTTAAGTTGCTCTCCTGAGAGTAACATGACTTTGTAACAACCTTTTTGCCAAGCGAGCTTAATTGCAGAATCAATCACCTTTTGACTCAAACCTTGACGACGAAAATCAGCAGAGGTAACAACATGTTCTATCATCGCAAAAGGTTTTGCACCATTAGTCAGGGTTAAATTCAGCGTTAGTGAACAAGTTGAAGCAAGTTTCCCGTCCATATCGGCGACAATGATATCCGTTCTGTCATCATGGAGCATATTTTGCCAAGTGGTTTGAGCTTGCTCGGGCGTTAATAATGGATCATTCGGTCTTAATTCATCATAAAGTTGTAGTATTTGTGCTAAGTCATCTTTTTTAGCCGTTCTTATCTGCATAATTGGCATATTTCCCTATGTCATTGAGCCTTAGGTAAACTAAGTTAGCAAAAAAGTTAAATGAAAATATAGATTAAAAACAGTTTGTTAGTCTGCTTTGTATACCAAACTAACGCTTTTGCCTTTAGGTTCCATAATCTTTGCACATTTGATGGGTATATTATGCAGCAGTTAGGTAGTTATGTAGTCAGCTTAGAGGTAATTAATGGAAAAAATGATCAAAAAGCTTTTAGTGGTAAATATGTTACTGATGTTAGTTTGGGCAAGCCGAGCAAAAGCTGCACTCATTGTGTATACAGATAGAGCGGCATTTGAAACGGCTGTGAATGCACCACTGAGTTTTGAAGGCTTTAATGATAACACACAAACTCATGTAGATGTTTCAGGCTTTAAAGCGTATCGCATGACGACAAGTTTAGTTAGTGAAGGTGACAAAGCCCTGTCAGTTCGAGAAAGTAATACTTTGACTGTCAGTTTTGATCACGATGTGTTTGCTATAGGTTTTGATGTGAACGAACTTAATGCGAATAACCTGACGTACTCTGATGATGCTGGTCATGAAATCATCAATGCGCTGATGGTGACGCAAGTTTGGAATGAAAGTTCATTTTTTGGCGTGATCAGCGACGTTGCCATTAATTCGTTTAGCTTATCAGGGCAGGGTGGCACAACGACTGCTTTTTATGGCTCCGATGCATTGAGTTATACCGCACCTGTAGAAGTGAGTGCGCCCTCTAACACCTCTGTGTTATTACTTGCCGGTTGCGCAATTGCACTATTGCGAATAAAGCGACAGTCCGCTTAGTTAAGTTCCTATAAAACGTGTGAAAGCGTTTGCCAAAAGTTTAGTGAGTTGCGACTAAACTTTTGACTTTTTAAACAAGTAAGATTGGTTTCTACTGCCTTCATCTTAGCAATTTTCTAAAGATTATTGGTAAACCCCTTTAACTGGTCCAACTGTTTTATATGGTAAAAGTGCTTATTTTGTTTTTTGGCCAGTGTTTTTAGCTGATTGACAAGTTCATCATTCCAAAATGCTTTACTCAGCGTTAAATAACGATAGCTTTGCAAAGTACCTCTCAAAACTGAGCTGCCTTTAGGCCAACCTTTAGGTGATTGGAATAAGCTTTTCATGAGTCGCTTGGTCACTAAGTAATAAGCAGTGCTATAGGGAAGATCGACATAAATTAAGGTATCGGCAGATTGTACTCTTTGCTCAAAACTACTGAGCGTCCCTAAGCCATCAATCAACCACCTTTCTTTAGTTAAGATTTCATCGTGTGCATGATGAAAAACCTCTTTACTTACCGCTTCTCCATTGGGTTTAAATTGTATCGCATCTAAGTGAAATAATGGCATATTAAGCTGGGTTGAAAGTTGATGGCTAAGTGTAGACTTTCCACTGCCGGGTTTTCCGAATATGGCGACTTTTTTCATATGACCTCCGTTTACTAAATTGTACCTAGAGGCAGATAAAACAAACCCGCCTCGTAGGCGGGTTTTGAAATTAAAATACAGTTAAACCCACCATTCCACATGGAATGATGATAATTTGAAATACTTGGGTTAAAACTGAATGTATTTTGTTGATAACACAAGCTTGCTGGCTTTTTTCTTTACTGTCAATACTCTGTTCTTAAAAAGATAAGCTAGCACTTTATTAGCTAGCTTATGTCTATTTAACGTTATGATTGCCTTTTTCTAAACCAAGCAAGTGAGAATAATGACAGTATACCAAATGACAAACTACCACCGCCGCCACCGCCACTTGAGCTGGTGTTTGAAGCTGTGCCTGTTCGGTTATTAGTCGCAGTTGCCGTATCACTGGTATCTGTTGTATCACTTGAATCATTAGTGCCATTATCTACAGCGTTATCATCAGTGCTGTTATCAGTATCAGTAGTGTCATCAACCGTATCATTATTATCCGTACTGTCATTGTCATCAGTATCGTCAATGGGTAGACCAGAGTAATAAGTTAAGTTTGACGCTTGATCGAAGTTTTCAACAATTCTTACTAAACCAATATCCTCTGCAAAATGTAGTTTTGCCATGTAGTAAAGTGAAACCGTATTTCCGTCAATGTCGGCATCTGCCCATAAATGGAACTCACTGGCTAATGTGTCAAACTCACCCACAGGTGTTGTAATCGTTTCGTGTTTATAGCTTACATTGCTGCTCCAACTGACATTTCGAAGGCCATATAGGGTCGATATCAACTCGTCCAATGCCTGAATTGCCCCCTTGATGAGTTAAATCAAACCCTTGGCTAAGTTCAATATCAACGTCGTAAGCTTGGTTGTTGATATTTAATCCAGGTATATACAAACCATTAAATACAAGGGAATCCTCCTGTGCACTTAAGTACATTTGTGAGCCCGAACTAAAGCTAATTGGTGTAATGCTTTGACCGTATATTTGTTTGTTGTTTGCTAAGTTTACCGTTAAACCTGAATCGTATTGCCATGTGCTACCTGAGGTTAATGGTAAGAAATCAGTTGCATTTAGTACTATGCGTGTTGCATCTTCTGGAAACGCATCGTTTTCATCAAGCACGCCATCGTTATCATCATCTGTGTCGAGGTTATTTCCGATACCATCGTTGTCACTATCTTTTGATTCAGAGTAATCAAATGGAAAGTCATCTTGCGTATCAGGAACACCGTCATTATCGTCATCTAAATCGGCATTATCACCCGTGCCATCAAAATCAGCATCTTGGCTTTCTGTTGCATCTTTAGGGAAGATGTCAACCTCATCAATAACACCATCGTTATCAAAGTCATTTTCAACAAATTGATAAGTAGTTAATTGGGGAATACCAGTATCACTCAAAGAGACCACTAATAAACTGTTATTACTAATAGGTTCAAGTGCTACGGGTTTAGCTGCTAGTTCAAATGAGTCTGTTTCGTTAAGAGTAAAATCGGCATTGTAGCGATTGATATGACTGATTGTGTTATCTTCGTTACCACTTAGTGTAATTATGTTTCCCGCAACCCACTCTACATCGGTAAACTCTGCTTCATTTGGGCTTAAGTTCGTTAATTCCACCATATAAGTGCCGCTGACGACTCGGCCACTACCCAGTGCTATTTGGTGCCCAGATTCGGATGGTTTGATATTGTGACTCCAACCCTCTGAATCGTGATATGAGCTATCTTGTGCGTAACCAAGGTAATTGGTATCTGCATTAAATACCATCCAGTTAAGGTCGGCAGGCGAGAAGTTTGATAGGTAGTAAACACGCTCTTTGATAGGGTGATACAAGTAATCTTGAGTGGGCTCTATTTGATCGGATAACAACGTTTCAGCTCCATTGATATCATATGCTGATAAACGGCCCCAAGAGCTTGTGCTTTGTCTAACAAAAAGGCTATCACTGACGCTACTTAACGTAGAGACAAAAAACTCAGTGGTAAGGAAAGGTTTCACACTATCATCACTAATGTCTATGTAATCTATTTGCTGAGTATTATCACGTTGCAGTAAATAAATTCTGTCATGTGCTGCTGAGTAGGCTAATTTAGCTTGTGTTTGCTCAAGTGAAATGGTGTCTAAATAGCGCTTTTCAGTAATCGACCAACGGAATATGCTGTTGTTATCTTGGCTACTGAGATAAACCGTATCATTGTTTTTATCTATAAAAACGTCATCGGGCGTATAGGCTAACCCCGTAGGGTCAATATTCGCTTGTGAGCCGAAAGAGGCCGCAATTAGCATACTTAAGACCCTGGGCTTGAAATGCTTCATTCTTAATCCTTAAGATTTATTATTATAATAATGCACTTTTTATCGCATTTTGGGGTTGAATAGGGGTTGCTAAGATTAACTAACAAGGCTTTAGGTTCAAAAATTTATAGTGCTTACGAAACTTGTTGTTTTTCTTGTTTATCTTGTTGATTTTAAATTGATACTCTTATTTTAATTTTAACTTAAGTTGAGTTCTGTAAGGTTTTTAATCAAACTTAATCTATTATCTGCGCGGGGTTTGAATGATGAAGTTACCGATACCACTAATTCATCTGATTGATTAATGTATAGCGCATTTCCGCTATCACCCAATGCGGCATAACAACCCTTGGACTTGTCTATTACCCACCAGAGGTAGCCATAATCGGCATACGATGAAGTAGAGTGTGTTGATGTACTGAGCTGAATCCAACTTTCATCAACAATTTGCTCGTTGTGCCAACGCCCTTTGTTTAGATAAAGTAAACCCAGTTTGAGTAAATCATTGGCATTGATGGCCAAACCCCAACCTGTTGAGACATCACCTACAGGATCGCAGGCCCAACCATTGACTTGTTTTGCCTTAACTAGATTAAAGTAACTCGCTTTATCTGTGATGGCTATTTTTGTTTTTGCTGCAATACCAAGTGGTTGGAACAAGTGCTGATTAGCAAAGTTAATTAACGGATGACCGCATGCGTTGCGCATTAAACCTGATAGTAAATGCAAGCCAACGGTGGTGTATTTAAATACGCCTAGATTTTGCTTGCCGCCTAATAAATCCAAACAACTTTTTGTCCAATCATGGCTCGAATACACTTTTGTATAGGGTTCGTATTTAAATTTATATGGCGCAGTCATAGATAAAATATCTTTAATTTTAACGCTAGGGAGTATCTTCTCTCCTCTTTTGAGTCGATAATCTGGAAAGTAATCTAAAACCTTATCTTCAATACTTTTTATTTGCCCTTTTTTAAGTGCAATACCAACCAATATAGAAACAACACTCTTAGTCACAGATGCAACGTGTATATTGTGATGAGCTAAGTGTGGTTGATACGAAACGATTGTTTTCCCTTTTTTATTGGCTATTAAACTGATGATGTTGCCGTGATGCGATGTAATGTATTTATTAGTTTGCTGTGCATTGTCAGCTTTTGTTGTGTTTAGTCTGTCCATAAGGCCTCTCCCATAAAAATTGGGATCAGCCTAATAAAATGATTTTAAAAAATATAACTAAATTTTAAAAAATAAATGCAATAACAGGGCTAGCTAGTCAGTGTACCGGTCACAAAAGCGCAGTGCTTTATCAAAACCAAAGCTTTGCATATGCGCCTTTAAAGCTGCTTGAATTTGGGGGGATTTTCGTTTGCTGTTCGGATTTTGCATGATATCGACATAATAAGTGAGATAAGGTTGATAGCGATTAAATGGGATCAAGCCTTGTTCAATATGCGTCTCAAGTACTTCTAGTGAATCAAAAAAGTGATCAAAGCAATCTCGAACAAATTTTTGTTCAATGGTGTAGCTCTGTTGGCCTTTGATTGGACCTAAACCTTTCAATATATCATCGTCATTAATACTGATGACCTTTGGTTGCCCTTCTTCAAAAAGCTCTGGGTGCAAATATTTAGCACTGTTCCAATCTAACATTTTCATTGCTGCTTGATTGCGAATATCACTTTTGAAATGTCTCATTTCTTGCCCAACAAACTCTAGTTTTTTCCATTTCTGGTTAATGACAAAGCTGGAAAGCGCCACGAGTAAAGAAACAATTGAGATAATAAGTGCAGAATAATCCATGGAATCTTCCTTATAGGTTTGATGTGCTAATTAGCTTAGTTCATTCGATTTGACTCAGTATTAAATTTTAAGCTAGTTAAAAATAGCGTTTTTTTAACCATTGTGATTCATCAATACTTCATTTTTTCTGAATAAAAAATAAACAATAAAAAAGCAGGCTTGTTTAAGTAAGACACTAAGGTCTTATTTAAACAATCTAGAAAGGAATAATGATGAAACTTAAAATGGCTATATTTACTGCGCTTTTTGCTACAACGTTATCAGCATCTGCCAATGCTCCCGATCAATTTTGCTACTATGAATATCAACCTGTAGATGTGATCACGATTGAATGTGAATACGAAGCTAGTTTTGATTATTACGGTTTACCTCACTATTACGTTCCACCACAAACGTCTTGCCCATCATGGGCGACTCGAAAAGTCAGCTTTGAAAAAGATATTACTAAAGTTGAAACTAAAGTGGGTGTTGGCTATGTACCTTCGTGTGGTTCTAAGTGGATTTCTTATGACTGGAATGGCAGCCACACTGTGAATGGTCGTAAATGCGATTATTGGTGGAGAGAGGGCGCAAATATTACAGGTTATGAAGATAAGCGCACGGTACGCACAGAAACTCGTCGTGTTCGTGTGTGTGAAGATT
The DNA here is from genome assembly GCF_013328345.1 of Marinifaba aquimaris. Lineage (GTDB taxonomy): Bacteria > Pseudomonadota > Gammaproteobacteria > Enterobacterales > Alteromonadaceae > Marinifaba > Marinifaba aquimaris. Next base: position 185,621 of record NZ_JABULX010000004.1, read on the forward strand.
TGCGTTAATTATCAATGATATAAAAAAAGCCGTATTAAACAATACGGCTTTTTAACTCGTCTCAATTGGTGAGATCGTTAAGGTAGCACTTTTTTAAATGGTTTAACGATAACACTTTGATATACACCTGCTTCAATGTAAGGGTCGGCGTCTGCCCAAGTTTGAGCTTGTTCGAGTGAATCGAATTCAGCAATGACAGTTGAGCCAGTAAACCCTGCTTCACCTGGATCTTCAGCATCAATTGCTGGATTAGGTCCCGCTACTAATAAACGGCCTTGATGTTTTAACTCGTTTAAACGAGCAAGGTGTTGCTCGCGCACTTGTTTGCGAAGCGGCAAGCTATTTTCAACATCTTGACTAAAAATTACATACCACATGGTGATGTCCTTTTAATATTATTCTTTATCGTTCGACTACTTTTGGGTAGCCGCTTTCATGTCTTTTGCAAATGCGGTTAGTTGCTCCAACATTTGCGGCACATTATCTAAGTTCGCTTCGATGATCTTAACCACGGCTGAACCTGAAATTGCGCCAGCAGCACCTGCGTTAATCGCTTCTTTTACCTGTTCAGGTGTTGAGATACCAAAACCCAGTAAAGGCGGAGCAGCATTGTATTCTTTTAGTTTATCAAGTAAGTGACCAATCGGCTTACCGGCTTTAGTTTCCGTTCCTGTTACACCTGCACGGCTTAATAAGTACGTATAGCCTTCGCCAAACTCAGCTACTTTTTTTAATGTCTCATCACTGCCGTTTGGCGGTGCAATAAAAATGCTCTGTAAACCTTTTTCTTTAGCCGCTGCTCTAAAAGGTGCTGATTCATTAATCGGCGCATCGGCAACGAGCACAGAGTCGACGCCTGCGTTCACTAATTTATCGTAAAAAGCTTCGATGCCTGTTGAATAGACAAGGTTGGCATAAAGTAATAAGCCTACAGGTGTATCTGGATGCTTTTCACGAACCTTAGCTAACATATCTAAGCAATCCGGAGGTGTAACTTTAGCGTTTAACGCTCGAACATTAGCACCTTGAATCGTTGGGCCATCGGCAACAGGATCTGAAAATGGGATCCCCAATTCCAGCGCATCAGCACCACCTGCAACTAAGGCATCGATTACTTGAAGCGATACTTCAATTGATGGGTCGCCTAAAGTAACAAAAGGGACAAATGCCGCTTGATTTTTTTCATCGAGTTGTTGAAATAAGTCCTGATAACGATTTGTCATTACAAGCTTCCTCTTTGCTCAAAAATATCAGCAACAGTGAAGATATCTTTATCTCCACGACCCGATAAGTTAACCACTAAAATTTGTTCTTTATTAGGATCTTGCTTAGCTAACTTAATGGCATAAGCAAGGGCATGAGATGACTCCAACGCAGGAATGATACCTTCTTCTTTAGCAAGTGCTTGGAAGGCATCTAGTGCTTCTTCATCAGTTGCTGATTCATAATCTGCTCGGCCAATAGCATTTAAGTGTGCGTGTTGCGGGCCGACAGAAGGGAAATCAAGACCAGCTGAAATAGAATAAGACTCTTCAATTTGGCCATAGTCGTCTTGCATTAATAAAGAATGCATACCGAAGAACATACCTTTTCGGCCGTGTTTCAGTGGTGCACCGTGTTGGTCTGTATCAATACCTTTACCTGCTGGCTCGACACCGATAAGTTTAACGTCTTCTTCTTTGATGAAATCGGCAAACATACCGATGGCATTTGAGCCACCACCCACACAAGCGATGACCGCATCAGGTAAACGACCTTCGATTTCTAAAATTTGTTGTTTTGCTTCTTCACCAATCATTTTCTGGAATTCACGCACTATAGTTGGGAATGGGTGAGGACCAGCAGCTGTGCCTAAAAGGTAGTGGGCGGTATCATAGTTAGCAGCCCAATCGCGAAGCGCTTCGTTACATGCATCTTTTAGTGTTGATGAGCCTGAATGTACAGGGATCACTTCAGCCCCCATCAAACGCATTCTAAATACATTGGGTTTTTGGCGTTCACAGTCTATGGCGCCCATGTATACACGACACTTTAAGCCCAGTAATGCACAAGCAAGTGCAGATGCGACACCGTGTTGGCCAGCACCCGTTTCGGCAATGATTTCATTTTTTCCCATACGCTTGGCGAGTAACGCTTGACCTAAAACTTGGTTGGTTTTATGCGCGCCGCCGTGAAGTAAATCTTCGCGTTTGAGGTAAATTTTTGTTTTAGTATCGCGGCACAAGTTACGACATAGCGTTAGTGGTGTAGGGCGACCTGCATACTCACTCAGTAATGCAGAGAATTCTTTTGCAAATTCAGGATCTTCTTGTGCTTTGATGAACTCGTCTTCAAGTTGATCAAGAGCCGGTACTAAAATTTCTGGTACAAACTGACCACCGAATTCACCAAAGTAGGGGTCGAGCTTGCGTTTTGTTTCTTTAATATCTGTCATGGGGCTAATGCCTATATATCTTTGTTTGCACTTGCTTAGTACAAACGAATTTGTTCAAACGCTTGGTTAATCTTTTCGCTATCTTTAACACCAGGTTGAGCTTCAACACCTGAGTTTAAATCTAATCCAACAGCACCTAATTTATTGGCTTCTCGAATGTTGGCTGGTGTCAAACCACCTGCAAGCATGAATGGAATATCAAACTGGGTGTCTTGGATCAGTGACCAATCAAATGTATGGCCTGTGCCACCAGCTTTGTCTTTTGTTGAAGAATCGAGCAGCCATTTGTCGATATTGTTCAGCTTGGGCAATGCAGATTTTGCAATATTATGCGCTTTCCAAATTTCGATACCTTCATCTAAATCACGGCGAACGCGATCGATGTAGGTTTGGTCTTCACTACCGTGTAGCTGGACGACTTTTAGGCCAAGTGAACGAGCTGTCTCAACCACTTCATATTCTGGTGCATCAACAAATACTCCAACGTAATCAAGTGGCGCTGCAGCTTTAATTTGGGCTGCTTGGTCGATATTTACACATCTAGGAGACTTATCTGCAAAGATTAAACCGCCGTAAACGGCACCAGCAGCAAAAACGGCTTTGGCATCTTCAGCTCGAGTTAATCCGCAAACCTTGTTTTCACCTAGCACTAACTTTTTCACCGCGGTGTTTAAGTCTTGTTGGGCCATCAATGAACTGCCCACTAAATAACCGTCAGCGTATTGGTGCAATTCAACAACTTGGTCATGGGTATAAATACCTGACTCTGAGATCACTAGTCGGCCTTTAGGAATCAATTTGGCTAGATCGCGTGTCGTTTGTAAATCAGTCGATAAATCACGCAAATTACGATTATTTATACCAATAATCTGAGCATTTAAATCGATAGCACGTTGCGTCTCTTCTTCATTTGATACTTCAGTTAAAATATCTAAATCGTACTTTGCGGCAATATCAGCCATTTCGCGATACTCATCATCAGTTAATACTGACAGCATTAACAGAATGGCATCTGCTCCGTGATAGCGGGCTAAATGGACTTGGTAAGGTTTTACAAAGAAGTCTTTATTTAATACAGGCTGCGAAACACGTTCGCGAACATAGCCTACATACGCATAATTACCTTGGAAGTATTTGCTTTCTGTTAATACAGAAATACCACTTGCAAACGGCGCATAGGCTGTGACGATTTCATCTAAATCAAACTGTTCGCGAATTAAGCCTTTTGAAGGGCTGGCTTTTTTACATTCTAAAATAAAGCCAGCTTCAGGTTTGGCTAACGCTTCATATAGACTGCGATCAGACTTAGTTAAATCACCAATGAAAGTTTCAACAGGTAATGATGCTTCGAGTGATTCTATTTCTGCGCGTTTATCGTCGCAAATACGTTCTAGTACGTTAGCCATTTGAGTGCTCCGCAAAAGCTTCTAGGGTTTGCATAGCTTTGCCTGTTTTCATTGCTTCAACTGCTAAGCTTATGCCTTGTTTTAAGTCTGTTGCGATCCCTGCAAGATAGAGTAAGGCTGCTACGTTAACGGCAACCGCATCTTGATGAGCCTGAACGCCTTCACCATTTAATAACGCTTTGGTAAATGCTGCATTTTCATCTGGTGTACCACCTTTGATGGCTTCTAAGCTCACTTCAGTGATATCAAAATCACTTGGTGAAAGTGTATATTCATATAATTCACCATTGTTGATTTCGCAAACTTGGGTAGTACCGTGAATTGCTATCTCGTCAAGGCCAGAACCGTATACCACCATTGCACGTTTTACACCCAATAGATTCAGTGTCTCAGCAATGGGGCGAACCAGTTCAGGTGAATAAACACCCATTAATTGCACTTCTGGTGCGGCTGGATTGGTCAAAGGACCGAGGATATTAAAAATGGTACGAGTTGCTAATGTCTTTCGAACTGGCATTGCGTGTTTGATACCAGCGTGGTACTGCGGAGCAAAGAAAAAGCAAATGCCTGCTTTATCTAGACACGCTCTGGCTTGCTCAGGACTTGGGGTTAAATTAACACCAAAACTCTCAAGTAAATCGGCTGAGCCTGATTTACTTGAGACACTACGGTTACCGTGCTTAGTCATCTTTAAACCGCACGCTGCAGCGACAATTGCTGCTGTTGTTGAGATGTTGATCGTATTTGCACCGTCGCCACCTGTTCCACAGCTATCAGCAATGATTTGTTCTGGACGAGAGAAGGCTAGTGCATTGGCTCGCATCGCACTGGCTGCACCCGCGATTTCATCAGGTGTTTCACCTTTTACTTTCAAAGCGCCTAAAACGGCCGCTAAAACGATCGGGTCAATCTCACCTTGAATAACTTGATTAAAAAAATCTAAGCTTTGCTCTTTGGTCGAATCAAGACCCGCTAAGGCATTTTGATAAAAATCAGTCATGAAAATATATCCTCTTTATTCGCTTTATCTTCCGTGGTTAGGCTTGTACTAAATAATCTAAGCTTTGTTGTAATAGCTTAGAACCGTATGTGGTTAAAATGCTTTCCGGGTGGAATTGGAAACCTAACATACGGTCAGTTTTGTGTAACACGGCCATTGGCATGCTACTTGGAATGTGTTCACCTTGAATGACAGGTTTGTGTGACGCTATGACATCTAAACACTCTGGAACTTGTGTTGCCATCAGTGAGTGATAACGAGCGACATACAAAGGGTTACTTAAACCATTAAATACGCTGTGGTCATTATGATCGATCAGTGACGTTTTACCGTGCATGATTTCACCTGCACTGCCAATGACGCCACCAGCTTGTTCCACAATTGCTTGATGCCCAAGGCAAATACCTAAAATAGGGAAGTGGCCACGGCACAAACCGATCAGTTCTAACATGCAGCCTGCTTGGCTAGGGTTGCCAGGGCCGGGTGAAAGTAACAGTAATACTTGCTTACCGCTACTTTCCGCTTGTTTCATTTTTTCAAATAAATCAAGGGCTTCAATATCGTTGCGATAAACAATGAGGTCATAACCAAGTGACTTTATTTCATCAACAAGGTTGTATGTAAATGAATCGAAGTTATCAAGCAAAAATATTTGCGTATTAGCGATAGTCATTATGCTTGCTCCTGTGAACGAAATTCATTGAGTAATGCATCATCAACTTGCTGAGAAGCAATAATGGCGTTTAATACGGCTTGTGCTTTAGCACGTGTTTCGTCTGCTTCACTTTGTGGATCAGAGTCATAAACCACACCTGCACCCGCTTGAACGTGAGCTACGTCATTTTTGACAAAAGCTGAACGAATAACAATACAGGTATCCATATCACCGTTTGCAGCCAGATAACCGACTGCACCACCGTAACTGCCACGGCCTTTCTTTTCAGTTTGTCTGATTAGTTGCGCTGCTTTTACTTTAGGGGCACCAACGAGTGTACCCATGTTTAAACAGGCTTGGTAGGCGTGAAGGGCATCTAAATCTTCTCTTAATTCACCCTTAACACGAGAAACTAAGTGCATAACAAATGAGTAACGGTCGACTTTTTGTAAATCACTGACATAACGCGTACCAGCTTTAGCAACGCGGGCAATATCATTACGTGCTAAATCAACCAGCATCATGTGCTCAGATAATTCTTTCGTATCGCTTCTGAGTTCTTGTTCGATACGGCTGTCTAAGTCTAAGTTAATTGAACCATCAGTATTAAACCCGCGGCGTCGTGTGCCAGCAATTGGGTAGACTTCAATCTCATTATTACTGTCTGTGTATTTCACTGCTGATTCTGGCGATGCACCAAACAATTGAAAGTCATGATCTTTGATAAAGAACATATAAGGGCTTGGATTTTGCTTTTTTAATTCGCGGTAGGCAGCGATAGGGTTTTGACAAGGCAGGCTAAAAGTACGAGATGGAACAACTTGGAAAATATTACCGATTTGAATATGGTGTTTAAGATCCAACACGTCTTGTTTAAATTCAGCATCGTCTTTATCGGTTTGTATGTCCGTTTGCGCTAAATTTGGTTGTACCTTGGTGTTATGATTCGCAAAGGGCTGGTTAATTTTATCTGCTATTTGAGCCAGTTTCTGATCAGCATGTGTCGCTGAATAATCAGACTCTGTTTCACTAAAGGAATTGTGAATTAGCTCAGCTGTTTGATTTTGGTGATCGCTTACTAATAATGTTTCAGCTAAATAAAACATATAATCAGGGCAATCGTTTTGCCCATTTGGTACATCAGGTAATTGTTCAACCACACCTATGAGGTCATACCCGAGTACGCCCCCTAAGAAGGTTGCGAAATGGTGTTGTCCCTTTGCTTTACCTAGTTCGTCTATTTCTCGCAAAACAACAAAAGGGTTATCTGCTTTTAATCTTTCATCTTCACTTAAGCCTTTTGCAGGACGTTCGAAGATAAATTCAACGGTATCTTGAGTTTGCTGGCTAATATAATTGGCAAGTTGATGTTTTAAGTAATTTAATACGGCTTGTCCGCTTTTGTTAAAGCTGACGATGGCAACGGCTTGTCCTCGACACTCAAGACGAAGAGAGGCGTCGATTAGCATTAAGCTTTTGAGGTTATCTTTGCTGTCGATTTCAGCAGATTCCAACAGTAGAGTATTGTGGTGGTCATCCGCTAAAGCTTCAAATACAGCTAAAGGCTCGTTTATATAAGGAACAGTCAGTTCTGTTGTATTGATTAGCATATTCTGTCGCATATGGCGCTCTTATCATTATTGTTAAAGTATTAATTGAGAAAAGTTGTCATTAATACTATTGCCATCGGAATGAGCTTAAATTTTTAAAACGAAAAGCCATTATCTTTTCCTATTTTCGCATTGCATTTTAGCATAAATTACCCCGCTCAAATTGGGCTGATTAAATGGCTAAGTGGAAGCGAAATAAAAAGCCCGCAATGTGCGGGCTTTAAATTCTTATAGTTGAATCAAATCACACCCGCTATTATGTCGAGTGCCACCACCAGTTGTTAGCTTGGATTTGTGTAATTTGCATTTGATTCATCTCTTTGTTCTGTTTGGTAACGCTAATTGGCTGTTTTTAAGTAAAAATATCAAATAGTGATAACACCGATTTGCGAAAAAAGGTAAACTTTTCAGCAACAGCCAATAGGATAAAACCTATGTGCTAATAAAAACGAATATTGGCATCAAAGTCAAGGTAAAAACTTTTAGTGAATATGCGTTTTTTAGCTTAGATATGTATTTTTATAGCTGATAGTGTTTTTCTTTGACTAATACACGCGACCTGCACCCAGTATTTTTCATTCTCAGTGAGTTTTAATTGATACCAATGAAAATTGATTTACACAGCCATACTAATTGCTCAGATGGCGAGCTAACACCCAAAGAATTGGTTCATCGTGCAAATAACCTGCAAGTAGATGTTCTTGCGATCACGGATCATGATTCTGTTGAAGGCTTGAACCTAGCGCATCAGGCTATCGCACAAGATAACTTGAAAGTTAAGTTAATTAATGGTGTCGAAATATCTACAGCATGGCACAGTTTTGAAGTTCATATTGTCGGTTTGAATATTGATAAAGATTGCCCGCAACTACAAAGCCGTTTAGCGAGTCAATTGGCGACTCGTCGAAATAGAGCAGAGCGTATTGCAGCTAAGTTAGCTAAAGTGGGTGTAGAGGGTGCACTTGAAGGTGCTAAAAAGTTAGCAAAAGGCCAGTCTCTCTCTAGAGTTCACTTTGCTAAATACCTGATAAATAAAGGAGTGGTAAGTGATTTTGATGCTGCTTTTAAGAAGTACTTAGCCAGAAAGGCAAAAGCATACGTTGCACCGGGTTGGATCACTATCGAACAAGCCGTTCAATGGATAGATGAAGCGGGCGGTCAAGCCGTGTTAGCCCACCCCAGTCGTTATGATTTATCGAACAAATGGATCAGGAAATTGATCGATGAGTTTAAAGCAGCAGGCGGGAAGGGTATTGAAGTATCTCTACCTAGGCAATCGCCTAACGAAAGGCAACAGCTAGCAAAATATGCTATAGATAATCAATTACTTGCGTCTCAAGGCTCAGACTTCCACCGCATCAGTCGCTTTTCTGAGTTAGGTCGTAATATCCAGTTACCCGAAAAAGTTACGCCTATATGGCATGACTGGGCGCTAAATGAGGACATGGTATGAGCCAGTTTTTTTATGTTCACCCTGATAACCCACAAAAACGTTTAATCAATCAAGCTGTTGAAATTATTAAACAAGGTGGGGTGATTATTTACCCAACAGATTCGGGTTATGCCATAGGTTGTCACATTGGCGACAAAGACGCGCTAGAGCGCATTTGCCGTATTCGCCAAATAGAAATGGATCACGATTTTACTTTAGTTTGTCGTGACGTTTCTGAGCTGTCTAAATATGCAAAAGTAGGCAATGTTGCTTTTCGCGCGCTCAAAAATAATACACCAGGTGCTTATACGTTTATTTTTAAAGCGACAAAAGAAGTACCTCGCCGCTTAATGAATCCTAAAAAGAAAACAATCGGGTTACGAATTCCTGATAATCAGATTGCATTGGATTTGTTAGAGGCACTAGGTGAGCCAATCATGAGTTCGAGCTTATTACTACCAGGGCAAGACTTTACAGAAAGTGACCCTGAGGAAATTCGTGATAAATTGGAACACGCAGTCGATTTAATCATTCACGGTGGTTACCTAGGTGAAACACCGACTACTGTTGTCGATTTTACCGAAGATGAGCCTCAGCTAGTGCGCACAGGTAATGGTGATACATCACCGTTTGAATAATGAACGCCGAGGTTGACGCTAAAATCGAGGACCGCCAGGTTATAACCAAAGAGCCTGAGCAAATACCGCTCGCTTTCATTAGAGGTGAGGCGGTATTAGAGCAACCAGAAGATTTATTCATCCCGCCTGAGGCGCTTGAGGTTATTCTAGAAGCCTTTGAAGGCCCACTGGATTTACTGCTTTATCTTATCCGCAAACAAAAATTCGATATTCTTGATTTACCCATCAATCAGATAACCGCGCAGTACATGGAGTATGTTGAGATCATGAAAGATCTCAACCTAGAACTAGCCGCTGAATATTTGGTGATGGCAGCTATCTTAGCTGAAATTAAATCGCGTTTATTACTACCAAAAATAAAAGTAGATGAAGGGGAAGATGAAGATCCTCGAGCTGAGTTGATACGACGCCTTCAAGAATACGAAGTATTTAAAAAAGCGGCGGAGAATCTCGACGAAGTGCCAAGAGACGAGCGAGATTTTTATCACGAACCGATCGATATCGCTGAAAATTGTCAGCCTAAAATTATATTGCCTGATGTGGATTTGCAGGAGTTAGTCAGTGCGTTTTCTCAGGTATTAAAACGCGTGGATAACTTTAAGCACCACCAAATTAGCGCTGAAGTTTTATCAACACGAGAGCGCATGACTAAAATACTTGAACAGCTTGAAGGGGATACTTTTTTACCTTTCTCGACTTTTTTTGATTTTAGTGAAGGTAAGCAAGGTGTGGTGGTAACCTTCCTCGCTATTTTAGAACTGGCTAAAGAAAAACTAATTCAAATTCAACAAAACCTTGCGCTGGCTGATATTCATATTAGGCGAGCGCCGCTTTTAGAAAGCAGTGAGTAAGAGTAAATAATCGTGGCGCAATCAAATAAAAATAAACACTATTGCCAAATTATTGAAGCGGCTATTTTTGCTGCCGGTAAGCCTTTATCAATTGACGATTTAAAAGCGTCGGTGCTATCTGAATTTAAGTTATCGCTAAGCGCAATCAGAAATTTAGTTAGAGAAGTCCAACAATCGTATGAAGGGCGAGGCATTGAGTTAGTTACACTGGCATCGGGCTACCGTTTTCAAACAATTGCTGATGTGAGCCCTTGGTTATCACACCTTTGGACAGAAAAAGCACCTCGCTACTCACGTGCGATGCTTGAAACCCTTTCTTTGATTGCCTATAAACAACCCATCACAAGAGGGGAAATAGAGCAGGTTAGAGGCGTAGCTGTCAGTTCAAATATCATCCGAGCTATGCAAGAACGAGGCTGGATAAAAGTTGTTGGCCACAAAGAAATTCCTGGTCGGCCAGCTTTATTTGCCACAACACCTGCGTTTTTAGACTATTTTGGGTTAGAATCGCTGGATCAATTACCGCAACTTGAAACAGTTGCACCTACAACCTTTGAACTGGGTGTCCAGCAGCCTGAAAACCAGGCTGAGAAAGAGACTACCCCCCAATCCGATTCGGGAGAATCTGATGTCCGAGAAACTTCAAAAAGTATTAGCGAGAGCAGGTAAAGGCTCTCGTCGTGAAATGGAAAGAGCGATTGCTGATGGCCGTGTTAGCGTCAATGGCACCGTCGCTGAGTTAGGTATTCGCGTTAGCGAAGGTGATGTCATCAAATACGATGGTTTTGCCGTTAAATTTACAGCGGCAGAAAACATTCCTTGTCGCGTACTTATCTATAACAAACCTGAAGGTGAAATCTGTTCGAGAAATGATCCTGATCACGACAAAACGGTTTTTGATCGCTTACCAAAATTAGAAAATGGTCGCTGGGTTGCAATTGGTCGTCTTGATATCAATACCTGTGGTTTGTTGCTATTTACAACAGATGGCGAATTGGCAAATCGCTTAATGCACCCATCTCATGAAGTTGAACGTGAATATGCTGTAAGGGTTTTTGGTGAAGTAACAGATGGTATTGTTCAAAAACTACGTACCGGTGTACAGCTAGAAGATGGCCCTGCTAAATTCAGTAAACTTAAACGCCAGCCAGGTGAAGGTTTAAATCGTTGGTTCCATGTGACCTTGTCAGAAGGTAGAAACCGTGAAGTGAGACGTATGTGGGAATCATTTGATTTACAAGTAAGTCGTTTACAGCGTATCCGTTACGGTAATATAACCTTACCTCGAGTATTACCACTTGGTGGCTGGGCTGAGCTTGAAGTAGAAGATATCAATTACCTTCGTAAAATGGTGAGCCTAGAGCCGATTGAAATGAAAAAACAGGTGGCACGTAATAATCAAATTAAGCGTTTGAAAAGTCACAGCATTCGAAAAGCAATCAAGCGCGCTAATCAAAGAAAAGCGGGTAACTTTAAACCCAAATCTGTGCGCAAACGTAAATAACATTTATTTTTTGAGATATTGCAATGATTAAACCGCTGGGCATCGACCATCTAGTATTAAGAACTGAGCAACCTCAGCGGTTGATTGATTTTTACTGTGACCACCTAGCTTGCCAAATTGAAAGAACTCAAGCACAAGGTATCGGGCTGATTCAGCTTAGAGCTGGTGCTGCGTTGATAGATATCGTAGAGGTCGATAGTCAATTAGGCCGCCTTGGCGGTAACACTTTAAATAAGCAAGGACATAACCTCGATCATTTTTGTTTGCAGTTACAAGTTCCCTCTATGGCGAGTCTTATTCGTTATCTCAATCAGCACAACATTCAATTCCAGCGCCCAGCTAACCGTTATGGAGCGACTGGCTTTTCTTTATCTGTTTATATCAAAGACCCTGACGGGAATGTAATTGAACTCAAACCCGTTAAGACATAATTTTTTGAGGTTTATATGGCAACACAATTCGCGACATTAGGTGGTGGTTGTTTTTGGTGTATTGAAGCGGCATTTAATACGGTCAAAGGTGTTATCAAAGCGACATCTGGCTACACTGGTGGTGAGCCTGAAACGGCAGATTATAAAACTGTGTGTTCAGGTACAACGGGTCATGTGGAAGTTGTACAAATTGAGTTTGATCCAGAACTAATAAGCTATGAGCAGTTACTTGTCATGTTTTTTAAATTACACGACCCAACACAGCTCAACAAACAAGGCAATGATCTAGGTACTCAATACCGAGGTGCTATTTTTTATCACAATGATGAGCAGCAGTTGCAAGCAAAAGCAATGATTGACTTGTTAAAGGAGCAGCAGGTGTTTGAACAGGAAATAGTGACTGCTGTTGAACCTTTAACTGAGTTTTACCCCGCAGAGGATTACCATCAAGGCTACTTCTTAGAGAACCCAGATCAAGCTTATTGCGCTATGGTGGTTTCACCTAAATACGAAAAGTTTAGGGCGCTATTCAGTGAGCAGCTAAAAAGCTAACAGGTTTTAAGTACATGTGCTTGGTTTTTTAGTAATCGGTGTATACCGTAGTAAAGCATTAACCAAGCACCTGAACTGATGATAATTGCTAACGGCCCGTTATCCAACCAAACGTATAAAAAGCATGCCCACATAATGAGAACAAAAAACTGGATAATGAGCAATTCATCCCAATTTGATTTTGCTTGGCATTTCACCACATGATGAGAGTGGCACAGAGGGCAAGATGGAGTCTCTTCTTCATCGTGTAGATCGAGCTCAGAAGCTTCACTTTCAATGAAGCTTTGACAAGATTCACAGTAATAACTCATACATCATCCTTGATAGTTAAAGTCAGTTTTAACGTTTAACGCGTCATTTTCTTAACAAAAACAACCACGAACAGCGCGATTGTAAAGTTGCCAGCAAAGGCCTCAAATGCTGATATCAGCCGAGCAAATCCCACAGGCGTAATATCTCCGTAGCCTAAAGTGGTAAAGGTAACAACACTAAAGTACAACGCGCTGAAAAAATTCATTAAGTTGTCGCTAAAGCTTAACTCAGTATCTAACTTAATGATATCGCCACCGTAATTTATTCCTAAAGTGAAATAACCCAAAGAGCAAATAAATATTAACACCATTGAAAACAAAATAACGTTGATAGGGCGTTCACCATAGCCACAGAATAAATCAACTAACTTTGAGAAAACGCGACGGCCTGAAAATTTTGGCATGCGCATTCGGCGCATAGTGAGCTCTTTGTGCATGCACTTACCCGCAAGTTCGAATAAACCTGAATATTCAGCGGCTTTTCGAATATCACGATAAATCTCTTCCGCTTGCTCGTAATTGTCTAAGGCGAGTGGTAAGTCATGGTCGACCTCTGCTTTTTTTGCATCTTGTTCTTGCAGCAGGTATTTACCGATTTCTAAGTTATCGATTTTAGCCTTGTGAAGTTTAATACCGAGTAAATTGGTATTTTCAAGTTTGGCACAGTGTAAGTTGGCTTCACGAAGGTCAGCTTTCATCAAAGAGCCGTTTCGTATTTGTATGTTGAATAGATGGGCATGAGACAGGTTACAACGATAAAAATCAGAACCTGAGAAATCGTAGCCAAGTAAACTGTCACGATTGACTAGGTTGATACCACTAAGGTTTGCTCTTTTTAGTTGCAGGCCTTGGGTTAAGCCCCCTGAGCGAGCATAGCGCTCAAGTTTGTCGGCTAAATCCATGCCTGATTTATCAAAGTTAGGGTCATGCCAAAAACAATAGCCGTTCCCCATATCCACTTCTTTACAATAACTGCCGTCTTCTGAATGGTACTTGCAGCATCCGAACTTTTCTGTTGAACTCATCTCACTCTTTTTTCTTCTTGCCCAGATAGTATAAATCTAACGCAAGCTGAAAAAAATGCGAGTTTTCAGGCGCTTTTAATGCAGTTCGTCATCCATTTGTGGTTTGAGCTCGAGGTATCTTTCCAAGTGATTGGGTGGCAGTTTGACGCCTTCTAGGATACGTTTGGTGGAGTTGAGCACCATGCGATAGCTCGAATGCTGACCGCTTTTATCTTCCAATAATTTCAAAATTGATTGGATCAAGTTTAAAGCACAGCCAGAATTCATCGGTGCCTGTTTCAATGCATTCGTAAACGCATCAGCCGCTTGTTTGTATTGGCCCTGTTTGTATTGTTCAATACCTTGTTTGTGTAGTTCAAAGAAGGACTCTTTCTTTTCTTTGGTTTCAATGTGAATTTCTTTTACCGAAGACAAAACAAAGTCATTATTTTCAAAGTGTTTACTTATTGGCTTAACAAGCTCATCGGCCTCATCAAATTCACCTATTTTACACAATACGGCAAATAGATCGGGGTATAGGTCTGCCGGTAAATCAGTCAATGCTTGGTTTTCGCCTGAGTAACAATCGTATAATTGTTTTTTAGCGAGTAATAGTCGGCCCTGTATGACTTCTATTCTTGCATTACAAACGGCGCTAAATGCATCAAAATCAAAGTCTTCTATGTTAGCTAGTTCTGTTTTACCGCGCTGAAGTGCTAGAGAAGCCTCCTGCTGATACTTGTGCAGTTGATGTTTTGACTCTGCTTTTTCAGCCGCTTCAATACTCGAGCGTATGTAGTTGAGTAGGTAATCAGCGCTTTTATCGACCGAGCGCCTGCTTAGCATCCATATAGCGTTGCAACAGGACTGCATTAATTCATAGTCACCACATTCTCTAGCAATATGAGAAACCATTTGCTGACGTTTAATCGAATAGGGCGATAGTTCAATTACCTTTCGCGCTGTAGCTAGTGCTTGATCGTTTAAGGTCAGTGCAAGCTGAGATTGTGCCAAAATATCATAAGCTTGTGTCATTAGTGGAGATTCGACCAAAACTTCACCTAACAAGGTAATCGCTTTTTGATATTTATCTTGTAAAAAGTAAACATAAGCGAGCTGTAACACACACCATGTTTGACGATTATTGTCTAACTCATCCGTTAGCAGTGTTTCGGCTTGTTGAAATTTATTAACGCGGCAATAAAATTCAGAAAGCAGCTTTTTTTGGTATTTACTATAACGAGAAGGGAAGCTCAATAAGTCTTCACACTCTTGGATAGCTGTTTTTACATCATCATCCATTAGCGCTTGGAATATCTTTTTGTGCACTTGCTTTTTTTGTACTGCTTTTTCTAGTCTGCGTTTTAAAACATTCTGCGAAAAAGGTTTCATTAAGTAATCATCAGGCTGGTTCTCAATGGCACCGAGCACCATAGGACGATTACTTTCACCCGTCACCATAATAAATACACTATCGGCATGCATCAGCTTTCGTGTTTTAAGCTCTTCAAGCATTTGTCGCCCGTTTCGCCTTTCAGCACCCAGGTTGTAATCGATAAAGAAAAAATCAAATGTTCTTTCTTTGCATATCTTAAGTGCGTCTTCGCCTGATGAAACTAAGGTAATTGATTGTGCGCCTAAACCGGTGAGGATGCCTTTGAGCATAATTTGAAAAGGGCGCTGATCATCGATAATTAAAATATTTTTATCGGCTAGATTAATGCTCAACTAATTGATCCGTATTGATAAACTGATGAATAAAATAGTAAGTGATTTATCTTATTAAGCAAGTAGCACAGCTAAATAGGAAGGTTGATATTTTTTAATGTTTGTCTGGAATAGACAAAGGAAGTGGTGGAGGGGGCTGGATTCGAACCAGCGAAGGTAGAACCGTCAGATTTACAGTCTGATCCCTTTGGCCACTCGGGAACCCCTCCTCAAGTGCGGGTGCATAATACAATATTATATTTTGCTGTAAACACTTATTTTAAAAAAAACTTAACTTTTTTGACTGTTTGCCGATAAAAACAGCATAACGCTTTAAAAATGTACATTTAACATGAAAACTGAGTCCTTAGTCCATGAATTACAGTTGGACAACAAGCTCAATCAATCAATCCAGCAAAAGCATAGAGCCGATTTTTCTTTGATGCTTGCCATGCTTTCAGCTGATGCAAAAGAGTTTTCGCAATTTCAGTTACCTGCCGAATCTCTTGAAGATAGTCGTTTAGACGAAAACCAATTAAAAAAAGAGCTCGGTGTACACCCAGAAGTTAGGCTTGATGCAGATGAAAGCTACTATCAAATTGCAAATTATTTTTCACAAAGCTTAGCTTCAGGAGGCTTAGCAGGGAGTAAGCTAAGTATTTACCTTTACCGGGATACTCTCGCTGAACACAATGATGCTAAAAAAGTGGATGAAGCAACATTAGCTAACTGTTCAAGTCATACTCAAAGGCATATCAAAGAAGGGATATATAGAGAGTCTAAAGAGGCTGATATTACCCAAATGCTTGAAGTCGTGGAATCAGCCAAAGCTTATACAGCTTAATCAATTCATTTATTTACCACAGCATTTTTTGTATTTCTTACCAGAACCACAGATACATGGCTGATTACGCTCAAGCTTGATAGGGGTGTCATAGCCATAAACATCACCGTCTTGATAATACCAATTACCATCAATTAACTGAAATCGTGAACGCTCATGTTGGCAGTAATACTGTTTATCTGTGTCTTGATACCATGCTTTGAACTCAACCACACCCT
The DNA here is from genome assembly GCF_013328345.1 of Marinifaba aquimaris. Taxonomy (GTDB): domain Bacteria; phylum Pseudomonadota; class Gammaproteobacteria; order Enterobacterales; family Alteromonadaceae; genus Marinifaba; species Marinifaba aquimaris. The sequence goes on from NZ_JABULX010000004.1 coordinate 202,218, forward strand.
GTGTTGGTTTATCAGGGTTTACAACTGGCGCATCAACAATGTCTAGTTTGACGAATTTTATCTGTTTCGTGTACTCAATTAATTCTTGACGCATAGCAGTACTGCGTTTTGCGGGTAATAGAGTTTCAATGATGTAGTCAATCTCAGCTGTTGCATATGCAGAATACCTTGAGCGCATCAATTGCTCTGGGGAAGAAGCTTTATTTACTTTTGTATGCAGCAATTGGCAACACGCTTGGTATTGTTTGTCAGGGTTGCAAGGGCAGGCCTTGGGTGAGCTCATATCAGATCAACTTAGAAAAAAAGCTAATTTTAACGTTTTATGCGTAAATTTAAAAACAATTACCCAGATTGAAACTAAAAAGGGGGCTTTCGCCCCCACAGGTTTCACAGAGAAGCTGGATTAAGCAGCGTGTTTTAACAATTGTTCTTTGGCTTGTTTAACAAGGATCTGATGAGAATTTCCTTGTTTACACGCTTCGCTGAGTTTGGCTTGTTCATCTACGCTGAAGTTATGACACCAAGTTACAACAGTTGCACATTTACCATTGTTCAATGCATTAAGGCTTGATTGAATTCTAGCTTTATTATCATTGGCGTGGACAATTAACATTCGGTCTAAATTTATCCCTGCTGCTTTTAATAACGTTTTATTAGGGAGTTGAGATGGACTAATTAAACACAACCAGCGGTTTTCTTGCTGAGTTTTTGCAATACCTTGCCAAAAGCGCATTTCAAATTCTTCAGATTGGTTATTTGTTGAAAACCATTGCACCTGTTGTGAAGCTGAGCAGCTGATATATGTAGTCATTGTGTTCATCATCATCACCAAAAATTTAGATAGTGTTGTTTTATACAGTGTTTAAATAAACAGTATACTGTATAAAACAACAGGTCAAGTTTTTTGTTCGAAAAAAGTACAAAAAAAATCCCCCAGTAAAAACTGGAGGATTTTTTTGTTCTAAACAGGGTTGGGGTTTATTGTTCGTTAGAGAAGATCAACTCTTGTCTATCAGCTGCAAGTCTCATTGCAAAATGAATTTCATGAGCGGTTAGATATTTTTCAAGTGCTTGGCGTGCAGCCGTCGCTTCGCTATTGCCATACAAAATGGCTAAAGTCAGCCACACATAGCTGTGCATCACACTCTTTGGCAACCCTTTTCCTTGTGAGTACATCACGCCTAAGTAAAACATGGCTTTGTTGTGACCCAGTAATGCAGCCTTTCTAAATTGTTTTGCAGCGGCTAGCTGGTCATTTTCTTTAGCTAGATAAACACCGGTGGCAAATAACTTAGCGGCATCGGGTAATTCGGTCTCTGTTTGCTGTTGTTCTTGAGCATTAATGATCGAATGCTGTTGCTCTGATAGTGCATTAATAGAAAGGGATAGGGCCTGAATTTCTTCTGATAATCGCTGTTGTTGTTCAAGAAGCGACTCGTAGACTTTGCTGTGCTCTTCGGTTAGCGATTGGAGTAATTCAATACTCTGGTTTGAATCGGCAGATGTCACCTGCTCAGTCTCTGCTTTTTCTTCCTCAAGTTCGTCCATCGTAAACTTGAAGTCATCGGGTACAGTCAATGCTTCGGATTGGACACTAGGCGCGCGATTGACTTCGCCATCGTCACTTAAGGTAAGTTCGATATCAACAAGGGCTTCATCACTGTCATCAAATTCACTGGCCTCGAACTCTGCAACTTCTGCAAATTTGGTTTCGGAATCTTCTAAAACGGGATCTGATTCGGTTTCAGTTGTTGCTGCTTCATCTAGCTCAAGCGAATTAAAATCAAAATCAGCGATCACATCTGTATTTTCTAACGATTGATTATCGACATCTTCCATTAACTGTTCGAAGGCATCGTCTACAGGGTCTGATTCAACTGATAGGTCAGAGTTGACTTGTTGGGGTGATGTTTCGTCTATTTCGAGTTCATCAATCTCTAAGTCATCGAAATCTGTACTGGCGAGAATATCTTGTGCATTTGCAGCTTGTTCATCTACCTCACCCATAAGCTCATCAAATAATTCATCGGCTAAATCGACTTTTACATCAGAATTAGCGTCATTGGTACTTTGAGCGGATAATGTTAACTCATCCAGATCGACATCCACTAACACTGAGGTTTCAGTTTCAGTCTGCTCGTCGACCTCAGTCATTAAGTTTTCGAAAAGGGCTTGGGTATCGGCATCAGCCAATGACGATTGACTATCGTTTATTTCATCTAACGCAAAATCTTGATCATTAAGGATTGCGTTCTCGCTATGGGTTTGTTCATTTACTTCTGCCATTAACGAGGCAGTAAGTTCTTCAATATTTTCTAATTCCATCTCGGTATCATGATCAGCAAAATCATCTTCAGGTAAGGCATCATTTAAATCAAATTCATCAGTTTGATTTGTAGCTTGTTCTGGCTTCTTGTTCATTAAGCGTTATTCAACCTGTCTTGTCTCTTTATAGAATGCGTGCAGATGCAATAAAAGACTGAGACTTTTGTATCTGCCTATAAAACGAAAACTTTAGTGCTATCAATAAATTGTCTGTTAAAGACAATAACTTTATTAACTGAATAATAGCACACCCTAGCATGCTCTGCGGTTGATTACCTGCTTGATCTTTAAGGAGGAATTCGGTATTGTCTGCGCCACTTTATTACAGCTTGTTACAAGTTGGATAAAATGTTTGCATTATTTAAAGATAATGCAACCGGAAGAGGTGCATCACTTAGGTATTAAATAGTAGAGGGCTAAGCCTCGATGACTATTTAAGAGGGGAGTCGATGCCGAGGAGTAATTTTCTTAGCGGTAATTACTTCGGTCGTGTTGTGGTTGAATCCCCGCGATTGTCACCGTAATGGGTGGAGCGCTTTCGGCATTTGATAGAAGTCACAGTGTCTAACCGTCGTTAACACTTCCTTTTGGCAAACGCCCGCGTTCCCTTGATGAGTTTTATTAAATCGGGGAAATATATGAATAATCTTACCGTTGCAAAATTTGGTGGAACGAGTGTCGCTAATTTTGAATCAATGAGTCTTTGTGCCAATATCGTTATTGGTGACGAAAATATCCGAGTCGTTGCTGTTTCAGCTCAATCAGGTGTGACCAACAAGCTTGTCCGTTTAAGCCAAGCTGGTGTTGAGCAAGTAGAGCGCGATCAATTACTGAATGAAATCAGGGATATTGAGTACTCAATTTTAACTGATCTAGGTTCACCTGAATCAATCAAAGTTGCACTAGACAATTTATTAAATGAATTAAAAGAGACGGCTAACAAGCCTGAACTTGCTCAATCTATGCCTTTAAAAGATCACATTGTTTCTTTTGGTGAGCAAATGTCTTCTTTGTTATTTGCCGAAGTACTTCGTCAGCGTCAATGCCATGCTATTAACTTTGACATTCGTCAGGTCTTAAAAACAGATAGCCACTTTGGTAAAGCTGAGCCTCAAGTTGAGTTAATTCGCACCCAAGCACAAAACTTGATCACACCTGATTTAGAGAAATCAGTGGTTGTGACACAAGGGTTTATCGGTTCAGATAATCAAGGTAATACCACGACTTTAGGTCGTGGCGGTAGTGATTATAGTGCTGCTTTAATTGCTGAGGCAGTCGATGCGCAAGTGTTACAAATTTGGACAGATGTTACAGGTATCTACACAACTGACCCTCGTTTGACTGATGCAGCTCGACCAATCGCCGAAATTAGCTTTGATGAAGCGGCAGAAGCGGCAACATTCGGCGCTAAAATATTACACCCTGCAACTTTGATCCCTGCAATTCGCGCAGGTACTAAAGTATTTGTGGGTTCGAGTAAAGCGCCAGAAGCAGGTGGTACTTGGATTGTTAATAAATCAGAATCTCGTCCATCATATCGAGCTATTGCACTGAGGAAAGACCAAGTTTTAGTGACGGTTAAAAGCCCTAAAATGCTTCATGCTACAGGCTTTTTAGCCAAAGTATTCGGTATCTTAGCCGATCACAAAATCAGTATTGACTTGATCACAACGTCTGAAATTTCAGTAGCGTTAACATTAGACAATCCACCTAATGCCACAAAGTTTGGTGGCTTACCACAAGAAGCGATTGATGAGTTACAAGCCTTTTGTGAAGTAACGATTGAAGATAACTTATCACTGGTTGCCGTTATTGGCAACCACCTTGAATCAGGCAGTGCTGTGGGCGGTAAACTATTTAACGCACTTGAGAAATTCAATTTACGTATGATTTGCCAAGGTGCTAGCCCTCATAACCTATGTTTCTTGACTCCAACAGACAAAGCCAATGATGTCGTTGCACAATTACACAGCGAATTATTTGATTAAGTAAAATAGCGCAGATACAAAAAAGCGGATTCAATAATGAATCCGCTTTTTTTGCCTCTTAATCAAGTATTTATTTTGTTTCAGCTTAGTAACTTTGCTGGTGAGTTCTCGCTAGGCATTGATAATTGTTGCGTGTGTTAATAGTTATCAATGAAAGATGAAGTTTTTTATTGGCAGTATTTTTATTACTTTGCTGTTTATATCAACGGGGTTGTATCTGCAGTTTATCAATATGCCTGCAAACATATTGATATCTTCAGGTATCAATAAATATAAGCTGATTTGGTTTGGCGCTATATTTATGCCTTTATTATGTTGCGCTTGGGCGAGTCATAAAATTTTCACTCGCCCTATAAAGCATAAAAATTCGGACCCTAGCTAAACTAGTTTGACCGCTAAGCCTTTTAAGTAGAAACCCTCTGGATAATTAAGGCCTATAGGGTGACATTTGGCTTGGCTGAGTTTTTCTACAATTACCCCATTTTTCCCAGCATCTAATGCGGCATCGGCAATGATTTTTTGGAACAAACTTTCTTCCATCAACCCTGAACAAGAGAAAGTTAATAATGTGCCACCCTCATTAAGCAGCTCAAATGCCAACATATTTATATCTTTGTAGCCTCTACAAGCACCTTGTAGTTGATTTTTATTTTCTACAAATTTAGGTGGGTCCATTACGATAGTATCGAATTTAACACCTTGCTCTTTGTATTCTCTAAGCTTTTTGAATACATCTGCTTTAACAAATTCGACCTTATCTGCTTGTAACAAGTCATTGAGTTTATGGTTTTTTTCAGCTTGTTTTAGGGCATTAGCTGAAATGTCCATATTGGTGACTTTGGTTGCACCTGCTTTTAACGCGTGCAAGCTAAAGGCCCCTGTGTAGCAAAAGCAATTAAGTACAGATTTACCTTGACTGTACTGTCCACTGATATGACGGCTATCTCTTTGATCGAGATAAAAACCCGTTTTATGACCTTTATTGATATCGAGTTGAATGTCGATACCGTGTTCGGTAATAGTGGTTTGGGTATTAGCTTGCTCATTCGCTAGCCAGCCTTTTTGCTGAGGCAGGCCTTCTTTACTTCTGACATCGACATCTGAGCGTTCAAAGATAGGCGCATTTGGAAATACTGCTAATAGCGCTTGAAGGATGTTATCTCTTTGGTATTCGGCACCTGCCGAAAGTAACTGTACGACTAAGGTACCATTGTAAAAGTCTATGGTTACACCCGGCAGCCCATCTGACTCTGCTGCAATAAGGCGAAAACCATTGGTATCAGCAGCGACTTCTTGTTCTCGCAGGTTTCGTGCTTTTTGAATTTTTTTAACAAAAAAGTCTTGGTTAATTTTTTCGTCTTGTTCAAAAGACCAAACACGTGCGCGGATTTGAGATTTTGGAGAGAATGCTGCTTGGCAAATAAATTGGCCTTTGTGATTAACAACTTCAACGGTTTGACCAAGTTCAAGATCACCTTCAACTTTTGCAATAGCTCGAGAAAAAATCCATGGGTGTTTTCTCAATAATGACTTTTCTCGACCTGGGTTTAACGTTAGGCGTGCCATAACAATATTCTCTTAATAAACTTGGGGGCGCGATTGTAAGCTTAGTTCATACTAAGCGCAATTTGTTGATACGATTTTGTTTTGCTATGGTGAGATTAATAATAAAAACAATTAGGTAGGATGTGCCTTGTTAACGTATCAAGAATGTGTAGAAAAGACCGAAGCGCTTTGTCAGCGAATTAAAGATGATCCCGAAGCGAAAAAACAAACGCGGATCGATTTTTATAAAAAGTATGGTTATAAGCACCTGGATCTCAATTTTGGTGACTCAGAACTCGCTTTTTTAAAATGGGAAATTAGAAGAGGGGTGTTAAATCCGCTAAGCGATCCTGTTCAGCCGGGCAGTCCTTGGTGGCGGAATGTCAATTTACACTTTATCTACCTATCAGAACTAGCGGGTTTAATGGTAGAAAATGAAGTCGACGCAAGTCTTGCACCCATGCCGACTCAAAAGTGGTTTGATTACATTAATCAGCCCAGTGCTGAAACTTGGTATCGTGCCCACAACAGCTCTATTTTAGATGGTTTTAACAAATACCAAGAAGATGGTGCTCGAGAAAACAAAGTAGAGCAAATTTTCCTTAACATTATTTTATACCGTTTGATGTTTGCTCAGGCTTTAGTTGAAGATGCGACTATATTTGGGGAACTTGGCCATATTGCCGCTGATCCAAGAGGCTTTGCGGTAGACTTAATCGTTCATATGAGCAACTTCTATCCTACCAAATACCCATTGGCATTAAAGGATAAAAAGCATATTTTAGGCGATGGTTGGTCGATTAAAGACTTTGAAGTTCACGTTATGGATGATGAGATTATTTTGCCAAATTTATCAAAGCTTTATGATAAATGTGCACATTGGGATGACTCACCATTTTTGACCGGTTTTGTCCAAGACAATGAGCCAGCATACATCAATCTAAAAAAAGCATTTGCTGAAACAACGCTCGCCGAGATATGTTGGGATACTATCTGTAATTTTTTCAAACGGTTATTAGGTTTAAAGCCCGTTTTATAAAAAAATAAAAAAGCGCGATATAAGATCGCGCTTTTTGTTTCTCTGACCCGTCCTGAATAAGGTTGACACTTTTCCAACTTCAATTTGGAGAAGATAATGAAACCAATAACTAAGCGTACACAAAAAGATTATTCACTTGCCTTTAAATTATCCGTCGTTGATAAAGTAGAAAAAGGCGAATGTACTTACAAACAAGCGCAAGACCACTACGGTATTCAAGGTGCTTCAACCGTTTTAACTTGGCTTCGCCGATATGGTCAACTAGATTGGAGTAAAGGTACTCCCAATCATATGAATGAGCTTCCCCTTATGTCTAAACCCAATGATTTAACACCTGAGCAAAAAATCAAAGCCCTCGAAAAAGAGCTAGAAGATACCAAGATAAAAGCACAATTCTTTGAAACGATAGTCGATGTACTTGATAAAGATTTTGGAGTACGTATCACAAAAAAGCAACGCAACGCGTTATTGAAGAAAAAAACATAACCAAGCTATCTGTCAGTAGAGCTTGT
>NZ_JABULX010000040.1 GCF_013328345.1 Marinifaba aquimaris
GTTCAATGACAGATGGTTATGACTGCTATCAAAATGCACTGGCTGAGAGTAAACGGTATTCTTAAAAACGAATACTTGTTAATGAAACCAAATAACCTAAATGAGGCAAGGGAAATGGTAAAACAATCAGTCGATTTATATAATCAACAAAGGCCACATTCGGCCTTAAAATACAAAACGCCCGATGAAATTCATCAGGCGTTTTAATCAAAAAAGTGTCAACCCATACTAGGATGGGTCACTTTAAAAGGAGTTTTATATGGCAAAAGAAGTCTATGCCACTATTCACTTTATTGATGGCACTAGCTTATAGGTAAGTTTTGAACGTCAAGTCGCTGATAATGCAGCACAAATTGCTGCCAATGTTAAACAAGGCTTAGAACGTGAAACCATTTCTTTAGAGGTTGAAGGCGGTCTATTAGTTATCCCAAGAAGTAGCATTAAGTACTTGCAGGTGACCCCAAGTCTTGAGGCCCTACCTAAAGAGACAATTCGTAATGCGCGTTTACTCGAGTGATTTAATCAACCAGTGATAAAGCTTGGGCAAAGCCTGTTGTACGATTGGCACCGGCATTAAATAAAGTTGCAGGATCTAATTGGCTAATTTGTGCAGAGATTTGCTTTGCTTGTGCTGCAGATAAACCTGTATTGCTTTTATCGGCTGAATTGTTATTGGCCGTATTTTGGATTGATGTACTTTGAAGTGTCTGGAAACTGTTATTGTTAATTGAATTAATCATGCGCTGACTCACTCTGTTTAAGCTAAAGTTCAATTTTTTGGCAGGTGCCTTGTTAATTATAACTTTGCAAAGAGTGAGCCAATTTTATAATCAGGGCAGATAATTACTCGGCGTTAACTTCGATTCCTAAGTTAGTGACACCTTCAGCTAATGCAAGAACCTGCAGGTCTTTACACGCCTGAGCATCAAACTTGTGAATTTTTTCTACTCGGTCTAAAAATTCATTTTGGCTGTCAATTTCCCACTGCATATGCGGGTGATTGAGAGCGTCTTTGCTGTGTTCTGCCTCACCACTACTAATTAATAAGCGCTCTATCGTACCTTGTGAAAGTAGCGATACATAAACCGACTCTTTTTGCCCTTCATCAGGTGCGCGCTGCATTAAGCTCAGTAAACTCACCAAAGCCATTGCGGCATCGATGGCGGCATAAAGGCCAATACTATCTGAGGTTTGTTCTTCCGGGATTTGCTCCGATACTCTTTCTTCTCTGAGCTCTAAATTAATTTTAGTTTTGGGATCGTAGAGTTTTTGCCAGATAGCATCGAGTGCTTTTCTTAAAACTTTGAAATCACCTTGTTCGGTTAATTCTGAATAAAGCTGATAGTTTGGTAGCATCCGCTCTAGTAATAAGGCACTGAAAGCGATTTGTTGGGTGCGTTTGAGATCGCGAATGCGAGAAAAAGTCGAAGGTTTTGACATGAAGACGACCGAAATTAACAATGATTTAGGCAGTATATCATCTACTGCCTAAATTGCGGCTTTCAAATCAATAGGCTGATTAATTTAAGCCTCTGTTTCCATTATTTGCTGTAACTGGCGTTGAGCATATTCAAACTTCAAGCGGTATTCTGTTAGCTGCTCTTGGCTGGTTTGCTCTAATTCGTGTAGGGCAGTCGAGAGTTTTTGATTCTCATCACGCAGCTCTTTGATAACATCGCGTGTAGAGTTGTGCTCCTGATCATATTTATCACGCGCTTGTTGATATTTAATTTCAAGATTCGCTAACTGTTCTTTGAGTGTATCTTCGCTTGAGTTCACTTGGTTTTGCGATAGCTGTAAGCTCTCTATTTGTTTATGTGCTTCATCTAAAGCTGATCTGAGGTCGTCTTTTTCTACTTGGTAATTTTGCACAAGCTCTTTTTGTCGTGTTTCTTGCTCTGTTAATGCCGCTTTCACAGCTTGCTCGGCATTGGCGAGTTGGCTGACTTGTTGCTGCAAAGCTTCTTGCTGGTGAGTTGCCGCTTGCTGTTGCTGCTGCAGATCATGTTCGAGTTTTTCAAGTTGAGCGCGGTATTCACTATGGCTATTTGCTAATTTGGTTTCTAACTCTACAACTGAATCACTTTGTAACTTGTTCTCTCGCTTTTGCTGCTCAAGTTCTTTAGCTAATTCGGTTTTTTGCTCAAGCTGAGTTTGCAGTGTTTTATCTGCTTCTGCTATTACTGACTTTTTATCATTAATAGCTTGATCAAATTTTTGCTGAATACTGTCTTTGGCAAGTTGAAGCGCTTTTAGTTCTTGCTCAAATTGATCTGCATTAGCTTGCTCTTTCTCTAATTCTGATTGTAGTTGAGCTTGTTTTTGAGCTTGATTTCGCAACTCTTGCTGCGATGCTTCTGTTTCTGCTTTTAAAGCTTGTTGTAGAGTGTGTTCTTTTTCTGATGCCGCAGCTGCGTGGCTTTCGAGCTGGCTTTGTAATTGTGAAACCAATAGTGCTTGGTCCGCATTAACGGTTTTACTTGCTTCGAGCTCTTTTTCAAGTTCGGCAATTTTTGCTAAGTGCTGGCTCTCTGTCTCTGTTAACTGTTGGTTTAAGTTATCTTGAGACTGTTGCTGAGCTTGTTTGTGCTGCTCGGCAGCCACCTCAAGCTCTGTTATTTTTTGTTCTGCCTGTTCTAGTTTTTGGCTAACAGAGCGTGCTTCTTGGCTAGTGGTGTGTAACCGGTTTCTCTCGCTTTCTAGTTCTGCTTGCAAGCTCTGCTGGTTTTCTTCACTGTTTGTTAGTGCTTGGTTTTGCTTTTGTAGTTCGACTTGGATTTTTTCTAAGTCACTCAAGGCTACGGATAAGGCTTGGTTTTGTTGCTCGGTTGCTTGCGCGATAGCAGCCTGAGCTTGAGCGAGCTTTTGTTCTGCTTGCAGATGTATTCTGTGTTGGTTTTGCGCGATTTGATCGGCGAGGACGTTAACGAATCTTTCTATATCAGGTTTAATTAAATCAGCTTGAACAAACTCGGCAGCATCTGATTCAACGTGCTGTTGCCAGATAGCCATTAGTTCTGCACTATCTGTGTTTTCTTCTGCGACAGCTTGGCTTAGCGAATGGCGGTCAACTATGTCGCCACGGCTACGTATCGCCCAGCCAGCCTCAATTACTTTTTCTCTTAAATCTGACATAGCAGTACAACTTCTTATTATTATGTATAATTTTTATTCTAACCTGCTTTTTTTAAAAAGCACAATAGTCGCCCATTGTGCCATTGTCAGTTCAGCAAGTTAGTTGAGTATAAACTCAAATTGTTTCAGTTTTTCTGCTTCTGCTAACATGCCGTCTTTAAGTTCTCCTTCCCAATTCCACCTTTGCATATCTTGGCGCATTCGCTCTTTTTTACTCAGCTCTTTACGTGCTTCGTGAGTAGGGAAGCTTTTGATATTGTTATAAAGTTGGTAGAAACTTGGGTATTCGCTGGCAAAGGCTTGCTCTCTGGCTGCTGCATTGTCGAGTAAAACACAAATGCGTATTGCGCCTTCAGATAATTCGCATTGTTCCTCAACTACCGCTTTGGCTATTGTGCGAATACTGTCTTGTTGGAATTGGCGGCGTTGTTGAATTTTTTCAACAAAGGCTTGCTCGGCTTTTTGTTGTTTCTCTTTTTGTTTTTTGAGTAAAAACAATAATCGACCCGCGTAAAAGCTCAAACCAGCAATAATTAAAAAGGCTGCAGCAATGAGGATGCCGAGCCAAGGTTGTTCAATGACCACAGCTAACCCTTATTTTAAATCACTTTCCCAATCGGCGGTGTCATCCATTAGTGCTTGTAATGGATCTGCCTCGTCTTGTACTTTATCTTCTTCTTGATATAAGCCTAGTTTTTCAATTAAAAATGCATGACGTTTAGACTTTTTATTTAAACGAGCTAGCTCTTGAGCCGATAACTCATCATCTGCGTCGTAACGATCAAGTAAATCGAGTAAATCTTGATCCTGCTCGAGCTGATCGAGCTCTTTTAGCCAAGCTTCTCGCTGTGCACTTTCATCTTTTACTTTGTTTAGGTTAACTTGCGGTGTTTTTGATGCTGTATTATCGGCTTTTGTTGTTGCCGTTGTTGCATGCAGGTCGATAGGCTTTTTACTACCCAAACGAGTGTCTTGGTCGACCACCACTTCTTGTGTTTTTTTATTATCTGATGCTAATGAATACTTGGAGCCTGTTTTTAGGCCTTTGCGTTTACGTCCTGCTGGATGACGTTCGACTTTTGCTTTTTTAGGTACGTCTTTTTTCTTGATACCTAATGAGCCCGATTTACGCGTTTTTTTGATACGAGTCATGGTTACTGCCTAACTAACTTTAATTACTGGCTAGTTTACCTTATTTTCGGTGCTTTTTCCTTTTTGAAAAATGATCACGTCTTTACCGACAAAATCGACTTTTAGCTGGTTTTGCGTAGCTAACCAGTTGAATGTTGCACGGCTAAAAAAGCTAACGTGCGTTTGGTCATTTTTATAATGCCAATTGGCAAAAGCGGTTTGATCGATCACTAGCTTAGTCATAATGACTAAATACCCCTCAGGTTTGAGTAAGTCGAGGAGTAGCTGCCACTCTTTAGCTGGCGTGTTGAAATGCTCGATCGCTTCTGTGCAGGTAATGAAGTCGTATTGCTGTTGTAATAATGATTCTTCAGCAAAGTAGTAGATATCATAATTAGCCATTTGGTAGCCGGCTTCTTGCATCATTACGGATAGTGTTGGTCCGGGTCCACAGCCAAAGTCTAAGCCTCGCTGCTCAGTTTTATTGGTTTTGTTCAAAGCGAGTTTATCGAGTAGGGCATTAACTGGGCGAGATAGAAACTTGCGGTAACCCAAATCATCCGGGTTATTTTCATGGGTATCATACGTCGCTTTTTCGGCTTGATTCGACAAGTGTTGCTGTTTGGGGACAAAAACGAGATCGCACTGCTGACATTGCAAATAATGGCGGCGCTTGTCTTGATGATAAGGTTGGACTTGTTGGCTTTTGCAAAGTGGGCAAATGGACATATAGAAAAAGAAAAGGCGACTAAAGAAGTCGCCATTATAGAAGATTCTGCTGTCTCTCGACAGGCTTTAAATTTATCCGCTCAATCCTGTGCGTATCGTCGACTGTCCTAGTCTAATTCCTGATGTTTTTTATGCTTCCCTACATCTTTTATCGTTTTCGGTCTTCATGACACTTTTGTAGTCATCCTTGGGTGTAGATCCTTTAAATGCCACCCCTGACAATCATTCAACCATCCCTGTTTAGGTAAACTGCTAACCTTGCAGTACGAGTAAATCCTTTTATGCCGCTTCCTGGCGAAATATCCATTTTTATTGTTGCGCTATCCGTTGCGACAACGATGTCTACTCTAAGCCTTTGCTTATTTTCTACAATCATAATGAAGAAAAAAACTTCAATCCATTTTATTGAAATAAAACTATGTAATTGAATTTGTTGGTTTTTGTTGGTTTATGTGAAGTTTATTTAAGACATATCTCAAATTTAACTTTGGCTGATGGATTACGCTTGTTGTGAGAAATATCTTACGAGGAAGATGTGGTTAATTGATGAGCTTCTGAAGAAGGTAGAGGTAATAAAATAAAAAGAGCCGGTAAACCGGCTCTTATCGTTCAAACTAACACTCAGCAAGTGCTTAGTGTAAACCGCCTAAGTATTTAGATAAGATTTCGATGTCTTTATCAGATAACTTAGCAGCGATATCACGCATCATGCCATTCATATCATTGTTACGTGTGCCATCGCGGAATGCTTTTAACTGCGTAGAAATGTAGTCAGCATGTTGGTAACCTAATTTAGGGTAACCCGCTAAGCTCATGCCTTCGCCTTGTGGACCGTGACAAGCAGTACAAGCTGTAATGCCACGTGACTCATCACCACCACGGTATAATTTTGAGCCCGCTTCAATAACATCTTCAGGCGTTGTTCCTGGCGACGTTTCTTGAGAAGCGAAGTAAGCCGCTAAATCAGCCATGTCTTGTTCAGATAACGCAGCTGTCATTGCACCCATTACGGCGCTTTTACGACCATTACCACCTGTGAATGCTGATTTAAAATCCTGCAATTGTTTTAGTAAGTAAGCTTCACTTTGACCTGCAATTTTTGGATTCGCAGGGATCACGCTGTTACCGTCTACACTGTGGCAGGCAACACAAGTAGCAGATTTTGCTTTACCTGCTTCTGCATTACCTTCTAATGCGTAAGCTTGTGCTGAAACGCCAAAAACCAATGACAAAGCAATTGCAATTTTTTTCATGGCTATATCTCTTTTATATCTCTTCGTGGCTAGCAGCATTCAGGTCGGCTGCTCTTATAATTTAAACTACCTGATATTTTTACATAAAAAACGTCATTACAAAACTAGCAAACCCATTTTATAGCCAATATCCCTATAAAAAGTGCCCTTTTTGTTCGTTTAATTTTAAAATTGCACTGGTTTCCTTCGATATAGATTACCTGTCGAGCTGAAAATAGCGCGAGATTGCAGTAAACTAGCCGCCATTGAAATTCGTTACAGGTATTTAAAGTGCTCAATTATCATTCAACTTCATTTGTTACCAGTGCTCCAAACATAACTAAGCTTCCTGCTGATGAAGGTATTGAAGTCGCTTTTGCTGGCCGTTCTAATGCGGGCAAATCGAGCGCCTTAAACACATTAACGAGACAAAAAAGCTTGGCGCGTACCAGTAAAACGCCGGGTCGTACTCAATTAATCAATGTATTTGAAGTGACTGAGAGTAAACGACTCATCGACTTACCTGGTTACGGTTTTGCAAAAGTACCGGAAGCGATGAAAAGGCAGTGGCAAGCTGCTTTAGGTGAATATTTACAAGAGCGTGAGTGCTTAAAAGGTATTGTTGTATTAATGGATATTCGCCACCCAATGAAAGATCTTGATCACGACTTAATTAGCTGGGCTGTGGATTCAAACTTATCTGTTATGGTGCTACTGACCAAATCAGACAAGCTAAAGGCAGGACCAAGAAACTCTCAAGTATTAAAGGTGCGTAAGGAATTAAAAGAACTGGGTGGTGATATTGAAGTTCAATCGTTCTCATCATTGAAAAATTTAGGCGTGAAAGAGTTAGAAAACAAGCTTAATACTTGGTTCTCAGAAGGTGAAAATACCGAAGAGACGGCTGCTGAATAAATTCAAGATATAAAAAAGCCCACTTAGGGTAGTGGGCTAAAAGGGAGTTAAAAGGAAACTGACTTCCAATCACATTAAATATGACTGTGAACAAGGCGAAGAGTTCCCTTTCGATATAAAAAATTAGAGAAACCCATGAAAAAAATTGGCTTGTTATTGGCTCTATTAACTCTGATGGGCTGCCAAAGCGAAGAGAAAGTTGAACAAGTTAAAACATCAGCGCAACAATTTTCTGAAGATGTGGCTGAATCGGCAGAAGATTTTGCCGATGAAGTAGGTGATTCAGCAGCTGATTTAGCTGATGAGGTCGCTGATTCTGCTAAAGATATTGCTGATGACGTTAAAGATTCTAGCGCTGAGTTGGCCGAAGATGCCAAAGAAAAGGGCATAGAACTAAAAGAAGACCTGACATCGGGGGCCAAAAAGATGTGGGCATCGTTTGAAGAAAAGGTGAGTGAAGAATAAGCGCTTTTCTTTAAGGCAAAAAAAAGCCTCGCGGGGTGGCGAGGCGATGTTTATAGGGAGTTATAAACAGAAATACATTCCAATCACATCTTTTATGACTGCTGCTTTTCTGCTTAGTTCAATATTTCTTAAAATTAATTATTAATCGTCTTCACTGCCTTCGATAATCGCTTCTTCATCTGAAATATCAATACCTTGCTCGGCTAGTATCGCTCTTACTTTTTCAGCTATTTTGTGTGGATTATCTTTCTCTAGATCTTTATCTGAAGGAAGAGGCTGACCAGTAAACGCGTGAAGAAAGGCTTCACACAATAATTCGCTATTAGTTGCGTGGCGTAAATTATTGACTTGGCGACGGGTGCGCTCATCAGTCAGTACTTTCAATACTTTTAAGGGTACAGATACAGTGACTTTTTTGACTTGTTCACTTTTTTTACCGTGTTCAACATACGGATGAATATAATTTCCGTCCCACTGTGCCATAGCTGCAACCTACCGATTTAAAAAACGAAATTGTATTATCAAAATTGAATCAGTCAACTATCACTCATAACTTATATAATTTGTGTCGTTGACTGTTTGCCTTTGTCACTATACATTTTGGACGTATAGACGTCTAAAAATAATTATAGTGAAGTCCAATGAGTAAAAAAACACTTTCAACAATTGCTGTGCGCGGTGGTATTGAGTCGGATGGTCAATATGCTGCAGTAGTGCCACCTATTTACCTATCATCTACCTATGCTTTTAAAGGCTTTGATGAAAAAGGTCCATACGATTACAGTCGTTGTGGTAACCCAAGTCGTGATGTTCTAGCCCAAACTTTAGCTGAATTAGAAGAGGGTGAGCACGGTATCGTTACTTCATCGGGTACTTCTGCTATTCACCTTGCCCTGCAAGTATTACGTCCTGATGATTTACTTGTTGTCCCTCATGATTGTTACGGCGGTAGTTATCGCTTATTTGTTAATTTAGCTGACCGTGGTCAATTTAAATTAAAAGTGATCAATCAAACTGACCCTGCTCAGCTTGACGCTGCTTTTGCTGAAAAGCCAAAATTAATTTGGGTTGAAACGCCTTCTAACCCATTGCTACGGATCACGGATTTAAAAGATATTTGTCAGCGTGCCAAAGCAAGCGAGACTTTAGTTGCCGTCGATAATACATTTATGACGCCAGTATGTCAGCGCCCACTTACGTTAGGTGCAGATATTGTCGTGCATTCAACCACTAAATATATCAACGGTCACTCTGATGTTGTTGCGGGTACATTAATCACCAAGACAAAAGAGTTGGGCGAAGAGTTAGCTTGGTGGGCAAATTGTATTGGTATTACAGGTTCAGCATTTGATAGCTATTTAACATTACGCGGTGTGCGTACGTTAGTGCCAAGAATGAAACAGCACCAAGAAAATGCAGCTAAATTAGTTGATTTATTGGTTGAGCATGACGCAGTAGAAGTGGTTTACCATCCTAGTTTACCAAGCCATCCTGGCCATGAATTAGCAAAAGCACAACAAACGGGTTTTGGTGCCATGTTGAGCTTTGAATTAAAAGGTGGTCAAGAGGAAGTGGTGAACTTCATCAACGGACTTGAGCATTTTTCTTTAGCTGAATCACTAGGTGGTACTGAAAGTTTAGTGTGCCATCCAGCAACGATGACACATGCGGCGATGGATACAAAAGCGCAAGCAACAGCGGGTATTAAACCGAGCTTGATGCGTTTTTCTGTAGGCATTGAAGACGGTGATGAGCTTGTTGCTGATGTTAAAAAGGCGCTTGACGCAATAATTTAGTGTTACTTATTCTTTTATATTGAATAAATATTCATATTTGTTTAGTATTTATCCTTGCCCAAAGAAGCGCCTATGGCGCTTCTTTTGTTTTTAGCTAGAAAAAGGTTACTTGCAAGGACTGATTCTGCTTTGTTTCACTATGGTAAATTACTGAGTTAAACCATTAATTGTCATTCGCTTTTTATAAGCTCACTGCTAGAATGCAAGATTGGTTTTAACCTGTAACTCACCTGACAAAAAAGAGTGGAACGATGATCAGAGTCTCAATTATTGGTGCCAGCGGATATACTGGCGCAGAGTTAGCAGCATTGGTGCATAACCATCCACAGTTTCAAATTGCTGGATTATATGTATCGGAAAACAGTAGCGATGCCTACAAACCTTTTTCATCTATACATGGACAATTTGCTTATCAGATAGATCGTACTCTGATTCCGGTTGGAGAAGCGCAAATAGGAAAAATTTGTGCCGAATCCGATGCATTGTTTTTATGTACGCCACATTCAGCATCGGTTGAATGGGTTGCACAAGCCCTGCATCACGGATCTAAGGTCTTTGATTTATCAGGAGCGTATCGATTATCCGATTTGTCCGTGATTAAACAATATTATGGCTTTGAACACAGATATCCTGAGTTGTTGCAACAAGCAGTTTATGGATTAGCTGAGTGGAATTTTGATGACATTCGTCAAAGCGATTTAATATCGGTTCCAGGCTGTTATCCAACTGCTTCACTAATGGCATTAAAGCCATTACAAATGGCTAATTTAATTGATTCGTCAGTTTTACCTATTATCAATGCAACCTCAGGTGTTTCAGGTGCGGGAAGACGAGCGAGTTTAACGTCTAGCTTTTGTGAAGTGAGCCTAAATCCTTATGGTGTGCTGGGCCACAGGCATCAGCCTGAAATTGCAGAGCATTTAGCGCATCCTGTGATCTTTACGCCGCATTTAGGTAATTTTAAGCGCGGTATTTTAGCTACTATCACGTCAAAGCTTAAAGAAGGCACAACCGAGGCAATAGTTGATAAAGCATTTAACGATGCTTACGAAGGTAAGTCTCTGGTCCGTTTAAGACAAAACTGGCCATCGGTACAAGATGTAGCTGCAACGCCATTTGTTGATTTACATTGGCAGCTAGATAAAGAAACCGGCTATTTAGTCGTCGTTTCCGCGATAGATAATTTATTAAAAGGTGCTGCGGCACAAGCGATGCAATGCGCAAACTTAAGGTTTGGTTTTGCATCGAATAAAGGTTTAATTTAAATGAGTGATAAAACACTGGTCATTAAAGTAGGCGGCGCATTACTTGAAGATGCCAACTGCTTAACTGCATTTTTTGCTGAGTTAAAAGCAATTAGCGAAAAACAACCCGTTGTTGTTGTACACGGTGGTGGCGCTTTAGTTCAGCAACTATTAGCTGATTTAGGCCAAAATAGTGAAAAGAAAAACGGTTTGCGTATTACGCCTGTTGAGCATATGCCTTATGTTGTCGGTGGTTTGGCCGGTACGGCAAATAAACAAATGCTAAGTGCCGCAATTGGTGTGGGTGCAAAAGCTGTCTCTATTTCATTAGCAGATGGTGGTGATATTGCTTGTGACATAACTGACCCTGATTTAGGTTTAGTCGGGGAAGTGGCTTCAACATCAAGTGAGCAAGCTCAGTTAGTAAAAGATTTACTTGCCAATGGTTATTTACCAGTGATTAGTTCAATTGGTGCTAAAGCCGATGGCACTTTATTAAATGTAAATGCCGACCAAGCTGCAGAAGCGTTAGCAAAAATTCTTAAAGGTCAGCTCGTTTTACTTTCAGATGTAGATGGGATTTTAGATGCGGATAAAGCTGTAATCCCGACTATGACCCGTGAAGTTGCTGATCAACTTATCGATTCAGGTGTGATCACCGATGGCATGGTTGTGAAAGTAAATACCGCGTTAGCGACAGCTCAAGAACTCAATGCACCAATTGGCATTCTCAATTGGCGCAACCCTAAATTGATTGGTCAGTGGCTTGAAAGCAAGTCATGTGGCACAACCGTTCAGGCTTAACAAAAAGGATAATATTAATGAAACACTTTTTGTCAGTAAAAGATCTTTCTAAAAATGAGATCATGGATTTGATCAAACTTGCCGTAGATCACAAACAGAACCCAGGTAAATACAGCCAAGCATTAGCAGGTAAAAGCATTGCCACTATTTATGAAAAGCCATCTTTACGTACACGTGTGAGCTTTGATGTAGGTATTGCTAAGCTCGGTGGTCACTCGGTTTATTTAGATCAACAAAACGGTGCTTTAGGCAAGCGAGAGTCAGTTAAAGATTTCGCGTTAAACTTATCTTGCTGGGTTGATGCGATTGTTGCCCGTGTATTTGAGCACGATACATTGGTTGAATTAGCTGAGCACGGTAGTGTACCCGTAGTCAATTCTCTTTGTAATTTATACCACCCTTGCCAAGCAATTGCTGATTACCAAGCGCTGTACGAAGCTCGTGGTAATAGTCTTGATGGTGCATCGATTGCCTATGTTGGTGACGGGAATAATGTAACGCATTCATTATTACTCGCAGGTGCTATTTTAGGCCTAAAAGTCGTTTCAGTAACGCCTGTTGGTTACAGTCCTGATGCACAAGTGGTTCAATTAGCGCAAAAATTAGCGGCTGAAAACGGCGGCGAAATCATTATTTCAAATGATGTAAACGATGCAAAAGGCGTTGATGCGATCTACAACGATACTTGGATTTCAATGGGTGATGATAAATCACTTGATGATATCAAGGCTAAGTTCGCGCCATACAAAACGACTGTTCAGCTAATGAATGACTTAGACGTTAAATACTTCATGCATTGCCAACCGGTTTATCGCGGTATTGAAGTTGAAGATGAAGTGGTTGATAGCGAAAAGTCTATTTTAATGGCACAAGCTGAAAACCGAATGCATGCCCAAAATGCGGTATTGATGACGTTATTAAAATAACGATTAAAATTGATTTAAACATCAGGCGAGTGTAAGTCACTGGCTTGAAAAATAGAATTATTGCGTAGTAACGCAAACTAGTTACGAAACAGAGGAACAAACATGTCAGATATCAAAAAGGTTGTCTTAGCCTACTCAGGTGGCTTAGATACATCAGCCATCATTCCATGGTTAAAAGAAACGTATAACGGTTGTGAAGTTGTCGCTTTCTGTGCCGATGTAGGTCAAGGTGAAGAAGAATTAGAAGGCATCCAAGAAAAAGCGATCGCATCTGGTGCTTCTGAATGTCATGTTGTTGATTTAAAAGAAGAGTTCGTAAAAGAGTACATTTTCCCTATCGTTAAAACAGGTGCTGTTTACGAAGGTGAATACTTACTTGGTACGTCTATGGCGCGCCCGGTCATTGCAAAAGCACACGTTGAAGTTGCGCTTAAAGTAGGTGCTGATGCGGTTTGTCACGGTTGTACTGGTAAAGGTAACGACCAAGTGCGCTTTGAAGCGTGTTTTGCGGCGTTAGCTCCACAACTAAAAGTTATCGCGCCATGGCGTGAGTGGGAAATGCGCTCACGTGAAGATTTATTAAACTACTTAGCAGAGCGCAATATTCCATGTTCAGCTTCACTTACTAAGATTTATAGCCGTGACGCTAACGCGTGGCATATTTCTCACGAAGGTGGTGAAATCGAAGATCCGTGGAATGAACCATCAAAAGGCATTTGGACAATGACGGTTGATCCTATGGATGCACCAGATGAGTCTGAAACACTTCAGCTTAGCTTTGACAAAGGTGAATTAGTTGCGGTAGACGGTAAAGAACTATCTGCATATGATTCATTAGTTTACCTAAACGAAAAAGCAGCAGCACACGGTGTTGGCCGTATTGATATCGTAGAAAACCGTTTAGTGGGAATGAAGTCTCGTGGTTGTTATGAAACACCAGGCGGTACGGTATTAATGAAAGCTTATAAAGCACTAGAGTGTATGATCTTAGACAAAAATGCGCTTAAGTTCCGCGAACAAGTTGGTTTAGAGTTCTCGCACGTAATTTACGACGGTCGTTGGTTCACTCAGCTATCTAAGTCTTTATTAGCAGCTGGTGCATCATTTGCTGATAACATCACAGGTGATATTGTGGTGCGTTTATACAAAGGTCACTGCACTGTTATTCAACGTCGTTCACCAAATAGCTTATACAACGAAGAATTCTCTACGTTTGGTGAAGATGAAGTTTATAACCAGAAAGATGCTGAAGGCTTTATTCGTTTATTCAGCTTATCAAGCCGTATTGAAGCAATTAACAAAGCTTCAAAATAAGTAGCTGACTTATCTGTATGCAAGCAAGTCAGGTCGAACCTGACTTGCTTTTGTTTTAATTAAGCAACTAATACCAAGTTTAAACGCTTAATCATTAATATCAGTGATTAAACTTTTAAGCTTAAATTGACGTTATTCAGGAGATCATTATGGCACTTTGGGGCGGTCGTTTTACCGGCGAAACCAGTCAACTATTCAAGTTATTCAACGATTCTTTACCAGTCGACTATCGCATGGCTGAACAAGATATCATTGGTTCAATTTCTTGGTCTCGTGCATTAGCGTCGGTCAATGTGTTATCAGCACAAGAGCAGCACGATTTAGAAAAAGCGCTTAACGACTTATTGTTAGTTGTAAAAGAGAACCCTGAGGTTGTACTTGAGTCGGATGCTGAAGATATTCACAGCTGGGTTGAAGGTAAGTTAATCGATGCCGTAGGCGATTTAGGTAAGAAGTTACATACAGGTCGCAGTCGAAATGACCAAGTTGCAACTGACTTAAAACTTTGGTGTAAACAGCAATGTGAAGGTTTAGATGAGTTACTAGGTGAGTTAATCGCAGCATTAGTTGCGTTAGCTGAGCGTGAGCAAGATACGGTATTACCTGGCTACACTCACTTACAACGCGCTCAACCAGTAACATTTGCTCATTGGTGTTTAGCTTATGTAGAAATGTTCACTCGTGACAAAAAGCGTTTAGCTAATGCTGTTGACTTATTGAATACATCTCCGCTAGGTTGTGGTGCTTTAGCTGGTACGGCTTATGATATCGACCGTGAAGAGCTCGCGAAAGATTTAGGTTTTGCTCGTGCTACTCGCAACAGTTTAGATTCAGTGTCTGATCGCGATCACGTACTTGAGTTATTATCTGTAGCTTCAATTTCATCTGTGCATTTATCACGTATGGCTGAAGATGTTATTTTCTATAATTCAGGTGAAGCTGGTTTCTTAGAAATGAGTGACAACGTGACATCTGGTTCATCACTAATGCCTCAGAAGAAGAACCCTGATGCAATGGAGCTTATCCGCGGTAAATGTGGCCGTGTAGTGGGTGCTCTAACAGGTATGATGACAACGATGAAAGCCCTTCCTCTTGCTTATAACAAAGATATGCAAGAAGACAAAGAAGGTTTATTCGATGCTGTTGATACATGGAGTATTTGCTTAGAAATGGCTGTACTTTGTATGCAAGGATTAAAAACAAACCCTGAGCGTACTTATCAAGCAGCTCAAGCTGGTTACTCAAATGCAACTGAATTAGCCGATTACTTAGTGGCTAAGCAAATTCCTTTCCGTGAAGCGCACCACATTGTAGGTGAAGCTGTGGTTTATGCGATTGAGCAGAAAAAGCCTTTAGAGGATCTTGAGTTAGCTGAATTAAAGCAATTTAGCGACACAATTGAGGATGATGTCTACCAACACTTAACTATTGAAGCCTGCTTAGAAAAGCGTTTAGCGCTTGGTGGCACGTCTAAAGAGCAAGTAAAAGCTCAGCTAGCTCAGTTAAAGAAATAAGCCTTATTTAGTCATGATTAAAGCAAGCCTTATGGCTTGCTTTTTTGTCTCTGGCACAGGTATAAAGTTAATAAAGCAAAAAAGTAAATCAGATAATGTCTATTCGTACTACAAAATTGGTTGATGGCTTCCGTCAATCTGCACCTTATGTAAATGCTCATAGTGGCAAAACGTTTGTCATCATGCTCGGTGGTGAGGCGATTAGTCAGCCGACGTTTTATAAAGACATTATTAATGATATTGCCCTGCTTAATTGTATCGGTATTAAAATTGTCCTCGTTTTTGGCGCTCGCCCGCAATTTAATGAAGCATTAATTGAGTCGGGTATTGTTAGTGAATATCACAAGCGTATTCGAGTAACTGATGATGAGACATTTTCTCGAATTAAGCAGGTTGCAGGAGCATTACAGTTAGATATTACAGCTCGTTTGTCTATGTCTCTTAGTAATACACCTATGCAAGGTGCTGAAATTAACGTTGTCAGCGGCAACTTTGTAATTGCTCAACCTCTTGGTGTTGTAGATGGTGTTGACTATTGTCACTCGGGCCGGGTGCGTCGAATTGATGTTGATGGTATCAACCGTCAGCTTGAAAACAATTCGATTGTTTTATTAGGCCCAATTGCTGCATCGGTCACAGGTGAGAGTTTTAACTTGACTGCCGAGGAAGTTGCTACACAAGTAGCGATTAAGTTGGGTGCTGAGAAGATGATAGGTTTTAGCGAAGTTAACGGTATATTGGATGAAAATGCTGACACTATCGCTGAATTAACACCTAGTGCAGCTAAGTTAAAAGTAAACGAGCTAGTTAAGCAAAAGTCGACACATTCAAGCACAATTGCCTTTCTCAACGCGGCGATCGCTGCTTGTAAATCAGGTGTACCAAGATGTCACTTAGTTGGCTACGAATTAAATGGTGCCATGCTACAAGAGCTTTTCTCGCGTGATGGTATCGGTACTCAGATTTGTGCCGAAGCGTCGGAGAAATTAAGAGCCGCTCAAATCAGTGATATTGGTGGTATCTTAGATTTGATCAGACCGTTGGAAGAAAAAGGTTTGTTAGTGCGCCGCTCACGCGAGCAGCTGGAAATGGAAATTGATCACTTTGTGTTAATTGAACGAGATGGTCTAGTTATTGGTTGTGCGGCTTTATATCCATTCGCTGAAGACAATGTTGGTGAATTTTCTTGCCTAGCGGTGCACCACGAATATCGAGATGCAGATCGCGGTGCTTTATTATTAGATGCCGTAGTTAAAGAAGCGAAAAAACAAAAGTACGATAAGATCTTCGCGCTTACGACCCAAAGTATTCACTGGTTCTTAGAACAAGGCTTCCAATTGGCGAATGTTGAAGACTTACCACAACAAAAGCAGCAGTTATATAACTATCAGCGCCGCTCTAAAGTACTTGAATTAGTAATTTAAGCCAAGCTTGTCTTAACAGCGAGAGTTAAAATATCTCGCTGTCATCTTCAATCACTTCACCTGCTTTTTGAGCTTCAAGTACGTCTGGGTTTGGATTGACCTCTACATATTCTGTCGGCTCAGTTCCCTTGATAAAGTATTCAAATTTCGCAGTGTAATCCGTTTTTTTCGTAAGTTTACCCGTTGCTTGGTCAATTCTGACTGTAACGAGATCATTCGGTACCAAGTAAGGTTTTTCCTCAACGCCTAGCATTGCAAACTGCATATATTCAATCCAAGCAGGTAAAGCAGTTTTGGCACCAAATTCTGTACCGTAGATTTGGTTTCTACCTAAGTTATTATTGTATTTGGTTTTACCTAAATCTTTACTGTGATCATCAAAACCGACCCAGCTTGTAGCTACTTCTGTAGACGTAAAACCACTAAACCAAGCATCTTTGGCATCATTAGTTGTACCTGTCTTACCGCCGATATCTTTTCGTTTAAGTGCTCTGGCTCGCCATGCAGTACCATTCCAACCTGTTTTTTTACGCCAATCGCCACCGCCTGTAATTGCAGAGCGCATTGCTTGGTTAATAAGAAAGGCATTTTGTTCACTAATAACTTGTTCAGCTAAGTTGGGTTCTTCTAAACTCGCTAACACCGCATCTTGCTCAAGTTCTGATAATCCATCAAAATTTTGTTGTATTTCATCAAGTTCAGGGGCGTTTTGAGCAACTGAGCAATTTAAGCAGGCAATTTTAGGATCGGCTGCATAGACTTCTGTTCCATCTGCTAATTCAATGCGATCGACTAAGAACGTATCGACTAAAAAGCCACCATTTGAGAATGTTGCAAACCCTCTAACCATTTCCAATGGGGTAAGAGAGGCCGAGCCTAAGGCAAGCGATTCATTTTTGGGTAGTTCGTGAGGTGAAAAGCCAAAATTCGTCAAGTGGCTTACTAAATCATCAATACCAACTGCCCTTAACAGTCGAACTGAAACAACGTTTTTAGATTTTGCCAATGCGACACGCATACGGGTAGGGCCGTCATAAACCGCTGGTGAGTTTTTAGGACGCCAAACTGTACCTTGGCGGCGATCCCATTGATTAATCGGCGCATCATTGATGATAGAAGCAAGTGTAAAGCCTTTTTCAATAGCCGCAGAATATATAAAAGGTTTGATATTCGAACCGACTTGGCGTTTAGCTTGAGTGACGCGATTATATTCACTTTGCCTGAAATCATAACCACCCATTAGCGCCCTAATTGCACCATTGTTAGGGTCTATAGAGACTAACGCTGCAGAAGCTTGCGGAAGTTGAGCAAGACGCCATTGATTATCTTTAATTGGTCTTACATAGATTAATTCACCAATTTGCACGATATCTTGAACAGAATTAGGTTCTTTTCCTTGGCTATCATTACTAACAAAGGGCCTTGCCCAATTCATATTTGGCCAGAAAACATAACTGATTTCACCTTGGCGATTGGTAAATTCAAAACTGTTATTTTCAACATCGATACCGGTTACGACTACCGATTCCAACATACCAAAATCATTAATAGGTAACAGTAAGCGGCGGATTTCTTTTGCTGACCAATGCTCTTCATCTGGATACCAAACTTGCCTTTGTGCGCCACGATAGCCATGACGCTCATCGTAAGCATGTAAATTGTGTCTCGTCGCTTGCTGTGCCGCAGCTTGAGATTGAGATAGTACCGTCGTGTAAACTTGGTAGCCTTGTGTGTAAGCGTCTTCTTCGCCATAACGGCTTACCATCTCTTGGCGAACCATCTCGGCTATGTAAGGTGCGTCCAATTCAATTTGTGCACCGTGAAAACGGGTTTCAATCGGTGCTTCAACAGCCGCATGATAAGTGGTTTCATTTATTACTTTAGTTTCTAGCATTCGCCAGAGTACAGTGTTGCGTCGGTCGCGTGCACGCTCTGGATTGCGAATAGGGTTCAATGCTGATGGCGCCTTAGGTAAGCCGGCGATCATCGCCATTTCCGGTAAAGTGAGTTGCTCAATTGTTTTGCCGTAATAAACTTCTGCTGCTGCGCCAACCCCAAATGAACGGTAACCCAGTTCGATCTTATTTAAGTAAAGTTCGAGAATTTCATCTTTAGTTAATAAATTTTCGATATGAATAGCGATAAAGATTTCTTTTATCTTACGGATATAGGTTTTATCGCGAGTTAGGAAAAAGTTTCGAGCAAGCTGCATAGTTATAGTACTTGCACCTTGTTTTTTCTGGCCGCTAACCGCTACTTTGAACGCTGCACGAACAATACCAATAAAATCTACTCCAGGGTGTTCGTAGAAGCGTGCGTCCTCGGTCGCTAGGAAAGCTTGAATTAAAGTGTCTGGTATTTCATCTAATTTGAGTGGAATTCGCTTTTTTTCACCGAATTGTGAGATGAGTTTACCGTCTGCGGTAAAGACTTTCATCGGTGTTTGTAGCTTAACATCTCTTAACATCTCAACCGACGGTAATTCGTCTTTGACATAGAGATAAGCCCCGCCAATTGCGAGGATGCCAGAGATGAAGCCAAACAGAAAAAGGAACAAAAAGACTTTAAAAAACTTATTCACTGTTAACTCAATATTAAAAAATGTGGCACAAACGGTTAATAATCGTTATATTCGTAAGTGAGATGTTGGCGATATTTTGTCACATTACAGCCTATAATGTACTGAAAAAATATAACAAATATAAAAAAACATAAAAATTATAGTGGTTGAACGTTATTATGCTTACTTCACTCCTCGGGAAACAAAATACAGCAATTGTCGGTATTGATATCGGCTCTCACGCTGTTAAAGCTGTCTTGCTTGAGAAAGACGGGGAACAGTATCGCCTATTGCATGCGGTTCAAGAGACCATTCCTAAGGGAGCGCTCAATGAAAGAGAGATTCAAGACATTGAAGCGATAGGAAAGGTTATCTCTCGTATCCGTAAACAATTTCCAAACAATATTAAGCATGCTGCTGCTGCAGTTTCTGGCTCTACTGTTATCACCAAAACTATCTTCATGGATGTCAGCTTGACTGACGAAGAGATGGAAACTCAAATTGAAATTGAAGCTGATAGTTTAATTCCTTACCCATTAGAAGAAGTTCGTATCGACTTCGAATCACTGGGTGTTAACGAATCTGACCCATCAAAAGTCAATGTGCTATTAAGTGCAGCTCGTACTGAGAGTGTTGAAGCACGTGTATCTTCACTTGATATTGGTGGCTTCACCGCTAAGGTGATGGATGTTGAATCTTTTGCTTTGGCTAGAAGTGCAGAGCTCATCTATTCCCAATTACCTGAAGATGCTAATGATAAGTTAGTTGGCCTTATTGATATGGGCGCCAACATGAGCTTAATGACGGTTATGCATCAAGGTGAAAGTATTTACACGCGTGACCAAAGTTTTGGCTCAGAGCAATACACCAAAAATATCGTCAATTACTACAACAAAACATTTGATGAAGCTGAAATTGCTAAAATTTCAGGTGATTTACCTCCTAACTATACCTTTGAAGTACTAGCGCCTTTCCAAACTGCTGTTATTCAGCAAATTCGCCGTGCTATACAAATGTTCTTAACGGCAAGTGATAAAGAAAAGCTAGATTACTTAGTGTTATCGGGCGGTACTGCTTTACTTGAAGGCATGCAACAAGTTATCCAAGATGAATTAGGTATTCACTGTGTCGTAGCTCAACCTTTTGGCAATATGCAGCACAGCACTAAAGTTGATGAAGGGTTAATTGAAAGACAGGGCAGCTCTTTTATGATTGCAGCTGGTTTAGCGTTAAGGAGTTTTGACCCATGCCACATATAAATCTCTTGCCTTGGCGTGAACATGCCAAGGAACAAAGACAAAAAGAGTTTATGGCAGTGTTAATTGCTACCGCTACAATTGTCTTTTTAGTCATGATGATGGTTCGCCTTTATTATAATGGTCAAATTGAAGACCAACAAAAGCGTAACCAATACCTAAGAACGGAAATTGCCGTTCTCGATACCAAAATTGAAGAGATTAAAAACCTCAAATTACGCCGTAAGAGCTTAGAGCAACGAATGCAGTTAATCGCAGATTTACAGCGTAACCGAAACCTTGGTGCACAAATTCTTGATGAGTTGGTTAAAGTTGTGCCACCTGGTGTTTATCTAACTAAGTTAGAAAAGCAGGATACTCAGGTGTCAGTTCAGGGTAAAAGTGAATCTAATAACCGCTTATCTAACATGATGCGTAAAATTGAAACTTCATGGTTACTTGAAGAACCGGTTCTTAATTCAATTGTTGCCGCTCAAGTTGAGCCTCGTATTTTATCTGACTTCACTATGTCCATGGCGGTTAAGCCAGTTAATGTGACCGGACAATCTGAAGCTTCAGCTCAACAACAAGGAGCTAGGTAATGGATTGGAAGAACATGGATTTAAAAGATATCGATATCAATGACATTGAAATTGATTTAAATGACTTAGGCAGTTTGCCTACTCCAGTCAAAATTATTTTTGCGATCCTCACTGCACTAGTTGTTGCTTGGGGAAGCTACAAACTACTGATTGAAGACAAAATTAAAACTTACGAGAACATTACTAAGCAAGAAATGCAACTTAGACAGCAGTTTACTGCTAAGTACCATGTCGCTGTTAATGCTGATGCATACAAAGAACAGCTAGAGACGATGGAAAATGATTTCGCACAGTTATTGAAACGTCTTCCTACTGAACACGAAACACCTGGCTTACTTGACGATGTGAGCTTCGTCGGTACAACAAGTGGTTTGACTTTCACTAAGATTAACTGGGAAAGTGAAATAGAACGAGAGTTCTATACAGAATTACCGCTGCGTTTAGAGGTTGTTGGTGGTTATCACGAGTTTGGTGAATTCTTAAGTCGTGTTGCTGCTCTACCCCGTATCGTTACTCTGCACGATTTTACCATTGCTGTTAAAGAAGGTGATGTATTGACGCTAAACTTATTAGCG
This sequence comes from Marinifaba aquimaris, assembly GCF_013328345.1. Classification (GTDB taxonomy): domain Bacteria; phylum Pseudomonadota; class Gammaproteobacteria; order Enterobacterales; family Alteromonadaceae; genus Marinifaba; species Marinifaba aquimaris. The sequence continues at coordinate 21,602 of NZ_JABULX010000040.1, forward strand.
AAAACATATCGCTATAAAGGCATTGCTCCTAATCAACAAAACCAGGGAGCACAGTAATGAAAAAGTTATTATCCATTAGTATCGCCAGTTTATTACTGGTTGGTTGTGGTAAAGATTTAGCTGATTTACAAGAGTTCACCAATGGTGTTAAAGCTTCAGCTAAAACTAATATAGAACCTATTCCTAAAGTTGAAAAATTTGAGAGTTTTGAATACTCAGTAAGTGGCTTGCGAAGCCCATTCGTAGAGCCAGAACCTGAGCTAATTCAAGATAAATTGCAACAGTCTCGCGATTGCTTGCAACCGAATTTTGCTCGTAATAAGCAACCTTTAGAAAAATACCCTCTTGATAACTTAAAAATGCGTGGAACCTTAGGTTCTGATGGCTCATTATGGGGCTTGATTGAAGCCGCTGATGGCGCATTATTTAGGGTCCGTCCGGGTAACTTTATGGGCTTGTATCACGGTCGTATCGTTGGTGTGACCACGGATCTAATAGAACTAGAAGAAATGATCCCAGATGGTACAGGTTGTTGGGAGAAGCGTAGCGCCCAATTAGTTATGCTAGAAAATGAATCTGATTTAGGAACGCAAACAAAATGATGAACTGGATTAAAAGTAGCGGTTTCCGCCAATTGCTCCTCGTTGTGGGTATGTTGTTAATGCCTATGCAGGCATTCGCACTTTCAGTACTCTATGAAATTCGATATAACCCTGTCGTTGCAGGTGAAACTGAATTAGAGTTTGTTTTTGACCAAGCGTTAGCTGAAGAGCCTAAAGTACAAGTTCTAAGTAATCCTTCTCGTATCGAACTAGAAATTTCAGAAGCCGATTTTGAAAGTTACTTATCTGAAGTGCCAGTCAATATTGCTGGTGTTGAAATGATTAAAACTCAATTCGAGGATGAAGGTTTAAGAGTTCAAATCTTATTAGATTCTTTGAAGGTATATCAAACGCGAAGTGAAGGTGAGCGATTCTTCGTTCATATCTCTGACAACACAACATTTGAAAAAGCCCAAACGACAGAAGATATTGAATACTTCAACAAAATCCAAGCTATGGACTTTAGACATGGTAAAGATGATAGTGGTCGAGTACTTATCTTTTTAGAAGATAAAATGGCTGCAGTAGATGTTGCTGATAAAAATGGCAAAATCACAATTGATTTCCACAATACTGATATCCTTCCTGATTTATTATATAAAATGGATGTAACTGATTTCGGCACAGTAGTTGATACAGTTGAAACGTTCAAAGATGGTGGCTTAACTCGCATTGAAATTGAAACAAGTCGCCCGTTTAATTATCAGTACCAACAACTTGAAAATATTTTCACGATTGAGATCACTGAAGATAAAATGGAAGGTGGTATTGTTGGCTCGGCGGCTTTTGAAGGTGACCCGATTTCACTAAACTTCCAAGACATCCCTGTTAGAACCGTTTTACAGATTATTGCTGACTACAATGGCTTTAACTTAGTAACGAGTGATTCTGTTGGCGGTAACATCACACTCCGTTTAGATGGTGTGCCATGGGATCAGGCGTTGGATATTATCCTTAAGATAAAAGGTCTGGATAAGCGAATGGAAGGTAACATCTTACTTGTTGCCCCTGGAGATGAAATTGCCGCTCGTGAAGCGCGTGAACTACAAGCTAAAAAGCAAGTTGCTGAATTAGCTCCGCTTTATACTGAATACCTTCAAGTTAACTACGCTAAAGCAGCAGAAGTTGCATCTTTATTAAAAGGTGAAAATGCAATGATGTCAGAGCGTGGTAGCCTTTCTGTAGATGAGCGTACGAATACTATTTTATTACGCGACACGGCTGACAGTATTGCTAACGTTAAACGTCTTGTTGAAATACTAGATATTCCGGTTAAGCAAGTAGTGATTGAATCACGTATTGTTACCGTTAAAGATAATATTTCTGAAGAGTTAGGTATTCGTTGGGGTTTCTCTGACCAAGGTAGTGATTACGGAACATCAGGTACATTGGATGGCGCTGAAGGCATTTTTAACGCAACTAGTACAAGTGATATTCCACCAATTGGTGAGCGCTTAAATGTTAACTTACCTGTCGCTTCTCCGGCTGGTAGTATTGCTTTTCACGTTGCTAAGTTAGCTGATGGTACTATCATGGACCTTGAACTTTCTGCACTTGAGCGTGAAAACCAAGGTGAAGTAATTGCAAGCCCGCGTATTACGACTGCTAACCAAAAAACAGCGTACATTGAGCAAGGTACGGAGATCCCATTTGTTCAAGCTGCTTCTTCTGGTGCAACAGCTGTTACGTTCAAAAAAGCTGTACTAAGTTTAGAAGTAACGCCGCAAATCACGCCAGATGATAGAATCATCTTAGACCTTGTCATTACACAAGACTCGCGTGGTGACACTGTAGCAACAGCTACGGGTCAAGCAGTGGCAATTGATACTCAAGAAATTGGCACACAGGTTTTAGTTGATAATGGTGAGACAATTGTTTTAGGTGGTATTTATCAGCAATCAACGGCTTATACTGAATCTAAGGTACCTTTCTTAGGTGATATCCCTTATGTCGGTAATTTATTTAAGAGCACCACTGATTTTAATGAGAAAAAAGAGTTACTTATCTTCGTAACACCACGAGTGGTAACTGAAGCATTTTAATTTTTAGTTATAGCTAGGGACAAAATAATAACTTATCCCTTGTTATCAAACTTGCAATTGTTAGCAAAGAGCTGAGATAATCTCGGCTCTTTTTATTTGGGAACTCAAATTCTGGAGTAATTAGCTAACTTTTTGTAGATAGAAAGCAGATCAATGACAGAAAAACGTAATATATTTCTTGTTGGCCCTATGGGGGCTGGTAAAAGCACAATTGGTAGACAACTCGCAAGCGAGCTTCACCTTGAATTCTATGACTCAGACGCTGAAATTGAGCGCCGCACTGGTGCCGATATAGCTTGGGTTTTTGATGTAGAAGGAGAGGCTGGATTTCGCGTTAGAGAAGAGAAAGCCATTTTCGACCTGACAGAACAGCAGGGTATTGTATTAGCCACAGGTGGTGGTTCAATTTTAAGCAAAGAAGTGCGAAATCGTCTTTCAGCTCGTGGATTTGTTGTTTATTTAGAAACGACTATCGACAAGCAAGTCGCACGTACCCAAAAAGACAAAAAACGTCCTCTTTTACAAACAGATGACCCACGCCAAGTCTTAGAAGACTTAGCAAAAGCGCGCAATCCTCTTTATGAAGAAGTTGCTGACTTAGTTGTTAAAACTGATGAGCAAAGCGCCAAAATCGTTGCAAAAGAGATTATCGACCGCCTTGGTTTCTAACTAGAATAATAAAAAGTAGCTATGAGCATAACTCAATTAACTGTTGACTTGGGGGCTCGTAGCTACCCAATTCGTATCGGTTCTGGCTTAATCAACAAAGCCGAAGAATTCACTTCAATCATTAAAACTAAACGTGTAGTGGTTATTACCAACGACACGGTTAAACCAATCTACCTCGACACATTATTAACATCACTTGCTGATTTTGATGTCAGTGCTTTTAGTCTGCCCGATGGAGAGCAGTATAAAACGCTTGATTCATTTGAGAAGGTTAATGCCTATTTACTCGAGAATAACTGCGGTCGTGATACCACACTCGTTGCGCTTGGTGGTGGTGTTATTGGTGACTTAGTGGGTTTTGTTGCAGCCTGTTATCAGCGTGGCGTACCTTTTGTTCAAGTGCCAACAACACTTTTATCTCAAGTAGATTCATCAGTTGGTGGTAAGACAGCTGTTAATCATCCATTAGGCAAGAATATGATAGGTGCTTTTAAGCAACCTGAAGCGGTAGTGATTGATGTCGATACTTTAAATACGCTACCAGCGCGTGAGTTTGCCGCAGGAATTTCTGAAGTACTCAAATACGGTTTAATTTGTGATAAAGCTTTTTGGAAATCGCTGATTGAAAATCAGCAACAAATAAAAGCGCTAGAGCAATCCTTTTTAATTGATATCATTTATAAATGTTGCGCAATTAAAGCGGATGTCGTTGCTCAAGATGAGCAAGAAAGGGGAGTGAGAGCACTGCTTAATCTTGGTCATACTTTCGGCCATGCGATAGAAGCTGAAATGGGTTACGGTGTATGGTTACACGGTGAAGCTGTTGCAACGGGAATGGTATTGGCAGCTAAAACCTCTCTCAATCGAGGCTACATTAGCCAGGCAGATTACGATGAGATTAAACAAACAATTGCTGCATACGATTTACCAGTCGACAAGCCAGAAGAAATGGATTGCAGTGCGTTTATCAAACACATGATGCGTGATAAAAAAGTGCAAAATAATGTGATGCGCTTTATTTTACCTAGTGAACTCGGTCAGAGTCAGCTTTATGCTGATGTGACTCAGCAAGAACTTGAGCAAGTATTAGACGCTTAATTTTCGTTTGGAGTGAGTGCAAATGACTGCAAAAGTTACTGAGCGCTTGCTCCACAACCTTGCCTATTCAAATGCTATCATTGTTTATAGTGATAGCATTGCGCTTAATCAACAATTGCATTTATTTGGTGACAAATACAATTTGTCATATGTTGCGACTTCAGCAGAAGATACCCTGCAAAGCCTTAGAAGTCAGGTAATTAATCAATTTTTTTCTAATCCGCTGCACAATCCTGAACTTACCTTAATTGAGCTATTTTCAGAGTTTGATAATGGGCAAGGCGATTATGCCTTGTTGATCAAAGATTTTTATTGTCCTGAATTACTACAAGATCTCATCGCGTTAAACCAGTTATTTGCGCAGCGTATTAAAATTATTTTAGAGCTCGATAGTCAAAAAGCTGGTCAAGTTATTAGTAAAATTAAACAAGCTAAAAAGCCTGTTTCTTTGATTGGTGATATCACCCTTAATGAAGCCCATCAACATGATGATTTTGCATCTTTCTTGCCGAAAACACCAAAAACTGTTTCTGCAGCGGTCAAATTATTTTTGATTTCTCTTGTGCTTATTATTGCCGTAGGTGTCTATTTTTCTTGGGCGTACTTAAGTGTCGAGCCACAATCTAAAATCAACAAACAGGACAATGAAACCGTTTTACCAATTGAGCCGTCTATTGATAATGATATGGCTTTAATTTTTGCTGGTTCTGCAACTGCAACTGCAACTGCAACTGCAACTGCAACTGCAACTGCAACTGCAACTGCAACTGCAACAGAAGAAAAGTCTGTCCCTGAACCGCTGGCTCAAATTGAAATGAGTACTGACTTAACTACTCAATTTCAAGTCGCAGATAATAGTGCCCTAGAGACAGAGACAGAGACAGAGACAGAGACAGAGACAGAGACAGAGACAGAGACAGAGACAGAGACAGAGACAGAGGCAGAGGAGTGGGTCCAAGATGCTGTGAAGCTTGTATCATATAGTGTCGATGACTTTGATGCTTATCAGGGAGATAATGCATGGTTCTTAGCTGCATCGGCAACCAGCTATGTGATTCAAATTACCCTAGTTTCTAGCCAATCTTTGCTCAATGAATACCTAACTGATCATAACTTGTTCGAGCATGTGAAAATTTATCACAGCAAAGGGCGATATGGCGTTGTCTATGGCTATTATGACAGTATACAATCAGCCCAAACCGGTTTAGCTGAACTCAAAGAGCTAGCTGCAATACCAGCAAAAGATGCTTGGATAAAATCAATTAACGCCATTCAGCAACAAATACAACAAGATTAGTGATTCCTTTGACTAAAGTCAGACCTTTTTTAAAATGGGCAGGTGGCAAATTTGCTCTGTCTGAACAGATAAATCAGTTACTACCTGCAGGTGACACACTTGTTGAACCTTTTGTTGGTGCGGGTGCGGTTTTTCTCAACAATCACGATTTTACACGCTACCAACTTAACGATATCAATCCAGATCTCATTAACCTGTATAAGCACTTACAGAAAAAACCTGAAGTGTTGGTTAAAAAAACGGCCAAGCTATTTACAGATAAGCACAACAACTCAGAAAGCTACTACCAACTCAGAGATAAATTCAACCAGGCTCGTAATGGTATTGATAAGTCCGCAATATTTATTTATTTAAATCGCCATGGCTACAATGGCCTGTGTCGATATAATCGCTCCGGAGGGTTTAATGTTCCTTTTGGACGTTACAAAAAGCCATATTTTCCAGAACGAGAAATGTACTTTTTTGCTGAAAAATCTCAGCGAGCCACCTTCACCTGCAAAGACTTCAAGAGTGTAATTCGCACTGCAAAAGCCAATAGTGTGATCTATTGCGATCCGCCTTATGCTCATTTAAACCCAGAAAAAGCTAACTCCTTTACTGGCTATGCGGGTAATAAGTTTGAGCAAAAAGAACAGGCAGATTTGGCAGATCTTGCTATTAAATCAAGCGCTAAATCAATCCCTGTGCTTATCAGTAACCACGATACACAATTAACGCGCGAGATATATGCAAAAGCTGAATCAAGCTATATTCAAGTTAGACGTTATATCAGTAGAGAAGCAAATAATCGCAAACCTGTTCAAGAAGTATTTGCACTGTTTAAGTAAAACGACTCTTAGCTGCTGAGTACCCAGTCAACCAGTAGTATTAGGCTTGTAATCAAACAGACTACAATAATAACTCCACTTATAATGAAGCGGGTGGCACTTTGGTGTTGAAAATCTTGCTGACGCCTATTCTCTGATTGCACACCAAAGATTGCTGCTATGGCACTTTTGAATGAGTTAAACCAACCTGGGTCTGACACTTTTATGCGCGCCAAAACATTGGGGTGAATAATACGAGTAAAGTGAAGATCTCTAAACGGCCAAAGATCATCGCGATAACGAGGATCCATTTACCGACATCAGGTATATCACCAAAGTGAGCGGCTACTTCACCAAGCCCCGGACCTAGGTTATTTAAACACGCCGCAGTAGCTGAGAAAGCAGTTATATTATCTAGACCTGTTGCCAGTAGCGCCAGCATAATTAAAACGAATACAACAGCGTAGGCAGAGAAAAACCCCCATACTGCATCAACGACTTTATCAGGTAGGGCTTTTTTACCTAGCTTGATACAAAATACTGCTTTGGGATGTACCAGGCGGTTAAGCTCGCGTTGACCCTGTAAGTAAAGTAAAAATACTCGCACTACTTTCATTCCACCACCAGTTGAACCTGCACAGCCACCAATGAAAGATGAGAAAACGAGCAATAATGGAAGGAGTAAAGGCCAGGTTGCAAATGAATCGGTTGCAAACCCCGCTGTGGTACTGATCGATACTGCTTGGAACATGGCATGGTTAAAGGCTAGCTCTGGCGTTTCAAATACATCATGGTTAAACAGTACATAGAAACAAATTAAAGTCAGTACTACTTGTATAGCGATAAATACTTTGAATTCGGTGTCTCTTAAATAACCCATAATGGTTTTACCGCGAACGGCGCCATAATGTAGAGCAAAGTTGATACCTGAAATGATAAGAAATACAACGCAAATTGTATTAATTAAAGGGCTATTAAAGTGGCCGATACTGGCATCGTAAGTTGAAAAGCCGCCAATGGCTATCGTGGAAAACGAATGGCATATCGCATCAAATAAACTCATGCCTGCTAACCAGTAAGCCAGTGCACAAGTGACTGTGAGTGTCAGATAAATGTACCAAAGGTGTTTAGCGGTATCGGCAATTCTCGGTGTCATCTTCGAGTCTTTTACCGGACCAGGTGTTTCTGCGCGATATAGCTGCATACCACCAATACCTAACATAGGTAATACCGCTACGGCTAACACGATTATCCCCATACCACCAAGCCATTGCAGTTGCTGGCGGTAAAACTGAACTGCTTTGGGCAGGTATTCAATACCGGTTAGAACGGTTGCCCCGGTTGTAGTAAGGCCTGAGAAACTTTCAAAAACAGCGTCTGATAACGTTAAATCAGGCTCTTCAAGTAGTGTTAGCGGGACTGAACCAAATGCGCCAAGTACGAGCCAAAAGGAGACAACAATAAGAAAGCCTTCACGGGCTTTTAAATCGCCTTTTTGTTTGCGCTGGGGATACCACATCATCATGCCAGCGGTTAGGGTGAACATAAATGCTAAAACAAAGGGCAAACCAGCACCGTCTTTGTAAATCAAAGAGACAAGGGCTGGTGGGATCATTGTTGAGCTAAATAGCGCAACTAGGATACCTAATATTCTGATTATCGAGCGATATTGCATTTATATTTCTTATTAACTGACTTAACAGAAGCTCTAATCTAGCGGTATTAACAACAGCTGAAGAGGCTGAAGAGATTGCTCCAAATTGTCGCTGTTCATTTGCGGCAAAGCAAGGTGTATTTCAACACTATCTTGATAATTTGTGGTGATTAATTCACCTTCAAACTGTTTGATAAGAAAGTTGACCTGATCTACTTCACCATACTGACATTGGATCTTAAATTGGCTTTTCGGAACAAAAATTTTGCTCTCAAGGCGCTCAAGTGCTTGTTTCACGCCACCACCGTAAGCTTTGACTAACCCACCTGTACCGAGCTTAATTCCCCCGGAATATCGTGTTGTTACAGCTAAAATATGCCCTAAACCACTACCTTGTAATGTAGCTAGCATTGGCTTGCCAGCAGTACCGCTAGGCTCTCCATCATCAGAAAAACCATATTGCTGTCCATCATGAGGGGGACCGGCTACAAATGCAGAACAATGGTGCCTCGCTGTAGGGTGTTGCTGTTTTATTTCTGCTATTTTTTGTTTGGCTTGCTCGTTATTTGCCACGTAATGTAATTCCGTGATAAATCGACTTTTTTTGATTTCTTCAACAAACTCAGCCGATTTAGCAGGAATGGAATAGGGTGTTGGATTCATATCAATCACATCATTCGACAAATGCATAACAATTGTCTATTTATTATGGCGCTGATGAGAATTGCGTCATAGATTTTGTAACAAAATGCGTTCATAATACACGCATAAATAGCATTAAGGAAAATACCATGAAAATTGCGGTCGCAGGTACGGGTTATGTTGGTTTATCTAACGCCATGTTACTGGCACAACATAATGAAGTTATCGCCGTTGATATAGTGGCAGAAAAAGTGGCGATGTTAAATGATCGTAAATCGCCAATTGCCGATACGGAAATTGAAGACTTTCTTGCCAATAAAGAAATTAATTTTACCGCTACGTTAGACAAAGAAAAAGCTTACAAAGATGCAGAATTTGTCGTTATTGCTACCCCAACTGATTATGATGTAGAAACAAACTACTTCAATACTCGCTCTGTTGAGGCGGTCATCAAAGATGTGATGGCAATTAACCCAGAAGCGGTAATGGTAATCAAATCTACTGTGCCTGTTGGTTATACCAAAACCGTTAAACAGCAGCTTTGCTGTAACAACCTAATGTTCTCACCTGAGTTTTTACGTGAAGGTAAAGCGTTGTACGACAATTTGCACCCTTCGCGTATTATTGTTGGCGAGCGTTCTGAGCGTGCTCAAACCTTTGCTAACCTGCTTAAGCAAGGCGCAATTAAGCAAGAAATTGACGTGTTATTTACCGATTCAACAGAAGCTGAGGCGGTTAAATTATTCTCTAACACTTACCTTGCAATGCGTGTTGCTTACTTCAATGAACTTGACTCATATGCTGAAGCTCATGGTTTGAACTCGCGTCAAATTATCGAAGGTGTAGGCTTAGACCCTCGAATTGGCAATCATTACAACAACCCTTCATTTGGCTACGGTGGTTACTGTTTACCAAAAGATACTAAACAGTTACTCGCTAACTACCAAGCTGTACCTAATAATATGATCCGTGCGATCGTTGATGCCAATACAACGCGTAAAGATTTTATTGCTTACTCTATCTTAGAGCGCAATCCTAAAGTAGTTGGTATTCACCGTCTGATTATGAAGTCTGGCTCTGATAATTTCCGTGCTTCAGCCATCCAGGGCATTATGAAGCGTATCAAAGCAAAAGGTGTTGAAGTTGTTGTATACGAACCAGTATTGGAAGATGACACTTTCTTCCACTCTCGTGTTATGAAAGACTTTGAAGAGTTTAAGCAAACAGCAGATGTTATTGTTGCTAACCGTTTAACTGATGAATTAAATGACGTAGTGGATAAAGTTTACACACGTGATTTATTCGGTAGTGACTAACGATTGCTTCATATCTATTGATTGACTAAGCGCCTGTATGGCGCTTTTTGTTTTCCAGGGTTAAACAAGTAAAGGGAAATTCTAATGAAATTTTTGGTCACTGGCGCAGCTGGTTTTATTGGTAACTTTGTAGCTGAACGCTTATGCCAACAAGGTCATCAAGTTATTGGTCTTGATAACTTGAATGACTACTACGATCCTAACCTTAAACTTGCTCGCTTGAAGCGACTTGAAGGTGTTGAGTTATTCACTTTTGTAAAAATGGATTTAGCCGATAGAGAGGGGATTGCTAAGCTATTTGCAGATGAGCAGTTTGACCGTGTTATTCATTTAGCTGCTCAGGCCGGTGTACGTTATTCATTAGAAAACCCTATGTCATATATCGATTCCAACATGGTTGGTATGGCAACGATTTTAGAGGGCTGCCGACACAATAAAGTTAAGCACTTAGTTTATGCATCTTCTAGCTCTGTTTACGGCATGAACCCTAAAATGCCATTTGCAACGAGTGATAGTGTTGACCACCCTGTTTCACTTTATGCGGCAACTAAAAAGTCAAACGAGTTGATGGCTCACAGTTATTCTCATCTATACGATATACCAACAACTGGCCTCAGGTTCTTCACTGTTTATGGTCCTTGGGGGCGCCCTGATATGGCTCCTTTCCTATTTACTGATGCCATTCTTAACGACAGAGAAATCAAAGTGTTTAATCACGGTAAGATGAAGCGTGATTTCACCTATATTGATGATATTGTCGAAGGTATTATTCGCATTCAGGATGTGATCCCAGCGCGAAATGCCGATGACCCAAATACTGACCCATCAACCAGTAAGGCACCTTATAAAATCTTTAATATTGGGAACAATGAGCCAATTCAATTAATGACTTTTATCGAGTCGATTGAAAAAGCGGCAGGAAAAGAAGCGCAGAAAAACTATATGCCAATGCAACCAGGCGATGTTCCGGCTACATTTGCTGATATTGATAGTTTACAGCAAGCTGTAGGCTTTAAACCTGATACTGATATAGAAACAGGCATGCAAGCTTTTGTTGATTGGTATAAAGCTTATTATCAAAGTTAAAAGATAGACAATAAAAAAGCCCGTTAAAAACGGGCTTTTTTATTGAGTTTGACCCGTCCTGAATAAGGTTGACACTTTTCCAACTTCAATTTGGAGAAGATAATGAAACCAATAACTAAGCGTACACAAAAAGATTATTCACTTGCCTTTAAATTATCCGTCGTTGATAAAGTAGAAAAAGGCGAATGTACTTACAAACAAGCTCAAAACCACTATGGAATACAAGGGGCTTCAACCGTTTTAACTTGGCTTCGCCGGTATGGTCAACTAGATTGGAGTAAAGGTACACCCAATCATATGAATGAGCTTCCCCTTATGTCTAAACCCAATGACTTAACACCTGAGCAAAAAATCAAAGCCCTCGAAAAAGAGCTAGAAGATACCAAGATAAAAGCACAATTCTTTGAAACGATAGTCGATGTACTTGATAAAGATTTCGGAGTACGTATCACAAAAAAGCAACGCAACGCGTTATTGAAGAAAAAAACATAACCAAGCTATCTGTCAGTAGAGCTTGT
>NZ_JABULX010000041.1 GCF_013328345.1 Marinifaba aquimaris
TGTTTGTTTTGGGTTCAACTTTCAGTTTAGTGCTGAAAGTCAATGCAAGGAGCGAGGCTGTCTTAGAGGATTATCAGGTCTTTCATTTTGCATGAGATTTGAGATTGGTGAATGAGTCTTGTTGGTTTTATTGGATTGTGCTGGCTTTTAAACAGCGAGCCGATCCTTTTACACCAGAAAGGCCGATCACCTTTGACCAGCACCATGCGCCATTTGGTGCAGTGCCAGTAAACAACAAACTAAACCAATAAAAAAGCAAGCCTAAGCTTGCAATTGAGCACTAAATAAGAAAGTTATCCGAAACGAAATAAAAGCTCGATTAAATTTGATTGAAGGCTTTTATAAATGGCTTGTGATGTTGATGAAACCTTACATGCCCCTCAGAATTAAGACGTTTTCGCTTTTGTTTAAAAGGCTTGAGCATGTATCCCCAGTTGGAGTTTTTAGAAAAATAGATCACAAAATCAATAGGTGCATCACCCCATTTATTTTCCACTAAAAATGTCTCATCCGTTGTTTCAATTGTTTTAATTTGAATTCTATAAAAGTTAACACCGTCGCTTATCAAAAGGTCTGTCTTCATATCATGATCAATCATGGGCACAAAAACTTCCCAACCGTCATATGTAAATCAACTTGCACTTAAAGTTTCAAATGAAATATTTTTGTAGTGTTTCTGGGCTGGAGCGGGTCGATTAAGATGTTTTATAGGCATAGTTGTATCCAATATAAAATTGATGCCGTATGTCAGTTTCAGGCCTCCTGAATACGAACCGAGTATCTCTCAGAGAATACTCCCAATTAAATATCACCATACAACCTAAGGTTTGTATCTAATAGAAAGGGCTGCCAGCCCTGCAATAACTATCATAAGTATCTTGCATTAATACTATTATCAGACTTAAAGCCTGTGATATGACTTACCTATAAACTAACAGCTATCAAAAGAGTTAACCAACTTTTTTCCTTACTACCTAAAAATTTCCTTTGATACAGTTTTAAAATTAATAAAAAAGGCAAGCCTAAGCTTGCCTTTGTATTTACTAAATTGCTTTTAAACAATTGAGTTAAACGCTATTTTTTAATACATCAATTCTAGTTGGAAACTCTTTTGAAAATAACCTTGTTAAAAACTCTGGTACCAGATCTTTCATTTTGCATTCGGTTGAGATTGGTGAATGAGTCTTGTTGGTTTTATTGGATTGTGCTGGCTTTTAAACAGCTAGCCGATCCTTTTAATGCCACTAAGCCCGATCACCTTTGACAAGCAGCATGCGCCATTTGGTGCAGTGCCAGCACTATGAATGATTAGATTAAAATCTAGTATATTTGGTATTTGACATAATAAAACTAGATTGCCAAGTGAAAGGTTTGGGCTTTTCTTGATGTAAATCGTCAAGAAAAGCCGCATGGGTTATTTCAATTAATTCCAAAGTTTTTGGAAATAAATTTTATCTTCCAATGCTCCCACTGTATATAAAACGTTAAACTCAGTTTCGTTTCTCATTGCCTTGGTTTTGCTCTGTGTACCAATGAAGGTTTCACTTTCGTCACAGCTATAAAAACTTGTTTTAGCATATAGAGAAGATACCCCCAACTCTAAATAGAAGTCGTTCAAGTCTATTGATACTGAGCACCCTCGGTTATCAGAGCCTGAAAAGTGTGATTGGCTATCAGTCATCCCGCTTATTATCGAGCCGTTTTCCCAAGCTAATTCAGGGGCAAAACTTGGTATAAAATCTATTCCGTCAATGACTTCAATATCATTTTCGCTTATGTAATTTTCTGTACCTTTAAATGATAAGCGGTAATTTGTAATTGCTGTCGCATCTTTACCGTTATCTGTCAGCATTTGTAATCTTAGTTTTGTAGCGACTGCGGGTTCATTATTTATTACTGTAAAGCCGTCAATCACTATTTCAAGAGGGATGTCTTTTTTCCCGAGCGCTTCCCATTCTACCCAATCTATATCACCTTCCTCTGTACGTAAGTCCCGACCATTAACAAACTTACCATTTAGTCTGAAGTTAAAGTATGATTTTTGGGTGCTACCATTTTCTAGCTCGTTAACTACAAAATAGTGATCTTGAGTATGAGAAATGAAGTGAGCGAGCTTTTCACCTTTTATTTTGATAAACGTATTCGTTTCATCAATGGCGCTGTTTCTGTATTGAAATGAATATCGTTTATTCATTTCTTCCCATGATAAAAATACACTGGAATCAGGAACTGCATTACCCAGAACATCATCTTCAGGGTTGCTGTCTACTAAATCATTAACAAATTCCCCCTCAGTTACAGTGCTTGTATCGGTGGTTGTTATGTCTGTTTCAGTCACTGTTTCGGTTTCGGCCGCTGTTTCGGTTTCGGTCACTGTTTCGGTTTCGGTCACTGTTTCATTTTGGGTGGCTGTTGACACCGAGTTTCTGTCAGAAGCATTAGATGCACTACTTCCACCTCCACCACAGGCTGTTACGCTAAATGCGCTCAACAATAAAATTGCAGCTTTTATATCTTTAGATTGATACATATTTGTATTTCCTTCTTTTATAGTTATATCCCAGTATGGGATTTTATAAGTGGTTAATATTTTTGGCTAATAACTAAACGAAATTGCATATCCCGAAACGGGATATTTAGGGCGTTGGATTAAAGTACCCGGATGAAACTATGGGACGATAAATACCAACGCTTTCGCCAAGCTTTAAAAGACTTGCGAATTGAATCTGGCTTGAAGCAACAGGAGCTTGCCGATAGGCTAGGCAAGCCACAAAGTTATGTTTCGAAGTACGAAAACGGCGAGCGAGGCTTAGACTTTTTAGAAACACTACAAATCTGCGAAGCTTTTGGTGATGGTGCTTATGACAAGCTGTTAAACGCTGTTCAGGGGAAACGAAAAATAAACTAAACATTTGTTATCTCCAGCACATCATATAGATCATATTTTTCTGTAGTTAATATAGAAACTAGTTTTATTACCTCTAAATTCTTCTCAACCACCAACCACATCGAACGCTCTAACGCGAGTATTTGAAATAACTTAACCGACTTGTAGGCTAGTTTGGGCTTATTTATTGTCATTTTTACCGGTAAGGAAAACTTTGCGCTTGCAGCAACACTGAAGGGACAAAATTGATAGGGGGAATTAGTTTGCTCTAGTACATCTAAACCCGCTAAAGTGATATCGATATCTTTTTCTTTTAAAAACTGCGCTGGCTTAGGCGGGTTTATATTAGGTATAGATATTTGAGTTTTTTGCTGAAAACCTTCTTCAACAATATATATATCAAATACTAAGCCTGATGGTTTAGCTAACCAAAAGCCTAAGGCTTCTGCTTTTTTATTCATATTAATTACTCCAGTTTGTGGACTGGAGTAATTAAAACAAAACTGAAATGAGCGACAAAAAATGGCTAAAAAGTAGACGTGTAACTAAATGGTTTTATGCGCTTAAATGTTATAGTAGGTTAGGTGATGATTAACGATTCAACGTTATTTATCTTGCTTGTTCAATGTATCAAGCTTCTGTTTTTCTTTGTTTAAGCAATACACAGCAGTGATTGATAATGCAATAAAAACGATGCAAACAACAATAACGTATTCCATTTTTGATTCCTCAAAATTATAAACGGCTAAATATAATCTCTTAGCACATTCACCGTGTGCCACAAAAATAAGATAGTTAGATTAAGCAATAAAAGCTATTTTCAAGAAGAGGCGGGCTGTTAGTAAGTTATAAAAAGTTAATTAAAACAATGCTCTATTATTGTCATTAGCCCATAAGTTTAATGCTTATTTAGCTAGGGTTGTTTAGATAAAATACAAAAACTTTGTATTTAGGCCTGACTAAAAGTAACCCAATTAAACTTTCTGAAGCTTTAAAAAAAGTTGTTCTTGCACTCCAATCTCTCATTTTAAATATCAAAAATACGTGGCTCATTTTCCTTTTTGTATGCTGAAAAGCGAATAAACAAGGAGAAATAAAATGAGCAATGTAATTTATTTTGAACCACCCGAGTCTGCTTTTTCACCATTACAGCTGACTTATCAAGACGACAGTCTCTGTGTTGGTGTGATAGGTGGTTTAAAGAACAAATTAATAGTTGATCAAAGCGATACTTGGTTTCAAAAGTGTTTAATTGATACTCGAGTAAAACAAGGTGTTCCTATTAAGAATGACCACTGTGGGGTGATGACGTTTTTGGGGTTTTCTGGTTGTTATCCCGTTAATAATAACTTCGTCATTGTTGCGATGTTAACACTCATTCCAGAACAAGATATTCCCTTTATTGAAAACTCACAGCCGGATTTAGTTATATCTCCCATACATAAAATATTTATTGGAGGGGGATATCAATTTTTTGATGATAACAGCATGTATTTTTTAGCATGTGAAAAGTCTAGTAGGGAAGGGTATATCAAGTGTTGTCGGTACGATCGAGTAAACGAAAAGCTTTTACCGCCGGTTTTTGTACATCACTCAAAATTACATCGTGTAAATGGGCAAGAACAAGACAATGCACTTATCGAGTATGGATTTTTAACAAGGTAATAATTGATATGACAACACATAAATACGAAAAAACAACAGAAGAAAATACATTAGCGTTTTGGCACATAAAGTCTGAATTTGAGGCAGGGCAAGAGAGCATATTCGTCTATTTTGTTGCACCCGAGTACAAAATGTATCATCGAACAGAAATTGAGCTCGATCCAAATGCATTGATTTTAGAAAGAGTCCGATTTTTAACTGAACCTGAAATTGAACTTTTAACAAGGGCAATTAAAACTTCAGCTGAAAGTCGTTTTAGTTTAGAACAATTTGATCCTTATTCTGTTGTTGCAGCTTATGTTTTTAAACCAAAAGAACTAATTGAACCAGAGCATACTCAAGAAATTACCGATTTAAATGAGATTCAAATATTTGAACATGCGGATTATTTTGTTATTGAAGATAATAAGCATGAATTTCACGGTATTGTTATACCTAGCCAATTTCTAATTTCTTCCCACTACGATTATCATTATTTTAAGAGAAATTTTTAACGGTCGTTTAGTTATAAAAGAACGTATTTGACTTGTGGTCATTTGTGTTCTTTGGGTTTTCTGAACTTTTATGTGACTGTGATATTTTGAGTTAAAATTGATGTAAAAATGCCATTTTCTCCACCCCTTTTTACGTTTAGGTAAAAAGGGGTGGAAAACTCCCCCCCTTTTTACCTAAAGATAATATTTGGTGTTATTAATTTTACTAAATTTTAGTGTGCATATTTATCCCCTTTTCAGCACCAAAGCTGGCACTTATAAAGTAGAGTCTAAAGTTAATTGTTTTTGCTAGAAAACGAATTGAAGTTTAATAACTTTGACCTTTGTTACTTTACATCGAGAAACGCGCATTCAGTTGCTTTTTTGCTGACTAATCTTTAATTTAATGCGCAGATTATTGAGGGAGAAATTAACTTGTCTGTCGAGTTTTATAATAACAATTCAACATCCTTTTATGAGTCGACCAAAGATGTCGATATGAGTACTTTGTATGATGAGTTTCTGCCTGCAATAAAAACAAACGGAAGTATCCTTGATGCTGGTTGCGGCTCTGGCCGCGATAGTCTGAACTTTAAAAACTTGGGTTATCAAGTGAGTGCGTTTGATGCATCAGAAGCGCTTGTAAAACTTGCCACAGATTTACTTAATCAAACTGTCGAACTGGCTACGTTCGATTCATTTAAAACAAATAAAACATTTGATGGTATTTGGGCCTGCGCCTCTTTACTGCACGTAGCAAAAAATGAATTACCCGCAACATTTAAAAAATTGACTGAGTTATTAAATAACCGAGGTGTGTTTTATTGCTCGTTCAAATATGGAAAGCAAACGATTGAGCGAGAAGAGCGCGTTTTTACCAACCTTAATGAAATGTTATTAGAAAACAGTATTGCCAATACTGGGTTACACATAAACAAAACTTGGGTAACAGCCGATCAGCGACCTGGCCGTGAAAATGAAAAATGGCTCAATGCAATTTTGGTTAAGGGCTAATTGTTAATGACTACAGCGTATGTGGCCGATTACCCAAAATTAAATTCAGCACTTAATGAACTTGATTACACATTAACGGAATCTTTCGAGACTGGTTTTTTGTACTGTCATCCGACTAAAACCGCTGTTTTAGTGGATACACATTTATTTGAACTTGATCCACAAGACTATCACTACGTGCATTACACCAGCGTACAAAACAAGTTAATGCATCAACACCAAGGTCTATTAAGATTTGTTTATGATGATCATGCGTTATTCATTAACGAACTTGAGTTATTCACAAACACAGACATTGAACCTGAGAATATTCGAATCTTTGGGCAACAAAGGGATGAGCATCACTTAGACCCTACACCGCCTGAATATAATTTTGCACTGATCTTCGAACGTGTATTTTCTGGTAAAGCACTGCATGCGCTAAAAGCTGAAGATAGTTATATTGACAGGGCAGGCACACGCCGATTTATTGATTACACGTTAAAGCGTCAAACCAAGCCTATTGCGATTGAACTTAATGGTGAGCGTTATCACCACCCATTATTGACTGGAAAGAAAAAATATCGCTCGCAATTGTTTAAACAAAACTCTTTAGTAAGTGATGGTTACCTTGTTTATCGCTGGTCGAACCGCGGCATGGCAGATGACACTAAAATTGATGATCAACTAAGAACTTACTTCGGCTATGCTAGCCAGTTTTGTGCAGCCCCGCATTACCGAGCAGAGCGAGCAATAAGTGAGTTTGCATTATACGAACATCAAGCCGACACCATAAAACGCATTAACCAAGAGCGCCAATCAGGTAAGAATACTTTTTTAGTGGTGCTGCCAACCGGTACAGGCAAAACAGAAGTGTTTATTGAAGATATGCGCCAGCAATATCTTGATAAGCAAATTGAACGTGTTCTGGTGATAGTGCCAACCTCTGCGTTAAAAACGCAGATGGTTGAGCGAGTTAAAAAGCATATACCTGAATTACAAGTCGGTTTTGAGCTTGGCGATAATCGTATTGATGTTGTGGTGCAAACAAGCGCCTACCTTTTAAGGCATTATCAAAACCAAAACAGTCAGCACTTTGATTATATTCTGGTTGATGAAGCCCACAGGGCTGCAGCCCATGGCTTAAGAAAAGTACTTGAGCATTTTACACCCAAAACGCTCATTGGTTTAACCGCAACGGATGAAAGGCTCGATAAGCAAAAGCTAGAAGATATCTTTGGTAGCTATCAAGTCGATTTAACCCTGCAACAAGCAATTGAAAAAGGCTTAGTACCACCAATTAGAGCGTTTCGTTTATCGTCAAATATCGATTTATCCGCTGTCAGGTTTAACGGTAAAGACTTTGTTAAGTCCGATTTAAACAAAACAGTACAAGTACCATCACGTGATCAGCTTATTGTTGATGTGATAAATAAATATTTTAAAGAGCCGCTACAACCTAATAAACCTGCCGCGCAAGGTGTAATTTTTTGTGTTGATGTAAAACACACCAAGCGCATGGCCAAGTTATTAAATAACAATGGGCTAACGGCGGCTTCAGTGCATGCGAGCGACCGAAAGGGTATTGAGGCATACCTGAGTGGTGATATTCGCTTTTTATGCGCCTGTGAGTTATTGAACGAGGGCTGGGATGCACCACAAACAGAAATTGTGGTGATGGCAAGGCCAACCATGTCTAAAGTGCTTTATACGCAACAATTAGGGCGGGGGACGCGCAAACACCCAGGTAAAGAAGCCTTGTACGTTATTGATGTGGTCGATAGTTATGGCGCCGCACTACAACCCTGGAGCTTGCATGGTTTGTTTAACTTAAATCAGTACCAGCCGTTTGAAAATATTATTGAGCCCGAACAAGCGTTACATAGTAACGAAATACTGATATTAGATGGTTTATGGGAAGGTGAGCGCCGTATTGAACCTATCAATATTTTTAACTTTGAAAAAGAGTTTGGTGATTTGCTTAATGAAGAACAATTAGCCAGAGAACTTTTTGTATCAACAGGCACCGTTAAATCATGGTTAAAAAAAGGGGATATACAAGCCGATAAAAGCTTGCCTTTTGGTAGAGCAACGTTGAATTACTTTGAAACTGAACAAGTTGAACAAATTCGTGTTACTAAGAAACTGAAACAGAGAACCGAGCAAAGCCGTTACGACGACTTCTTTGAATTTTTAGCGCAACGTGATTACACCTTTTCCTACAAAATTGCCTTCATGTTAGCGTTCTTAAAACATTGTGATAATCAAGGTGAAGCCAATTTAGAAGCCGTGACTAAAACCTACCAAGTTTTTTATAAACAACTTTTTGATGAATTTAATGTTGTTGAGAAAAGTAACAGCTCGCTTTCTGATCAAAGTAAGCTTAATGATGAAAAGAATATTCAGAAAAATATCCTTGAAAGTCCATTCGAGAAGTTTGAACGCAAACGCTTTATGTATCAGTGTAAAGACTTAGCCTTAATCGCATTTGATACAGTACTTTGGGATAAATTAAAGGTTGAGGATTTAAATAAAGTACGCGAACAAATGCTTGATGATGGTATCAACTACTTTGAAAAGATAAACATCAGCTTAAACCAAGGTCACTTTGCTGTGTTTATGAATGATTTTATTGAAGAACCTAATAACTCAAATGTTGTTTCGCTAAAAGCGCATCAAATACAAGTTACAGAAGAACAAAAGCTCATTTCAGATAACGCTCCTGAAATACTTGATAGTGAAACCACCGCGTTACCGTTTTATCCAAACATAAAAATTGCCTGTGGCCATTTCAAAACAGGCTTTGCAGATGAACAAGTTGCTATGGAGCTGGGTTTAGGTTACGGCAATTTAGACCCGACAAAACACTTTTTAGCGCATGCATCCGGTAACTCCATGAATGGTGGCAGACGCCCTATACTAGATGGCGATTTATTGTTATTAGAGTGGGTGACTTCAAGTAGTGCCGGCAGTATTACCGGTAGTACCATGGTAATAGAGCAACAAGATGGCGCAGGTGATAATCAATACATACTTCGTGTAATTAAAAAACAAAACGATGGCAGTTATTGGCTACATGCCCAAAACCCTGATTATGAAGATATCCCCGCCACAAGTGATTTTAGGACCTTGGCAAGATTGAAAGCGGTTGTGAGTGAAAAATAAACTAAAAGCTTGAAATAGTATCAGCAAAAAGTATATTTAAAACTCAACTACTGGATATATACAGGTGATGACATGACTACATTTATCGGTTTAAGTATTTACCTTGTTTTACTCTCTTTGGGTACTTATTCAATTATTAAGTATTTACCGCCTTATTTAACAAAATTGAATCAAGCTAAAAGTAAACCTAAAGCTAATTAAGCTTTTTACCCGACATTAAATCTTTATCAAAAGAGAATTGATGCTCTATTGGGTTATGCAAGCATTTACCTATGACTCTTTTCGGGAAAAATATACGGTCGTACTCTAAGATCACTGAGTTGTCGTACCCATAATGGCTGTAACAAATAGGGCACCGACCTTTTATTACTAGAGTTGTTAACTTTCTCTCAATATCTTTGTTATCTGAACTATGTATTTTAGTGATTTCTGAGAGGCATATCGCACTCAGTGGCTGCCCAATATGCTCGTCTATTAAAACTGCTTTATTTTTAACTAGAAAGGATAGCTTTTTCGCTGGAATAAAAAGTATGTAGCTCTCAATTACCGAAGCAATGATTAAAAGCTCCATGCCGATCAAGCCTTTTGTAAAAAGTGCAATTAAAGCTAAAGGTGAAAGAAACGCAATTAACAGCAGTGGCAACATAAACGCTAATCTAGAACGATACTTTTCAAAAAAAGGACTACAAACACGAATATACCAAGGGGTTCTTTTTAACTTTTCTGCTTTGTAAGAAATATAAATTGGGTTGATTACTTCATTCTTCTCATGCAAGGGGACTTCTTGTGTTTTACTTATAATATCCTCAGGCTCAATGAAATATTTATTTGGGATCCCGTTGCCCCCGCCTTGCTCTACTTTAATCATTGGAAAACGATTTAGTAAATGTTCTTTTTGGGGACTAATCGATTGCCACAGTAAAGCTTTATTTTCCTCAAGTTTAGTAATAAACCGCTTCATATAACGGCTTACTGCTCTGGGGTCGTTTATACCTAATTCATCATTAATTAGTTGCTTTGATGTTATCTTTTGACCAGTGGTCAATAGTTGTATTGCAAATTCATGAAACGCAGAGTTTTTAAAGGTTTCATCGGCGTCTTTTAAAAAATCTAAGCAGTCTAAAAGATACAAGTTTTGTTTTTGCGCGATGCTTAATGCTTGTTTTTGTTCTTCCATTTTTACCTGTACTACCTGTATGGCGCGAATAATTCCTAAATTGAATTGATGATTCATCACGACTGCAATACGCAGCGTAACCTAAACAAAGGATAAAGAATGAATCTGATAAACAACTCTCAACAATTTGATGTAGACATTAACAAGGAAACTACGGAGTTAAAATACGCAGTCAATGAAATAGGGGATATTAAACATATTTCTGAAGTTGAAAGAGGCTTGAGCTGTAATTGTATTTGTCCCTACTGTAAATCTGCATTAGTGGCTAAAAAAGGAGATATCAAGTCGCACCACTTTGCACACCATAATGGTGAAGACTGTTTAAAAGGTGGTGAAACTATGCTGCATTTAATGTCCAAACAAATTCTAATGGATGAAAAAAGAGTAATGACACATGGTGAGTTACTTCAAGTTAACGCCGAAGACGCTTTAGGGTTTCATCATGAATTGACCGATTACATAGCAACGCAAGTTTTACAGGGTTCGGACGCTGTTCTTGAGCCTAATTTGGGTAGTTACCGGCCAGATGTTTCTCTAAATGTTAAGGGCACTTGGCTAGATATTGAGATTTTTGTGACTCATCAAGTAGATGATGATAAAGCCACCCAACAGAGCACAAGGAAGCGTGACATGTTAGAAATTGACTTATCTCAATTACCAAGAGATTTGTCGATGGATGAGCTCAAAGAGCAAGTGCTTTATTTAGCACCAAGAAACTATATTTACGGTTCCAACAGAGAAGCGAAGCTAGAGGCATTAACAACAAAAGTTAATCAAACCATATCGCATATCAATCAAATTGAAGAAAAGCGAAAACAAGCAGAGAGTAATGCGATTACTGTGGCCACTGATGATAGTGTAACTATTCTTGGTTTCAAATTCGGTAGTGGTTTTAGTAATAAACGACATGGTCAGCAAGACTTTTCAATCGGGCATTTATTTTGTCTGTCTAAAGTACAAGATTACAGCACGAGAAACTTTACGCTCAGTGCAAGTGGTGGATATGAAGTAATAAGTCGTGATGCATCAGATTGTTTAATAGAAACATTAAAAACTTATCAATTCCCAATTCAAGCAAAGCTAGAGTATTCACCTAAACCTGACATGGGTAATAAGTTTGTCGTTTCTGGTTTAACGATAGTCACTAGCTAAAAGTAAACAAATAAACTGTTGTCATTGCTTAGAGCCTTTGATAGCATATGAAGTGTTTAACGGATATACGTTACTTAAAATATTAAATTTTAGGTAAATACAATCCTATTCCGTCTTCGGGCGGCTTAAAATAAACTAACTTCTAAGATTGGTTTTTAACTTAATAGTTTAAAACTACTATCTTTAAAATTAGTGTTCAGTCTTCGGGCTGTATAAAATTAACGTGGCTCAAACCACGATAAAAAAGACCGCTAATGTGGTCTTTTTTACTTTTTGCTGACTGCTTTTTATATCTAATCTAATGTGGCTACAGTCCATATGCGCTTGAGTGGTAACTCAGCTTTTATATCTTCATCAAGTTTGTCGTAATGAAGGAAAAGTTGTTCAAGTAAATCTTGCTGTGTCCAAAGCCGCACTCTAAAAAAACTAGATGCCAATTCTTTTTGAACATTACCTTTAAATCCACCCCAAGCAACAAATAAACCTTGGGTTGAATTAAATTTAGTCATTGCTCCCATGAGCTTATCAACAGTTGGCCGATCAACTAGGCCATCTCCAGATTTAACTTCCACGCAAATCCTTTGGCTTCCGAACCCCATTGGGCCATCACCGGCTAAAATATCTGCTCCGCCATCAGCACCTTCAGGGCTTTGCCAACACGTATAGCCTTGCGCTGTTAATATAGCGGATACTAAGCGAGTTAAATTATGACCTTTAAATTTAGCTTCAATTAATTTAATGATTTGGCTATGACCTAATTCTTCAAGATCACTTTCAATTTCATCATCATTTGCATCTAGGTTGTCAGAGGGGCTCCTAGATTGTTTGATTATTTGTTTGTTTGTTTCAGCTTTCCAATCGTTAGCTTCCATTGCATTGATACGTTCTTCTGCATTATTTCGCTGGATTCTGCATATCGTCATAAAAGCGCCAAAACTATAAAGTAAATCCTGCGAAAAATGTGATCTTGGGATGGGGTCTGGTAACCACTCTACATCACGCCAGTGAAAGAATGGGTTGTTAGCCTCCTGATCAAAATTATACCCAGAAATAATTTTTCCAATATAAATTACAGGTTGTGTTTTTGAGGGAAGTATTACTCTGTCACCAGTGTTAATTGCATGTGCAAAAGGCCAAATTTGACTTGCTTGATTCATCAACTTTTTGGGTTTCGCATCTGGCTCATTTGCGGCTAAAGCATCAATTAATTCCTGACGTTCTTCCAT
Source organism: Marinifaba aquimaris (assembly GCF_013328345.1). Lineage (GTDB taxonomy): Bacteria > Pseudomonadota > Gammaproteobacteria > Enterobacterales > Alteromonadaceae > Marinifaba > Marinifaba aquimaris. Next base: position 12,739 of record NZ_JABULX010000041.1, read on the forward strand.
TGTTGATAAATTACTATCAAGGCTATCCCAAGTTACATAGACACGATTCTCGTTTAAAAATTTATGTTCAAATTGTCCTTGAGAGCCTGCTCTTATTAACCAAACTGCCATTGTAATCCCTAACTTTTTTATTAAATTCAATTCGTATCACCACTAATTGCCTATTAGCACGTGATGGAATATGACCTCTAAAGCGTATGTTATTGTTCTGACAATAAATATCTACAATTAATAACCCACATTATTCTATTACTTTTGCACATTGAAAATGAAGGGGTTTAGTTATTGAGGCATTAAACCCTTTGAATATTTTTGTTATGTGCTGATTCTCTAAAACTATTGGTGCATATCAAAAAGCAATTGCGATTTATTACTGTTAGAGTGGGTGACTTCAACCAGTGCCGGTAGTATCACTGGTAATACCATGGTTATAGAGCAACAAGATGGTGCTGGTGATAACCAATACCTACTTCGTGTTATTAAAAAACATAATGATGGCAGTTATTGCCTACATGCCCAAAAACCTAATTATGAAAATATCCCCGCAACAAGTGCTTTTAGAACTTTAGCAAGGTTGAAGGCGGTTATTAAATAATCTATTGATTTTTAAGACATTATTAGTATATTGAGTCTATAAATACTAGATACACCTAGGTGATGATATGATTACATTGATCGGTTTAAGTATTTACTTTGTTCAGTGACTACCTTTATAAATTTTGGTAAGTTTCGAATGCTTTTCTTGTTGCATGACACATTCAATTGCTTCTACTTAGTGAATAATTTAATAAGGGGATATATATAAACCGTTTGATTGTAATATATATTATCTCAAACTCATTACTAAATAATGGTATCGCTAAGCCAAATGAGATTAAGTTCAGCCATGCCTTGTTATGTACCCTACCTAAACACACTTTACCCAATATGCGCATAGTAAACCAAGGTGTGCATCGGTGTTAAATAAAAGAATTATAGAGTTATGCCGCTTTCAATAAGGGTATAATTCGAAAATACATTGATAAGTAGTGCTGTAAATAGCGACTGCTTTTGGAAGATTGAAATGACAACGAACACAAACTTTTCTCAAACCGCTGCTTTTATCTGGTCAGTAGCTGACTTACTTCGCGGTGACTTCAAACAATCTCAATATGGTCGTGTTATTTTACCTTTTACGCTTCTACGTCGTCTTGAATGTGTATTGGAAGACAGCAAAGACAATGTAATTGCTCAAGTGCCTAAAGTTGAGCAAATGAGCCAGACTTTAGTTGCATCGGGTAAAGACCCATTAGACGAAACTCAAAAAGAAAAAATGCTGCTTAGGGCTACAAATGGTTTGTCATTCTTTAATACCTCACCAATGAACCTTGGCAAAATGGGCCAGAGTGATATTAAAGACAACCTTGAAAACTACATTCAGTGCTTCTCAAAAGATGCCCGTGAAATCTTTGAACATTTTAAGTTTGATGAGTTTGTTGGCCTGCTTGACGATGCTAACCTGCTTTACAAAGTAGTTGAAAAGTTTTCTAACACTGACTTAAGCCCTAAAGCGATTTCAAACCACGACATGGGTTTGGTGTTTGAAGAGTTAATTCGTAAATTTGCTGAAAGCTCCAACGAAACCGCAGGGGAGCACTTTACTCCGCGTGATATCGTGCGTTTAACGACCTCGTTGGTATTTATGGAAGACGATGACGCCCTAACCAAAGAAGGTATTATCCGCACCATATACGATCCAACAGCTGGTACAGGTGGTTTCCTATCTTCAGGTATGGAATATGTGCATGAGCTAAACCCAAAAGCGGTTATGCGTGCCTTTGGTCAAGAACTTAACCCAGAGTCATACGCTATCTGTAAAGCCGATATGCTGATCAAAGGGCAAGATGTTAGCCGTATCAAGCTGGGGAATACCCTATCAAATGATCAACTACCGATCGATGAATTCGATTACATGCTATCTAACCCGCCATTTGGTGTAGATTGGAAAAAGATCGAAGGCGATATCAAAAATGAGCACACTTTAAAAGGTTTTGATGGTCGCTTTGGTGCAGGCCTCCCGCGTGTATCAGACGGCTCGTTGCTTTTCTTGATGCACCTGATCAGTAAGATGCGTGACACTACCTCTGTTGATGGCAATATCAGCGACGGTGGTCGTATTGGTATTATCTTAAACGGCTCACCACTTTTTACAGGTGGTGCAGGCAGTGGCGAAAGTGAGATCCGCCGCCACATTCTAGAAGCTGACTTACTCGAAGCGATTATCGCGTTGCCAACCGATATGTTCTACAACACTGGTATCGCAACCTATGTTTGGGTACTCACTAATAAAAAAGAAGCTGAACGAAAAGGCAAAGTACAGTTAATAGATGGCTCTAATTTGTGCGGTAAAATGCGCAAATCACTTGGCTCTAAACGTAACTTGATGAGTGATGATGATATTAAAACCATCACCCGTGCCTTTGGTGATTTTGATGTGATAGACGCACGTCCTTTAGAAAAACCAGTTGAAGAAAACTCTAACCGAGGTCGCCAATCAACAACGACTAAAACAGAGGCACCGAAAACCTTTGCGAGCAAAATTTTCAATACCTATGAGTTTGGCTATCGCCGTTTAACCATCGAACGACCTCTACGTTTATCTGCACAAATCACCGACCAAAAGGTGGAGTCATTACGCTTTGCACCTAAGCCGTTTAATGCAGTGATGAAGTCTGTTTATGACTTGTTTGAGTCAACGTGGGCTGAAGACGTTACTGGTAATAGTTATGGTGACTTAAAACCTTATGAAGAAGAAGTGCGCAGGCTGGTTAAATCAGACTTCCCTGAACTGAAAGAAAAGCAAATTAAAGACCTGCTTGATAGCAAAATTTGGTTGTTCCAAAAAGCATTAATGGAAAAAGTCCAAAAGCTCCAGGTACAGCTTGGTGATATTTTAGGCGGTAAAGCAAATCGCTCTGATGACTTTAACCAGTTTGATATCGACTACAACAGGGCGTTAAAAGCCATCGATGTTAAATTTGATACTAAAGAGAAAAAGCAATTCTTAGATGCTATTACTACTAAAAACCCAGACGCAGAGCGAGTGGTTGATAAAGCCTTAAAAACTGATGCCGATGAACTTTATGGTGCGTTTGAATACCAAGGTGATGTAACAAAATGGCAAAATAAGGTGGTGTCATTCAAACAAGATGGTGACTTGCGCGATAACGAAAATGTACCATTAAGCGGTGCTTATGAAAAAGGTAAGAGCACTCCAAGTATTACCACATCTGATTTAATCGAAACCTACTTTAAAAAAGAAGTAGCACCACACGTCGCTGATGCATGGATTAACGCTACTAAACGTGATGAAAAAGATGGCGAAATTGGTGTTGTCGGTTATGAAATTCCATTCACAGGACTATTTTACGAATACCTTCCGCCTAGACCTCTAAAAAAGATTGATGAAGATTTAGATGTTGTTAGTAAAGATATAGTGAAGCTTCTACAAGAGGTGCATTCATAATGGGCAGGTATAAAGAGTATCAGGAATATAAAAACTCTGAAGTAGAGTGGTTAGGAAAGGTACCGATAGACTGGGATATAAAAAAAATAAAGTATCTTAGTCCTGTAAAGAGAGGTGCATCTCCTAGGCCGATCGATGACCCGAAATATTTTGATGAAGAAGGCGATTATGCATGGGTTCGCATTGCGGATGTTTCTGCTTCAGACACCTATCTTTATCAGACTACTCAAAAAATGTCTGAACTAGGTAGTTCATTGAGCGTAAAGCTAGAGCCAAATCAACTTTTCTTGAGTATCGCTGGTACGGTGGGCAAACCATGTATTAATAAAATAAAAGCCTGTATTCACGATGGTTTTGTATATTTCCCAGACCTAAAAATTCCAAACAAATTCTTATTTTATGTATTTGCAGGAGAGCAAGCATATAAGGGGTTAGGGAAGATGGGAACACAGCTTAATTTAAATACTGATACTGTTGGCGGCATAAAAGTAGCGATACCTAAAACAGAAAAAGACATTCAAACTATTATTAATTTTTTAGACCACGAAACAGCCAAAATCGATACCCTAATCGAAAAACAGCAGCAACTGATTAAACTGTTAAAAGAAAAGCGCCAAGCCGTGATCAGCCATGCGGTGACTAAAGGCTTGAACCCAGAAGCACCGATGAAAGATTCAGGAGTGGAATGGTTAGGTGAAGTTCCTGAGCATTGGGATGTTAAAAAATTAAAATATCTTGTTTCTGAACCTTTGCTCTACGGAGCAAATGAAGCGGCTGAAGAGGTAGATAAATCACAACCTAGATTTGTCAGAATTACTGATGTTAAGTCTGACGGAACTCTTAAAGAAGATACCTTCAGATCTCTTCCTAAAGATGTAGCTCTTCCTTATATGTTGAAAGATGGTGATATTTTACTCGCTAGGAGTGGAGGAACCGTTGGTAAAAGTTTTATTTACAGAGATTCATGGGGAAGCTGCTGTTTTGCAGGTTACTTAATTAAAGCAAGTATTAACGAAGATATTGTTGCAGCCGATTGGGTATATTTTAATACCTTAACTAGCTTTTATTGGGATTGGATACAAGGTTCTCAGATACAGGCAACCATCCAAAACGTTAGTGCAGAAAAATATAATCTCTTCCAAGTGGCTATACCTCCAAAAGAAGAATGTAAAATAATCATCAACTTTATATTTGAAAATTTGAACAAGTTTGATGAACTGACTAAAAAGGCCGAAAGAGCCATTTTGTTGATGAGAGAACGCCGCACAGCACTTATCTCAGCAGCAGTTACTGGCAAAATTGATGTACGTAATTGGCAAAAGCCTGAAGAGAGTAAAGAGGAAGTGGTTTAATGGATTTAAACTTATGGAAGGGAATTTCTAATTTTGTTGCAATTGATAAATACCCGACATTACCTTGCCCCCACTGCAACAAGCATTCCCTGATAATAGACCGAGATAGTTTACAAATTCGCGCAGCTCCAGAAAAGGTGTTACTTGAAGCGAATAGAAAGTACCGTGGGGAAAAGCAAAAGCAGCAGAAAAGTAGCCAAAAGAGTATTGAAACGATAACCAAGTCCAATGGAACTTGGTTACCATTGTTAGTAGCGGTTTATAGTGCTTATCAAGACAGTGTAGCAGCTATTAATGGCACACCATTTTTATTTAGTGGCTTTTTTAATTGTAATGAGTGTAAGCATCACGTATCAGCAACGGGACTTTTATTAAAGCCAGCAAAGGGCTTAAGTGATGTTGAAAAAATACCACACATTAAAGTTGATAACTTCTCACCGACAGTGCCTATTTTTCCGCTATCAAGTAATACACCAAAAGTAATTGGTGAAGAGTTGTTTGATGCATTTAAACACTTTCATTTTGATCCGCCATCATCCGCTTCAAAATTGCGCAGAGCAATTGAAAAGTTCTGTGACGATATGCAAGTTGAAGGCAATAACCTTAATCGAAAAGTACAAAACCTTGCTAAAACGCATCCAGAAGAAGCAGCATACTTAGAGCCATTAAAGTTAGTAGGTAATGAAGGTACGCACGGTTCAAATGTTGAAGAGTTAGATTTGTTATACGCATTCCAAATGTTCCAGTTTGTATTGGAATTATATGACCGAAAAGCACGCTTTGAATCGTTACAAGAAACGTATGACAAATTAGCAAATAAAGTTGGCAGAGAACGCTTGCAACTTGCACACAAAAAAGAACAAGTAGTTGAAGCGCAATAAACGGATTAATAAGAAGCAGTTATGAATGTCGCAACACAAGAACGAATTTTTCAAGACGATATTATCACCCAAATGGTCGCCAATGGTTGGGTGCAAGGCCAGCCTGAGCACTATAATCGTGAGTCAGCCTTATATGAACAAGATGTACTCGCTTTTGTAAAAGAAACACAACCAAAAGAGTGGCAAAAGTTTTGTAAGGTCTACCCGAGTGATTCTGAGCGGCACTTTGTTGATGCATTAGTCGCACAGCTAAAAAAAGCGGATATAAATGCGACAGATAAAGCATCGCGAACCTATGGCACTTTGGGTGTATTGCGCCACGGCTTAAAAATTCGTAATGCGCGTTTTTCATTATGCCAGTTTAAACCTGAGCATGATTTAAACCCTGAGACACTTGCCCGTTACCAAAAGAATATTTGCCGCATTGTACCTGAGCTTGTGTATAGCCCATATGCTACCAAAGAGCATTTAGTCGCTACGGGTAAAAAAGCCAAAGCGTGGCGTATTGATTTAGTGCTGTTTGTTAATGGCTTGCCCGTATCAACCCTAGAGCTTAAATCCGAATTTAAGCAGGCCGTTGAAAATGCCATAAAGCAATATAAGCGTACTCGCTTACCAAAAGACCCTGCTACCAAAAAGCCAGAACCACTATTAACCTTTAAACGCGGTGCGTTAGTGCACTTTGCTGTAAGCCAATATGAAGTTTACATGGCAACTAAATTGGCAGGTGTCGATACCTACTTCTTACCTTTTAATAAGGGAACAAGTGAAGGTGGCGCAGGTAATGATATTCCAACGCGCTCTAATGAAAGGGATCTAAACCGCTATGCGACAGATTACTTGTGGAATGAAGTATTAACGCCAGATAACCTACTTAATATTATTGGCCGCTTTATTCACTTACAGATTGAAGACAAAGAAGACTGGGAAGGGCGTAAAACCAAAAAAGAAACCCTGATATTCCCACGTTATCATCAATGGAATGTAGTGACTAAGTTGATTGGTGCAGCCATAGAAGAGGGCACAGGCAAAAAGTACCTTATTCAACACAGTGCTGGGTCGGGTAAATCAAACTCGATTGCTTGGACAGCGCACCAGCTTTCAACCTTGTATGATGCAAACGGCAACAAGCAATTTCATTCAGTGATTGTAGTAACGGATAGAACCGTTCTTGATGATCAGCTGCAAGATACTATTTATCAGTTTGAACACGCTGATGGTGTGGTTCAAAAGATAAACACTAAGGAAGATAAAGGTCGTTCTAAATCTGAAAAGCTTGCAGAAGCTTTAGAGAATTCAGCGCCGATCATCATAGTCACTATTCAAACCTTCCCGTTTGTATTACGTGCAATTGAAAACTCTACCTCGCTCAAAGAGCGTAACTATGCGGTCATTGCTGATGAAGCACACTCATCGCAAAGTGGTTCTACAGCGCGTCAGTTAAAAGAAGTATTGATGACAGACGAAGCTGACGATGATACAGAACTCACCTCTGAAGATATACTAGATGCAACGATTGCCGCTCGCCGTGGGAGCGCCAACTTAAACTACTATGCCTTTACGGCAACACCCAAGGCCAAAACACTAGAGCTATTTGGCCGTTTACCAAACCCAGAGTTACCAGCATCTAAACAAAACAAGCCAGAAGCGTTTCATGTATATTCAATGCGCCAAGCCATTGAAGAAGGCTTTATTCTTGATGTATTGAAAAACTACACCAATTACCAAGTTGCGTATCAATTAGCGCAGAAAATTGAAGCTGCTGATGAAGAAGTCGATAGTAAAAAAGCCAAGGTAAAACTGAGTCAATGGGTGCGCCTGCATGAATACAACATCTCACAAAAGGTGAAAGTGATTGTTGAGCACTTTAAAGACAATGTGATGGGCTTATTAGGCGGTCAAGCAAAAGCTATGGTTGTGACTAGCTCACGTAAAGAAGCGGTGCGCTATAAATTAGCCTTTGATAAGTATGTAACAGAAAACGGCTATCAGTCTATTCGTGCTTTGGTTGCTTTTTCTGGTGACGTTGAATTTAACAAAGATGACCCTGATGCGATTGCCTTACTTGATCAAAAGTTCACTGAAAAAAGCATGAATCCAGACCTTAAACAAGATATGCGCAAGGCATTTGATACTGGTAGCTATCAACTCATGCTAGTGGCGAATAAGTTTCAAACAGGGTTTGACCAACCGAAGCTATGCGCCATGTATGTGGATAAAAAGTTGGGTGGTGTTGAGTGTGTTCAAACGCTATCGCGTTTAAACCGTAACTACCCTGGTAAAGAGCAGTGCGGTACGTTTGTACTCGACTTCTTCAATGAGCCTCAAGATATTCTCGATGCATTTCAACCTTACTATCAAACAGCAGAACTCGCTGATGTGACAAACCCTGATGTGGTTTTTGAGTTATATGAAAAGCTACGTACCAGTGGCATATTCCTATGGAATGAAGTTGAACAGTTCTGTGAAGCCTTCTTTACTAAGAATAAATCTAATGCAGCTATTAGTAATATTTGTAAGCCAGCAGTAGACCGTTGGCAAAAACGCTATAGCTTAGCGGTAGAAGCCTATATTCAAGCCAAAGACATGTTTGAGCGCACCAAAAAAACAGGTGATGCGGTGCTAATCGCTAATGCTGAAAATAGCTTTAAAGAGTGTAAGCAAGAGAAAGATCGTCTTGAAATCTTCAAAAAGGATTTAGGTAGCTTTACTCGCTTTTACGAGTTTATGTCGCAGATAGTGGACTATGACGATAAAGAGCTAGAGAAGCTAAGCCTCTATGCAAGGCACCTACGCCCGTTATTGCGTGAAAAGGTGATTGAAGAAGACGATATCGACCTTGATAACGTAGTTATGAGCCATTACCGCTTATCTAAAATTCGCCAACAAGATATTCAGTTAAAAGAAGACAGCTCTGAATACCAACTTGAGCCAAGTAGTGATGTCGGCAGTGCAAAGGCGAAAGACAAGAAAGAAGAATTTATGTCTAACATCCTTGCTCGCCTGAATGAGGTATTCATCACCGACAACCTCACCGATAAAGACATGATCAATTATGCCTTTACTGTTCGCGACAAGCTAACAGAAAACGATGCGGTAATGACGCAAATAGCCAACAACACCCGTGAGCAAGCAATGCTCGGCGACTTCCCAAAAGCAATTGATGATGCCATTTTAGGTAGTAGTGAAGCCCACCAAGAACAAATGATGCAGTTGCTGTCTGATCCATCTAAGACGGCTCAGTTTGCAAGGGTGGTATTTGATATGTTGAATGGATTTAAAGGGTAAATCCAGAAATGCCGTCAGATACTCATAATACGATCCAATGGGAAGATTACATTACCATTGAAGAGTTATACGTAGCGTATAGAAAAGCAAAGGCTGAATGTTTTTTTTATAAATGTTGTGCCAACAGCAACTAAGTTTGCTGAATATGAAAAAAATATAAACCAAAATTTGGCTAAATTGCACAGGAAACTGAAATCAATAAGTAATAGGTGGCCTAGTGACATAAATAGTATTGGCAAATTTGGTTATATTCCCAAGTCATTTGATACCAAGCGTTGGGATAAGAACCACAATTCAATTCATCACCGTGCAACTGATCCTGTTAAAGATTGGGAGCTGAGATTTTCAGAGAACAACTCTAAAAAGATTAAGGCTAATTACAGGTTGGTGATATTACTGATAAAGACTTGAGAGGGAGTTATAAGCCACTCCCTATTGATTTTCAGATGTCGTCATTCAGAAGGTGATAAGGTTATATTGTGTATGAATTCATCGCAGTTTATTCAGATAGTCACTTCAGGTCTTAGCTCTTGAGCCTGACGTTTGAAGTTTAAATTTCGTTAATAAAATTAGATAGCAGTATGTGTTTCATACTAATCTTAAAACAAATGTTTCTATGTAACATTCAGCCGTTTTTATAAAACTTAATTGTGTTTTTTAAATTTACCAATTTAATCGTTTTTATGAAATTTCGACTACTGGATAATGGTCTTGATGTGGTCCGCATGTGGTCCAAGAATTTTGTTCAAGAAAGCATGAAAAAGCTAAAAGCCTTATTTGGCGGGGGAGATAAATGGTCGGATTGGCCGGATTCGAACCGGCGACCCCTGACACCCCATGACAGTGCGCTACCAAGCTGCGCTACAATCCGACAGTGGCGATCATAATAATTAAAAGTCGCTGATTTGCAAAGCTTTATTGCACTTGTTAAGCCTGTTTGCTCGGTTTTTCATCATGTGCTGAAAAGTGGCCGTGCTGATTTATCAAAAACTTGGTAAAGCTCTCACTCGATACAGGTTTACTGAACAAGTAGCCTTGTACAATAAAGCAGCCTTGAGAAGCGAGGTAGTTCAGCTGCTGAATTTCTTCTACACCTTCAGCAACTACTTTTAAATTCATATTCTGCGCAAGGTTAACAATGGTTTGTGCCAAAATGGCATCGTCAGCATCGTCAGGTAAGTTTTTAATGAATGAGCGGTCGATCTTTAAGGTATCTACCGGAAAGTGCTTAAGGTAAGACAAGCTAGAGTAACCTACGCCAAAGTCATCAATACTGAGTGAGAAGCCTCTATCGCGAATTTGATGCATAAACTCGGTCGATAGGTCGATATTTTCAATAAAGACTTGCTCAGTGAGTTCTAGCTCTATTTTATTGGTTGGTAGCTTGTACCTCTCTTGATTGCTGATCACCAAATCGATTAAGTTAGCTTGTTGTAACTGCTTACCTGATAAGTTGATTGAAACGGATAATTCTCGAAATCCGAGTTTGTGCCAATAGGCGAGTTGTTGGCAAGATTTTTCAATCACCCATTCACCAATTTGAATGATAAGGCCAGAGTCTTCAGCAATTGGAATAAATTCATTGGGTGGTATCATGCCAAGTTCTTCATCTACCCAACGAATAAGGGCTTCTGCACCCGTGCATTTGCCGTTTCTGATATCAACTTTGGGTTGGAAATAGAGTACAAACTCTTGTCGTGCAATAGCTTTACGTAAACGCTTTAATAGCTCAACTCGCTCTGCGGTATCGATTTGCAGCTCAGGTGTATATACCGTTAGTTTGTTTTTTCCGGTTTCTTTAGCTTTATTTAGCGCGGTGTCTGCGCTTCGGTAAAGATTAATAAAATTATTATTATCTTTATCCGATATCACTAAACCTGCTGAACCGGATAGGTAAAGCTCGTAACCATCTAATACAAAGCGCGAATCGATGGCTCGGATAATCTTCATCAACAAGCGGCTGACTTCTTCAACATCATCAATTTGCGGTAAAACGATAGCAAATTCATCACCGCCTGTTCGGGCAATATAACCACTATCGGGAATGATTCTTTGAATACGCTGAGCAACGCGTTTGATTAGGCTATCACCATTATTGTGCCCCAATACCCCGTTTACTTCTTTGAAGCCATCGAGATCAAAAATAGCCAGCGCGTGTTTATCATTTGGCTTATCTTCGAGTAATTTAGCTAAATATCGCTCTAGTGCTTGCCGGTTATGAAGGCCGGTTAATTTATCAAATTCAACGAGTTGAGCGAGATTATGCTCTGCTTTTGCTCTTTCTTCCACTTGTGTTGCTAGCGCAATATTGGTTTTATAAAGCTTTTTCTCTTGGTAAATACTTTTAACCAGTAGGTGGGTAATAAAGGTCACTAAAACGGTGGTTAGGGAACCAAAAATAAGCACATAGTTTGCAAAGCTCTTACCCAAATGGGCTAAGTTTTCTGGCGTAGGCCACACTCTTATTGTGATAGTGCCTCCTAAAAAGCCAGTCGATATAGTGGCAACATCTCGATAATTGACGAAGTTATCACCATAAAACGTCAATATATCCATGCCGTTTGCTTGAATACTGACCTGGTAACCATCGTCTATAGAAAGGCGAACAATATTCCTGAAGTAGTTATCAATATGGATAACATTTGAAATAAAGCCTGCGTTGTCTTCATTGATACCTAAAGGAAAATAGATGGTAAACATTTGGTCGTTTTTGCCATCGTGAGGTAATAATTGCGTGACTGCTTGCCCGGTACTTTTTGCAAATTCCAGCTCCTCGAATAGGCTAGGAAAACTTTTGAGATCAATCCCCAAGTGGCTATTGAATTCATTTTCGGGCTCGCTCCATTCAAGGATGTAATCTTTGGATATCCACTGGATGGCAGAGACGTGTTTGTGATTGAGTAGTATTTTTTCGATTTGTTTTTTGCGAAGTTGGCGATCGGGCTGTCCGTTTATCAGCCACTGATCACCTAACCAACGATAAATAAAGATGAGTTCAGAAACGGATTGTTTGATTTCTCGTTCAATTTTATCGGCCTGAATAAGCAGTGTTGCTTCAATTTGTTCGTGCTTTTCTTGATCTAACTTGTACGCGGTAATAAACGTAGTAAACAGCCCAATTATAAAAGTAAGCAGGGTCAGTTTATTTCTGATCAAAAATTGCATGAAACCTCAAATTTACTGTTGTGTTAAAACCCTCTTGATCGCTTCAATCGATTCAGGGTTAGCTAATGCCGTCGTATTTTTGATTGGCCTATTATTGGCAATATCTTTGACAGTTAGCTCGGCTACTTTTCCGTTCCGTGTTCTGGGTAAATCACTAACATAATGAATTAATTCAGGCACATGACGAGGGCTAGCATGAGTCTTTATAATCGATTTTATTTGTTTTGTTAACGCCTCAGAGGCATTTACTTGTTCCCGGAGTGTAACAAATAGTAACACTCTTTCATCGCCTTGGTGTTGTTGGCCAATAGCCACGCCCTCTAGCACTTCATTAATGCGCTCGAGCTGACGATAAATTTCTGCCGTTCCAATTCTCACTCCACCAGGGTTTAAGGTGGCATCGCTGCGGCCGTAAAATATCAGGGCTTGTTCGTCTGTTTGTAAGGCAAAATCGCCTTGAGACCAAACATCGCTATTGTTAGCAAAGTAGGTTTCGCGATATTTTGTTTTTTCTTCATCTCGCCAAAAACCAATAGGCATAGATGGGAATGCCTGTGTACAAACTAATTCACCTTGTTGGTTTGTCGTGCTTTGGCCGTGTTCATCAAATATATCAACCGCCATGCCTAAGCCTTTGCATTGAAGCTCTCCTCGTCTAACAGGCAGAATCGGGCAACCAAGTGCAAAGCAAGAGATAATATCGGTACCACCACTGATGGAGCTAAGTTGAATATCCGATTTGATCGACTGATAAACATAATCAAAAGTTTCTGCTTGAAGTACAGAGCCTGTAGACATAATGGTTTTTAATGCGGTTAAATCATGTGCTTCCGTATTAAATTGGCTTTGTTCTAAGGTTTTTAAGTAACGTGCACTGGTGCCAAAATGCGTAATCGATTCTTTAGCTGCAAGTTCAAATAATAAATCAGCTTTTTGGAACATAGGATTGCCGTCAAAAAGGACAACCTTACAACCTGTTTGTAAGCCACTTACCAGCCAATTCCACATCATCCAGCCACATGTTGTGAAATAGAAAAGGGTATCTTTAGCGGTCACATTAGCGTGAAGTCTGATTTCTTTACTGTGTTGCAGTAGCGTACCGCCTACCGAATGCATGATACATTTGGGTTTCCCTGTGGTACCGGATGAGAACAAGATATAAGCCGGGTGGTCAAAAGGAACATAGGTAAACTGAATTTCTTCCTGCTTGATGTCATTGATAATTTGCCATGCTACAAAACCAGGCATTATCGATAGCGTATTGTCTCCGGTAACTTGAATTTTGGTTACTAAACTATCAAGTTCTTGGCATAGCGCATCAATTTTTTCGGGTAACTCAAATAGTTTTCCGTTGTATTGATATTCAGCGACTGTGAACAAGGCTTTTGGTTTGAGTTGTGCGAGTCTATCTATTAGACCTTGACTACCAAAGTCTGGTGAGCAAGAGCTAAATACCGCACCCAATGACGCTGTTGCCAACATGATAATGACAGTTTCAATTTGATTGGGCATGACTGCGGCAATGCGGTCGCCTTTTTCTATTCCTTGGTTTTTCAAGTAATGGCTTAATTGCGCTACTTTTTTATAAAGCGCGCGGTAGCTTATTTCACGTCTATTTCCTGCTTCATTAACATCAACCAGTGCGATGGCATCGTCTTTTCTTGAAAGTAGGTTCTCTGCAAAGTTAAGTTCGGCCCCAACAAACCATTTTGCATCAAGCATATGACCGCTGGCATCAAATACTTTAGCGGATTCTTTATGCCATTTTATTTGACAGAAGTTAGCACTTGCTTGCCAAAAATCAGCAGGCTTATTAATACTCCACTGATGGAGCTCGTGGTAATTAGAGAGGATCAAGTGATAGTGCTGATTCACATACTCAATAAATAAGCTGATCTGGGTTGTCGGTATTTGTTTGGCATTTGGCTGCCATAAAATAGGGTTTACTTCAGTCTGCATTGCTCGTTTCTATTAATTTTTATTATGTCCTATTAATAGATAACTCTTAGGTAGCAAACAAGCCTAAATAAACATCAAATAAGAAAAAGCGGGTGGCACAAATTCATGCCACTTACTCTTTTATATCATGATTTAGGGTGGAAACGCTTACTCTAGCTGATTATTAGACTGTAAAGTTATGGTTACTAAGGGGCTTTTTTCTCAAAACGTTTGTACTTATGACTTTACAATCAACACTTGTTAGATCTGATATGGGTCATAAAAAAGGCCCTTAATTTTCATTAAAGGCCTTTTGAATAATTTAAGTTATTAACAGTTAGTAAGGTTATTTTTTGACTAAATATTGTTTTAATTTAGCGACCGCTCTAACTAACTCAGATACTTGATGTGCTTGACTTGAATCTGACGAAAAACTGTCATAACTAATTTCAGCGTTTCGGTCTATTTTACTAACACCATTTTGGTCCCACACATAGATATAAGCACTATCAGCTGAAACCCATTGAGATTTTGGTTTATCATCTGACATTAAGTTGGAGCCAAAACCAAATGTTTTTTCATTGACACCACAATTTAGCCAATGGTTGATTAATGTTGGTGCAATATCAAAACTGGTGGTTAATGGTGGTAAAAAGTGTTTAGGCGATAAATCAACTGTGCTTAATTCTACTATCGACTGCTCAGCTTGCTTTGGTAGCAGTTGCTCTGCAGCAGAGGCTTGATTAACCCTTGGTTCATAAACAAACAAACGTCCCATCTTATTTTTGTCAGTCAAGAGTACAATCATGTGTTCTTGCTGTGCACTCAAAGATGAAATGGTTTTATCCAATTTGCTACTAGCATCAATATAGTCGACATTGAGTAAAGGGGCTGGTTGCATCAATTGAGATAAAGCTAAGTTTAACGCTCCTTTTTGCTCATTTATCATCGTTTGATAAATACTGGGAAGTGCGTGGTTTATTTCAAAAAGTAATCCCTGCTTGCGGCTATTTGACCAAAACTGTGTTGAAGCAATACCGGGTAAAGCTTGTTTGATAGCATCAACAATACCTTGCTCTGATACAGAGGTTAGGTCAATAACTGTTAAGTTCATCCGCTTTTTAGGAATTTGACATTGCATTAAATAGTTTGGCAATTGCAATTGGTAAGCTTCATCGTTAAAACTCAAATGCTTTTTATCTTTATAAGCTTTGATATCTATTAGGCCTGATTGGTCTAAAAAGCCCTTTGCCGTTAACGGGTAAGACAATGGAAATAGATTATCTTGCTTGATAATAGGACGGTACAATTGCGCATCGGCCCAAATATGCATCAGATGACTTGTGAAGAAAAAGACAATAAAAGCGGGTAAAATACGCGCCATTTTTAGGAGTCTTCTGATCTCTTCTAAACTTCGCCATAACTTGTTACTTAAGGCTATCTGGATAACGAATATTGCAGCGAATAACACTAAAAATGCGACAATAAAACCATTTGGAACATTGCTTAGTAGCTGTCCAAGGTCATTTTGCAAGTTGTCAGTTGATAACAGGTCAAGGTGGTAGCCATTAGCCGAATAAACCAAACTATCAACAAACATCAGTGATAGGCCGCTTGTTGCGACCGTTGCAGACCAAATCCGTACAATCCCAATTTGTTTGACCAGTGCGACCACAGGAAAAACGAGGGTGATGTAAGCGACAAAACTAATAAAGCCAATGTGGCCTAACCAGTAAAGTACTAAATAAACAACGCCTAACAAGGTGTCGGGTAAGGTACTAGAGAATACGTAAATACTGGAAATGACCAAAGCAATCAGTACATTGATTGTGGTATACCAGTGGCCCCAGGAATAGAGTTGTGCTCTTTGCTGAGATTCTGAATTTATAAGCATGAATGGTCTGGCAGAATTATGGTTGGCTGGATTGTTTTAACGCTAAACAAAATTGTTCTAAAACTTTTTCACGACTTTCAACCGCATAAGCTTTGTTGATTCGGTTGATGATTGTTTCACCCAACGCCATAAGTGCTAGGTCCGTTGGCGTGTCTTGTGCATCGAGTGCGATATTGATGGCATTGAAGATTTTTTCAAATTCTTGTTCTGAATATTTACTTGATTGAGGCATAATAGGGACAATTAATTAATAAGTTCACTAATTTTAGTGCCCATTAGGTATAAAACACAACGCTTATGTCAGTAACAAATGCACAAATCTACTTTAACCGTCTTGTCATTGGCGAAGAAGCCATCAATTTGCAACTAGAGCAAGCGAGTTGCGTTGAAGGGCAAACAGCCGATTATTTGGCTGAAAGTATGCATCAATCTTTCACTAAGAAAGGACAAAAAGCGTATTGTTGTTTTAAGGATGAGAGTGCTACCAAGCAACTGCTTGTTGATGGCACCGATCAAAAGAGCTTAGCGAACACATTAATAGATAAAATACAACAAGCGATAGAAGTCGAAGCGCCTCCGGCAGAAACCATCATGGCTGTCGCTTGTTATCGTTATTTGGCTTCAGATTTCATCTTAATCACATTATTAGGCGTTAAAGATTCTGTGCAATTGTCAGATAACATAAGTCCAGAACGTTCTAAATATTTAGATGTTGCGAATATTCAGTTAGCGATACAACTCGACATGAGTGAGCTGCTGAACGACATCGATTCAGCCCGCGGTATTGCATATATAAAAGGAAGAGTAGGGCGCACAGTTAGTGATTTTATGTCTGATGCACTTGAAATCGAACCTAGATTAAATGCAAAAGAAGCTACGCAAAAGCTGATCGCAACGGTTGAAGACTTCATCTCTGATGAAGTGGAAGATAAGCAAGCAAGCCAGACAGTCCGTGAAGTGACATTAGAAGTTATGAAAAATGCTTCAGATGCGGGCGAATTTTTAGAAATGCAAACCTTGTCTGATGAAATCGAAGAAAAAACGGGTATTGCAGGTCTATACGACAAAGCAGCAGAGGAAGAAGATTTTAATGACACTTGCCCTGTGTATATGTCGGCATCAAAGTCGTTACAAAAGATTTTTGGTCAAGGTGGTGGCATGAGTATCTCCTTTAATAGAAAGCTATTAGGAGAACACGTGCATTTTGATAAAATAAGTAAAAAGCTCACTTTCAGTAAGCTACCACCTAACTTATTAGACGCTTTAGAAAAATGTGAAGACTAATTAAAACAATAATTAAGATATAAACAGAGTACTTAGAAATGGAATGCAAAATTATTTTCACTGGAAAGGTGAATAACAATTTTGAACGAAGCAGTCAGATTGCAATTTTAGCTAGACTTTTCTCAGGTTCAGTGGAAAAAGCAGAAAAAGTATTAGCGATTGGTAAACCTGTTGTGATCAAAAAGCTAAACAATAAGCAGGAAGCTGCCACTTTAGTTCAAAAACTTCGCGCTGTCGGTTTGGATACTACCGCTAAAATCGAACAGGCAGAAGCGTCTAACAACGGCGAAGCAGATAACTCAGCTGAACTTGAAAATGTTAAAGCTGAATTGCATCAAGTAAAACAAGAGCTGGCTCAGTTACAAAGTCGATTTTTGAGTTTAAGTGAATTTATTGAGAAGTATGTTCACAAAACTGAAATCGATGATGTCTTTGAATCGGAATTAGATTCATTGCTTGATAATGATGAAGAAACGGTGCAAATCAGTGCAACTAGCTTTGATTTAAATGAAGAGCAAGCTGAAATTGAGGAGAAACCTAAGAAGGTTAATCCTTATGACAGTAGTGATGATTTATATGTTGAGCCTGAACCGAGTTTGATAATGAGAGTTTTACCGCTGTTAATAGCAGTGCTTATTATGGCTGCAATTGGTTTATCAGCCTGGTATTTTCTTCTGAGATAAAATCTAAGGCTTAATATTGTTAAAAAAGGAGCATATATATGCTCCTTTTTTTGTATTTGTACATTTAATATACGATCTTGTGTTAAATGACATTTTTATTAAAAAACTTCAAAAAAAGCGTTGACGGGTGAAGTTAGATCTCTATAATGCGCCCCCGCAACGCAGCGAGGCAACGAGATAGTGTTTTTATCAAGTTTCCAACTTTCAAAGTAAAGCTGAGTACGAAGTTAAAATCAGTTTCAATTAATTCGAAAAAATTGAAATTAAACGTTGACTTCGAAACTGGGAAGCGTATTATTCGCATCCCGCTTGAGACAAGGCCTAGCGCTAAGTCAAAAGCAACGTTCTTTAACAATTTGGTA
>NZ_JABULX010000042.1 GCF_013328345.1 Marinifaba aquimaris
GTTCAATGACAGATGGTTATGACTGCTATCAAAATGCACTGGCTGAGAGAGTAAACGGTATTCTTAAAAACGAATACTTGTTAATGAAACCAAATAACCTAAATGAGGCAAGGGAAATGGTAAAACAATCAGTCGATTTATATAATCAACAAAGGCCACATTCGGCCTTAAAATACAAAACGCCCGATGAAATTCATCAGGCGTTTTAATCAAAAAAGTGTCAACCCATACTAGGATGGGTCAGGGTTTTGAGTTTTGATTTAACTATGTAAAAAATAAATCTTGAGGTTGAGGGAAACCATTTAAATTCTTTATCGATAGCTGATATATCTATCGACCTTAACTCTATAAATCTTTAGTTATTTGATTATTTTTACCCCATTAATTTGCTATCGAACTTTTTTACATTGAGCTTGTCATAACTTTACATTTTCAAAGGATTGCTTAGTGTTTGTTTATTATAAAGTTTCTCTTCTCTAAAGAATTCATCACTGCACTATTCCTACACTTAGTTTTATTTTCATATTTAATTCAGCTGGTAGAAAAAAATAGTGATAGCGTGAAAGCACCGCTGAAAACTAAAAAAATCATCAAGAGCTTTATCGTTACCAAACCACAATCTGCCAAAAAGCCGAAACAGCTGAAAGTAGAAAAATCAAAACAAAAAGTAATACAGGGTAATGACGCGAAAACGAAGCTAACAAACGCTAAAAAAATACCTGCAAAAGCGCCCCCTAAAGCAGAGCCGATTCGAAAAGTGGAGGCACGAAAAGCCCCAATATTTGATAAAGAAAGAGACTAGGCAAATAAGCGTATTATTTATTCTACTGCAAAAATACAAGGTAACTTTTTTTCAGATGAGGCCATTTTGAGTGATAATGTTTGGATAAATGAACATAGGTCCTCTCAACAGCAAGCCGAACAAGAAAGGCATTTTAATAAGCCTACAAATTTCGATTTGGGTCACGCAGAACTATTCAAGGCTAATAAGACCGTGCAACACAAGGGTAAGTGTTTCAATACGAGTGAAGTTCAGCTTGCCAGTGGTGAGCGCGTTCGCAAGTGGGCTTACCTTTCGATTGTAATCCCAATAATTACAAAAGTCGGTTAAGTGCGTCGATAGAAAAAATGAGTCGAAATTAGCGCATCTGCTCAAATGAGCGCATTAATGCTTCTTTGACTCTGAGCCCCTCAGTTTTCGGAAAAACATTGGCATGTTGTTTCATGATGAATTTTTGTACGCTTCTACTGCTTAGCTGCCTGTTCAGGCCCGCAATAACCTTTTGCCCTATTTCTGATTGAGAACAGACAATATGCCCAAACACGTAATTTTTGGCAGACGCAATCTGATAAAAATTAACTTTTTTCAAAAAAGAGGCGTCAACTTGATGATCAGTCATGAAAACAGATGTAAATTCGATGATGGCATCTAACTTGCCTTTAGTGAACATTTGCCTTAATCTTGGCGCACTAAACTCTCCTTCAATCATGGTCATTTCATTACCATAGTAGGCTAGCAATGGATCTAGTCCTTGCCCATAAGAACGCCCAGAAACAAAGCCAATTTGTAGTTGATAATCGAAGATGGCTTGTTTCAACGAAATATTATCTTTAATTTGCTTGTTATTAAAAACGACTAATCGGTTTGGAGGAAAAGCGGTGATAGGAGCAGCTGTAAATAGCCCTAGTTGCTCTCTTTCTTCGTTTTTTACTTTATTAAAAAGGCAAATGTCAGGTTGTTTAGCGAGTAAAGACCACTCGCGTTGACGACTTACCAATGAAAAATCAAAAGCGATTTCTTGGCTAAGCTGCGAAAAAATGAGCTTAGTGATGTTATAGCCCATATCACTACTGTTAGTCGTCTCTTGCTTATCATATAAAATATCGGTGACGATGGTGACATTGGTAACATTGCGCTTGGCATGGGCGTGCCAACTCAAGATGAGGCTAAGAAAGATAAATATAAAGGTTAAACGAGCAAACTGCATAAAGACCCAGGCCAAATCACATCACGAATAAAACCGTTACCGCCTCTCAACAAAACCGCCAAAGTGTACAACTTTACTGCAGTGACTCATTACAGTGTAGTCAAAAATTTGCTTCCCGTTAATGCTTTCGCTGTTCTTTCTTTTGTTGTTTATCCTGATACATGGCTTTATCCGCCATTTTTATTAATTCAGTCAAGGACGGGTATTCTTCGCTAGCTTCAGCAATACCCACTGCCAAGCGAATTGTTTCGTCATTTAACAATGCGGTTATTTTCGCATTTAATTTCTTTTCCAATCTCTTGATATATCTCAATGCACCATCAGATGATGTATCAGCCAGACCTATTATAAATTCATCTCCACCTAACCTCGCTAACACATCCGTTCCCCTCAACTCACCTTGCATAACATCTGCCAGGGCAATCAAAACTTTATCGCCTATATCGTGACCGTGTAAGTCGTTAATCAATTTGAAGTCATTGATATCAATAAAGGCAATGCAGTACGGTAAATTACGTCGCTCTGCGATTCTCAATGCTTGGTTGGCAGAGGTTTCAAATAAGGTTCTGTTTGGCAATTTAGTTAAAGGGTCGTGGGTTGCTGCAAAAATCAGTGCTTGCTCTAATTGATTTTTTTCAATCGCCACACTTACAATATGCGCAGCGAGCGTCTGTATCTCAAGATCTTCATCAGAGGGTAAACCGCTGTTTTGATTAAAAATACTAAAGCAACCAAAAACGCGGCCTTTTGATGACAGGATAGGAACTGACCAGCAAGATTGAATACCAGCTTGCTCGGCTAAATCTCGATAATTAACCCAATTAGGGTGAGATTTTACATTATCGACTAATACAGCTTGCCCAAGAAAGACGGAAGCGGCACATGATTCCAAATATTGGCCTACTTGCTCTTGTTCAATCGATTTAATTAAATTTGAAGCGACTTTATGCACATGCGCAGCTGATAACTTATGAGACTGTTCATCATAAAGAAATAGAACCGCTTGCCTTTGTGAGCCGAGGTTTTCAACAATTTCTCTCAATTCGTTAATAACATAATCTTGTGAAGCACCCAGTGCAAGATTGGAAAGAACCTTTTCGCAGCAGCGAAATCCGTTGAGTAATTGTGAGTCTTCAATCACGGTGCAATCCCAGCTATTTAATTTCAATTGATTAATAAACACTCTATCCTTTTGGCCGAGCATAAATCAAGCATTTGATATAGATAAAGGCGCCAAGTTTACCTAGCTAATTCATATGCATGCAGGCTATAATATCGAAATTCTTGAGCTGTTTACTCAGCTTTACATCATGCCTCATTAAAATTTTTTTGTAGTTAAGATCATTTATTGACTTACTACGGTTAGCAAATGGAGTCACTAAACTAATGAAAGTTGTCATTCTTAAAGACGCTGCAGAAGTTGCACAATACGGTGCACAAATTTTTATCGACCAGATTAACGCTAAAGCTAATTCAGTTTTAGGTTTAGCAACAGGCTCTACACCTGTCGCTTTATACAAAGAACTCATCGAAGCAAACAAATCTGGTAAAGTTTCTTTTAAAGATGTCAGCAGCTTTAACCTTGATGAATACTTAGGCCTTGAAGGTACACACCCACAAAGCTACCGTTACTTCATGAACGAGCAGCTTTTTGACCATGTAGACATCGATAAAGCAAACACTCAAGTTCCTCCTGGAAACGATGCAAACCCGATTGAAGCTTGTAAAAAATACGAAGCAGACATCGTGGCTCAAGGCGGTATCGATGTACAATTATTGGGTATTGGCCGTAACGGTCACATTGGCTTCAATGAGCCATCTTCTTCATTAGCGTCACGTACTCGTGTTAAAACGCTAACAAAAGAAACAATTGATGATAATGCACGTTTCTTCAGTGAAGGTGAATACCAACCAGAATTATCAATCACAATGGGTATTGGTACTATCTTAGAATCTAAGAAAGTAGTTTTACTTGCTACTGGTGAAAACAAAGCTGAAGCAATTAAGCAAACCGTTGAAGGTGCTATCTCAGCTTCTTGCCCTGCATCTGCACTTCAATTCCACCAAGATGTGGTGGTAATTGTTGATGAAGCAGCTGCTTCTCAGTTAGACGATCCAGAGTTCTTCAAATATATTGAAAGCCAAAACCAAGCGCTTTTAGCAAAACTTAAGTAATAACTGCTTAGTTAACCCACTCAAAAAGCCAGCATTTAGCTGGCTTTTTTTATTTTTACTGAAAAAGTCAGTTTTTAGGTCTACATTGATAGTATTCACGGACCGTAATTGATTACTGAATGCATTATTATTTTACTCGGTTGTTGTATCTAGCAGTATTATATTCCGCCAGTCCAACCGTACACTCTTCAGACAATAACTTACCTAACCAAGTTAAGATTGTTTCCGCTGATTTTGCGCCTTATTTTATCTATCAGGATGACATGAGCCGTGGCCTGTTTAATGAAATCATTGTGCAGACTCTAAACGCTTTGCAAATAGAAGTCACTGAAATTAAGCCTATGAATAATGAAGCGATTTCAAGAGTAATGAATGCGAATAAAGCGGATATTGCTATTAATTATATTGGTCGAGTACCTAAGTATATGACGACCTCAAAACACCGAATTAACTTTTACAACCGACTCTTAATCAAAGATAAAAGTATCGCTAAGAGAATAAAATCTTGGCACGATGTTAAAGATTTTAAAATTGTCTCTTTTCATGGCGCTACCAAAGTTTTCTCAGAGCAATATGAATTCGCCATGGAGAAAAACGAGTATTATGAATTAAATGATCAGATAGCGACCAACCGCGTTTTTCACAAAAACAAGGTGGATATTAAAGTCGGCGATTTACTTATGTATCTTTGGTATCAGGCGCAAAAATTCAAGCAAAATCCTGAAAATAAACCAGAAATTTATACCGTTGATTTACTCGATTACAATGGTGGGAAAGTAGTTTTTCGAAGCGAACGCTTACAGCAAGCTTTCGACGAGGCAATGAGACATAATTTAAAAAATGGTAAGGTCAAATCACTTAGCGAAGCATGGTTAAAACGAATGAACTTACCATTAATTGAACATGAGTTTATTACTGAAATTTAAGCGGGATTGTCAATATCAATAAACGCTACATCAAGTTTAAATTCCTTAGCCAGATGCTCACCTAAAGCTTTTACACCATATCGCTCAGTCGCGTGGTGACCTGCTGCAATAAAGTTAATACCTAACTCCCTTGCACTTAATATTGTTCGCTCACTGACTTCACCTGTTATGTATAAATCGGCTCCGAGTAAAGCTGCTTGATCAATAAAATCTTGAGCACCACCAGTACACAGGGCAACGGTTTTGATTTCATTTTTTCCTGCTGCTTCAACTAGCGGGTCCCTATTTAACTTTTGTGCTACCAACTTTGCAAAATCATCCAATTGCACTGGACTACTTAACTCTGCCAAATTTCCTACACTCATCGGGTCACCGGGTGTCATGCCACCGGTAATAGTCAAACCTAATAATTGTGCCAGTTGAGCATTATTACCTACCTCAGGGTGAACATCTAAAGGTAAGTGATAGGCAATAAGGTTAATATCGTTTTCTAATAGCGTTTTTAATCGATTTTTTTTCATACCCACAACCTGGGCTGGTTCACCTTTCCAAAAATAACCATGGTGAACTATTATTGCATCGGCTTTTTGTTCGACGGCCTGATCGATTAATGCTTGGCTGGCAGTAACACCAGTTATGATACGTTGGATGTTTTCACCGCCCTCTACTTGAAGGCCATTTGGGCAATAATCTTTGATTTTATTTGCTGACAAATACGTATTTAGATAATTGAGTAGTTTTTTTGTATTCATAATTATTGGGAAACATATCGGCCTAATCGATCGTTTATCACACGAATAAGCTCAAATTGTTTCATTTGGCTACCGCCATTTAATTCAAAGGATGGATTAAGTAACATCAGTAAGGAAGACTCATTCGCACGCTCTAGCAATAAGAATAACCCCTGCTGAGTATCAGAGGTTAAGGTAACGACCTGCTCGAATAAATCAGGAATATCTCCAGTGTTTGGATTAACAAACCAACTTTTTGCCCCCATAGGTTTGCTGTATGTGACCAGCGCAGTCGCATTGAGTGCCATTTGAGTCAAAATGGGCTCTGCTAGATCAAACACATCTTCCAGAGCGTGATAGTAAACAGTATAGCTATCACAATCCTCAACCGAGAAAGGAATATCCTCTTTCTTAACCTCATCGAGTAACTTACTTTTTTTAGCCGCAACAACAAACATCATCTCATCCATATCAAGCATTAATTGGCCTTGCTCAATATCGAAATGCCATTTCCATTTAGGGTTTGCCTGCAGCATCGCGTTTCTCATCTACTAACTACTTGTTTTTATTATTCAATAAGTCAAAACAAATAGAAAGAGCAAATAGAGGATTTGCTCGGCTAAAGTGTTAAAGTGCGTCTACAATTTCTTTGACTAACTCAGGGCCACGATAAATAAACCCGGTATATACCTGAACAAGTGAAGAGCCTGCCTCAAACTTTTCTTTTGCAGATTCTGCGTTATTTATACCGCCTACACCAACAATAGGTAGCTTTCCACCCAGAGCATTCGATAACTGACTGATAACTTGAGTACTTTGTTGGCGAACAGGAACACCCGATAAACCACCCATTTCATTACCATATTGTAAGTGAGCAACTTTGTCTCTGGCCAAGGTTGTATTCGTTGCAATAACACCGTCAATTTCAGTTTGAATCAAAGTTTCAGCAACTTGCTCTACTTCCGCTTGGGTCATATCTGGTGCAATTTTAACTAAGATAGGAACTTGCTTACCCATCTGTTGACCGAGTGTTTGCTGACGTTCTTTAATTGACCCTAATAAGTTAGTTAACGCTTCACCGTATTGTAAGTTTCTCAAACCAGGTGTGTTCGGAGAGGAGATATTAACGGTAACATAATCAGCATGTTCGTATACTTTGTCTAAACACGCTAAGTAATCATCTTTAGCATTTTCTTCTGGTGTATCTTTATTTTTACCAATATTGATGCCAAGAATACCGTCATATTTTGCGCGTTTAACCTGTTCTACTAAATAATCTACCCCATGGTTATTAAAACCCATTCGGTTAATAATACCTTGTGCTTCTGGTAACCTAAAAATGCGTGGTTTCTCGTTACCCGGTTGAGGTCTAGGTGTAACAGTCCCAACTTCTATGAAGCCAAAACCCATTGCAGCAAATGCATCGATACACTCACCATTTTTATCTAAGCCTGCCGCTAAACCGACGGGGTTCTTAAACTTTAAACCAAAGCACTCTACTGGTTTATCTTGGATAGTCTGACTGTATAGACAATCTAGCCCAGTACCACCAAATTTATGAAGTGCTTTAATAGTCAGTTCATGTACTTTTTCCGCATCTTGGGTGAATAATAAAGGACGAATTAAACGATACATAGCAGGCCTTATTTGATAGGGAAAATTGAAAAAATCTAAATTGGCGGCAATTTTACCTTTTGTTGCGACATTTAGCGAGTTGTGATTAATGCTAATAAAAAAGGCCGTTTATCACGGCCTTTTGAAATTAATTAAGATTTTGAGCATCGCAGTGATGACTCAGTAACATCAGCTCCCTCAGAGCAACCGAGAATTTGGCAAATTCATGGCTCTTAGTAGAACGGAAATCCGCTAGCATATGGCGCCACCTATCTAAGACTTGGGTGTGTTCATCTGACCAAGTTGCGAGCATATCTTCGGCGGCACATTGGCCTTTACAATACCTAAGGACAACTGCACAAAGCGATCTTTGTTGCCAATCCAACTCTTCTCGATAAGCTGAACGAGCGAGTGCTTGCCAGTGGTTTGCAACAGGTTGAGCGGTAATTTGTTCGAGGAACCAATGCAATTCCATCTTATTACCAAGTTTGAAGTATACTTCAGCAACGAGTTCTACACTTCTATCACTGGCATTGGCAACTTGTGCAATATCCATTATCGAGAACAGTGAGCTCATACGGGCTAGCTTAAAGGCTAAATCCTTGTCGATTCCTTCATCAATTAAGCCTTGGGCAGCATTAGCAATATCAGCAGCTTCTTTATCAACCATGTAATCTTCTAGTTTAACTGCAAGCGTGTCAAAAGCAGGTTTAAATTGCTCAATTGCTTTTTCAATTGTTAGATCATGCGTTCTGTGGCGTAAGAACCATCGCGTTGCTCTTCTGATAGTACGTCGCAATTGGAACAGTATTTGGTTTTGCTTAGACGACTTTAACTTATTATCAAGAGAAGTCAGTTCAAGCCACACATCTGATAAACCAAAGATTTCTCTGGCCATCGTATAGCACTGTACAACTTCAGCAGGTGTTGAACCTGTTTCTTCTTCCATCCGATAAACAAAGTTCAAACCCAGATCATTAACGACTCGATTTGCAATTTGGGTCGCAATAATCTCAGCTTTTAATGGATGGTTTTGCATCGCCTGCTGGTATTTCTTTTGTAAAGGTTTAGGGAAGTAATTAATCAGTTCTTTTTTGATAACTGGATTTTCTGTCACTTCATCTGTTAATAACTGCTCTTTAAGTACCATTTTGCCATACGAAATCAACACTGAAAGTTCAGGTCTTGATAAGCCCCTCCCTAAAGCTTGACGTTCAGCGAGTTCATCATCAGTTGGAATAAATTCTAACTCACGATCAAGGTAGCCATTTTTCTCTAAGCCATGGATAAAACGTGTATGCTCTTTTAATTGGTCTACCGCTTTTAATTGAGTAATAGAAATAGAGTGTGTTTGACGATAACAGTCATCCAACACAATATCCGCCACTTCATCGGTCATGTCATAAAGTAGCTTATTGCGCTGTTTAACTGTGAGCTCACCATCATTAACTAAGGCGTTAAGTAAAATTTTGATGTTCACTTCAATATCAGAGCAATCCACACCGCCAACATTGTCAATGAAGTCAGTATTAATTCGGCCACCGTTTTGAGCAAATTCAATACGACCCAACTGAGTACAACCTAAATTACCGCCTTCACCAAAAATTTTGGCTCTTAGCTCTTTACCATTGATGCGGACACTATCATTAGCGCGATCACCAACATCTAAATTCGTTTCTTTTTCACCTTTGACATAGGTACCAATACCGCCATTCCAAACCAAATCAACAGGCATTTTTAATAATGCACGAATCAAATCGTTTGGTGTCATTGATTTTTCGCTGGTATCTAACATTTTTTGGATTTGTGGTGTCAATTCAATCGACTTAGCACTTCTATCGAAGATACCCCCACCTTTTGAAATTAGTTTTTTGTCATAATCAGTCCAGCTTGAACGGGGTAATTCAAATAAACGTTGACGCTCTGGGTAGGTTTTTGCTGAATCAGGCTCTGGGTCGATAAAAATGTGCAAGTGGTTAAAGGCAGCCTGCAATCGGATGTGCTCAGATAAAAGCATACCATTGCCAAAGACATCCCCCGCCATATCGCCCACAGCGACACAGGTGAAGTCAGTCGTTTGGCAATCAATATCCATTTCGCGGAAATGACGTTTAACTGATTCCCAGCCACCACGAGCAGTGATACCCATTTTTTTATGGTCATAACCAACACTGCCACCAGAAGCGAAGGCGTCACCTAACCAAAAGTTGTATTCTTCAGAAATACCATTAGCAATATCTGAAAATGTAGCCGTACCTTTATCTGCGGCTACGACTAAATACGGGTCATCTTCATCATGTCTAACAACATCTTGTGGTGGTGCAATTTCACCTTGGATTATGTTATCGGTAATGTCTAACAGTGCCCTGATAAACGTTTTGTAGCAGTTTTGCCCTTCTTCAAAAAAGGCTTCTCTACCACCTGTTGTCGGTAGTTGTTTACAAACAAAGCCGCCTTTAGCACCCACAGGTACAATAACCGTATTTTTAACTTGCTGGGCTTTAACTAGTCCGAGCACTTCAGTACGGAAATCTTCACGGCGATCAGACCAACGAAGACCGCCCCTTGCCACTTTACCTCCTCTTAAATGCACACCTTCAACTCTTGGCGAATAGACAAAAATTTCAAATTTTGGCAAAGGCTTAGGCATTTCAGAAATTTTTTCAGGTGCAATTTTAAAGCTAATATAAGGCTTATTAACCCCCATCTCTGAGGCTTGATAATAGTTGGTTCTGAGCGTTGCTTTGATCATTTCAACAAAACGTCGAATGATGCGGTCATCATCGAGATTGGCAACGGAATCAAGCTGATCAAGAATCTCTCGGCAAATGCGTTTTAAGTCATCGGCGTTGTTGCTTTGAGGGCAAAAACGCGAGGCAAATAACTCAGCTAATAAACGCGCAATATCTGGATACCTAGAATACGTATCTTCGACATAACTTTGGCTAAAACTCGAACCAATTTGACGATTGTATTTAGCATAAGCTCGAATTACCGCGACTTGACGGCCCGTTAAATCAGCACTTAAGACTAGGCGGTTAAAACCATCATCCTCTAACTCACCGCTCCAAACCTGTTTAAACGCCGTTTGGAATTTGTCGCGTGCAATATCTAAATCCAATGGTTTATCACTACTGTGGATCATAGAAAAATCTAAAATCCAAAATACGTGGCCATCTTTACTGGTAATTTGATATGGGCTTTCGTCAATAACGCGAAGTCCAAAATTTTCCAGCATGGGTAACACATCAGATAAATGGAGAGGTTCATCTCGGTGGAAGAGTTTTAATCGAACTTTGTTCGAATCGATAGCTTGTTCTTGTGGGCGGTAAAAGATCATGCCCAAACGGTCGTCATCGGACAACTGCTCAAGTTTATCTATATCAACAACGGCTGTACTTGGTAGTACGTTTTCTTTAT
This sequence comes from Marinifaba aquimaris, assembly GCF_013328345.1. Lineage (GTDB taxonomy): Bacteria > Pseudomonadota > Gammaproteobacteria > Enterobacterales > Alteromonadaceae > Marinifaba > Marinifaba aquimaris. The sequence goes on from NZ_JABULX010000042.1 coordinate 10,855, forward strand.
AGCTTCTAGAGAACGCGTGATCATATTTTCGAATAAGCGTTTTTGCTTTCTCTTCTCCGACATTTGCCAGCAAACTTGAAGCCAGTTTGTCTTCCCATGTTTTAGCCAGTTCTCTCATATTATTCTGAATGTCTTTAACATTGATTTCGAAGTTATTGTTATCTACTCGTACTTGGTAGTGCGTGCGTGCTAGAACAGACTCAGAAAAGACCGTGGTAAATTCAACATCGTGTTCAGATTCAAAGCTTGCTTTGAGTAAAGCCTGGGTTTCACGTCTTAATTGTGTGTTGTATCTCTCTCTTGGAACGTAGGCCATACAGGATAAGAAACGGCCAAAGCGATCTTTTCTAACAAGTAATCTTGATACACCACGCTCTTGCATCTGAAATACACCCAGTGCTAAATCTTTCAATTCACTTTCACTGGCTTGTAGTACTTCGTCTCTTGGATATGTTTCGAGAATATTTAATACAGCTTTATAAGAGTGCATACCTTGCTCAAGACCCGACAAATTCATCACACGCTGTACTTTGTCATTCAATAGCGGTATTTCTGAGGTACTCGAATTGTAAAATTCAGATGACATTAAGCCAATGAACCTATGTTCACCGATTACTTCACCTTTGTTGTTGAATCGTTTCACCCCTACATAGTCATGATTCACTGGGCGGTGAACACGTGCTTTACTGTTGGTTTTTGTCAGCACTAATATCGACTGACTCAATGCTTCATCCCTTGCAGAGGCAGGTAATGTGCTTAACTTTCGTTGTTTTTTACTGACTGAGTGCTTCATTAAACCCAAAGAGCTATTCGCCACTTGTTTTAATGCGTAATCCCCACTAACGGCTGCTAAATCGTATTGGCGGTATCCCATAAAGGTAAACCTGTCATTGGCGAGCCAGTTTAAAAATGTATTTGCTTCATCAAGCTGCGCTTTATCAAGCACATTTTTCGATTTTTTCAGTTCAGCTATCACTTCACTGAGTTTATCTCGCATATCTAACCAATCGGCAACGGCGAATAATACCTCACCTAACACTGAGTTAAGCTCACCGGTTAACTCATCAATGACATCTTGTTGTGACAAACGATCGATTTCGATTAAAAATACTGTCGACTTATCTTTATTCTTTGCGTCACTTCCTAACGCGACAGGACGGCCTTTTTTGTCTCTATCGACTAAAATTGGACTATGAAGGAACCAATGAGCAGTGAGTCCTTGACGGGTCAGCGCCATTCGTATCGAATCAACTAAAAATGGAACATCACGGGTAATAATTTCAACAATAGTATGTGAAGACTCCCAACCGTGTTGAGAAAGCTCAGGGTTAAAAACCCTAACACTGAAATCTTTTTTGGTATGTTCGGAAAAACTTCGCCATAAACTTAATGCTGCACCGTACAAATCACTATCATTACGGTCTGCCAAATCATCTTTTGCTATGTTCTGGTAAAGGCTCTTTGCAAATTTAACGACTAAATTGGCTTGGTTAGCTTCCACTTTATCTTCAATCAGTTGATAGACATTATCGAGTAATACGGATAAAGAAGCGCTGTTTCGCGTCATAACACTTTCCTACTAATAGGTGCTGGTTGTTTAGCAAACTAAACAACGAAAAAGAAACGAATAGTCACTGAAAAAACCTTAATTAACAGCAAACTATCTATTAGGTATAGCTTAATTTTTTTTGAAAGGAAAAAAACCTATTTGCTTTCTGCTGATATTTGTCAATTTTGTAAAAATGTAGCGAAAGAGGCACACTTTTTTGTACAGTCGGCCATTAGTGAACGTCAAGTAACAAGCTTTCTAATTGTTGACAAATGAGCAACTGTTCTGGCGCAATTTGATTGTTACAAGCTTGTTTTTTAAGGCCTTGTTCTAAGTCAGCAGCTAAACTGGAAACATCATCGAAGCCATAACTCGCCGCCGAGCCATGTAGTTGATGAGCCAATTTATATAAAAGCTCGAACTGATGGTTGTTGGCAGCCACTTTTAGATCGGTTGCATACCTTGGTAATAAATCAATGAACTCAGCGGTAAGCTCCTTCATCTTTTGGCTAGACTCGACTTGAGATAAATCTAGATCTGTATCTACTTCAATGTACTTTCTGACTTTTTCAATAAAATCGTATTTGTCTATTGGTTTTGCACAATGATCGATAAAACCAAAAGCGAGGTATTTTTTAATATCATGTGCCATGACATTGGCAGTTAATGCAATAACCTGAGTATCAATACCTGATTGACGCATTAAATTAAGTGCTTCCATACCATCCATTTTTGGCATGTGAATATCCATTAAAATGAGGTCAAAATCATCCGTCATAGCCAATTCAACAGCCTGCTCACCGTCAGCGACGGTTTCTACTTCCAAGCCGACATTTTCCATCAGTAACTTAAATAATTGACGATTCTGCTCATGATCTTCAGCCAATAGCACTCGACCTTTTATCGGAGATAAAACATGGTCACTTCGGATCACATCCAAACTAGCTAAATGGTTAAAGCACTCATCAGATCCCGCTTTTAATAAACAAGACAGGGTAAATTGACTACCGACACCTACTTCGCTGCTTACCGTGATATCACCACCTAATTTATTAGCTAAACTTTTTGAAATGCTTAGACCCAGGCCTGTTCCACCAAAACGTCTTGTGGTCGATTTGTCCACTTGGTAAAAGTCTTGAAACAAACCCGCTAATTTATCTTGTGCGATGCCAATACCTGTATCTTTTACATCAAAGTTCAAAAAATCACCATTGACGCTGCAAATAATGGATACTTGGCCTTGTTGGGTAAATTTCACTGCATTGGAGAGTAAATTGAGCAAAATTTGTTTTAATCGTGTTGGATCTGAATAAATAAATCTAGGCAAGGCGTTATTAAACTGTACGCTGAACTCAACTGGTTTATCTTTGGTTAGTTCTTTGGCCATTGCCTGAAGTTCAGCAAGTAGATTCGATAAGTCAAAATGAATGCATTCAACATCTAACTGTCCAGCTTCAATTTTTGAAAAGTCGAGAATGTCATTAATCAAGCTGAGTAAATGCTTGGCACTCGTATAAATCGTGCTAAGCGCGATGGGTTGCTCCTTCGCTTTGATATCTCCGGCTATCATACCTTGGCTATAACCCATGATAGTCGTCAATGGTGTACGAATTTCGTGACTCATATTAGCCAGAAATGCACCTTTTGCATCGGATGCAGCTCTTAACTTTTCTGACAATGCCACTAACTTTCTATTTTGTTTTATGATTTTGATTTGTGTTGTGATTCGAGCCAACACCACAGGCGGATAAAACGGCTTGTAAATGTAGTCACAAGCACCCAGTGAAAGCCCCTGCTCTTCATTTTCTTGGGTGTTTAAGCCCGTTATAAAGATAACGGGTATATGTTCAGTTAGCGGGTCTTGTTTCAGCTGTTGAATGGTTTGAAAACCATCTTGTTCGGGCATCACTATATCGAGCAAAATGATATCGGGCTGATTTAATTTTGCCAGTTCAACACCCTGTTTACCTGACTTGCTTGCATAAACCTTGTACGTTTCTTTAAGCAAAGACGATAGCATCTTAATATTAGCAGTTTCATCATCTATGACTAAAACTTTAAAGCGCATCAGCTCTCTCTTTTGTAGCTTGAAACAGCATAACTATTTCGGCTCTGACTCTTAACATCATACAAATTGTGATCAGCAATCTTGATAGCTGAATCAATACTATCAGCAATATCAGGAATTTGCTCAACGGCCCCTAAGCTGATAGTAACAACATCAGCTACCTTAGATTGAGTATGTTCTATATCTAAACTTCTTACAATTTCAACACACTCGTTTAAAATTTTATGTAAAACGTCATGGGCGACTTCTGGTAAATAAAAGATAAACTCCTCGCCGCCATAGCGATAGATTTTCCCTTTGTAGTCAAACAACACTCGGTTAAGTGCACCAGATAATTTTCTTAAAACAATATCACCCTGCTGGTGCCCGTAGTGATCATTGTATAGCTTGAAATGATCAACATCTATCATACCTATCGTCACAGACTCGCCATTGACCGCTGCAAGATTCCAGATATCATCAATATCTTGTTCCCACTTTCGGCGGTTTGGCAGCTCGGTAAGACTGTCAAAGTTAGCAAACTTTTCTAATAATCTTCGTTGCCTTACTATTTCTAGGTGGGTATTTACTCTTGCACGAATAATACTGTGATTAAAAGGCTTGTGAATATAGTCACACGCACCGAGTAACAACCCTTTTTCTTCATCTTCTGAGCTATTTAACCCTGTGATAAAAATAACTGGGATATCCTTTAACTGCGCCGACTTTTTAATTTTTTCAATTAGATCGAAGCCAGATACATCTGGCATCACAACATCCAAAATAATTAAATCGGGTAACACATCAATTGCAATATCGAAACCTTGTTTTGCCGATTTCGCTACCATCACTTGATGATCTTGTTTCAGCACTGAAGATAAAATCTTTAAATTTGCTGTCTCATCATCAATGCATAAAATTGTAAATGCTCGGTCAGTACTTCTTTTCATTTTTATTGGTTTTGGTAAATCTTTCATTATCTGCAATTACGAGCTGAGCTTGTCAAACAACTGCTCAATGTGAACCATGGCATTATTAAACTCAAAATCATTGATTTCATTATCAATTTTCGAGGCTAAATCAGCAACTTCTGTGCCTTTAGTTTGTGCAACAAGTTGTTTCGATAAATCTTCCGAATCCGAATCAGCTAATGCAACCAACTGCTTAATTTCTTTAAGCGTATTAAGTGTCAATTCGATATCGAGATCTTGCTGCTCTGTTTGCTCGGGTTTTGCTGTTATTTGGCCAAGCTCATGTACAAGCCTACTGAGTTTAGCCAATAGTGCATCAAATTGAACTTTTAATTCATCTTGTTCAACATTATTTTCTGCGAAGCCATGCTCGATCGATTCTGCAATATTGGCTAACTGATAATCACCGATATATCTCGCACTTGATTTTAAAGAATGGACAAAAATATTAACGGCCTGCCAATTTTCACTATTCCATTGATTGACTAAATCTGACTCTGCAACTTTCATTTTTTGATAAAAGTCTGCAATTAATTCTAAATAGAGATCGGCTTTACCCTGTAGTTTGCTGATGGCTTGTTCGCAATCTAACCCTGCTTGATCGTGCAAATACTGCAAGGTATTTAATTGACTTTGAGCTAAGTCCTTAAAGTACAAACTACTCGTTTTTGCATAATCAACATCGTTAATATGCTTATCAGTAGATAAGTATTCAGCCAAAGTAGCAAAAAGTTGCTCTGGTTCAATGGGTTTTGTTAAATGCGCTTGCATACCCGCTTGCTTACTTTTTTCTGCATCACCTTCCATTGCGTGAGCGGTCATGGCAATAATGGGTAAATCAAGGATCTCAAGATCTTTGCGGATCATCCGTGTTGCTGATAAGCCATCCAACTTAGGCATTTGAATATCCATCAAGACTAAGTCTACGTCTTCACTCTGAACCATTTCGACTGCTTGAACACCGTCACAGGCGGTTAGCACTTGAACATGGGTATCGGCTAAAAAGCCAAGTGCGACTTGTTTGTTAACTTCATTATCTTCAACTAACAAGATTCGATACTGAGATAAATCAGGAATACTGCCGTGATTATCACTAATTTGCGCATCATTAAAACGGCCATCGTGATAAAGAAAATCATGAATGGTATCGACTAATATTGAGGCGTTGAGTGGTTTTTCTAAGAACTGTTTAATCCCCGTCTCTTTAGCTAAACGCTTTGCTTCATCTTTGTCATATGCCGAAACCATTAAGATGTGAGGTGGCTGATGATTGACTTGTTGAACGATTGCTTTTGATGCTTCAATGCCATCCATTTCAGGCATTTTCCAGTCCATGATAATTAAGTCATAAGGCGATTTATCCGTTTCAGCCTGCAACACTTTGTCTAAAGCTTGCTGGCCATTTTCTACACTATCGGCTTCAACACCTATGCTAGATAAAGCGTTTAACAATACCTTACGGGCAATAGGCGTATCGTCAGCAATCATAACTTTTAGCTGATTGATAGAGCTTTTATCTAATAATGGGGTGTTATCGAGACTATCTTCACAATAGTTAAAAATGGCATTAAAGCTAAATGTAGAACCTTTATCGACCTCACTGGTAACACTGATATGACCAGACATTAATTCGACTAGCTGTTTACTGATTGCTAACCCTAAACCCGTACCACCATATTTTCTGGTCACTGAATCATCAGCTTGCGCAAAAGATTGGAATAACCTAGCTTGCTGCTTTTGAGTCATCCCTATGCCCGTATCTATTATCGAGAACTTAATTTCCGTTTCTTCGTGTTCAATACTGATCAATTCAATTTTGATACAAATAAGGCCAGTTTCGGTAAATTTCACAGCATTGTTGGCCAGATTAATAATGACTTGTTGTAATCTAAACGGATCACCAATTAATGATTTAGGCACATCAGGTGAAATATCTAAAACGAGCTCTAAGCCCTTCTCATGAACCTTCTGCGCACATACATTGACTACGCGTTGTAATATTTTTTCTAAATCAAAGCGGACACTTTCCAAGGTCATTTTCTGTGCTTCAATCTTAGAAAAATCTAAAATATCATTGACTAGTTTGAGCAAAGATTCGGAAGAGTCGACAATTTTTTCAACGTGATCTTGCTGCTGCGGAGATAACTTACTTCTCATCACCAAGCGACTTAAGCCAATAACTGCATTCATTGGTGTGCGGATCTCATGACTCATATTGGCCAAGAAATTGGACTTAGCAAGCGTCGCTTCTTCTGCTTTCAACTTGGCTTTTGCAAGTTCTTGCGTACGCTCTGTCACTTGCGACTCTAAATTTTCATAAAGGAGCGCATTATCAATCGAAATTGCAGCCTGTGAAGCTAATATATCAAGCGCTTGTAATCGCTCGGCTGTAAAAGCCTGTTCAACGAGATTATTTTCAAGGTAAAGAATACCTAGCAACTTATTTTGCTTTATGATGGGCGAACAAAGTAATGATTTAACTTGTTTTTGTTTGATATAAACATCAAGGCCAAATCGCTCATCTATTGACGCGTTTGCCAATACTAATTGCTTAGCGGTACGGCCAACATAATTGACCACATAGTGCGAAAGTAAATTCTCTGCAGCCGCTAGTGGCTGGGCTTGTAATACTGCCGTAATTTCTGGGTTTACCGCCCCTTTTGCTTGTACAAACCATTCATTCTCTTTGTTTAGTAGAATGACTGCTTTTTCAGCTCCGGCGAGCTTTAAAATAGATTGCGTTAAGTTTTTCAACAACTCATCTAACATTACCGTACCTGAAAGCTTTTGTGCTGCTTGCATGACGGCTTGATAATCGAGATCCAGCTGAAACTGACTCTCAGTTTGTTTAGTTAACCAAAACGCTTCTTTTTCGAGCTGGTTAAGCTTAGCGCTGGCACCCCAGCTTTTATACGCTTGATAAGCATCATCTAAGTAAACTCGTGCAAATTTTGTTCTTTTTTGACGTTGCCAAAATGCGCTGGCAAGTTCATTACTGAGCGCAGTGTACTGCATAAACCCAGCTTCTTGCGCTTCGTTGATGGCCATGTCGTAATAATGACTGGCGGTATCGGGGCGATTATCTAAACAAGCTAATTCCGCCTCAATTAACAAACGCTTGTGAGAGAAATTCGAAGGACAGTTTTTTTCCCAACTGATGATTTGCCTTAGATTATTGATAACTTTGCTTTTGGTATCATCAAGCTCAAGCAAACCCTCTCGACACCCTCGAACCAATGCTAACGCTTGTAAAAAACAGTGCTCTGCAATAGAGAACCAGCCAAACGTAAAGGCTAAAGTTTTAGCCATCTCAGCTGCCATATCAATCGCCTCAGCGGTACGACCAAAGACAATAGCAGAGAATAATTTATTGAAATGGTAATAATTCAAACACAGGGAATGCTCATTATCGATAATATTATTAAGCAAGGTCTGCTCATCGAGCCCTTGATGATCCCAAACTCGGTTAGATGATGTATGCCCCTGTAATTGCGCAGTCATTTGGTTCAGTATACTAAACACTTCAACCACATTACTGTCATTAACTTTTTCAATGATGCCCTTGTTTTTTGCACACATCGCATTGAGCTCAGTTAATGGTACGCCTTGCATTTGCATTAACATCAAGACATGAAATGCACTGTGGCTGGTAAATATCAAATCTCCCGATGCTTGACCTGCGACTAAAGCATCTTTGAGAATAGCCACATTGTTCTTCAAGGGTTTCGACCACGGGCTATTGGTCACACCAAACATGGTATATACCTTACCTTTAAGCGCAACGTTATTGGTTTTATCAATTAGCTGCATCGCTAATTTACCAAACGCATACCCCTGACGGTAATCTTGATGAACCGCGCAAAGCATGGTGCCATAATTGGCATAGCCGAATGGCGAGTTTAAGCTGTTGCCATTTTGTATAGACAAAGTCACTAACTTAAGTACACACAAAGTACTCATAGGCAAATTAACATTGAGTGCAGCAGGCCAACACATTGCCACTAAATTCATTAATAATTGGTGATGCTCTGTCTTAGCTTCAGGCAGTGCCAGTAAGCTCTCAATTGAATGCCTCGCTAAGTAGTTTTCTATTACTTTCACCTGAGAAGAGATTTCTTTGTCTATATCCCCTTTTTCATCAGGCCAACTTGGGTCGAGCAAATGAATGGCCTCACAACCCACTGCCAGCGATTCTTGGAGTTGGCCTAAATTAGTTAACACAGTCACTTTTAAACAAAGCGCCTTAGCCTGGTATATAACATCACCCAATGAATCAAGTAAGGTCGTAATCACTTCAATGGCGGCTTTAGGACGGCCGCATAAAAAATGAAGCTCTGCTTGCAGTAATAAAATATCGAGTCGAGTTTGCTCAGCTACCTCAATGCCAATAATAAGTTGTTGAGCAACTTCTAGAAAATCAAATGCGGCTTGATAAGCATTCGCTGCTTTAGCTTTTATCGCAGCGCTGTGATTTAACTCAGCAAAGTAGCGTTTATCCTTTGGAGTAACGAGTAAATCGACAGCAGCATTAACGTGTTCTACTGTCGAGAATATAAATTGTTCACTTTTATCGCGACCGTCAAGAATACGTGCATATTTTAAGTGGAGAGTCTGCGCTTCATCGGCCGGTAGCATTTGATAAGCAGCATGCTGTACTTGGTCGTGAATAAACTTAAAGCGCGATAATAAAGAGATATGATCTAGACTATCGTCTTGCTCATTTAAGAAAGAGAAGTTGTCGTTTAACGGCAAAATCAATTCAAATTTTAGCAATTCATAAAGCGCATCAGCGGTCTGACTTTTGTCAAAATTGGTCAGTACTAAAACATCTCTTAAGCTAAATAAGTTACCGACCAATGCCGCTATTTTAAGGACTTCCCTTGAAGAAACAGATAAGTTATCAAAAGAGCGAGTTAATAACTCAACAACATTCGCCGATACCTGCCAAGTGCCAATAGCATCAATATCCCAAGCCCAACAACCTTCATCGGCTTGAAAATAGATAAAACCTTCTTTGTTAAGTAGTGTCAGCAACTGGTTTAAGTAAAAAGGGTTACCGCCAGTTTTGTGTTGACACACTAAGGCGAGTTCGCTGACCTCATTTAAGCTGCGATTAAGGGTTTCACTCAGTACAATAGCAATATCTGAAATGGATAAATTGGGCAGGTGCAATTCACTACAGGGGGCGTTATTTGCCGACAATTTGTCACTCAAAACACTCAGTGGGTGATCGTCACTGACTTCATTGTCGCGATACGCAACAATAATAAACAAGCCATGGAAATCTTTTTCGACAAGCAAGTGCTCAATCAAAGCAAGAGAAGCAGGGTCAGCCCACTGTAAGTCGTCTAAGAACAGACAAAGTGGTTTGATTTGGCAAAATGCCTTGATCATCCGAATGAAGACTCGACTAAACCTCGCATCAGCCTCATGAGAAGGCAATGCTGAAACCGGCGCTTGCTCACCAATAATCAGTGTTAAATCTGGGAACAGCGCTGTCATTAATGCGCCATTTCCTTCTAAATAATAAAGTAGACTGGTTTTTAGTTGTGCAATCTGATTATCTGTTTGTGTGAGATAACTTTGAATTAAATGTTCAATAGCATAAACAAATGCACTGTATGGCACTCCTCGGTTGTACTGATCGCATTTACCATGTGTAAAAGCACCTTGCTGAGTCAGTATCGTCTTTTGTAATTCGCTCACTAGCGCTGATTTACCCGTTCCAGAAGCGCCTTTTATAAAGACCAGATTCGTTTGTTCTTGTTTTGATGCTTGGTAGTGATTAATCAACTCACGAAGTTGATGCTCTCGGCCAATCAGCTTTTGTGACACATAGAATTGAGAATCAACATCGTACTTTGCAATAGCAAACGAATTAATATCCGACATGCCCTGTAAAGCTTTAATACAAGCGATAAAATCAGCCTTGATACCAAAAGCACTTTGGTATCGGTCTTCAGCATTTTTAGCCATTAATTTATCTAAGATTGCCGCTATTTCAGGTTGTATCTCTGGATTAATTTGATGAGCAGGTTTCGGTTCCACGGCAATATGGGCATGCAAAAAGCCTAAAGTATCATGTGCCGTTATTGCCTGCTCGCCTGTCATTAAACGATAGATGACACAACCAATGGAATAATAATCCGCACGATAATCTAGTTTGCGGTTGGTTCTAGCAGTTTGCTCTGGCGAAATATAAGGTAAGTTATCGATTGATAAAGATAATTCAGATGCTTTGGTTAACTTGGTCTCAATCTCGAGTGCATCTTCAAAGCCGATGAGTTTAATCTCAAGCGTATTGGGGTTAACTAATATGTTATTTGGGTTGATAAGGGTATGAGTAATTTTATTTTGGTGCAGTGAATCAACAGCAGCCACTAACTGACAACAAAATTTAAGTTTTTGTTCTAACCCTACCTGTGCTTTCTCAAGCCAAGCCACCATTGGAGTGTAGTGTTCACAGTCAAAAATCACGCCTGTCAGTTCTTCAGTTTGTTCTATGTGTTCAACAGAAGCGACGTTCGGGTTACCGGCTAATTTGTTTAAAAAATTTAAACCCCGTTTGAATCTTTGTAGCACTTCATCTGAGAGGCATTCAGGTTTGATTGCTTTGAGGATGGCATGGCGCTGGTCGTTATTGCTACCAGAATATAAAACGTGCTTTTCTTGCTCTAGCACTAAGTGTTTAAAATCGTATTCATTGATATTGTACATATCAAACCTAATCAACCCTGGTTAAATAAAGTAAAAGCCCTTTTGGCGTACAATTTAAATCATATCTATAGGATATAGCAACTTGATATAAATTTAAGTTTTTCAATAGATTGCAATATCAAACTAATCATTTACGCTAGACTTAGCAGTTAAATAAGTCACTATAGGTTGTATGCTAGTGTTGTTTTATACAAGAAATTTTAAATCTCCTTTCACTTTAAGCGCGATCACAGCCGCCATTTGTGCACTTTCAGTGCCTACACATGTGCTGGGTCATACCCAAAAGGATCAGAACACGCAAGCGAGCCTAGAGCCAGTAATGGAGACTATTTACGTTACCGCGCGAAAAAAGGTTGAAGCACTGCACCAAGTGCCAATGAGTGTTCAAGCACTTAGCGCAGAGCGACTCAGAAATTACAGAGTTGATGATTTTCAGGAGCTAACGACTTATGTTCCTGCGCTTGAGCAACCAAAACTTGCAATACAAAGTCGCCTTAGCTTACGTGGTGTCTCATCAGGCGACAACCAATCATTTGAACAAGCCGTAGGTAAATATGTTGATGGTATTTATCGCGGCCGTATGAACCAGCACCGCAGCGGCTTTTTTGATATGGAACGAATTGAAGTCCTAAAAGGCCCGCAAGTTACCCTATACGGAAATAGTTCTATCGGCGGTGCAATCAGTATGATCACCAAAAAACCAGAGTTTGAATTTGGTGGTGATATTCAGGTCAGTTACGAAACTGAATATCAAGAAAAATACGTAAAAGCGGCTTTGAACTTGCCCTTTACTGAAGAGTTTGCTGTTCGCTTTGCGTTTAAAAATCGTGAAGACGATGGCATTGCCTATAATGAATTCACTCAAACAGATGAACCCAAAATAGACGATAGTGCAATGCGTTTCAGCGCTTTATATGAGCCTAACGACAAACTATCCGTCCACTTTAGAACTGAGCACAGTGATTTTGAGCTCAACGGTCATATGATGGATATCTTTATGCACGTTGACCAAAATGGTGAACCTTGGCCTGGCTCTCCCTACACTGGTGTTAACGACGGCAAAATGAACGTAGGTAACCCAGAACTTTTTACTGAAAATGAAACGTTTTGGCGTACCGAAACGGATGAAACAGCCTTAGAGGTTAATTATCAATGGGGAGACTTGACCTTTACATCTTTAACAGGTTTTAGTGAATATGATTATGAGCAGTCATATGACACTGACTTTACCACTGTTTCTATGATTAACTCTTACCTTACTGAAAATTATCAACAGTTTTCACAAGAGTTCAGGATTGCAGGTTCAATAACCGATCAATTATCATTTCTTGCAGGTATCTATTACCAAGATGATGAATTAGAGAGCCAGTTCTTCGCAGACTTTAACCAACCTCTTATTTTTGCTTCAATATTTGCCCAACCTGTTAGCAGTTTTGATAATTTAAGTGCCCCTTTTTCTCGTGTACTGACTTTAGACCAAGATACAGAGCAGTGGGCATTATTAGGCAGCTTAGACTACCAACTAACACATGCCTTAACGCTAGGCCTAAATTATCGTTATGTCGATATTGAAAAAACAGGTCAACAAGCATCGCAAACAGCCGATATTGACCACAGCTATAGCACCGGTGACTTAGTCGACACCCGTTGGTTGAGTGATCCGAGCTTACTGGCAAATGCCGAATATTTAGCCGACCCCAACAATTTTGGCGATAATCCAGCTCTTGTACCCTCGCACTTATTTTCTTATGGCTTTCTTTCACCAAATGGTCAAGTTCACGATTTAGACCTGCAACGTGACGAAGATCATCACATGTTTCAGTTAAGTGCCAAATATCAACTCAATGATAGTGAATTGATTTATGCATCCTTTGCTAATGGGGCTAAAGCAGGTGGCTTTGACTTATACAATGAAAGTGCAGATCCAGAAAATGCGGAATTTGATGATGAAAAAGCCAAAGTATTTGAGGTTGGTTACAAAGCCAACTGGCAGGATTTAACCCTCAATATTGCCGCTTTTTATGGTGAATACGATAACCTGCAAACGGGCATTTTCAATGGCGGTATAAGCTTAATTGTTATCAATGCACCGAGTACTATATCAAAAGGGGTTGATGTCGAATTTGACTGGCAAATAACCGATGCCCTATCCGCATTTGTTTACGGGGAATATTTGGACTTTTATTACGATGACTTTGAACAAGCTCCTTGTAGCCGAACAACGTCACTTGAAACGGGTAATACCTTTTGTGATTGGAAGGGTGAGCCCATGCCATTTGTCCCTGACTTCAAGGTAAACCTAGGCTTGGAACACTATTACAGTATCAGTAACCAGTTTGATCTGCGCCAACTGCTTACATACAGCTACAAAGATGATTACACCACAGCATCTGATAATGAACAGCAAACTAAACAAGACGGCTATGGTCTCGTTGATTACCGTATTGACTTAATCAATAACCATTATGATTATCAGGTTGGACTAAGTATTCAAAACGCAACAGATGAAGACTACACCAGCTATACCACCATTATGCCTCTTGCACCCGGCGGTGCTTTTGCGAAGCAATTAGAAAAAGGCCGACAAATAGCAATTGAAGCTAGCTACCACTTCTAACCTCCTCTATTTGCCAAGGCTAAAAAAGCCTTGGCACACTCTGTTACTTTTTTTTAATTTGAAATCAAAAAGTTAACTTGCATTCTGCTTTCTCCAAGGGTTTTAATAAGCCCAAAGACCTACATGTTTTTCATATAAGGAAGTGTCATGTCTAATAAAAAAGAGAAGATTGCAATTTTAGGTGGTGGCGTCTCTGCGATTACTGCCGCATTTAAAATTACCAGCGAAGCAAATTGGCAAGATAAATACGATATCACCCTATACCAAATGGGTTGGCGTATTGGTGGTAAAGGTGCGAGTGGTCGCAATATGGAAAAGGGTAAACATGCCCGTATAGAAGAACATGGCATTCATGTATGGTTTGGTTTTTACTACAATGCTTTTCACGCGATGCGACTGTGCTATGAGGAATTAGACCGCCCTGTCGGCAGCCCATTAGCAACCCTTGAAGAAGCCTTTCATCCGCACCAATATACAGCCTTTGCACAAGAGTTCGAAGGTAAATGGACAACTTGGCCCGTTAAAACGATGGCGTTACCTGGCAAAGTAGGTGAAGGTTGGGAGCCGCAAGATATTATGCAAGCCCTAACCAATGTCGTTGCATGGTTATTAGAACACACAGAGTTTAATGGACATTTCCCGCTATTTGAGAAATTAGAATCGTGTTTTGATTACCTAAAACGCAAGCTCGGCCACAAAAAACACGAAGATCAGTTAAGAAACTTACATCAGCTGTTTGAAAACGCGAGTGTCGATGATGACGATAGTCACCCAATTATCATTGCCGCAATAGAACTTGCTCGTTCGACATTTAGAAAACTTACTAAGCCTTTTATCCATAGAAATAGAGCCGTAGCACAAGCTTGGATGATGATTGATTTTGCTTTAACGTCACTGTTAGGCATTATGCAAGATGAGTTATACAAAAAAGGATTTGATGCTGCCAATAATGAGAACTTGCTCGACTGGTTAAAGCGCCATGGGGCAAGTGAAACCACATTAAAAGGCCCTATCATTGACTCACTTTACGGCGGGGTATTTGCCTACAAAGACGGTGATTTAGCGCAACCTAATGTTGAGACAGGTACAGTCTTAAGAGCGGGATTAACAGCTGTCACCTGCTCAAAAGAGTCCTTCATTTGGCGTATGGAAGCCGGCATGGGTGATGTAGTGTTTGGACCTTATTATGAAGTTTTACACAAAAGAGGTGTTAAGTTTAAATTCTTCCATAAAGTCGAAGAATTAGTAGCTGAAAAACAAGACGACATTCAGCAAATCACTAAAATTAAACTAGTTGAGCAAGTCCCTATTGCAGATGGCAAAGAATACGATCCGCTTGTCACTGTCAATGGCTTACCGTGCTGGCCTTCAGCGCCTAAATATGACTTGTTCCCTGAGGATGTCAAAGAATTACTAATCAAGAACAAGATTAATCTTGAATCTAACTGGTCAAACTGGGCAGAGATTTATCCACAAAAAGCGATTGAGTTAGATGTAGGCAAAGATTTTGATAAAGTAATTTTAGGTATCTCAGTTGCCGGCCTTGCTGATATTTGCCCCACTCTACTTGAGCAAAATCCGGCCTTTAAATTAATGACAGAAAAAATCTCAACAGTCTGCACGCAAGCCACACAAACGTGGGCAAATAAAGACGTTCGAGAGTTAGGTTCCGATTTATTTGAAAAAGCTGATGAAGCACCTGAATGTTTGGGTTATCGAACTCAAGCAATGGATTCATGGGCTGATGTTAGCTACTTAGCACCAAGAGAAGACTGGCCAAGTGATAATACACCTAAAGATATCAGCTATTTTTGTGGTGTTTTCAATGCTGATAAAGCACCGGAATCACCCGCTCCAGATTATCCAATCAGCCAAGCGAATAAAGTTAAAGCAGACTTTATTACCATGCTAAAAGAGCGTATTGGTCTATTTTGGCCAAAGGCCAACCCAGAGCCAGGTGTATTTAAATGGGACTGGTTAATGGCAGACGATACACAGCAAGGTGAAGCGAGGTTTGATAGTCAGTACTGGCGTGCAAACGTTGATCCATCAGAGCGCTATGTGCAATCAACTGTTGGTTCAAGCCAATATCGGTTAAAAACCGATGAATCGGGCTTTGACAACCTGTACTTAACCGGAGATTGGATTGATAACGGCTTTAATATGGGCTGTGTCGAATCAGCAACAATTTCTGGTTTATTAACAGCACAAGCGGTAACCGGCGAAAAATACGATATCCCAGGCGTTATTCGCTTCAAGTAACCCATCAGCAAATAAAAGAGTGACCCATCCTAGTATGGGTTGACACTTTTTTGATTAAAACGCCTGATGAATTTCATCGGGCGTTTTGTATTTTAAGGCCGAATGTGGCCTTTGTTGATTATATAAATCGACTGATTGTTTTACCATTTCCCTTGCCTCATTTAGGTTATTTGGTTTCATTAACAAGTATTCGTTTTTAAGAATACCGTTTACTCTCTCAGCCAGTGCATTTTGATAGCAGTCATAACCATCTGTCATTGAAC
>NZ_JABULX010000043.1 GCF_013328345.1 Marinifaba aquimaris
ATGGTGCCGACTGCCGGAATCGAACTGGCGACCTACTGATTACAAGTCAGTTGCTCTACCAACTGAGCTAAGTCGGCCCTGCAAAAGAGGTGCGCATAATAGTGAATTGATTTGTGGCTTGCAACACCTTTTTTTCGTTTTTTTTAATTTTTTAGCGTTTTTTTAATATATTGATGTTTTTTGATTAAAAGCTAAGCAATATATTGCTTCAAACCCATGAATATCAGTGCTTCTACTTCTTTAAGGTCGATATTTCCGCCTTTAAATTTTTGTTTTAACAAAGGCATATAAGTACCAGAGTCGCCTCCTGTTACTAATATTGATAGCTTTTGACCGTGAAATTCTTCTTCTATTAAGTGAGATATCGCACTGATATGAGCAACCACTAAACCATTTAACACACAAGATTCAGTATTAACGCCAAGTGATAGACTCGGTTCGGTATCGTTAATGAGTTTAATTTTATCTGTGTGAGCAAGTAATGCCCGAGTACTTGTTTTTAAGCCTGGTAAAATCCAACCACCTTTATGCTGGCCATCTCGACTAACAGCATCAATAGTCAAAGCAGTTCCAAAATCAATAACGATTGTAGCTCGACTCGTCAATTTATAGCCCGCCAGCAAAGCTAAATATCTATCTACACCTAGCCTTGTTTCATCCTGGTAGGCAATTTTTACTCCAAACGCAGACTTTTCGGTGTGTACTTGCTGAACTGGTAGATTTATTCCGATGGCTGCCAACTCTGCTTTAATATCAGCAATATTGTCTTTCACTGTCGCACAGATGACATTGCCAATCTGTTTTTTTAACTTTTTAAGTTGTTCAGTGTCGATGAGTGTAATGGCTGACTCGGTATTATATTCAGTGATCGCATATTTAATCCGCGTATTGCCCTGATCAATTAATAATACATATGGCTTATTCACTTTGCTGACCTCTTACCGATATTTCACCTCCAATAAAGGTTTCCAAACCTTGTTCAGTTTGAAGTAACAAAGCACCTTCTTGGTTTATGCCTTTACCAACACCACAAATCGTTTTATTTGGCATCAATAATTGAATAGGCTGGTTATAGAAGCGATCATAGTTTTGCCAAGTTTTTTCCTGCCCAACTAGCCCGTACTTAATAAAATGTTCCAAATCTTTTGCTAAGCGCTCTATTAATGTAATTAACAACTGACTTCTATTAATACTTTTCCCAGAATATTGATACAAGCTGGTCCACGCTTGCTCAATTTGTGCTTTAGCATCTTGATTGTTTGCTGGCATATTTACATTAATACCTATCCCAACAATTACATTGCAGTTGGCATCAAATGCACCTTCCAGTTCTAATAAAATACCAGCTAGCTTTTCGCCATTTAAATAAATATCATTTGGCCACTTTAATTGTGCAGGATAGCCTAATTCATTAAGACTTTTGGCCAAGCTCAAGCCAACGGCAATACTCAACCCTGATAATTGACTGACAGGGATATCTAAACTCAGTCCTAGACTGATCGCTAAATTTTGCGCAAACGATGATACCCAGCTTCGGCCTCTTCTCCCCCTTCCTGCATTTTGCTGCTCAGTTAACACCAAATGCCAATGTGTATTGTCATTATTGTCAGCAAGTAGCTTTTTAGCATCATCATTAGTCGATGCAGTTTGCGTAGTATGAGTAATGTGAAAACGGTTAGATAAAGCAGCAGTGATTTGTTCTACATCATATAAGTCAATCAAAGGTGATAATTGATAACCTTTTCCTTTTACTGAATGTACTTCAATGCCAAGCTCATTCAGCTTAGCTACCCGCTTAGAGACAGCTGCACGAGATACCTTAAGTACACTAGCGAGTTTATCTCCAGAGTGAAAATCGTTACCTGCCAGCAAACTTAACAAAGATAATAAATTGTCATTTAGCTGTGTCTGATTCATTAGGCTAAAACCTCAGATGGTTGAATTTCTCCTCGAGCACTAATAAAGCGCACTTCAGGCACGAGTTTGATTGCAAACTTCTGGTTCACAGTCTCAATAACTTGATTTGCCAAGCTTACCAATTCATCCGCACTACCCTGACCATAATTGACCAATACCAGAGCTTGGTTTTTGTGAACACCCACACCTGCATGCTGATAACCTTTTAAACCTGCTCGGTCAATTAGGTAGCCTGCCGCAACTTTAACCAGCTTCTCATCAATTGGGTAAATTGGCATATCAGGCCAACTTGCTTTTAGCGCTTGGGCGTGAGCTTTATCAATAATAGGGTTTTTAAAAAAACTACCTGCATTACCTAATTGTTTAGGATCAGGTAATTTAGTTTGTCTGATTGAAATGACGTATTGACATATTTGCGCCGAAGTTGGCTTATCGACTTGCACCTTAGCCCAGCTTTCAAGCGGTCCATAAGTTAAACAAGGCTGCCATTTTTTAGGAAAAGAGAGGGTGATGCTTTCAATAACGAAGCGTGTTTTCAACGAAGCTTTAAATACTGAATCGCGATAGCTAAACTGACATTGCTCTTTATCAAGCACAACTCTTTTAGCTTTGGCTAAATCAATACCTGAAACTTGCTGACAAAAATCGGCAAGCTCAACACCATATGCACCAATATTTTGTACAGGCGCAGCACCTACCGTACCTGGAATGAGCGCAAGGTTTTCTAACCCGTAGACACCTAACTTAATCAACTTTAAAACAACCTCATGCCAATTAAGGCCTGCGCCTAAAGTGACGTGGTAATAAGAGTCTGTTTCTTCAATATCAAAGGTTTGATGCTGACAAATCGCAATAGGTACATCAATTTGATCATCGACAAATAAAAGGTTAGAGCCCTCACCGACAGTTAATAACTGGTTGGGTAAATCATGTATTTGAGTATTTTCATTGATGAAATACACTGCCGAGCAGCGAGCATCGAAGCCAAATGTATTGGGTAAAAGGTGTTGGTGCATGCAAGAAATTACCAATTTTAAAGTCTTGCGCATGATAGCTCGGCTTGATGAATAGATACAGTAAACTCTATTGATAACCTTTATCAATCAAGCATAAATGGGGCTTTGATTAATATTGATGTACATCAAGTAGTTTATAAAATCAGCGCTTGGACCGTGAAAAAAATTCGCAATCAGCGCCAAGTCTTATTACAATAACGCGATTAAATTTAATGCAATTAAAAACAAAACGAGTGCATCATGGAAAATATTCTAAGTGCTTTACAAGTAAACGCTATGCTTTTATCACTAGCTTTATTTGTAACTTTTATCGTATTAGGTGTCACTGAGCCATCTAAAGACCGCGAAGTTATTCAACGTTCTCGAATCGAAAACGCCTTCTTTGCCGTTGCCTGTTTTGCAGCTTTCTTAGTTTTCTTACTAGGTTAGTCGCTCAAGTTAAGGTAGCTAATTGAGCTTTTCATTAAGCTACCTTAATTTATCCCCACTATTTGTTGATAAAACAACCAAGCTGTCAATCTGACTTCCTTAATAAACTTCTTTTAGTAAATCAATCACCTAGTTATAAGCTCCCTACTCAATATTAAAGTTAAGTTAAGCTTTTTTAACTACTACTTCGATGTACCCCTTTATAAGCCTAGCTTGAGCGTGGTTATAAATTTACATTTAACTAACATTATCGGACTATTTTTATCAGCTTCCGTCTATTTTTTAGCACGAAATATGCATTTCTGCTCTTGACATTAAAAAAATCTTATTTTGTTTAATAAATGTGCTTTTCAGCTGAGAAAAAAAAACGTACACTAGCCGACCTTTTTTCGGACTGGTGATGTTTTAACCAATTTGAAACAGACTTAAATCGTATGCAAATAGCTGATTACACACTTTCAAGCCCAGTGATATTGGCGCCTATGGCCGGGATCACAGACAGACCATTTAGACAACTTTGTCGTGAAATGGGATGTGGTTTAGCAGTAGGTGAAATGTTGTCATCAAACCCTGATGTTTGGGCAACTGACAAATCGCGTTTGCGTATGGATCACTCAGGTGAATCCGGAATACGTTCCGTTCAGATCGCAGGTTGCGATCCTGAGCTGATGGCACAAGCCGCGCAGTATAATGTCAGCAATGGTGCGCAAATTGTTGATATTAATATGGGTTGTCCAGCTAAAAAAGTGAACAAAAAGTTAGCTGGTTCGGCATTGTTAAAAGACAAAGCCCTAGTCGAACGTATCATTCAAGCTGTAGTCAATGCTGTGGACGTGCCTGTTACGTTAAAAATTCGTACAGGTTGGGATCCAGAAAACAGAAATGGTGTTGAGATTGCGCAAGTTGCTGAGCGCAATCAAATCCAAGCTTTAGCCGTTCACGGCCGTACACGTGCGGACTTATTTAAGGGTGAAGCAGAATACGACACTATTAAAGCGATTAAGCAAGCAGTGAACATTCCTGTAATTGCTAATGGCGACATAACCAGTGCTGAAAAGGCCGTACATGTGTTCAAGTACACAGGTGCAGATGCTGTCATGATAGGTCGAGGCGCACAAGGTAACCCTTGGTTGTTCCGCGATATTAATCAATATCTAGCGACAGGCGAGCATGCTGCAAAACCTGAACTTGATGAGATTCGTCGAGTCATACTGAAACATGTAAGCCAACTACATGAGTTATACGGTGAACAAAAAGGTTATCGTATCGCGCGCAAACATGTCGGTTGGTATATCAAGGAATGCGACTTAGATAGTCAATTCCGAAAAGATTTTAACGCTATTGAGGGTGCCAGCGAGCAACTCGATAGCTTACACCAGTTTTTTGATAACTATTTACCAAGAGAAGAGTAGTACAAATGTTTGAACAAAACACAACTCCTGAATTAGTAACAGGTCCATTATTAAGCTCTGAAACAAATAACAAGCCATTACGCGCTTCTGTTAAGCAAGCTATTAGCAATTACTTATCTCAATTAAATGGACAAGACGTCGAAGAGTTCTACGAATTAGTATTATCAGAAGTAGAAGCTCCGTTACTTGAAGAAGTTATGCAATATACTCGTGGCAACCAAACACGCGCTGCAGTAATGCTAGGTATCAACCGTGGTACGTTACGTAAAAAATTGAAAAAATACGGTATGAACTAAACTAATACTGTAGGCAAAAAGCACCTTTGGGTGCTTTTTTCGTTTTCTAAAGACTTAAATTGAACAATCAAGGTAAAAGACTAATGCAAGAAGCTAGACCTATTCGTCGCGCACTGATCAGCGTTTCAGACAAAACAGGTATTGTTGAATTCGCTCGTGAGTTAGCTAACAATGGTGTAGAGATCTTATCTACAGGTGGTACATTCCGCTTACTAACTGAAAATCAAATCCAAGCTATCGAAGTATCTGATTACACAGGCTTCCCTGAAATGATGGATGGCCGAGTTAAAACATTACACCCAAAAGTACACGGTGGTGTATTAGGTCGTCGCGGTACTGATGATGCGGTAATGGAAGAGCACGGTATCACACCAATCGACATGGTTGTTGTTAACCTATATCCATTCGCAGCGACAGTAGCTAACCCTGATTGTTCTCTTGAAGATGCAATTGAAAACATCGATATCGGTGGCCCAACTATGGTTCGCTCTGCAGCGAAAAACCACAAAGACGTGACAATCGTTGTTAATGCATCAGATTACGATCGCGTTGTTGCAGAGATGAAAGCAGGCGAAGGTTCATTAACTTACCAAACGCGCTTTGATTTAGCGATTGCCGCGTTCGAGCACACAGCACAATACGATGGCATGATCGCTAACTACTTCGGTAAGTTAGTACCCGATCACATCGAAGAAAAAGCTGAAGGTAGCCAGTTCCCACGTACTTTCAACACGCAATTAGTGAAAAAACAAGACTTGCGTTACGGTGAAAATAGCCACCAGTCTGCTGCTTTCTACGTTGAGAACAACTTAACAGAAGCATCTGTTTCAACGGCTAAGCAATTACAAGGTAAAGCCTTATCGTTCAACAACATTGCTGATACTGATGCAGCATTAGAATGTGTTAAGCAATTTGAAGAGCCAGCTTGTGTGATCGTTAAGCATGCTAACCCTTGTGGTGTAGCAGTAGGTGATAACATCTCAGCTGCTTACGAAGGCGCTTACCAAACAGACCCTACATCAGCATTCGGTGGCATCATTGCTTTCAACAAAGAATTAGATGCAGAGACAGCAGAAGCCATTATCTCTCGTCAATTCGTTGAAGTGATTATTGCACCAAGCATCTCAGCAGCGGCCAGTCAAATTGTTGCGGCTAAGCAAAATGTACGTTTATTAGAATGTGGTGAGTTCTCAGCATCAGCTGGTCAGCTTGATTACAAACGTGTAAACGGTGGTTTATTACTTCAAGACAGCGACCAAGGTGCTGTTGCTCTTGAAGATTTAAAAATTGTTTCTAAGAAACAGCCTTCAGAAGAAGAGTTAAAAGACTTATTTTTCTGCTGGAAAGTAGCTAAGTTCGTTAAGTCGAACGCAATTGTTTACGCGAAAGGCGCGCAAACAATTGGTGTAGGTGCAGGTCAAATGAGCCGTGTTTATTCAGCAAAAATTGCTGGTATTAAAGCAGCTGACGAGAACTTAGAAGTTAAAGGTTCTGTCATGGCATCAGATGCATTCTTCCCATTCCGCGATGGTATTGATGCAGCAGCCGAAGCAGGCATCACAGCTGTTATTCAGCCTGGTGGCTCTATGCGTGACGACGAAGTTATCGCTGCAGCAGATGAGCACGGTATGGCGATGGTATTCACTGGAA
The DNA here is from genome assembly GCF_013328345.1 of Marinifaba aquimaris. Taxonomy (GTDB): domain Bacteria; phylum Pseudomonadota; class Gammaproteobacteria; order Enterobacterales; family Alteromonadaceae; genus Marinifaba; species Marinifaba aquimaris. The sequence goes on from NZ_JABULX010000043.1 coordinate 6,721, forward strand.
TGCGTCACTTCCGTCACTAAGCCATGACATTTTGTTGTGACAGATAAAGCATAAATTCAAAGAGAAGGCTGTGCCTTCTCTTTTTATTTACTATCTTTGATGGCAGATTAAACCCTTAGTATCGGAATAATCGTATTCTGCAAAGATTTTGTTAAACTCTTCACAACAATTAAAAGGGAAATGGAAATGAAAAAAACAGCCATTGCTTTAGCAACACTTTTAGCGACTTCTGCCCTGTCATTAAACTCTGCTTGGGCGCACACTCATCCAGATCACAACGCTGTGCAAGCAACAGCAACACTTAAAGCTGCGGTAAACTCGCCTTTGAGAAGTGATAAAAACAAAGCACGCGACCAATATCGCAACCCTGAAGAGACACTTGCTTTTTTTGGTATCAAACCAGATATGTCAGTTGTTGAAATTTCTCCAGGTGGCGGTTGGTACACAGAAATTTTAGCGCCTTACCTTAAAGATCAAGGTACTTACTATGCAGCGCATTTCCCTAAGGATGCGAAACACGAGTACTTTGTTAAAAATTTAAAGCGCTTTAAAGATAAGTTAGCGAGTAACCCAGCTTACGCTAATGTTCAGCTTACAGAGTTCGCTGCTACAAAAGATTATGCCGTTGCGCCGGCTGGCACTGCTGATGCAGTTCTTACTTTCCGCAACCTACACAACTGGTACATGTACGACGGTACCGAAGGCATGGCACAAGCATTTAAGACTTTTTATACGGCATTAAAACCCGGTGGTATTTTAGGTGTCGTTGATCACGAATTACCTGAAGATCGCGACCAAGAAAAGTCTAAAAAGTCTGGCTATATCAAAAAGTCATGGGCTATCAAATATGCTGAACAAGCTGGCTTTGAATTAGTCGCCGATAGCGAAATCAATGCCAACCCTAAAGACACGGCTAATCATCCAAAAGGGGTATGGAGCCTACCTCCTTCGCACCGTGACAAAAATCCAGAATTATTAAAAGTTGGTGAGTCAGATCGATTCACACTTAAATTTAAAAAACCGATTAAATAGAGGTTATCAATGAACATACTCGTGATTGGCGGCGGTGGTCGTGAGCACGCATTAGCATGGAAAGCAGCTCAGTCTGCTAAAGTAGAAAAAGTATTTTTAGCTCCTGGTAATGCCGGTACAGAGCTTGAAGCTAAGCTAGAAAACGTTGCGATTGGCGGCGAAGATATTCCAGCATTAATCGCTTTTGCAAAAGAAAACAGCATTGATTTAACAATTGTTGGCCCTGAAGCACCTTTAGTAATTGGTGTTGTTGATGCTTTCCAAAAAGAAGGTTTAAAAATCTTTGGCCCGACAGAAGGCGCAGCACAGTTAGAAGGCTCAAAAGCGTTCACAAAAGACTTCTTAGCACGTAACGATATTCCAACTGGATATTACAAAAACTTCACTGAGATCGAACCTGCTCTTGCATACATTCAAGAGCAAGGTGCACCAATTGTTGTAAAAGCTGATGGCTTAGCAGCAGGTAAAGGTGTAATTGTTGCGATGACAGTTGAAGAAGCAGAAGCTGCAGTTAAAGATATGTTAGCTGGAAATGCTTTTGGTGATGCTGGTCATCGCGTTGTTATCGAAGAATTCTTAGATGGTGAAGAAGCAAGCTTCATCGTAATGGTTGACGGTAAAAACGTATTACCTATGGCGACAAGCCAAGACCACAAGCGCGCTTACAATGGTGACAAAGGTCCAAATACAGGTGGTATGGGTGCATATTCACCAGCGCCAGTTGTTACACCTGAAATTCACGATCGCATCATGAGCGAAGTGATCATGCCAACTGTTGAAGGCATGGCTAAAGAAGGTAACCCATACACTGGTTTCTTGTACGCAGGTCTTATGATCACAGCTGATGGCACACCAAAAGTGATCGAATACAACTGTCGCTTTGGTGATCCTGAAACACAACCTATCATGTTGCGTATGCAATCTGATTTAGTTGAACTTTGTGAAGCAGCTATTGAAGGTAAGCTTGACACAGTAACAGCTGAATTTGATGCACGTGCATCGGTTGGCGTTGTTCTAGCAGCGGGTGGTTACCCAGCTTCTTATCCTAAAGGTGATGTGATTTCTGGTTTACCAACTGAAGACACAGAAGGCGAGAAAGTATTCCACGCTGGAACTAAAATGATCGAAGGCGAAGTAACAACTAACGGTGGTCGCGTACTTTGTGCTACAGCTTTAGGTAATACAGTAACCGAAGCTCAACAACGCGCTTACGAACTTGTTAAGCAAATTAGCTGGAATGGTGTTGAATACCGCACAGATATTGCTTATCGCGCGATTGAGCGAGAGCAAGCTTAATTCAATTTCGTTAAGCAAACGATTTAAAAAAAGGAGAGCAACCGCTCTCCTTTTTTATTTGTTGTGTAATCAAGCTTTCTTCGTTCACAAGTTAACACATTGACTGCAGGTCACTTAAAAAAGCACGCTTTCCCTTTCGTTCTAAACCCACCCTTTTTGCTTTCGCTTATTGATAATCGACGCTGCAGTTACCAAACGTTGTTTAATTAAGGAAAGTTAAAATGAAAATTGTAAAAAGCTTGGCTGTATTATCAATTGCAGCTTTATTCTCTACCCAAGTCAATGCAAAGACACCGCCAGCAGATGAAGAAGTAATTAGCCCAAGCTGGTTTGGCTATAGCTGGAGTTCTTTAGCACCGAGAAACTTAGTAGATAAGGATATGGTTCTCAGTATCCAGTCAGTTGAAAATGACGTTCAGGGCTTGCTACCTACGCAAGGTGTAATTATCCAAACGTATGCCAACCGCAGACATTTTTCAGCGCAAGGTTTAGGCGGTGCAAACCATGTAGATGCAGAAGGTGATTATCGTTTCCGCAAAACAGGTACTGCCAAAGCGGTTGAACATATCAAAGATATAGTGAACGATCGTCAATATGTTACCTACTATCAATTTGAAACAAAGAGCTTCGGTACTTTCACTCGAGAAGATAAAAACAGTGACATTGTGATCAAAGGGCAATTTAGCCTAACTGATGTTTTAACAGATGATGCAAACGCACTGGCAGAATCTGATCACAATGGTTTGACTGTTGCAGTGAATATCACCCAAGCACATAGTGATTTTGTACCCGAAGGTTTTTATCCAGAACGCGCATTAGTGTTACAAAGCTATAGTGAAGACAATACATATTCTGCAATTGGGTTTGGCCCAGCAGCAGTGCCACATTACGGTACTTATAGCTACCAAAGGGTTTCTGCCAATGTTGCCGTTGAGCAGACAGTGCAAGTGACAGATAGCTTCACTTTGCCTTTTATTATGGTGTACTTCTATAACTCACCAACATCTGGGGTTTGGTATCAAGACTTTGGCAATGGTACGATTAAATTCTCAGGTATTTTCAGTACTTACCAAACTCAAACAGCAGAATAATAATAAAGCAGGTAGCGAAAGCTACCTGCACCAAGGATTGATAAAATGAATGATGCAGTAATCGAGATCCTCAAAGCATGGTACCTCTCCACCTTTTCCCTTGCCATTTGGACTTGTATCAACTTAATCGTCAATAAACGTGGCGACAAAGCAATTACCATCACTATTTCATTATTTGTCAGCCTGCTGAGTATTCCTGCACTCAATGGTTACATCTATTTTAGTCAGGGAGACACCCTACCTATTCTTGGTCAACTGAGCCAAAATCTAACCTTGGCTTATGGGCCATTACTATTTTTAGTCAGTCAGTTTTTACTGCTAAAACCCGTAAAACTGACGTCGGCCAGTTTGCACTTTTTGCCTTTTGTTTTACTTAATACAGATAAGGCAATTGGTACAGATTTAATCAATGGTTACTTGCTAGTTGGTTTGATATTTATTCAAACCACAGGCTACCTCATCTACTGCATGCTGGCGTTAAAAAACTATCAGCGCAAAATTGGTCAAATAATCCGACACCATCAAAACTCGACCTATTATTGGCTGTTATTTTTATCCGTAGGCTTGGCAAGTTTGATGTTAGTCGACCTATCTGTATGGACTTATGTCATCACGACAACGAACCCGCCTAACATGTTGGCACTGTCAATTTTTGCTTCTTCAATCAGCTTATTTATTAGCTTGATTGCATTATTTGCGCTATTTCAGCCACGTTTTTTTGATGCCAAGCCAGTTCAATCTAAAGGAGCAAACCAGTCAGAGCCGACAAAACCTTTGCGCAATATTGAGCTTTCGCCTGAAGTGGCAGAGCAATTGGATCAACAACTAACAGCACTAGTAGAAAAAGAAAAACTCTACTTAGATGAATCATTATCACTCGGTAAATTAGCCGCTTTGCTTGGCATAACGCGTAATCAGTTATCTGAATTATTTAATATTCACAAACAAGTTAGCTTTTATCAGTACTTTAATGACTTAAGATTTGAAGAATCGGTTAACTTGCTCAAAGCTAATAATCAACAAATGTCTGTGCTCGATATTGCTTATCGCGCTGGTTTTAATAACAAAAACAGTTTTTACAAAGTATTTAAAGAGAAAGCAGGAATGACGCCTAGCGAGTACCGAAAACAATTATCGGCCTAATCGCTAAAACAAAAAAGGCGATACCCTCTCGAGTATCGCCCAAACTAGAAACTACAACAGTTTCTTACGGTGCGCGTTTACTTTAGTGGTGCAATTAATTGCTCACACTCAGCTTTAGTCACATTTTCACCACAAACAGGAATTTGTTGTTGTGGTTTAACATCTGCATTATCAGTCACTAATGGATTACCTAATACGTGGTTAACCGCATTTAGGTTATAACCATTATCTTGTTCAGCCATCCAGAAGAACACACCCGCTAAGCCATTGTCTTTGGCATATTGAGTTTTCAAGGCAGCTGTTCTTGGCGTTTCTATAGTGATGAAAGAGCCAATACTTTCATTAACTAGGTAATCAGCATTAGCCGCTTTGTCTGTATACAAGCTGTAGCCATTTCTTGGGTAAAGCATGTTATCAATGTAGTTAGCATATAAATCGTAACCTTCGATAACACCGGCTTCCCAACTACCTACCCCAGCAATACCTAAAACAAGGTTGGCACCAGTCCAGTTCATATCACCATAAGTACTTTCCCCTATGATGCCATTGTCATAATGCGTCACATCACCCACGTTCATTGCACGAGAGCGGTGGTAGTTAGCGATACCCACCATTAATTTATTAGCCGGGATCCCCAAGCCTTTTAAATAATTAATAGTGAAATCAACAGATGTGCCCGCTGAAGAACCAACAGCATTTGGGTTTTCATATAATGGCGTGTGATGGCTTAGCTCACGCTCCCACGCACCAGTTAAGTCGTAAGTCATCGCGTATAAGCGGTCCATATAAGGGTGTACAACAGACCAGTCGATTTTTTCTAAACGACCTTGACCAGCAGGGATAGCAGAAGACAAACGGTATTTCTTACCTGTTTTAGCTGATAACCAATCCATACCTGCACGTAAGTCTTGAATTAATTTAGCGTATGTTTCAGCATCATCAGGACGAGCCATACCGGCAACCGCACCATCTGAACCTGGGTATTCCCAATCGATATCTACACCGTCAAAATCGAAACGCTCTAAGAAGTGAACGATTGAATCAACGAACACCTTACGACGAGTATCATCGTGAGCCATCCAAGGGAAGCCCTCAGATAACGTCCAACCACCAACAGATAAGTCTAATTTAAGATCTGGGTTTTGTTCACGTAATTGGTAAAGCACACCAAATACACCGCCCACATCTTTTGGCTCTAATTCGTACATGCTTTCTGTACCAATTACTTTGCCTTTTGGACCACCTGGCAGTGCGCGTAAGAAAGCAGCTTCAAAATCTGCTACCGCCATTGCACCATCTGGTAAGTTTGATTGATTACAAGTACGCATTACAGCGGCAGGCGCTGTTGTTGGGAAACCACCGTCTTGCTCGTTTTTAGCATCTGGGTAACAAATACCCGCAAAACCATAAACGATACGGTCTAAGTTATGTGCAGCTAATTTAGTGAAGTCATATTGACGACCATAAATTGCCCAATCACCAATATAAGTGACCACTTCCGTACCTGAAGTTACATCGTAAACATTGTGCTGGTTTGCTACATCGCCTGGCTTAACTTTTGATACTCGCGCACCATTGTCACCGTCTAAGCCACCGTGATCACCACCGTTGTCAGTAGCAGGGTTGATACCACCAATCTTGCCTGTTTGACTAGAAGGAATATCAGCGATGCGTGCCATATCAATAGCACCCGTTGGATTGACGACGCCTGCATACATATTGCCATCAACAGGCATTGGCATACCGTAATCGATGTTATTTGGAATACCTACAGGACATTCTGCTTCATCTGGATAACCGACAATTTCATACTGCGGTCCATATGTGTCATTGTCTGGAGCGATACCATAGGTCTCTTTAATTGCACGCCATGCAATACCTTTGTATCCAACTATCGCGTCTTCACCATAAATTTTACTGCTTACCCAATCTGGTGCACAGAAAGGCACATCGGGTACATCAACGCCACCGCCAGTGCTAGTACAAGCTTCTAATGTGCTAGCCGACCAAGCCGACTCCCAAGCCCAACCAACACCTGGTTCATAAGCTGAGTTACCCGCTGAACACCAACCCGCTACATCACATTTGAAGTAACCATCTGCATTAGCAACAATGTCACCACTGGCATATGTTGTGTTGTAATCATAGCTAGGACATTCACCCGCAGTGCTTTCGCAGGCATCACCAACACCATTGCTGTCGCTATCGGTTTGATCTGGGTTTGGTGTATTAGGACAATTATCTACACTATCAGCAATGCCATCGCCGTCTGTATCCGTATTATCAACGGTATCACAAACATCACCAATACCGTCACCGTCCATATCTGCTTGGTCTGGGTTTGGTGTATTAGGACAGTTATCAACGTCATCTGCCACGCCATCGCCATCGGTATCGATAATATCAACCGTGTCACATGCATCACCGATACCGTCGCCATCGCTATCCATTTGATCAGGGTTTGGCGTGTTTGGACAATTATCAACAGCATCCTCTATACCATCACCATCCGTATCAATAATATCAACCGTATCACAAGCATCACCAATACCGTCTCCATCTGAATCTGCCTGATCTGGGTTTGGTGTATTCGGGCAATTATCAATTTCATCCGCTACACCATCATTATCCATATCATTGATAACCACATCGGCACATTTACCTAAGTCAGCCCAAGCGTGTTGCCAAGCCCAGCCTGAGCCTGGTGCATAAGGTCCACCTATGCCACACCAACCACCAACTGTACATTGGTATGCGTTATCGTTATTTTTGACCGTATCACCTGTTGCGTAAGCAGCACCATCACTATACATAGCGATATTGCTACAATCAGTCGCGTAGGCAGAAGTTGAGGCTAAGCCCAAAACAGCTGTCGCTAAAATTGTTTTTTTCACAGCAAAGTTCCTTCCAGCAAATACATTGCTCTTGATTTACAAGAACAAGCGCATCGAGTTATTTTGGTGAGAGCAAAGCAGATAGTTTGACTAGAACAAATAGGTGGGAAGCACTTCCTTATCTATCTCTCGTATTATTAATTATTCTTCGCGTCACTTAGCCTACTCAAGAGGTTAAATGACACTGTAGAGTCCACTTCTAGTCGAGATGATTTTTATTTACAAAAAATCAACATTTATAACATTAGCACATCATTAAAATATAACTAAAGAAAAAATGTAGAAATTTTAGACACTAACAAAAAAGCCCTTAGCTCGTCAGCTAAGGGCTTTTTATCACTCAATAAAAACTAGTTTTGTAGCGGCTTTTTGTTTTAGTTATCAGCCGCTAGATAATGTATTTATTTACCAGCAGATGTGAACTCTGGGTATGCTTCCATACCACACTCTGCGATATCAGCACCTTCGTACTCTTCTTCTTCAGAGATACGGATACCTATAGTTTGCTTAAGTGCAAACCAAACAACTAAGCTAGCTGCAAATACCCAACCGAAGATAGTTAATGCACCAATGATTTGGCCAGAGAATGAAGCACCGTCGTTAGTTACAGGTACTAATAATAAACCTAATAAACCAACTACACCGTGAACTGAGATAGCACCTACTGGATCATCAATCTTAAGCTTGTCTAAGCCAACGATTGAGAATACAACTAATGCACCACCGATAGCACCGAATAATGTCGCTTCGAACGCTGTTGGTGTTGAAGGTTCAGCTGTGATTGCAACAAGGCCCGCTAATGCACCGTTTAATGCCATTGTTAAATCTGCTTTTTTGAACATGATACGAGCAACGATTAAGGCAGCAACTACACCACCCGCAGCAGCGGCATTTGTGTTTAAGAACACCATAGCAACAGCGTTAGCGTTAGCGATATCACCTAACTTTAATACAGAACCACCGTTAAAGCCGAACCAACCCATCCATAAGATGAATGTACCTAAAGTGGCTAATGGTAAATTTGCACCAGGAATCGCTTTAACTGAGCCATCTTTACCGTATTTACCTTTACGCGCACCAAGCAATAATACACCTGCTAATGCAGCAGCAGCACCTGCCATGTGAACGATACCAGAACCGGCGAAATCAGAGAAACCTAAGTCACCTAAGTTGTATAAACCGAATACATCAGCACCACCCCAAGTCCAGCTACCTTCCATTGGATAGATGAAAGCTGTCATTACAACTGCGAATGCTAAGAAAGCCCAAAGCTTCATACGCTCAGCAACTGCACCCGATACGATAGACATGGCCGTTGCAACGAATACAACTTGGAAGAAGAAATCAGAGGCACCAGAGTAGATAGCACCGCCAGTGAAGTCATTTTGCTCACTGAAAGACGCTAATGTCGAGTCAACATCAACTACGCCAATGTCTTTTAAGAATAATGTTAAGTCGCCGCCTGCGTTGTACATAATGTCGTAACCGACAACTAAGTACATCATGCAAGAGATTGCAAATAATGCGATGTTTTTAGTTAAAATTTCAGTGGTGTTTTTAGAGCGTACTAAACCCGCTTCTAACATAGCGAAACCAGCCGCCATCCACATAACTAACGCGCCACAAACTAAGAAATAGAAAGTGTCCATGGCATATTGTAAATGAAATATATTTTGTTCCATGATGTTCTCCAACTACAGAATTTCGAATTAAAGTGCGCTTTCGCCAGTTTCACCTGTACGGATACGTACAGTTTGCTCAAGGTCATAAACAAAGATCTTACCGTCACCGATTTTGCCTGTTTGCGCAGCACCTGTGATAGCTTCAATTAAGCGATCCACGTCTTGATCTAAAACCGCGATCTCTAATTTAACTTTTGGTAAAAAATCGACTTGGTATTCAGCACCGCGATAAAGTTCAGTGTGGCCTTTTTGACGACCAAAACCTTTCACTTCAGTTACTGTTAAACCTTCGATACCAATTTCAGAGATAGCTTCTCTGACATCATCCAATTTAAATGGCTTGATGATTGCACTTACTAATTTCATCCTGTCGTCCCCAAGATTATTTTCGATTTGTTGATATCAATTACTTAACAAGTCCTGTACCAAAGTTAAAAAAACAATAAATATCAATAAATTAGAATTTAAACCTTTAACAAAAACCAATTTTGCACATTATTTGTGCACCAGTTTTTTCCATATACAGCACCAACTTGGTGCAAGCAAAGATAGGTATAGTTCAAAAGAAATAAAACGACAAAATTGTGATGCCACAAATCGTTAAATTCATAAAAGAGTAAAGAAAAGGTGTGAAATGAAGTGCCAATAAAAAAGGAGAGCTGAAAGCTCCCCTTTTAAAAATATTTGTATTAGTTACTCAGTATCAAAGTCGACTCTCGTTTTGCGTTTGACTGGTGGTAAATCACCATCCATAACAGGCTTAATCGAACCTGGCTTGCCACTTGGTCGTTTAGTTGTTTTCTTGCGCACAGGGCGGTTGCCTTGCTTATCTTTATTTGCTCTTGGTTTTGACGGCTTATTTGCCTTTTTCGGTTTTAAGCCTTTAAATTTAGCTTCTAGGCCTTCTACTTGATCAAAGCTAATTTGTTGCTGTAAGAAGGCTTCAACTTGCTTAAAACTCACCCAATCTCTCGGTCCAACTAAAGAGATTGCCGTACCCTTGAAGCCCGCGCGACCTGTTCGACCAATTCGGTGAACGTACTCCTCTGCGTGTTTTGGCTGGTCAAAGTTAAATACGTGCGACACATTGCGTAAATCAAGCCCTCGAGAAGCGACATCGGTTGTCACTAATAATTGATACTCTTCTTTGGCAAAGCTTTCCATAATTTGATTTCGCTTAGCTTGCGATAAATCACCAGACAGCGCAACCGCTTTTATACCTTGCTCAATCAACTCATCGGCAATAGTTTGGGTATCGGCACGCGTCGCGGTAAATACAATCACTTGTCTACAAGTTTCAAGCTCAAGCAATTTAGCCAAAATAGCTTTTTTGTGATCAAGATGATCAGCTAGGTAAAAGCGCTGCGTGATATCTTTGTGTTCTTCATTCGCCGCACCTACTGCCACACGCAACGGGTTGTTTAATAACTCTTGGCTTAACATTTTTACTTCTTCACCGTCTAAAGTGGCAGAAAATAAAAGAGTTTGTCGTTTTCTGTGATCAGCGGCTTGATGGATAACGCGAAGCTGTTCGGCAAAACCGAGATCTAACATGCGATCGGCTTCATCAAAAATAAGGACTTCAAGGCCGTTCAAACACAGATGACGCTTGTCTAAGTGATCAGCTAAACGCCCTGCTGTGGCCACAATAATATGGGGGTCTTTTCGAAGCGCCTTTGCCTGATCGTTAAAGTTATCTCCACCTATGAGTTTAGTGGCAGTGAAATTAGTGTTGGCAACTAAGCTTCGCAATTGTGCATAAACTTGGTTGGCTAATTCACGTGTTGGTGCTAAAACCACGGCACGAGGGTCGCGACGACTAAACGACTTAGTTTTTAACAATCGGTGTAACGTAGGCAATAAATATGCAAGTGTTTTACCTGACCCCGTCTTAGAGGAAGCAATTAAATCTCTGCCTGTTAGCGCAACCGGAATCGCTTTTTGCTGAATCTCAGTCGCCTCCTTAAAACCTAGATGGTCTAAAGTTTTATTCAATAAGGTATGTAACGACAATTCAGAAAAAGACAAAGTTAAAGCTCCAATCAATATATAACTTTCTTATTATACTGGTTCACTGTCATTTGTATGTAAAAAAACAGTTCTGAATCATTTTGAAATGTTTGTTAACTTTTACAGTCTTGACTCTTTGTTAGTCAGTTGTTAAAAAAATACATAAGCTACACAACTACAATATTGAATAACAATTATAAATATAACTATTCATTCGTTAACGCTTTGAAATACAACCAATCACATGGATACCAAAATGTTGAACTCTAAATTGCGCTTACACCCTTTAAGCTTTGCAGTATCTCTAGCACTACTACCTGCAAGTTTTCAAACTATGGCTCAAGAAGCTAACGCAAATGCCGACAACGACGAAGTTGAACGCATTGAAGTCGTTGGTTTTCGTAACCAAGTGGCCACAGCCCAAGACATTAAACGTAATGCCAACACAGTAAAGGACGTTATTACGGCAAGTGACATTGGTTCACTACCAGACAAAAGTGTGACGGAAGCCTTACAACGTGTACCAGGTGTTAGTATCGAACGCTTCGATTCATCTGATGATCCAAATCACTTCTCTTCAGAAGGTACAGGTGTAATCGTTCGTGGTCTTAAGCGTGTTCGCTCAGAGATTAACGGTCGTGACTCATTCAGTGCTAGCCCGGATGGCGCTGGCTTGAACTACGCTGATATTCCAGGTGAATTATTAGGTAGTGTCGAAGTCGTTAAAAACACCACAGCTGATTTAATCGCTGGTGGTGTAGCCGGTACAGTTAACCTAGTTACAAGAAAGCCTTTTGATAATGATGGCCAAGTCGTTTTTGCTCAAGTTAAAGGTACTTATGGCGATCACGCCGAAGAATGGACACCAGTATTAAGCGGTCTTTACAGCAATACATGGGATTCAAAAGCCGGTAAATTTGGTTTCTTAGTGAGTGCTTCTAGCTCAAGCTATGAAGACAAAGGCGACGGTGTAGCCGTTGATAACTTCTACGAACGCAGTACAACTGCCAACGAAACAGAATACTTTGGTGATGCAGGTACTGCTATTCCTGGTTTTGAAGACCAAGTACTTTACACACCGGCCTATATGTCTATTCGTTCAGCCGACTCAGAGCGTGACAGAACAGGTTTAGCAACTTCGTTACAATGGCAAAGTGCTGATGAAACGATGCAATTAACATTTGAGTACATTCATTCAAAAGCTGAAAAAATGTGGGAAGAGCGCGTAGTCGACTACGGCGAGCGCGGATATGAAGTTAATCCAAATAACATCCAATACATTTCGGGTGATTTCGATGGCGAAGGCTTCATGCATAGAGGTGAATTAGCGCCAAACTTCTTCAGTGCTGCAACACGTATCAATGATGTTGAAACTGATATTGATGACATCAGCATCCATTTCACTTATCAACCTAACGATAATTTAAAGCTCGACTTCGACCTTCAACACATTGAATCGACAAACCAAATACGCGATTACACTATGACAACGCGTATGGAAAACACACAACCATCATGGTTCCCTGACGGCGTTATACGCCCAGATACTCCGGTAATCTACACGGGTGCTCAATTTGATCTCAACGGTTCACATCCACGCAACGTAAACTTCACAGGTGATATGGATAACATCCTATACCCAGAACAAGCTTACTTAAAATCAAAAATGGACCATGAGGAAGATAATGATGCAGAATCAGATAGCTTTGCATTTGATTTAACGTATACCTTTGATTCAGGTTGGATGCATTCATTCAAGACGGGTCTATATGCATCGAGCAAAGATATTACGGCAAAAGATTCAATCTGGAACTGGCAAGAATACACTGCTGGTTGGGTTGTATGGGGTGGTGACGTCCCATTCTCGACAAGCGTAGCGGAACATCCTGAGTTCTTTGAACAATACACGTTCAACCAAGGTGATTTCTTTGGCGGTGGTGTATTAAATGGCGATCAAACGTTCTACTTCCCTCGTTTAGACGGCGTTCGTAACTTTGATGCTTTTGGTGATTCAATTAACGCCATTGATGAGCTGACTTTCCCTGCACCTGACTTGGGCGAGCGTGACAACACAACGGGTTCATACCTTGGTTCTGAAATTTCAGATACCACAGAAGATCGCGTTGAATTATATGCACAGTTAAACTTCGAATTTACAGATTTGGCTTTACCAATTACAGGTAACGTTGGTCTTCGTTATATCAGCTGGGAAGTAGAATCGACAGGTGGTGCCACTTTCCCAACGGTACCTTGGTACATCCCACAAGAAGTTCGTGACGAATATCCAGATGAAACAGCATTCTCTAATGGTGCAGAAGGTGCAACGACAACATTAAAGGGTGACGAATACACTAAAGTCTTACCAAGCTTAAACTTAAGCATGGAAGTGGCAGATGACCAAATTGTTCGTTTTGCTATCTCTGAAAACGTCTATTTCCCGACGTTTAAAAACTTCAGAAACTACCAAAATATGTATACCAACCAAATTGAAGGCCAAAACCCAATTCCAGGGCAACCTAACATTGTAGGTATGGCTATCGGTGGTGATACTGGTAACCCAATGATTGAACCTGAAGAAGCGTTCAACTTAGATTTAACATACGAATGGTACTTCGCAGATGCGGGTTCACTAACAACGAGCTTCTTCTACAAAGAAATTGATAATATCATCCGCGAACGTTTATTCACGGTTGATGTAGAAAACCCATCTGTTGGTGTAACTGTGCCTGTTGACTTCCAAATGTTTGACAATGATGGCTCAGGTGACATCCAAGGTATTGAGTTTGCTTATACTCAGTTCTACGACTTCTTACCGGGTTTCTGGGGTGGCTTTGGTATCTCTGCTAACTGGACACACTTAGACCAATCAAGCTTAGAAGATGATTCAGGTTTCGGTAATGGTGTACCAGGTGAAGGTAACCGTAATAACTTCCGTGCCTTTACTAACCTTGACTTACCAGGTTACTCAGATGACACATTCAACTTCACATTAATGTATGAGAAATACGATGTATCTGCTCGCTTAGCTTATAACTGGCGTTCTGAGTACTTACTAACACGTCGTGATGCCAACTTATTCGCGCCAGTTGAAGCGCAAGAAACAGGTTTACTTGATGCATCAATTGCTTATCGCATCAATGACAACTTTACTGTTGGCTTTGAAGCGTCAAACTTAACAGATGAAATCATTGAAACAGAAATGATTTACAACCAAGAAGGTAAGCAAACACCAAGAGCGTTCAACAAAACAGACCGTCGTTACGGCTTATTTGTAAAAGCAGCATTCTAAACTAAGACTCAGCTCCGAAAAAAAGCGCGACTATGTCGCGCTTTTTTATTGCCTAAATATTGAGGTTTTAGGAATAAAAATGCACCAAAATAAAGATATTCCCCATTTTAGTGAATAATTTGCTAACATTTGTATCAGCTTTGTTACTACTACCGATAATAAATCAGCCAATAAAGTAGTAATCGAAAGCATTCCTTTCTAACCAATCACAACTTAGGAACATAGGATGAAATTAGTCACTGCTATTATCAAACCGCATAAGTTAGATGATGTTCGAGAAGCCCTAGCTGACCGTGATATCAAAGGTATGACTGTCACTGAAGTTAAAGGATTTGGTCGTCAACGAGGACACGTTGAGCTTTATCGCGGAGCCGAATATACAATCGACTTTGTACCCAAAACAAAATTAGAGATCGCTATTAATGATGACAGATTAGATGAAGTCATCGAGTTAATCACAGAGACTGCGGGCAGTGGCTCTATCGGCGATGGCAAAATTTTTGTTACCTCACTAGAGCAAGTATTCAGAATTCGTACCGGTGAATCGGGCGACGTTGCTTTATAAAAATAATTAAAAGAGAGAAGAAGTACATGAAATATATATTAGCCCTGTGTGCGCTTGCCTTTTCTGGCTTTGCTAGTGCAGATTCACTAGATACAGGTGACACAGCCTGGATTTTAACTTCAACCGCTTTAGTCTTATTTATGACTTTACCTGGCTTAGCTTTATTTTATGGCGGCCTAGTTCGTAGCAAAAACGTCTTGTCCGTTTTAATGCAGTGTTTTGCCATTGCCTGTATGACTTCACTTATTTGGTTAGCAGTTGGATACAGCCTGGCATTTGGCGAAGGTAATGCATTTATTGGCGATTTATCAAAAGCCTTTTTAAATGGTGTTTCTAAAGATACTTTAGCTGGCACAATTCCTGAGCCATTATTCTTCATGTTCCAAATGACATTCGCCATCATCACACCGGCACTTATCGTTGGTGGTTTTGCAGAACGAATGAAGTTCTCATCTGTGATGTTTTTCAGTGCTGCTTGGGTACTACTTGTTTACGTTCCAGTTTGTCACTGGGTATGGGGCGGTGGCTGGTTGGGCGCTATGGGCCTACTTGATTTTGCCGGCGGTACAGTTGTACACGTAACGTGTGGTGTTGCAGCATTAGTAGCAGCATTAACAATTAAGAACCGTCACGGCTATCCCAATTCATCTATGATGCCACATAACCTTACCATGACAGTAACAGGCGCGGGGATGTTATGGGTTGGCTGGTTTGGCTTTAACGCTGGTTCTGCCGTTGCCGCTAACGGCGATGCGGCTATGGCAATGACAGTTACACACATTTCAGCAGCAGCTGGCTCATTGGCTTGGATGACAATGGAATGGGTTAAGCACGGTAAACCATCTGTACTAGGTATCGTCACAGGTATGGTTGCAGGTTTAGGTACAATTACTCCTGCTTCAGGTTTTGTTGGCCCTGCAGGTGCTTTAGTTATCGGTTTATCAGCTGGTGTGGTTTGTTTCTATGCAACTATGGCTATTAAACAAAAATGGAAAATTGATGACTCACTTGATGTATTCCCAGTACACGGCGTAGGCGGTATTTTAGGTACTTTATTTGCGGGTATCTTTGCTTCAACTGAATTAGGCGTATTTAGTGGACACGGCTTCGCTGACGGCATTACGTCAATTGGCGAGCAATTATCAGTTCAAGCAATTGGTGTTGTTTCTGTTGGTATTTACACAGCAATCATCACCTTTGTATTACTTAAGTTAGTCGGCTTGTTAACAAACGGTATTCGTGTTGAGAAAGAAGACGAAATCAAAGGCTTAGACTTAGTTAGCCACGATGAGCGTGGTTACAACCTTTAAAAAATAACCAGAGGGGCTTAATTCTTAATTAAGCCCCTCTTCGCTTTCCTCACTGTCTACTTTTTTTACAATCCTTCATTACAGCCTAATTAAAAACTTTATAACTCATTAAAAACTATCAATTTTTAATTTATGGCACTCAATTTGGATGCGCTTCAATATACTCAATTTTATTGTTGTACAAAAATAAGGAAGATTGGGTGCTTAAGCTTAATATCGCAAGGAGATGCTAAAACGCTTTTAAAATTGGGCTAAACATACACGTAGTTCTTTGAATTTAAGGAGAGTTTTGTAATGTTACCCAAATTAGTTACAACGTTAGCCATCTGCAGCTTATCCTCACTCACACATGCAAGCATCATATACACTGATGCTTTAGTCACGTTTGGTGGTGTTACACCAAATTATGATAGCTCAACACTCACCAGTTCATTATTGACAGGAGTCAATAGTACGCAGCTTGCGAATACAGGACTCGGAGGAATCAATAACTCAGGGGTCTTTGTAGAAACATTTGATGTGGCCACCCAACTTGGTACTGCGTTGGCTGCAAGTCCTTTTGGACCAGGTACACAAGCTTTTAATTCCAGCATAGGGGACAACTCGGGCTGTGCTGTAAATGGCACGGGTAGCGGTATTACAACATCAGGTAGTTTTAGTGTAAGGGAAGATGATGCTCCAGGTCTAGCTTTAATTGGTTATGACGATAACTGCTTTGGTTATACCCCGGAAGATGGCAGTTCGTCAGGGACAGTTAATATCGACTTTAATCCTATTCTTGTGCAGGCTGGTGCACTGACCGGTACTGAAGTTGCTATGGACTATATTGGCTTTTATTGGGCGACTATAGATACCTATAACACTTTTACTTTTAGAAATAACGGAATCGATGTATTGGAGATCACTGGTGGGGATCTAAGTAATGCGATAACAAATTTACAATTAGGAAGCACTAGCCAATATGTAAATGTTTTTTTTAATCAAGGTATATTTTTCGATGAACTAGAAGTAGTGTCTACTAGAAGAGCTGCTGAGTTTGATAATATTGTTAATAGAATAGTGCCTGTTCCAGAGCCTACTTCGATAGGGCTAATAGGTATAGTTCTAATATCATTGTTGAGAATCAGAAAGTAAGAGTTGATCTAAAAGGAATGGTGCCCGGGGACGGACTTGAACCGTCACGCTGTTACCAGCGAGGGATTTTAAATCCCTTGTGTCTACCAATTCCACCACCCGGGCGAATACAGATTGTGTTCTACATTTTGTAGTAGAGAATGGTGCCGACTGCCGGAATCGAACTGGCGACCTACTGATTACAAGTCAGTTGCTCTACCAACTGAGCTAAGTCGG
>NZ_JABULX010000044.1 GCF_013328345.1 Marinifaba aquimaris
ACAAGCTCTACTGACAGATAGCTTGGTTATGTTTTTTTCTTCAATAACGCGTTGCGTTGCTTTTTTGTGATACGTACTCCGAAATCTTTATCAAGTACATCGACTATCGTTTCAAAGAATTGTGCTTTTATCTTGGTATCTTCTAACTCTTTTTCGAGGGCTTTGATTTTTTGCTCAGGTGTTAAGTCATTGGGTTTAGACATAAGGGGAAGCTCATTCATATGATTGGGAGTACCTTTACTCCAATCTAGTTGACCATATCGGCGAAGCCAAGTTAAAACGGTTGAAGCACCTTGAATACCGTAGTGGTCTTGCGCTTGTTTGTAAGTACATTCGCCTTTTTCTACTTTATCAACGACGGATAATTTAAAGGCAAGTGAATAATCTTTTTGTGTACGCTTAGTTATTGGTTTCATTATCTTCTCCAAATTGAAGTTGGAAAAGTGTCAACCTTATTCAGGACGGGTCACAAGCATAAAAAAAGGGAGCACCATGCTCCCTTTTTAAAAAGATGAACTTACTTCTTATACTAAACGGTCAACAAATGCTTGTGCTTGTCCAATATAAGTCGCTGGGCTTAATTCTTTTAAGCGCGCTTTTTCAGCATCTGGCAATGCTAAACCATCAATAAACTCAGCCATGATCTCTTTATTAACGCGTTTACCACGCGTTAACTCTTTTAGCTTTTCATATGGCTTCTCAATCGCGTAACGACGCATAACAGTTTGGATCGGTTCTGCTAGAAGTTCCCAGTTTTGATCTAGTTCGTCAAGCAGGCTTTGCTCATTTACTTCTAACTTGCTGATACCCTTTAATACCGCTTGGTAAGCAATTAATGAATAACCAACACCTACGCCTAAGTTACGTAATACCGTTGAATCAGTTAAATCACGCTGCCAACGCGATACTGGTAATTTCGCCGCTAAATGATCGAAGATAGCATTAGCAATACCTAAGTTACCTTCTGAGTTTTCAAAATCAATTGGGTTAACTTTGTGAGGCATTGTTGATGAACCAATTTCACCTGCAATCGTTTTTTGCTTAAAGTGACCTAGAGCAATGTAGCCCCAAACATCGCGATCGAAATCTAAAATGATCGTGTTGGCACGTGCAACAGCATCAAACATTTCTGCAATGTAGTCATGCGGCTCGATTTGTGTCGTGTAGGCATTCCAAGTCGCACCTAATGAAGTCACAAATTCTTCACTGAACTGGTGCCAGTCTACTTCTGGGTATGCTGATAAGTGCGCGTTGTAGTTACCTACTGCACCATTGATCTTTGCTAAAATCTCAACGTTAGCAATTTGATCACGCTGACGTTTTAAACGCATGTAAACGTTAGCCATCTCTTTACCCATAGTAGTAGGAGAAGCCGGCTGACCGTGAGTACGTGCCATCATTGCAACATCGCGGTATTCTTTGGCCATGCGCTTAAGTTCAGCTAAGATTTTATCGATGTAAGGTAAAATCACTTCTTCACGAGCTTCTGCTAACATTAACGCATGTGATGTATTGTTAATGTCTTCTGACGTACAAGCAAAGTGGATGAATTCGTTTACTGCATTTAACTCGGCGTTATCCGCTACTTTTTCTTTTAAGAAATACTCAACCGCTTTTACATCGTGGTTAGTAGTACGCTCAATATCCTTGACGCGCTGTGCATCTGCTTCAGAGAAGTTTGCAACGATTGCGTCTAAAACAGCATTAGCTTCGTCACTGAATGCTGGTACTTCTGCAATTGCTGCAGTTTGAGCTAATTTTTGCAACCAACGTACTTCTACTGTTACGCGATATTTGATTAAACCAAACTCACTGAAAATAGTACGTAATTCAGTTGTTTTACTGCCGTAACGACCGTCTACTGGTGAAATTGCAGATAAAGCTGATAAATCCATCAGGATCTCCTATCAGAAAAGATGTAAGTTAAATTTTTTGTAACGCTTGCGTCGCAAATGCAACCCATTTGCTGCGGCGAAAGATAATGTTTCTTCGTTTACCACCTAACTGACGCCAGAGTACAGTAGCTCTGACACCGGCTAATAATAGTGCACGAATCTTATCTTGTATGTCTCTGTGTCTTAAATGTGCTGGGTTACCTAAAATCTGGATTTTGGTACCCAAAGGACTGACAACATCCTTATAAATTCCGGCTAAATTACCGACTACTTGTGAGTCAGTAATTTCAAAATGATCGAGTTGACGGCGTACATCTTCAATACAACGCGATAAGTGCTGAAGGGCGTTTTTATTGGCCATGAGTTTGCGCTCTAAAGTCATCAAGCTCAATACATATCGAGTTAGCTCTGCGTCTTTTGGCGTTGATTTATGCCCCAACTGATCATGAATAATGCGGTAACCTAAATGAAGACTTTGCTCTTCACCAAATACATCAACAGGCTGCTCTGGGTCAGTTTGTAATACCCAACTAAGTACTTCTTCAAGCATGTCATAATCTAATGTACCTTGACGAGCTAACTGTTGTACGCAATAACAAGCTTTACTTATGCCTGCTAATGCCAATGTTTGCTCATACGTTACATGTGACATAAATCAAACTCTCTTTTTCTATTTTATTGTTTCTATTTGATTAGTTCGTCAATGATGCCGCCGCCTAAACACACTTCATCAAGGTAGAATACGGCTGATTGTCCCGGTGTAACGGAAGAAACAGGGTCATCAAAAACGACTTTAATTTCATCATCCGCTGTGCGTTCCAATGTACATGCGATATCTGGTTGACGGTAACGGGTTTTAACCGCGCACTTGATTGTACCTTGAGGCCCTTTTCCATCAACCCAATTTAATTGATGGGCGATAAGACCTTTGGAGAATAACCGAGGGTGTTTTTTACCTTGAGCAACTAGTAACACATTGCGCTCTAAATCTTTATCAACGGTGTACCAAGGTTCAACGCCTTTGTCAGCCTTGCCACCGATACCTAAACCTTTACGCTGCCCTAATGTGTGGTACATCAAACCATTGTGCTTACCAATCACTTCACCATCAACTGTCTCAATATCACCGGGTTGAGCTGGTAAGTATTGTTGTAGGAAGTCGGTAAATTTACGTTCACCGATAAAGCAAATACCGGTTGAATCTTTTTTATCGGCTGTCACTAAACCTTGCTCTTCAGCGATGCGACGCACTTCTGGCTTTTCTAATTCACCAACAGGAAATAATGTTTGGCCAATTTGTTTGGTACCTACAGCATATAGGAAGTAACTTTGATCTTTATTGTTATCTAAGCCACGTAATAACCTAAATTTGCCTTCATCATCTTGGTCACGTCTTACGTAATGACCTGTAGCTATGTAGTCTGCACCGAGCGCATCAGCTGCAAAATCAAGAAACGCTTTAAATTTAATTTCTTTATTGCACATGATATCTGGATTAGGCGTTCGTCCCGCTTTATATTCAGCAAGAAAGTACTCAAAAACGTTATCCCAGTATTCAGTAGCAAAATTAACAGTGTGTAATTCAATACCTAATTTTTCTGCGACAGCTTGTGCGTCTTTTAAATCTTCAGCAGCAGCACAATATTCATCAGTATCGTCTTCTTCCCAGTTTTTCATAAATAGACCTTCAACTTGATAACCTTGTTGAAGTAGAAGATAAGCCGAAACAGATGAGTCAACCCCACCTGACATACCAACAATTACTTTTTTACTACTGTTGTCAGACATTTACGCAAATACCCGCTGTTTAATAATGACAACCTAGTGTGTTTTTTAAATTTCACTAGGTATAAAAATAAGGCGCGATATTCTATCAGGTTTAGATGACCATCTAAACCGTGTTAAAAAGATTTAACTAAATATTTAAAAAATACTCTTAACTGATGAAAGCGGGAAAGATTGACCAGACAGATAATCTTCTATACAGAGCATGACCATAGGGCTGCGCATTTGTGAATCTCTTTGCCTAATTTGATCGAGCGTGAACCAATGTGCGGCTTTGATATCACTGTCTTTAGGGCTTGTTTGAGGGCATTCCCCATCTAGTTCAATGATGTAGCAAAACCTTAAATACTGTATTTGTTTCTCTGGTACTTCACTTTGGTATATACCCAAAACACATTGTGGTTCTAACTTAAGGCCTGTTTCTTCATATAGCTCCCTTTTAGCTGCATCTAGTAGCGTTTCATTTGCCTCTAAATGGCCTGCAGGTTGATTGAATACGACTTTACCGTCATCAATTTCTTCAACAATAAGAAATTTATCTTGGCATTTTACAACTAAAGACACCGTTGTATTGGGCTTGAACATGGTGAATCCTTTTATAAGCTAGTAATCGACACGCTTTCTTAATACTTTGGTTTGACCTCTTTGGGTCTTTTTATCCATGCGTTTTCGTTGAGAACTTTTGGTTGCCTTAGTGGCGATGCGCTTCTTTTGCACTTTAGTGACAGATTTAATGAGTGCTTGTAAACGCAGTAATGCATCTTCTCTATTTTGTTCCTGGGTACGGTATTTCTGCGCTTTGATAATAATGTCGCCGTCTTTAGTGATTCGACTGTCTTTTAATTGAAGGAGTCGCTCTTTATAAAAATCTGGCAATGTTGAATGGTGGATATTAAAGCGCAAGTGAATAGCAGAGGATACTTTATTCACGTTTTGTCCACCCGCGCCTTGGGCGCGGATAGCAGTCAGTTGGATCTCCCAATCAGCGATACTGACGTTGTTTGAAATTTCCAACATAATGTTTACTTTTCAGCGGCAACAACTGAAATTTCAACTAATAAGGCTTCACGAGCCATTGAAGCTTCCACACAAGCTCTTGCAGGTGCATGTCCATCGGGTACCCATGCATCCCATACTTCATTCATTTCTTTAAAATAAGCCATATCTTTTATGTAAATTGTGGCAGATAACATGTGCTCTTTATCACTTCCAGCTTTCTCTAGTAATGCTTCAACTTTATCAAGCATAGTTTGAGTTTGTTCTTTAATACCTTGTTCAGCATCTGCACATACTTGACCACAAAGGTATATAGTACCATTGTGTTTTACAATTCGGCTCATACGAGCGCCAGTTTCAATTCTTTCAATCATTATATTCTCTGTTGTTGTTATTCTGGACGATGCTTTAATTGCATCCCCATTAAGAAGTTTCTTAGCACTTGGTCTTTACACAAACGGAAGTGTTTATGATCGGGTTTTCTAAAAAAGGCACTCAATTCGTGTTTACTCAATCTAAAATCAGCGAGTAAAAGGATATCCAATACATCTTCTGCTTTTAAATCTAATGCAATTTTTAACTTTCTAAATATGATGTTGTTGTTAAGTGTTTTTTCAGGTTCAGGCTGAGGGCCTTCCTTTTTTCCACGTTTGGTATTGATAAAGCCATTTAAAAAAGTGGCAAAAGTAACATCATTAATTGCCAAATACCCTTCGACATCATCTTTTTTTAACCATGCATGCAACTTTAATAACTCTACTTTTAAATCAGCAGCGTCAAAAGTATCTAACATGGCTTTATCGTCTAAATCAAATGTGTATCTCAAACGTCTTAAAATGTCGTTATTCGTCAATTGTGTGATCTCAGTGTTACTTAATAATTTCATTATTTTAACTTGAGTTAGCCACAATAGCTTGGTTTTTGTCACCCCAATGTCACATTAAATGAATAACGTTGAATCTAGATTGGTTACTTAAGCACCAATTAGGTAAAAAGTTATATAAAATCACCTTTGGTTTTACTACAGCCCTTGCCTTTAATTAGCTTTTCAGTTAACTTGTCGCGTAAAAATACAGATACAAATTTGTAGCTGATTTAAATTATAAAAATTACCAAACACTGGTTTAAAGAGAGAAATTATGATCACAAACCTGAACATCACTATCCACCATCATCATTCATCGGATTAGTCTTTCAGGTTTAGTGCTGGAGGACATCGCGTATCTTCCGGAGTCAAATTATAAAAACCCTCGGAAGGTAACCACCTCCCGAGGGTTTTTAAGTTTTTAGGATAGGAAAAAAGATAATGACAGCAGATAACAAACGTTTACGTATTGCCATCCAAAAAGGTGGTCGTTTAAGTGATGAGTCAAAAAAGCTATTAAAAGCATTAGGTGTTAAATTTAGCACGCGTGACCGTCGTTTAATTGCACATTCGAGCAATATGCCAGTTGATTTATTACTCGTACGTGATGATGACATTCCTGGTTTAGTTATGGATGGTGTATGTGACTTAGGTATCATTGGTCAAAATGTATTAGAAGAAGAAAGCCTTGAACGTGCAGCTAAAGGTTTACCAGCCGAATTTAAAGAATTAAAAGTCCTCGACTTTGGTGGTTGTCGCTTATCTATTGCTGTTGCAGAAGAAATGCAATACAACGGACCAGAAGATCTTCAAAATGCCCGAATTGCGACTACTTACCCGCGATTAACTGAGAAGTACATGGGTGAAAAAGGCGTTAACTTATCTTTCTGTTTATTGAAAGGCTCAGTAGAAGTTGCCACCCGTGCCGGTCTTGCTGATGGTATCTGTGATCTTGTTTCTACGGGTGCTACGCTTGAAGCGAACGGCTTAAAAGAAGCAGAAGTTATCTATAAATCTAAAGCAGTATTAATCCAAACTGCATCTCAAATCTCAGACGATAAACAGGCGTTAATCGATACTTTCATGACACGTATCGAAGGTGTAATGCAAGCTAAAGAAAGCAAGTACATCATGCTACATGCGCCAAAAGCAAAGCTAGATGAAGTTATAGCCCTATTACCAGGCTCTGAATCACCTACTGTACTTCCACTTGCAGGTGACGATGAACAAGTTGCTTTACATGTTGTCAGTCCAGAAACATTATTCTGGGAAACGATGGAGCAATTAAAAGCATTGGGCGCAAGTTCAATCTTAGTAATGCCTATCGAGAAAATGCTTAACTAATACGCTTTGATAGTTTGATGTACCTTGTCATTGATAATGTCACTGACTTTCTAAATGACAAGGTAATCCACCCTACTTTCGTATATAGATAGCAAATTAGAATCTCATTTGTGAGTCAGTAATCTACCCAAAAGCCATAGAGGATTTAATTAAAGTGAGTACAGTTTTTGGTCAGACATTAGTTTGGGACACGCTTGATGCATCACAACAAGCACAACTCTTACAACGCCCTGCATTAGGCGATAGTGAGAGCTTAACTGCACTTGTTGCCGATATCATTAAACAAGTTCGAGACCAAGGTGACCAAGTCTTAGTTGACTTGGCCAGTAAGTTTGATGGCGTTGAATTAGCGTCTTTGCGTGTTTCGCAAGATGAAATCAATGCTTCTGAAAAAGAAGTTTCGCTAGAAGTAAAACACGCCATCGACCTAGCTCATGCTCAAGTTAAATCTTTCCATGAAGCACAAAAGCCTCAAAACGTTCGAGTCGAAACCACGCCAGGTGTGGTTTGTGAGTTAATGACGCAGCCAATTCCAGAAGTGGGCTTGTATGTACCAGGTGGTACAGCTCCCTTACCTTCTACAGTAATTATGACAGCCACACCAGCACGTATTGCAGGTTGTGAACGCTTAGTACTGATGACGCCTCCAAATAAAGAAGGAAAAGTTACACCTGAAATCCGCTACGCTGCAAAAGTATGTGGTGTGGATGAGCTTTACATCTCAGGTGGCGCTCAGGCGATTGCAGCACTTGCTTACGGTACCGAATCGATTAAAAAAGTAGATAAAATATTTGGCCCTGGCAATAGCTTTGTAACAGAAGCAAAACAACAAGTAAGCCAAGATGCGTTTGGGGCAGCTATCGATATGCCAGCAGGTCCGAGTGAAGTTTTAGTGATTGCTGATGAAAATGCTGATGCCGATTACGTCGCGGCTGATTTACTGTCACAAGCTGAACACGGTAAAGATTCTCAAGTCATTCTAGTGACTAATTCTGAACAATTAGCACAAGCGACAGAGCAAGCGACAATCGCGCAACTCAAGCTATTACCCAGAAAAGAAATTGCAGAAGCGGCACTTAGCCACTCACGCATTTTTGTGGTTGATAACATTGAACAAGCGATAGATGTGTCTAATCAATATGCGCCGGAACACTTAATTGTTCAAACTGACAATGCGCGTGCACTATTACCTAAATTAAAGAATGCTGGTTCTATTTTCTTAGGCGCTTTTTCACCAGAATCAGCAGGTGATTATGCTTCAGGTACTAACCACGTGTTACCGACTTATGGCTATACCAAAGCCTACTCGAGCCTAAATTTATCTGACTTTAGTCGACGTTACACAGTTCAAGAGCTTAACCAAAGTGGTCTTGAAGCGATTGGTCCTGCCATTATGCACTTAGCTGCTGCAGAAGGTTTAGATGCACACCGTAACGCTGTGGGTATCCGCTTGAATAAAGCTGGCACATTAGCAGGTAATGATATTTTAAAGGATCAATAAGATGAGTTTGGCTGATAAATTAACACGTGAAAATATCAAAGGTTTAGTGCCTTATGAATCTGCTCGTCGCGCATTTTCAGGAACAGAAGGTGAAGGTAAAGTCTGGTTAAATGCCAATGAATCCCCTTTTGCAAACCCCTATAAGCTAGACGACAGTGTACTTAACCGTTACCCAGACTTTCAGCCTGAAAGTTTAATAGACAGTTACGCCCGTTATGCTGGTGTTACTAACAAACAAGTTTTAGCTGGTCGTGGTGCAGAT
Organism: Marinifaba aquimaris; assembly: GCF_013328345.1. Taxonomy (GTDB): domain Bacteria; phylum Pseudomonadota; class Gammaproteobacteria; order Enterobacterales; family Alteromonadaceae; genus Marinifaba; species Marinifaba aquimaris. The sequence continues at coordinate 8,649 of NZ_JABULX010000044.1, forward strand.
GAATCAATCGAACTTCTGATCCGGACGTTTTGTGACGATAATGACCAAATCCTCATTTGCCCGCCGACATACGGCATGTATGCAATCAGTGCTGAAACCTGCAATATCGGGGTAACAAAAGTACCCACCAATGCAGATTTCAGCCTAAACATCGAAGCAATGGCACAAGCTAAAATTGAAGCTGAGCAAGCAGGCAAACCAATCAAGGTCGTTTTTGTATGTAGCCCTAATAATCCAACGGGCACCTTAGTTTCACACGAACAAATAAAAGCCGTCATAGAGCTTTTTGCAGGCACAGCTATTGTTGCAGTAGATGAAGCTTATATTGAATTTGCACCAGAAAGTTCTGTTGCTTCTTGGATTGATAACTACGACAACCTAGCAATATTGCGTACCTTATCAAAAGCATTTGCATTGGCAGGCCTCCGTTGTGGTTTCACGCTTGCCAATCAAGACATTATCTACGCAATGAGTAAAGTCATTGCTCCGTATCCGATTAGTTGGCCGGTTGCTCAAATTGCTTCTCAGGCTTTAACTGATGAAGGCATTGCTTTAATGAAAAAGCAATTAGTCGAAATTAATAATCAGAAAGACAGAATTCAAGCAGCACTTGATAAGCTCGATTATGTATATGAACAAATCGACAGCTACTCAAACTTCATTATGTTCCGAACCGAACATAAAAAAGCACTGTTTAATACCTTAGTTGAAAATGGGATTTTAATTCGTGATTATTCTAAACAAGTACTTTTAGATAACAGTTTGCGAATTTCAATTGGCAGCGAAGCCGATACAGACAAATTATTAGCCGTAATGCAGGCGTTTAAAGCCTAATTACGCCCATGCAGATTTAACTGATTAGACCTGAATTTTAAACATTAAAAGTACGCCAATTAAGAAGCGTATTAACAAAGTAGAGAAAGGCAAACATGGCCAGAGAGAAAATCTTATTTATCGACCGTGATGGCACTTTAGTAGTAGAGCCGCCTGTAGACTATCAGCTTGATACTTTAGAAAAGTTAGAGTTTGAACCTAATGTAATGACAGCCCTTTTAGCGCTTCGTGCTGAAGGTTTTAAATTTGTTATGGTCACCAATCAAGACGGTTTGGGAACCGATAGTTTCCCAACTGCCGATTTTGAAAAGCCACATAACAAGATGCTCGATATTTTCAAGTCACAAGGTATTGTATTTGATGATATTTTAATTTGTCCTCATTTTGATGAAGATAACTGTAACTGTCGTAAACCCAAGTTAGGCTTAGTATCAGATTACCTGCAAGAAGGTCGCGTCGATTTTGAAAACTCATACGTAATTGGTGACCGCCAAACCGATGTCGAGTTAGCAAAGAACATGGGCATTAAGTACTTTCAGTACAACCCAGAGTCTTGCAACTGGGATCACATCGTTGAGCGTTTAACTAAACAACCTCGTGAAGCTAAAGTCGTCCGCAAGACCAGTGAAACCGACATCACAGTCGAAGTTAACCTAGATAAAGTACAAAAAGCAGATATCTCAACGGGTATTGGCTTTTTTGACCACATGTTAGATCAAATATCGACTCATGGTGGTTTTTATATGAATATTCAGGTTGATGGTGATTTACACATTGACGACCATCATAGTGTTGAAGATACCGCACTTGCGCTAGGTCAAGCACTTAAACAAGCGTTAGGCAATAAAAAAGGTATCGGCCGCTTTGGTTTCTGTTTACCTATGGACGAGTGCTTAGCTCAATGTACATTAGATATTTCAGGTCGCGCATTTACTAAAGTCGATGCCAAATTTGATCATCAATTAGTAGGTGAATTAGCGACTGAAATGGTTCCGCATTTCTTCCGCTCACTAGCAGATGGTATGGCTATTACCCTGCACTTATCAACGACAGGTGATAATGATCACCACAGAGTTGAGAGCTTATTTAAAGTATTTGGTCGTGCACTTCGCCAGGCAATCCGCATCGAAGGCACAGAGTTACCGAGCTCTAAAGGTATGCTTTAAGCATATCTAAGGTAAAACAATGAGTATTGTTATCATAGATACGGCTTGTGCTAACTTATCATCACTTAAGTTCTGTATTGAACGTCTAGGTTATGATGTTTTAGTCACAGCTGATGCTGCAAAAATTAAAGCAGCGAAAAAAGTATTTTTACCAGGTGTAGGCGCTGCTGGCGCTGCCATGCAAATAATCAATGAAAGAAAAATCCCTGAAGTAGTTCGTGAATTAACGCAACCCGTTTTAGGTATTTGTCTTGGCATGCAATTAATGACAGAACACTCTGCTGAAGGTGATGTGGATTGTATTGGCCTTATCCCTGGTGAGATCAACCCTATCGATGCACCAGAGCATGTACGTATCCCCCACATGGGTTGGAATACCTTATCGACTATTCCTGAACATCCATTGTTCGAAGGTATCACAAAAGACGATTACTTTTATTTCGTCCACAGCCTATGCGCAGCGCCAAGTCAATTTACATTAGCGACCTGCGATTATGGCCAAACCTTCTCTGCTAGTATTGCCAAAGACAACTTCATGGGCGTGCAATTTCACCCAGAGCGTTCTGGTAAATCTGGTGCAAAAATTATTAAAAATTTCTTGGAGATGAAAGCATGATCATCCCTGCAATCGACCTTATAGAAGGTAAAGTAGTACGTTTATATCAAGGCGACTACGCACAAAAGACCGAATACAAATTAGACCCAGTTGAAGTGTTGCAAACCTACGCTAAAGGTGGCGCTAAATGGTTACACATTGTTGACTTAACAGGTGCTAAAGACCCAGATGCTCGTCAACTTGAGTTAATCAAAAAAATGGCTGATACAGGGCTGATGAAATTCCAGGCCGGTGGCGGTATTCGCTCGAAAAAAGATGTTGAACAATTACTTGCTAATGGCGTGGATCGCGTTGTTATTGGTTCTTTGGCAGTAAAGCAACCTGAAATTGTTAAAAACTGGATTGAAACATTTGGCCCGGAGGCGATTGTTTTAGCACTCGACATTAATATCGATGAAAATGGCAATAAATTTATCGCAACTCACGGCTGGCAAGAAAACTCAGGTGTCAGTCTTGAAGATACCGTTGATGACTTTTTAAAAGTAGGCCTGCGCCACGTACTTTGCACAGATATTAGTCGTGATGGTACGTTACAAGGTTCTAATGTCGATTTATATAAAGAAGTTTGCGACAAATACCCTCAAATCGTTTGGCAATCATCTGGCGGAATTGGTGGAATCAGTGATATTGAAGCGCTAAAACCAGCCAATGTAGGCGGCGTGATTCTTGGACGCGCCTTATTAGAGGGTAAATTCACCATTGAGGAGGCGATTGCATGCTGGCAAGACGCATAATTCCTTGTTTAGATGTGCGCGATGGTAAAGTCGTTAAAGGGGTTAAATTCCGTAACCACGAAATCATCGGAGACATCGTACCGTTAGCCGAAAAATACGCTGAAATGGGCGCAGATGAGCTTGTGTTCTATGATATCACAGCCTCAAGTGACCAGCGTGTTGTTGATAAAAGCTGGGTATCGCGTATTGCAGAGAAAATCGATATCCCGTTTTGTGTTGCAGGTGGTATTAAAACTGTTGAGCAAGCCCGTATTATCTTAGAAATGGGCGCGGATAAAATCTCAATCAACTCCCCTGCACTGACGACTCCAGAATTAGTAACTGAGCTTAATAAACGATTTGGCCAGCAATGTGTTGTTGTCGGTATTGATTCTTTTTTTAACAAAGAGACAAATCAATACGAAGTTTATCAGTTTACCGGAGATGAAAGTCGTACCCAAAAAACCAATTGGACAACATTTGATTGGATAAAAAAAGTTCAAGAGCTTGGAGCTGGTGAAATAGTGCTTAATTGCATGAACCAAGATGGTGTCCGCCAAGGTTACGATATTGAACAATTAAAGCTTGCCCGTGAAGTCTGTAAAGTACCTTTAATCGCTTCTGGTGGTGCAGGTGCCATTGAACACTTTACTGATGTATTCAAACAAGCTGATGTTGATGGCGCTCTAGCAGCTAGTGTGTTCCATAAAAATGTTATTGAAATGGAAACGCTTAAAAACGTATTAAAAACAGAAGGTGTGGAGATCCGCCCATGTTAGTCACAGCAGAGAATATACAAGAATTAAACTGGGAAAAAGGCGATGGTATGTTACCTATCATTGTTCAAAATGCTTTCTCAGGTAAGATTTTAATGCAAGGTTTTGCTAACGTTGATGCGTTAAATAAAACCTTTGATACGGGGTTAGTCACTTTTTATAGCCGAACTAAAGACCGTTTATGGACAAAAGGTGAAGAGTCGGGAAATCACTTAAAATTAGTTGAGCTATCGACTGATTGTGACCAAGACAGTTTAATTGCACTTGCTAACCCTGTTGGCCCAACATGCCATTTAGGTAATGAAACCTGTTGGGATGAAGATGGCCAACCACAACTTGCATTTTTAAGTGACTTACAAGATGTGATCGCATCGCGTAAAGGTACCGATCCAGAATCAAGCTATACTGCTCACCTTTTTTCTCGTGGTGTAAAACGAATCTCGCAAAAAGTGGGTGAGGAAGGCGTTGAATGTGCTTTGGCTGCAACAGCGGGTGATAAAGATGAACTTGTTTGTGAATCAGCTGATTTACTTTACCACTTAACAGTATTGCTACAAAGTATGGACCTATCGCTAGTCGACGTGGTTAATAAACTTAAAGAACGTCACGCAAAATAAAAGTATATACTTTTTATTGAAGTCAAAACCGCATTGCTTAAAAAGTGCGGTTTTTTTGTATCCTCACTATCCATACTCCCGCCTAATAAACCTCAAAGATAACGAGAAACCCTTATTTTCAACATAAAAATTTAGTTAGATAAATGGCGCCTATCTTTTGTTTTCTACTACTTATCCCATAAATATTTTATATTGTTGAATAAACATGCAGAATTCGCTCCTTAAATAAAACATTTAGGAGCAAGGATGCGTAACGCAATTATTTTATTTGGTATTTTATTACTTTCTGCATGTGGTGGTTCATCTGGGGGTGGTTCTGGTTCTTCTGCGCCATCTTCCAGAACACCTGTTACTAATAAAGCCCCAGAGCTGGTCTTAACCAATAATATGACGGCACTAAGCGGTGGGGTAATTTCAATCAGTCATGATGTTTCAGATTCTGAGGGCGACCCCATCACCCTAACTTGGACAAATCAAATTGATGGTTTGACAATAACGCAATCAACAATGTCTGTAACCAGTATCCAATTACCGGAAGTTCAGCAAGAAACAGAGCTCGTTTTGACGCTTACCGCCACGGATAGTAAAAATGCGAGTACCTCAAAAAGTGTCACCATTATTTTGCAACCTAAGACAGATCAAACGGTTATCGATATTGCTAGCCAATATACTGCAAAAGAAAACACATACTTAAACTTTGTCGTTCCTATCACATCAGAGTACACCATTACAGACATTGAATGGCAATTTGATGAAGCGCTGCGCCTTGATACCTTCACTGAAAATACTATTAGCGATAAATCAGCCCAAAGCACTGTTCAATTATTAATGCCAATGGTGGGGCAGCCGACAGATTACAATGCTGTCATCACTGTCACTGCAAATGGATTGATCACTAAAGAACAAACTGTGATTCGAGTCACTCCAGAAAATAGTGATTATCTCAGCATTTCATTACCGACAAGCTATCAGATTGATGAAGGCAATACTGGTGAAATTTCTGTAAATATCGATAGTAGTGAGTCTGACACCCAAATTAGTTGGAAGTGGCTAGATAGTGACATTACACTGGCTGGTCAATCGACTAAAACAGTATCTTTTGAAGCGCCTGAGGTTTCAGGTACTGAAGTAATAAATCTTGAAGTAACCGTGACTTCAGCAATTGACTCAAAAACTGCGAAAATCCCCGTCACGATAAACGATATCACTACCTATTCTAATGTAACGTTAAGTGCTAACCGAAGCTTAGCGGTAAAGGGCCATGATGTATTTATTGATGTTAAAACGGATAACCCTGATCAAATAGCAACAATTGACTGGACGGTTAGTGAACTTTCAGATCAAAATTACAGTGTTGATGGCGCGCGCCTTAACCTAACTATCCCTGAGCTCAGCAGTGGCTTTTTCATTGATATTTTTGCTGATGCTACCGTGACACTCACAAACGGAACTGAACGCCATCTCAGTCAAACTATACGTGTATTAAATCATTACTCGTTAAATAGTGAACTCAATATTGGACATGATATTGATGAGCCATTAGCGCTTTATAACAATGAAAAAGGTCAGTTTGTAGTAGATGTATCAAGTAGTCATACGTTAATTGATGCCATCACCGTCGATTTACCTTTTTCTACACTATCTTTTTCAACCGAATCGGCTGAAATTATTGATGGTGACATCATCGTTAATTTACTTACTGATGAAATAACAGAGGAAACAGAAACAACATTAGCCATTACAGCTTTTGTGGGAGATTACCAAGTAAATGACTATATCAAGGTTCGCCTTGTTCCATCTCACTACTCTATTTACCCGGGCTTGACCGAACTATTTTTTGTTGGCTCTGAAGTAAAGCTATTTCATCAAATCTTCTACGACGGTGAATTAACTGACAAAACTGCCACTTGGCAAAGAGAAACGCTAATCGGTGAGATTATTGATAATCCAGATGGTGTATCTAGCTATTTAAGCTCTTCATCGTTTGCCAACGAAGTAGAGTTAAACGCATCTTTTAATGATGGTAATGCTGATACCCAAAGCTCAAAAGTGCTAGATATGTATCGCGCACTAACAGAATCTACTGACGATATAAGATGTACCGTCACTGGGGTAAACACCTATTGTATCTATGACAGTAGAACAACCCGCTTCACACTTGAAACACCTGAGCAAAAACAACTGAAGGTAACTAATGACGTTGCTTGTATGTTGACTCAAAACAGCGAAGTGGAATGTCTCGGTAACACGAATAACCCAATCATCAGTGAATTACCTGAATTAGTAGGACCAATTGAACGAATCAACTTAGTTGGCGATCAAGATGCTTGTGTCCAGTTTGGCAATGGTACTTGGCAATGTTGGGGTAATAACCCAAGGCATATTACCCCGCTTATCGCTAAATTTAGCCATGTTTACGGCATTACCCAATACAAAGACAAAACGTGTTTAGTGGCTGATGGTTATCTCAATTGCTTTAATGAAGTGGGCGTCGCCGATTACTCAGATAAGACAGGTATGATAAAAATCCTGCAAGAACGCAGTGAAGGCTTATGTTATCAATACACCCACCAAAAAAGCACAACTTGGCAATGCCCTAACGAGCTAAGGTAAGCATAACTAACAAATACCTATCGCGTTTTAAGCGCGATAGGCTTTTTTACCATCAAGGTATTTTGTAATTAATCGTCTAAACGACGCAACCAATCATCTAACGCACGGCCAATTGCGTCTGGTTGATCTTCAGGTAGATAGTGAAGCCCTTGACCAACAAATGTTGTTTCAAGGTTATCAATTTTATCAACGTACCAATCAAGTACCTGAGGCGAGCTATCAACACTAGGTGAGCTATAGATATAAAGCGTTGGCATTTCCGTTTTACGCATGAAGCGTTTTATACCGCGCATTACCCGTTCTGTATGAACAGGCTCTCCGGCTACCGGTAATTGATTTGGCCAAGCTAATAAAGGTAATCGCGATTCTGGCGCTAAATAAGGTGCTCTATATGCTTCCATCGCCTCATCACCCAGTGTTCTATTTACCGACCCAGGTAAACCTTGTTCAATCCAGATATTTTGATCAATAACCAGCATAGGCCCTAGAACCGGATCCCTTAGCGTTTCAAAAAATTCGCCCGCCGGACCTAAGCTCTCGAAACTCTCGGCAGGAAATTGTGGAGGTAATACACCTTCCATAAATGCCAGCGCTTCAACTTTATTTGGATTTTTCTTAGCATAGTGCCAAGCAATCGCGGCGCCCCAATCATGTCCCACCAAAATCACATCTTCAACATCTAGCGCTTTAATGAATTTACTAAAATACTGATATTGTTCTTTAAAGCTATATTCAATATCAGGTTTACCTGAATCGCCCATGCCAATTAAATCAACGGCAATGGTTCTGTGTGTATCAGAAACGTATGGCATAACGTTACGCCATGAATAAGAAGATGTCGGGTTACCATGAACAAATATAACCGTATCACCTTCACCTTGTTCAAGGTAAGACATCCAACTATCTTTGACATCTATTGTATGCTGTTCAATGTTATGTACTTCACTGATAACTGGAAGCGGAAGCTTAGTTTCGCTTTGTGCAACTAATGGCAAGGTACTGCCAATTAATGTGAGCAAAAGTGTACGTGCTAATGTCATTGTTATTCTCCTTGAGAGTTAATGTGTAAAGATCAAAATCAATCATTAACTAGTGGGCAATTCTATATTTGCCTCTAGTGCTCAAGTACTTTATGGCTTTTTTTAACCATAAAAATCCCTTTAATTGGAAATGACTCAATAATTAACTTAAGTGTTATATTTCAATGATATAGAAGTGTAATTTTGGCTAGAATGACTGGTATGCACTCAATAAACACAAAGAATCACGTACAAATTAAAAAGAGCTGAACCCATTTTGGTTTGAAATCTTATATGCATCGAGATCTTCAAACTTTTACTTAATAATTAATGATCAAAATAAAGATTGTGTGCATTATTCATTGCCTTTAGCCAACAATTAAACGATTGACATTGCACAGAATTAAACCTAGTGTAATCACATGATTTTTATCAATTTCTTCACATGCAAAACCACTACAACCCGCACCACCACGATGTGGCTGGGGGAACTATTGCTTGGATGAAATTTGCCCGCTTACCAAGAAAGCCCTCCAGTCACCTGCGAGGGCTTTTTTATACCCAAAATTAACTTTTGGTCTAAACCACAGATATACACATAGCGATATAAAAAAGGAGTCGCATGATGGAACAATCTTTATATGAACGTTTAGGTGGATCGGCAGGTATCAATCAAACTGCAAGTGATCTAGTTGATTTACACCTGGTTAACCCTGCGTTTTCAGCCCGCTTTAAAGACTCAAACCCGGATAGTTTAAAAAAAGCAGTAGCCACTTTTTTTATTACAGGTACGGGCGGCCCTAATTTCTACCAAGGCAAAAACATGTTAGAGGCACATCGCGGTATGAATATCTCTTCTCATGAATTTTTATCGGCTATTGATGATGCGATGCAAGCATTGAGCAAAAACAACATTGCTCAGCGAGAGCAAGAAGAAGTACTTTTTGCACTTTACAGCATGAAAGATGAGATTGTTTTAGTTTAAAACACACTGCAGCTAAATAGGATGCCCAGTCAATCTAGGTATCTTTTTTAAACAACTTGGCGATATCAATGAAACTTGTATATGTAATGGACCCTATGTGCGCTTGGTGTTATGCCTTTGCACCAGAATTGGCGGCTTTTTTATCAGAAAACAGTCAATTAGAGTTAGATTTGATCATGGGTGGGCTAGCGCCAGATACCCAAGAACCCATGCCACAGGAGATGCGAGAAACCATCGCTGGTTATTGGCATCAAATTGAAGCGAAAACACAGATTAAATTTAATCACAAGTACTGGCAAATGAATACGCCTTATCGCTCAACTTACTTGGCTTGCCGTGCGGTGATTGCTGCCTCTCATATGATTGAAGATGGTGCTCGGTTGATGATTGAGGCTATTCAAACTGCATATTATCAACAAGCTAAAAATCCATCTTTAACTGACACACTCTGTGATTGCGCCAGTACAATTGAGATAGATGTGAATCAATTTAACCAACACCTTACGTCACAACACACGCAAGCAGAGTTTATACAGCATTTAGCAATCAGCCAACAATTTGGTGTAACGGGTTTCCCTGCCCTTTTTTATATAAATGATGACAAATACGTTTTGCCATTAACATTAGGATTTTGCACAGCAAAAGAGCTGACAGATAACTATAACGCGCTGAGACATAAGCGTTGAAGATACAACAAACATTTATCGCTAACAATGCGGTAAAATCTCAAATCTTTTTTGATTACACCAAGTTATAAAACGAAGAGAAAGATCAGTGAAATTACTTAAACAATATGACGCCCTTATCGCATCTGACATTACCAATGCACGTGATGGTATGGGTGTTGAAGTATACCTAGAAGATAAATTACTGTTAGAAATATTCAAAGACGTTAGTTTAAACCAAAGCTCAATGACATTATTTGATAAGCATGTACCGCTTGAGTTAATAGAAGCGAGTATCGAATATTTCAAACAAGCGCTTAGCGAGCCTGTTGATCATTAATGCTAGGTAAGAAGGTAAGTGTTTATATAAATACTTAAGTCATATTCCTTGTGTAATTTCATTGATTATCAAAGCTAATCTCGTTTAATCTAAATACAAATGTGGTTATTTTTTCATAAGGATATTGAAATGCAATTTGGTCGTTTTTCTTTACTGTTCAGTTTTTTTAGTTTTATGCTGTTCAGTTCAAATACTGTTGGTAAAGAGGAACAAGCGCAAGCACATTTATACTTAGGCCAAACGCCGCCTGGTTTAACTGCCATACCTTTTGCAACCGAGTATCTAGATAAAGGCCATCGTGTTGGCTCAGCAACATTTAGCACTGACTTATCCGAAATATATTTCAGAAGACGCGGTGGCGAATATAAACACAATACCTTGTTTGTATACAAATATCAGAATGGACAATGGGTAGAATCATTAGTCGCTAGCAAAGCTGGTCAGCCATTTATTTCTTCCGATGGTCATACCCTACATTTAGGTAAACAATTGCGTGTTCGTGAAAACAATCAGTGGTCAGGGATTCAACAGCTAGGCACTACTTTTGCCGATATTCCCATCATGCGATTAACAGCATCTCAATCGGGTACCTATTATTTTGATGAAGCCACAGAGAAAGGCAATATTCGTTTTTCAAGGCTAGTCGATGGCCATTATCAAACACCACAATCTTTGAGTAAAACCATCAACTCAGGTAAGTGGACGGCCCACCCTTTTATTGCACAAGACGAATCGTATTTAATTTGGGATAGTGTCAGATATGGTGGTTTTGGTGATAGCGATTTGTATATTTCATTTAAACAACCCGATGGTTCTTGGGGCATGGCCATAAACTTAGGCAAAGCGATTAATACAGAGCACCAAGAACAGTTTGGTAGCGTGTCACCCGATGGTAAATATTTATTCTTTAACCGCGCTTATGGCCAAAATGGTGATAAAGCCCAAATTTATTGGATAAGTGCAAAAATAATCGAAGCCCTAAGACCACATTTTTAACTGCGCTAATCCCTGCATCAATTTAGCCAGTGTTTACCTTAACGCTGGCTTTTTTACCTCAACACTAGATAAAAACCAGCCTTTTGTGATTTGACGGCATGTCCTTTTAACTCACTTCACATTTATGTAGGCTAAAAATGTTTTTTATATTTAAAGGATACTTATCCATGTTGCGACTGTTTTTAAGTGCGAGTGTTGGTTTAGCGCTCAGTGTGGGAGCATCGGCAAACGATGTTATGACGCCAGAAAAACTTTGGGAAGTAAAGCGTGTGAGCGCTTTGGGCCTAAACCATGAGCAAACCCATGTTATCTATAAAGTGACTACCCCGAGTGTTGAAGATAACAACTTTAGCAGCAAAGTTTATCAAGTACCGGTTAAAGGTGGCGCGTCTCAATTGCTTGATGCGTACCAAGGTGTACTAAAAGATGACAAAATTTCGCCAGATGGTAAAAAAAAGCTATTCCACGAATCAGTTAAAGTGGAAAGTATTCTAGCCAAAGATGTTCATTCTGATCTGTCTCAAGCCGACGCTTATGTTTTTGATGATTTAAATTATCGTCATTGGGATACATGGAAAGACGGCAGCTTTAAACACGTTTTTTATCAAGATTTAATTACAGAACAAAAAGTCGATATCCTTGAAGGTAAGGCATTTGAAAGTCCTACATCACCGTTTGGTGGCTCCAGTGATTACACTTGGGGTCCAAAGGGCGAGAATATCTATTATGTGAGTAAAAAACTAGCAGGTACGGATTATGTAAAAAGTACCAATACAGATATTTATCGCTATAACCTTGAGAGTGAAAAAATAACGAACCTGACACAAAGTAATTTAGGTTATGACAAGTATCCTGCTTTTTCATCTCAAGGTCAGTTAGCATGGCTGCAAATGGATAAGCCGACTTATGAAGCAGATAAAACGGATATCATCGTTAATCTAGCTGGCAAACAGGTAAATTTAACTGGACATTGGGACGGCACAGTCTTCAGTTTTAAATGGAGTCATGATGCAAAAAGCATTTACTTCATTGCTCCAATAGATGGCACTATCCAGTTATTTGAAGTTGCGGTTACCCAACAATCCAAACCAAGTATCAAACAGTTAACGCAAGGTCAATTTGACGTTAATGGTATTGTCGCAGCGCTAGAAGGTCAGCTTGTTGTTACCCGTAACAGCATGAATCGGGCAAAAGAAATTTATCGTTTCGATCTTGCTGATAAACAATTAACGGCATTAACAAGCGTTAATGATGCGTTTTATGCAGAATTAGATTTACCTAGAGTGAAAAAGCGCATGGTTAAAACATCAGATGGCCAAGACATGACGACTTGGGTTATCTATCCACCTAATTTTGATAAGCGCAAGCAATATCCAACACTTCTTTATTTACAAGGCGGACCACAGTCACCACTTTCTCAATTCTACTCTTACCGTTGGAACTTCCAAGTAATGGCGTCTCAAGGCTACATAGTGGTTGCCCCTAACCGCCGCGGTATGCCAGGACATGGTACAAAATGGAATGAAGACATCAGTAAAGATTGGGGCGGTAGAGCAATGCAAGACTACCTTGATGCCATTGATGATGTTGCTAAAGAGTCTTACGTTGATAAAAAACGTATTGGCGCCATAGGTGCAAGTTTTGGTGGCTATTCTGCATTTTACTTAGCGGGTAACCATGACGGTCGCTTCTCATCCTTTATCTCTCACTGTGGTGTTTTTGATTTACGCAGCATGTACGGTACAACCGAAGAATTATTTTTTGTAAATCACGATTTTGGTGGGGCTTATTGGGAACAAAGTAATCCTGCGGTAAGCAAAACGTATAACGAGTTCAACCCTATTAACTATGTTGATAAATGGGATACACCTATGTTTGTCATTCATGGTGGAAAAGACTACCGCGTACCTTTAGGTCAAGGTATTCAGGCTTTCCAAGCAGCTAAATTACGTGGTTTGAAGAGTCGTTTCTTATATTTCCCAGAAGAAAACCACTGGGTATTAAATCCGCAAAACGGTATTGTATGGCAGCGTGAATTCTTTAAATGGTTAGATGACACATTATAAGACTACGCATTAAATGAATAGACGTTAAAAATGCCAGACGCCATCGTCTGGCATTTTTGTATCTACTCAAATAATAAGCTAATTTAAGGCCCACAATACATTTCACGGACTCACCAAGATGATTTATGCCTTGTTTGCTATGGTCATTCTGACGTTTATCGTCGGTATCATTGCACTTGTTGTAAGATTTAAAAGCGTATCGAACGGCCAGGTTAAAATTAAATATTATCAGGCTATGCAAGGTCAAACTGTGCCTGAGCGTGTTACGCAAACAACACGCAGTTTCAACAATATGTTCGAAGTACCTGTGTTGTTTTATGTAGTATCAACACTTTTTGTAAGCCTACAAATTGACAGTGATACCGCGCTTTACTTAGCTTGGATTTTTGTCAGTTTCAGAGTTGCACACGCATGGGTTCACCTTACCTATAATAATGTTATCCATCGCATGTTGATGTTTTGGGGCGGCGTAATAGCCGTGTTAGGCATGTGGTTGGTTTTAATTATCGCTATTCGTTAATTTAAATAAAAAGGCGCTTTATTAGCGCCTTTTGTAAGTATCTTGACCCGTCCTGAATAAGGTTGACACTTTTCCAACTTCAATTTGGAGAAGATAATGAAACCAATAACTAAGCGTACACAAAAAGATTATTCACTTGCCTTTAAATTATCCGTCGTTGATAAAGTAGAAAAAGGCGAATGTACTTACAAACAAGCGCAAAACCACTATGGAATACAAGGGGCTTCAACCGTTTTAACTTGGCTTCGCCGATATGGTCAACTAGATTGGAGTAAAGGTACTCCCAATCATATGAATGAGCTTCCCCTTATGTCTAAACCCAATGATTTAACACCTGAGCAAAAAATCAAAGCCCTCGAAAAAGAGCTAGAAGATACCAAGATAAAAGCACAATTCTTTGAAACGATAGTCGATGTACTTGATAAAGATTTCGGAGTACGTATCACAAAAAAGCAACGCAACGCGTTATTGAAGAAAAAAACATAACCAAGCTATCTGTCAGTAGAGCTTGT
>NZ_JABULX010000045.1 GCF_013328345.1 Marinifaba aquimaris
GAGATAACGACAAGCTCTACTGACAGATAGCTTGGTTATGTTTTTTTCTTCAATAACGCGTTGCGTTGCTTTTTTGTGATACGTACTCCGAAATCTTTATCAAGTACATCGACTATCGTTTCAAAGAATTGTGCTTTTATCTTGGTATCTTCTAACTCTTTTTCGAGGGCTTTGATTTTTTGCTCAGGTGTTAAGTCATTGGGTTTAGACATAAGGGGAAGCTCATTCATATGATTGGGAGTACCTTTACTCCAATCTAGTTGACCATATCGGCGAAGCCAAGTTAAAACGGTTGAAGCACCTTGAATACCGTAGTGGTCTTGCGCTTGTTTGTAAGTACATTCGCCTTTTTCTACTTTATCAACGACGGATAATTTAAAGGCAAGTGAATAATCTTTTTGTGTACGCTTAGTTATTGGTTTCATTATCTTCTCCAAATTGAAGTTGGAAAAGTGTCAACCTTATTCAGGACGGGTCATAAACGATAAAAAAGGCGTCTAAAGACGCCTTTTTTATTAATCGAATTGATAACCTAAAATCTCGAGGTCTTTAGCGTAATGCTTTTCGACCAAAGCGATTTCTTTTTCAGAGTAGTACTCGTGATAAGTTTTGCGGGCTTTAGCCTTTCGCTTATGGGGTAAGGCTACGCGAGCAATACCAATAGCATCACAAGCTTCATCAAAATCAGCTTGAAGATTTTCAAAGCGACAAATCTTATCGACAATAATATTGCCATGTAAATCGACTACGTAATCAGACTGCAGCGGCGCATGCAATAACTCTTCAAACTCGCGCTCTGAGTCTAATCGCACCGCTAAAAATTCAGCAAAATTAGTAATATTGTAACGCTTGAAAATTTGTGGATGTTCTTTCTCAATATGGTGATAAGAGCTGACCTGCAAATCAAACGGGTTGCGTACCACACAAAATTTGTATAATTGACTGTAATATTCACCTGGCAGCATTTCTTTTGCAGCAATCGCTTTACAATGTCTAGGAAACTTACTGCCAATTTTATGACCTGTAAAACCGCTTAGCTTTCTTGCCAAAAATGCAGCGAAAGAATAAAGATGTCCCCAGCGGTATTTAGCTAACGCACTTCTGACACTGGTGCCACCTGTTTTAGCAATATGAATAAAAAGAAAATTATGTTTATGTGATAGTAACAATTCGATACACTCTTAGTTCGCAAGATCTAGTGTAATAGTAACCGAAACACTTCTTTTTCAAAACGGACATTATCTATAAATCATGCATATTTTTTATCTTGTGTTTGGAGACAATAAGGAAATTTATCAACAAAATTACCTTTCTGTTTTATCTTTACTCAAACACCAACCACAAGCTCAAATTTCGGTTATTACTAATAATGAACCAGCTTTTAAGCGTTTAGCGTCAAAGTTAAATATCATCAGTATCGAGCAATCGACATTGAAAGATTGGTTTGGTCCAGAAAACTACCTTTACCGAGCAAAAGTAAAAGCCTTTGAGTTGATGCAGCAGCAGTATCCTAATGACGATCTACTGTTCCTCGATTCAGATATATTTGTTATTGAGCCTCTTGTGTCTGTTCAACAACAGCTCAGCGCTCAACATTGCTTATTGCACAAGCCAGAAGCCGCAATTAGCCAAACTCAACGCAAAATGGAACGCTCCATGTGGCAGCATTTGGGCAATCAATCCTTTGCGGATGTCGAAGTCACTTCAGACAGTATTATGTGGAACTCAGGTGTAATTGGTTTACCTCAAGCCAAAGCGAAAAAGTTAATCAAGCAGACACTGGCCGCTCTAGATCAAATGATAGCAACACCAGCAAGACGTAAGACGTTAGAGCAGTTTGCATTTTCGATTGTATTTGAACACGACGGTCAACTTAAATCTGCATACCAACCCTTTATGCACTACTGGGGTAGCAAACATATCTGGGCTAAGGCCATGCATGGTTTTTTCGCCGATGCCCTTTTACTTGACTGGGATTTAAACCAGCAAATTAACGCTTTAGATAACTACCCATTCAAAACATTACCCGTTATGGACAGGCCACAAAATACCAACAAAAGGTTAAAAGCGTTGGCGGATAAATGGTTTGCCAAACGCATTGTAATGAAGCACTAAAAAATAATGATGAAATTTAGCCAATCACTGATAAAAACAACCTTAGTAGCGGGTTTATTATTAACCAGCTCAGCGTATAGCCAAGTAAGCTTGTACTTACCCCTGCATGCCTCAAACTTAATCGAACAAGACGTAGACAGGTTAGCTGCGATTTCAAGTTTGCCTAACTTGAAAAAGCCTTACAGTGTTAATCAAGTTAGTCGTCACCTTGACAGTATCAAGCTAACTCACCCACGTCTTTATAGCCGTATCAAACACCAATTAGCACCTTATCAAAAACAAATGAACTTAACGCATTTACAAGCAACCGTCGGGTTAGGCAGTGATGAGGTGGTAAAGAACGGTAGCGGTGCTGCGCATGCACTTGCAAATAGTCGCGGTGAAACGGTAGAAAGTAACTACAAAATCAGTGCCAGAGGCCATTACATCATTAATGACAACATTTTAGTGAGTGCGGGTACACAAGCCCATAGTGATGAATTTTTAGCAACAGGCACCCTTGTGAGTATGGGGTGGGACTTTGCGCAATTAGATTTAGGCTATCGCGACCACTGGTACTCACCTTTTCAACAACAGGCAAGGGTAATGGGTACCCAGGCAGAAACCATGTTATCGGCAACCCTTAGTAACCCTATTGCCTTTGAAAATTGGTGGGGAGCACAATACGAGTTATTCATTGCTCAAATGGACAAACAACCCGTTTTATTCAATGGTGAATATAGCTCAGATAAAGCCCCTGTGTTACTTGGTACTTACTTAAGTGCTCAACCACTCGACTTTTGGACGCTGAGTATCAGCCGTACTTTCCAAATGGGAGGCGGCGAAAGGGATTTAAGCTTTGGAGATTTCGTTAAGGCATTTTTTGATCCAAGTGGCTCTGATAATAATGATGACCAATTATCAAAAGATGAAGAGGCGGGTAACCAAGTCGCAGCAGTTGCGAGTCAATTTAAGTTTGATAGCGTATTGCCTTTTGTCGCATCATTTGAAGTATCGACAGAAGATACCAGTAAGACCAAATGGTACCTACCGGGTAACGCAGCATTTTCTGCTGGCATTTATTTCCCGTTTGTCACACCTGATTTAGCGGTTAATTACGAATATTCAGACTGGCAAAACCGTTGGTATAACCATCACTTATATCAGCAAGGTTATCGCAATGGCGGTAATGTGCTGGGTCATTGGGCATTGAATGATGGCATTATCAATGATGGCAATAATGCCGGTAGTTCACACAGCGTATCGCTCTACTACCAAATGCATGAAGCCAGTTTAACGACGCACTTTAGATACAGCACATTAGACAACGATGCGATTTATGATTCAGCATACGAAATTGATGTTGAGTACTTATTTAAAGCGTATGGTGGCGAAAAGCTAATTTTATCGACCACTGTTGGCCAAGATTTATATGGCGAAGATTTTTATAAATTTGATTTAGGGTTTATGTGGTAATGCGACTATTTAATATCATAAAAACAGCGACAATCGCTACGGGACTATTACTTTCAAGCCAAGCCTTAGCTGACACTCAACATTGGTTGGGTTTATCAGTTAGCCACCTCGATTTAGACAATGAAACAACCGAAACACAAACCATCAATGCGACCAGCTCTGGTGTCACTATTTCTGCAGGTAGCCTATATCAAATTAACCCGCGCTTTGCGCTTGGATTAGCAGTCGAGTATACAGTAAATGAAGATACCGATTTGACATCAGGTGGCGATGACATCATTAACTTCTACTTTGCCGACTTGCAGTATCAATTCAGTCAAGATTGGTTAATTAAAGCACGTGCTGGTTTATCGGGATACGATGCTCAAGAAGAAAACAATACCACTGCTTATGGCTGGGTATTTGGTGGTCAGTTGAGCTATACACTCAATAATACATGGCTAATCACCGCTAATGGTAATTACTATCACGAGTTATCTGCTGACTACAACGAGCCACAATCAGGTACTCGTCCTGACTTTTTCATTTCAGGTATGCAACTTGGCTTAGGCATTAACTACCTTTTCTAATCAATTTTACCCAAACCACCACTAAAACATAAAATAGTGGTGGTTTTTTCGCCATTTACTTGCAATCCAATCTTATTACTGTATTATGCGCGCCAATCCGACAGGAGCTAGGGGACGCTTGCCCTAATAAGACGCGACTACCGCGCAGCAAGCCATTTTAAGCCGAGGTCGGGTAGGTAATTAACCATTACCACGAGCCGAGGTTTAAAGCACCTTTAGCGGACCTGTTCACTTAACCTTTCGTTTAGTGCAACCAGCACCGCCACGCACAAGATTATTATCAAGTGCCAGATAAACATTATATAAGTGTTTTGCTAAATTAACTTTTAGCCCCCCTGATTTGTATCATCATTTTTTGATGATTCAGTGATGAGCTTTAGCCTCAACCATAGTGATTCACGCGAGCTATTCGCGTTTCAAGAAGTAAGAGTATTTAATGACAGATTCTGCCAATACAGTTCGCTTTAGCGAACTAAACCTGCCTGCGCCCGTTTTACAAGCCATTACAGAAATGGGTTATGAGCAACCAACACCAATTCAAGCAAAATCAATTCCTTCATTATTAGAAGGTCGTGATGTTTTAGGTGAAGCACAAACAGGTACAGGTAAAACTGCGGCTTTTGGTTTACCACTATTATCGCGTATCGACGCATCAATCAAAGCACCACAAATGCTAGTGGTTTGCCCTACTCGTGAACTAGCTATTCAGGTTTCAGAAGCTTTAGCTGATTTTGCAAAGCACATTAAAGGTTTATTTGTAGCGACTGTATACGGTGGTCAATCTTATACACCTCAATTACGCGATTTAAAGCGTGGCCCACAAATTGTTGTAGGTACACCTGGCCGTATGATGGATCACATCAACAAAGGTCGTTTAAAAATGGATAGCATCAAGGCTTGCGTATTAGACGAAGCTGATGAAATGCTAAACATGGGCTTTTTAGATGATATCGAATGGATCTTAGAGCACCTACCTGAAGAGACGCAAATGGCGTTTTTCTCAGCGACAATGCCTGCGCCAATTCGCAAAATCACTAAGCAATTCTTAACTGACCCTGTACATGTACAAATTCCTGTTGAGAAAGCGAAAAAAGCGAACATTACTCAAAAAGCATGGCGTGTTAGCCGTATCGGTAAGACAACTGGTTTAGAGCGTATTGCAGAAGCAGTTGATTACGATGCAATGATTGTTTTCGTACGTACTCGTAACGATACCTTAATTCTAGCTGAACATTTAGTAAGCAAAGGCTTTAAAGCAGCAGCACTTAACGGTGATATGCAACAACAAGATCGCGAGCGCATTGTTGACCAATTAAAGTCTGGTCGCATCTCTATCTTAATTGCTACAGACGTTGTTGCACGTGGTCTTGATGTTCCTCGTATTTCTCACGTAATCAACTACGACTTACCACACGATGCAGAGTCATATGTACACCGTATCGGTCGTACAGGCCGTGCAGGTCGTGAAGGTGAAGCAATTTTATTCGCGACAGGTCGTGAAATGCGTAGCCTATTCCGTCTAGAGCGTGCAACTGAAGGTAAGATTGAAAAGTTCGAAATGCCTTCAGCTGAACAACTAGGTGCATCGCGTATTGAACGTACTAAAGAGTCATTAGTTGAATTAATTAACGATAAAGATTTAGCTCAGTTCCAACAAGTCATCGAAAAAATGGCTGAAGAATCTGAAGTATCTGCACTTCAATTAGCAACGGCTCTATTATTTGAACGTCAACGCAAGTTACCATTATTCCCGAAAGCGGATCCGGTTGAACGCCCAGAGCGTGAGCGTCGTGAACGAGGCGATCGCAACAGTCGTGACCGTGGTGAGCGTTCAGAGCGTCGTCCTCGTCGTAACAATGACGACTTCGATACATACCGCTTTGCAGTTGGTCGTGAGCACGGTGTTCGCCCTGGCGATATCGTAGGTGCAGTTGCAAACGAAATTGAAATCGATTCATCAAACATTGGTCAAATTAACTTATTTGACCAGCACGCACACGTTGACTTACCTAAAGGTATGCCAAAAGATGTGTTTAATAAATTACAACAAGTATTCATTCGCAAGAAGAATATCGACCCAAGTTTATTAACACCAGAACAAGCTGCAGAAGCTCGTGCTCAAAACCAAGAACGTCGTGCTCGTCGTGACGCAAACCGTGGTGATGACAGAAACTTCCGCGGCAACCGTCGTGATGGTGGTCGTGGTCATGACCGAGGTCACCGTGGCGATCGTTCTGACCGAGGTAACCGTCACCACAGAGATGGCAACCGTGATGGTGGCCGCGACGGTGGAAAAGTTAGCTTCCGTGCTGGTGGTGAACGCAATGACAGAAATGGCCGTTCACGCCCACAATTCTAAAGCTAGCCAACAAAGCTAAGATAACTAAAAAAAGGTGAGCTAATACTCACCTTTTTTTGTATTTAACACTTCAGGTTTCGTTTTCGCCAGTAACTCAAGGCGACTATACAACTCAAGATATAAAAGGCTAAACTCCCCCCTCCTGAGCCACCTCCGGATTGGCGACTAATTTCACTGCTACTTTGGCTTGTCGTCGCTGAAGAAGTATTGGAAACAGCCTGAGTTTGACTCGATTCATCGTTGGTACCAAGATCGCCCAAACACTCATTAGGTAAAGCTGAAATAACCTGATAGTAGTTACTAAAAGCCGCACAGCTTGGGTCCGCATTATCAAATAGAATAAGCTCTAAAGCAGGCGATTCAGTTTTTAATTCAGCCAAACTAACTTTGTCTAAATTGCTGGTATTTTGGATCCTAAGTTGCGCTAAATTAGACAAACTCACTAAGCTACGCATCGAATCTATCGTCGAAAAGTAAATACCGACATTAGTTAGCCTATCAGCGTTACTCAAAACATCGATATCTTCAAGTTCACTTTGGTAAATATCCAGATGCGTCCAAGGGCTAATTATCGGTAAACTCTCAATAAATAGATTTAATTGAGCTTGCTCAAATGCAGTTAACTCCAAGCGTACTAGACTATCCAAAAGCGGTACAAATACTAATAGAGCATCACTGTAACTAACAGATAAACTCTCAATTGATTGCCAAGTGATACCACTGACAGGAACTTGTTCAAGTATATTTCCTGATAAAAACAAACTAGTTAGTTTTGGCCAATTGGGGTTAATGTCTAACGTCAGCACTTGATTGTTGGCTATATCTAAAACAGACAATTGGTTTAAGGCTGAAAGCTCAGCGATATCTGTTATTTCATTGGCTGTTAAATTCAGGTAGGTCAGATTGATAAAAGCACTCAAGCCTGTCAAATTTGAGATTTCCCAATTGCTACAGTTTAAACTGGTTATTTGCTCTGCGTACTTGAGGTTTTTACTCTGGCGCTCAACACAACGAGCCAAATTAAAATCACTAAAATTAATAGATGAGATCAGCGTCGGTGTATCCGTTGCATCATTAATACCTGTCCCTACCAAGCTTTCTAAGACATCGGTAAAACCATCATTATCGGTATCAATAAAAGGGTCTTGCCAGCAATTATTCGGGATTTGATTAATACTTGAAAAGCCTGATTCAGCACCTAAGCAATACAACTCATTTTGTCCAAGCTCGATGCTTGTCAATTGACTCAAACCTAGCAGTGGACGAATATCTAAAATATCGTTATTGGTGACATTCAGCGCGTTAATATTTTCAAGTCCAGCAAGAGGCGCTAAGTTAGTAATATTATTACTACTCAAATCGATAGATTCGAGCTCAGTTAACAAACCAATGCCATCAAGTTGATTAATATTTTGATTTGCACAACTTAAACTCGTGATCTCGCTAATTGATTGCCAACCATTAATTTGTGCATTTTGAATCACACAAGCTTGTAGCTGAGAATCCTGTAGTTGAGAAACCAAATCGGAGGTAAGCTTATTTTGTATATTTTGCGCTATCCAATCAGAAAAGTGACTCACCTTTGCGTTGACACCATACAACCCTGCTTGCGCGCAACCAATCCCCCAGCTTACCACGCCCATAATATAATCTTGACCGCCCACGTTACCAATAACAGGGCCGCCACTATCACCATAACAAGAGTCTTTGCCTCCCTCATCTAACCCTGAGCAAAACATGTCATCTGTGATTAAACCTGATAGGCTGCGGTTACAACGAGACTGACTGACAAATGGGACAGTAACATCGTTTAATAAACTGGGATAATCATCACCGTCAGGATCAGTAGTGCCCCAACCTGCTATTCTTAATTCGTCTCCATTATCAACTTGTTGCATGATATCGGGCGTGGCATAACTCATGGTTTCCCGGTAGCTAGCTTGGCTTAAAAACAACAACGCAATATCGTTTTGATTCTGTGACGCAAAATAGTTGGGGTGAACAACAATTTGACTCACTGAGCGCCGATCACTATTTTGCCTAGCCTGATTTAAATCAGCAGCACCGATATAAACTTCAATAGTCATGGCTGACTTATCGGCAACGCAATGCGCAGCAGTTAAGACAACTTTTTCAGTCAGTAAAGTGCCGCCGCAAAATTGACCAAAAAAAGGCGAACTATTTTTACTGACCAAAGCCACCATGTAAGGCCAGCGTTCAGGCTCTGCAATATCACCACCAATGATACTGACAGGTACTCGTGAAGGTTGTTCAGCCTTAGCTTGTAATACTATGGCCAAGAGTAGGGAGAATATTGCAATCGAGTAGAATATTTTCATCGGCGCCCTGTCATATAAACTTCATATATTTAAGTACGGACGCAAATTTTCAAAAGTTCAAACTGCTATTTAGCAAAGAAAGTAAAAAAGCATTTCTATCTAACTTGAGATTTCAGTATGCTGAACATTCATATTTCCTTCCAGTAAAGAGAGGCTTATGGCAACTTTATTAAGCTTTGAGCAAATCCGTGTATTAGGCGTTTTTATCGAAAAAGAGAAAACCACACCGGATCAATATCCCTTATCTATCAATGCGATAACAACAGCATGCAATCAAAAATCTAACCGAGAGCCAGTGACAAACTTCACAGAAGTCGAAGTACAGAACACGGTTGATGAATTAATGCAGCTGAGAATTTTAGACGATGTACCCGCATCTCGAGTGACCAAATACCGTCACCGTTTTTATGGTTCTGAATTTTCTGCTTACAAGTTTAATCAAGCTGAAGCGGCTATTTTGGCCGTGCTTTTTTTACGCGGTCCGCAAACACCGGGTGAATTAAGAACCCGAACTCAACGTTTACATGCTTTTTCTGATGTTGGAGAAGTAGAGCAGACATTAGATAAATTGAGTCAACAAGAACCACAGGCTTATGTGCTCAAACTTGCAAGAGAGCCAGGTAAACGAGAAGCAAGATATGCCCAGTTATTTAGCGAACAAACTTCAACAGATATAGCTGTTGAAGCATCAATAGGCACAGATAACAATCACTCTGATTTGACGATGAAAGTCGAGGCTTTAGAGCAAGAGGTCAATGAGTTAAGAGCAGAAATAGCACAAATCAAACAGAGCTTAGGATTAACTGATGACTAAGATCATTTTTCTTGATGCAGACACGATCAGTGATGCCGACCTCAGTGCTATTGAGCAACAAGGTGAATTAACTTGTTATAACAGTGACAATCAGGATGCCATATCAGCAGATGAGTTTGCCAGCGCGGATGTGTTAATCAGTAATAAGATCCTGTTAAAGCAATCAGAAATAGCACGAGCTAAAGCACTAAAGCTAATTTGTGTCGCAGCAACAGGTTATAACAATGTCGACTTGAACGTAGCCGAACAAAATCAAGTCGCAGTGACCAATGTCGCAGGCTATTCAACAGAATCAGTGGCTCAACACGTGTTTGCCTTGTTATTAAATTGGTCAATAAAACTGACTCAATACCAAACTGATGTCAACGCAGGAAAATGGCAAGATAGTCCAATGTTTTGCTTACTCGATCATCCGACCTTTGAATTAACAGGTAAAACAATTGGCATTATAGGTTATGGCGATATTGGCCGAGCCACAGCTCGTCTGGCCGAGGCATTTGGTATGAAGGTCATCATTGCCGAGCGAGCAAATGCAACCAATATTCGAGCAGGAAGAACGTCACTGGATGATGTAATAGAACAGAGTGATGTGATCAGCCTACATTGCCCTCTTTCTGCGCAAACAGACCAATTAGTCGATGCTGCATTTCTTGCCAAAATGAAATCTGATGCCATTTTAATTAACACCGCACGAGGTGGCTTAATTGATGAAGCGGCACTCGCTAAAGCGTTAGATGCAGGTCAACTACAGGCGGCATTACTCGACGGTTTATCTGTTGAACCACCACCAAGTGACCACCCTCTGTTACCTCAACGGCCAAATTTAATATTAACGCCCCACACTGCTTGGGCATCGAAACAGGCTAGGCAAAAACTAGTAGATGAAATTGCCGCCAACATCGCAGCTTTTAAAGCAGGTGAAAAAAGGAATCGACTGGTTTAAGGAAAAACGTCTATGAAAAAGTTAACGAAAGCACTGAGTTTTGCAGGGTTAGTATTAACCTTAACAGCCTGTGATAAAAATGAAGTAGGTGATGTATCGCTTGGTATGTTCACAACAAAAGACATCAAAATTAATATATTAAAAGATCCAAAAGTACCTGGTGTAACCTGTCATGTTGCTAGCATTGAAGCAGATTTGGATTTTTCTGATCCCAGTGACTCATCAATATCTTGCAGGCAAACAGGCGAAATCACTGCCGAGATGATTGCTAATATTGATAAATCAGCATCAGGCGAAGTTGTGTTTAAAAAATCAAAAAGTGTCTTTTTCAAAACAATGAAAGTGAGACGTATTTTTGATCAAGCAAATCAAACTTTAATGTATGTATCCTACTCTACCAAAGAGATATCAGGCAGCTATAAACACAGTCTATCAACAGTCCCTTTGTGGGGAACACCAGCCTATCAGGCACCTACGTCCAACTAATGTAAACAGTGGCGATAAGCTAACTTGCTTGTCGCCAATCTAAACCTGTAGGCTGCTGGAATAACTTAATATCAAATTCAGCTGCGATTGCATAAAGATGATCGAAAATGTCCGATTGCACCCCTTCATATTCAATCCATTTGTGTAAGTGAGTAAAGCAGTATATTTCTAACGGAATGCCTTCACCGCGATTATCTAGCTGTCTGACCATGCACGTAGCATCTGGGTGTACATGAGGATGAGTGCGCAGATAGTTTTCGATGTAGAAGCGAAACACCCCAATATTTGTTAATCGGGTACTATTAACCGGCTGTTCCTGTTCGGCCAGCATCGCTTGCGTAGCTTGCTTTTGAATCAGGTAGTCTTTTAATAATTTAAACTCTGTCAATTTATTAAGCTGTGATTCAGACAAAAAGCCCACAGAATTAACATCAATTAATAAACTTCGCTTAATTCGCCTAGCACCAACTAAAGACATATTGCGCCAATTTTTAAATGAATGACTCGTTAAAGCATAAGTTGGTATAGTCGTGATCGTATTATCAAAGTTTTTTACTTTTACAGTATTTAAGCCAATTTCTAATACATCACCGTCAGCACCATATTTTTCAACCGTTATCCAATCACCCACACAAACTAAGTCATTAACAGTGATTTCAATACTCGCCACTGTGCCTTTGATAGTGTCTTGAAAAATGAGTAACAGTACGGCGGTTAATGCACCTAAACCACTCAGTAGGTAAATAGGTGATTTACCCAGAGCCAGCGAAATCGCCAGTATGATGGCAACTAAAAAGATAACCAATTTAAATAGCTGTACCCCAGTATGCAGCCCGAGATGATATTTAACTGTTTTATCTTGGTAGAGATGATAAACCGCACTGACAATGGCATTAACGGCCACTGCAACTTGCAAGCAAATTAACACTTCAACCGACAATAAAAACCAATCAAAGCTGACATCTTGTGCGGGCCATAATTTAGGAATGATAAACCAAAGTGCAATGAGTGGAGCAAGTAATGCAATGTGGCGAAAGACACTAAATTGCTCTAATTTGGTCAGCCATTGTGAACGCCTAACGACAAGTTGGCTTTGCAGTAATTTCAATAAACCGTGTTTAACAAAAACAAAAACTAAAAAAGCAGAGAGTAAACTCAGTAACAGTGCTGCACCATAGGCAAGCGGTGAAACTAAGCTTGCAGGTAGTCCCCACCCTGCTATCAGATCAACTAATCCGTGTTGCATTTTACCAACCAATCAAATAACGACTGCGCTTCTTAAAAGCGCGTTTAAGAATTAATGCGACTACATACGACATAGCAATAACCAACATAGTAACAATAAACGTAGTGACTATATTGCCATAACCTTGTAAACCAAATAAGTCAGGGCTATCAAAAATCATCCACCAAGGTGTGGTAAACCAAGGATGTATAAAATAAATAGCGAAACTGACTTCAGCTAACTTTTGTAAAACATTAATTTCAATGTGCTCAAACTTATTTAAAATAGCGAGTAGCACCAGGGTTAACAGTATTTTTTGCGGCAGCATTAAATCTGGAACGGTTAATTCAAATGCATCTTTATTAAGAACCCCCGCACCAAAAAAGTAGGCTTGTCCTAGTGCCAATGCCACAGCACTTAAAAACATAATTAACCAATATTTATCGATGAATATAAATAGTTGATCGCGATTAACCGAAGCCCAAACGCCAAATAAATAAACGGGTAAAAAATAAATCAAAGATTGAATAGCATTTAAGTTGGCAATCGGCCTATGTACCCAGATAGCGATTAAAAATAGCGGTATAGTAAAATACATCAACTGGTGCTTTTTGATTAAATGTATAACCCATGGAGATATAGCAAAGAGCATCATACCCATGGGAATATACCAATAAGCCGTCAGCATACGCCCAGTAACGATATACCAAGTAGCCAAACTAGAAAGGTTAGTTAAATCAGTGTACTGCTCATGTATAGCAGGTTGCATCGAACCTGATAAATGCCAAATAATCCAAGGAATCGACAGAAGTAGATAAGGTACAAATACATACTTAGTTTTGTTCTTCATGTACTTGCGATAATCCCAGCGATGGTAAAAAACATGATGGAACAAAAAGCCTGAGATAAATACAAAAAATACAGTGCCATTCATCATCAAATTAAACCAAGCTTTATCAGCAAAGCTTTCGATTTCCCAACCTGCAGGACGATAACAATGCGCCATCACTATAAAGATGATGGCAATACCACGAAAATGATTAATACTGTTTAGAAACGCCTTTTTAGTTTTAGGTTCTAACTTAGCGTTAGTTTGTTCTTTGCTCGGTTCCATACAAATACTTACAGTTTTTTCAGTGACAAGAGTCTAGTCTATCTTGTTGAATTGTAGAACTTTTGAGTAATTGTAGTCAGTTTTAACTGAATTAACTTGATTAGAGATACAGCCTTGTTTAACAACATCAAAAAAGCATCCGCCATATTCTTGTGTGCAATTGCATTATTAATCGCTAATACAGCCTGTAATGATGCTACGCAAACAGCCAATTCTTCAGTATCAAGAAGTAACTTGCTTGTAGGTGTTCCACATCATTTAAAATCAGAGCTATCTTCTGCGGCTGAAAAAACACTGATACACCTAGATACAAGTAAACTAAAAGTATTGGTTTCTGAGCTAGGTGAACATGAATATCAATTGGAAATTTATGCGCCAAATAATATTAAAAGAACAATAAAAACAAATAATGAAACAATTCGCTTTGATGTTTTAAAGCAGCTTTATTTAATTAAAAAATCACATCTGGATTCAATCTCAGGTCATAACGAAAAAGATGATTTCACAAGGCTTCTCAATGATTATCTAGCGACTAAATTTGCCAATAATCAGCCTCTGAGTTCAGCTCAAATAAATCAACAAGATCACTATCAAAGTTTGATCGCTAGTTTCTCAAGACAATCTAAACGTTGGTTGAAAGAAGAACGCTTAGTGCTGGAGAGCTTCTTTGCTCGTTATCAAAAGCGCTACCCTGACGCAACACCTGCGAATCTTATAGGGTTAGCTAGTACTCACTTCAAAGTAATCATCAAAGATAATAATAAGCTGCAATGGCAAAGGAAAAATCCAAATTCATTTGCAGTTAGAACGGGCAACTTTCCTGAGCAGGAGCCCATCAATGACTTGGTTAAACAAGCACAAAAAAACATTGGCGCATATATCTTAGAAGGTCATGGTTTACACAAACAAATTGCACTGACCTTTGATGATGGTCCCAACCCTGAATATACCCAACAAATTCTCGATGTGCTTGCTGAATATAAAGTCCCTGCGACTTTCTTCTGGTTGGGAGAAAACATGAGCTACTACCCTGAATTTATGGCCAAAGCTAAAGCTGATAACCATATAATTGCTAACCACACATGGTCACACCACCACTCAAGAACCTTATCAGATGAAGAATTTTTAACAGAATTCACCAAAACCAATGATTTTATCGAGCAGTACTTAGGGTACCGCCCTCGATTTTTTAGACCGCCCTATGGTGAAATAAGCCAAAGACAAATTGATTTACTAGCCGCCCGTGGAGTCACAACCTTTCTCTGGTCAATTGATACCAGAGATTGGTATAAAAAAGAGTGGTTCCCAGGCCAAACTCCTACATCCTTAGCGGATATTGAAAATCGCGTTATTGATAATCTTCACCCTGAAGCAATTGTCTTGATGCATGACGCAGGCGGTGACAGAACCGATACAGCAAACGCATTACATAAAATTATCCAACATTATCACCAACTAGGGTATGAGTTTGTAACGCTAGAAACGATGTCAGGTATCGGTAATAAAATGTGATAGATAACATGACTTTTTAATATAAGTCTAATAGGCTTAGCTTATTGATTGGACTACCTATTTTTTATCATAGGAGCAAAAATGCTTACGTTAATCGCTAAGCTATTACACGCTTTAAATTCAGAAGACTCACCTAGGCAAGTTGCTTTTGGTATCGCCTTAGGAATGATCATAGGCTTAACCCCTACATTTACACTTCATAATCTTATTATTTTGCTGTTTGCATGTATCATTCGGGTTCATCTTGGCAGCGTAATTTTAGCCTTTACCTTTTTCGCGGGTTTGAGTTACCTAACTGACCCTCTATCAAGCCATATAGGTGAGTCATTACTTACTTCAGCTGGTCTGCAAACCCTATGGCATTCACTTTATCAAAGTGAAATATTCAAATTGGCTCAACTTCACCACACATTAACCTTAGGCAGCCTGCTGATTTCAATCATTTTATGTACTCCAGTGGCTCTTTTCAGCCAATGGCTAATTGCTCGGTACCGAATTCATATCAAGCAATTTATCGAGCGTTTTAAAATTGTACAAACACTCAAAGCATCCAAGTTCTATGGTATTTACCAAAAAGTAGCAGGTACGGTTTAATGAAAAAATATTTACGCTGGCAAGGTTTGGTTAGCTTTTTTGCCATCACTGCACTTATCGTCGCTTTCTTTACAATTTTTGCTAACCAAATAGTTAAAGCGGGTATCGAAAAAGGTTTAGGCTGGTACCTTGGTGCTCAAGTTGATGTAGAGGAAGTAGATATCAATTGGAGCCCCTTTATCATTAATATTGATGGTTTTGCGGCAACTGACCCCAGAGCACCAGAGCAAAACCTAGCAAGCTTCGAATCAGCCTCTGCAGGTATGGATTTCTGGCAATACCTATTTGGAAGAGTCATCATTGAAGAACTCACAATCGAAGAGTTAAAACTTGCTAGCCCAAGAAAGACACCTGGTGAAGTGTATCGCCAACCACAAGAGTTGACACATGCAGGTGATGAACAAAGTACAATACCAAATATCCAAGCGAGTTTGCCTGATGCAAAAACACTGCTAGCACAGCTTGATTTGAAAACAGTACAAGCAAGTGAAGCATTAGACATTGCTTATCAAGAAGAAAAAATATTGGTTAAAGAGGCTTATGAAAAGCTGCCAACCAAAGAAAGATTGAAAACGTACGAAGATAAGCTCAAGGCCTTAACTAAGCGCAAGGTAAAGACACTTGATGATGTAAAAGCGATTCAACAAGAATACGAAGCACTCAAAAAAGAGTTTAAGCAAGACAAAGCAATAGTTGATCAAGCAAAAGTACAACTCAACAAGAGTAAAGATAGATTAACTGATGCCACAATTGAATTAAAAAATGCCCCTAAAGAAGATTGGGAAAGAATTGAAAAAGAATATCAGCTAGACAAAATTGATGCTGCTGACTTTGCCCATATTCTATTTGGTGAGCATACGCGTAAATACGTCGAGACCGCTCAAAGTGCCTATGAGCTGATAGCACCAATGCTAGGCTCAAATACAGATACAACTAAAACAACTCCAGTGCCTGTTGATCCTAGTCAAGGTCGATACATACACTTCGATTTAGATAATCCATTACCAGATTGGTTAGTGAAAAAGCTAACCGTCAGTTTAGCTGATGAATCAGGCCTGTACCGTATCGCAGGTAGTGAGATCACAGCTCAACATTGGCTTAGAGATTTACCCTCTACTCTGTTGATAACCAGTGAAAATGTAAATCAAGCAGGGCAACTAAAAGCCGATGCAAACTGGTATGTTGATAAAGCGTTTTCATTAACTACAAAGGCTCAATGGCAACTAGATAACGTACCTATGCCCCAAACGCAATTAGCTAATTCAGACAAGCTGAGTGTAGCCATGACTCAAGCGTCTTTATCAGCTGATGGCATGATGCAAACTAAAGACAAGGAAATAGATGCGAAAAGCCAGTTGCTAATGACTAAGACAGCTTTCTCAGGTCAAGCTGAATCTAGTATTAGTCAAAGTGTATTGGATGCCTTAAATAAACTCGACCCACTTGATTTAACAGTAACTGTTACTGGTAGTGTTGACGATTTAGATACCAAAATCAGTTCTAAACTAGATAATATTTTAGTTGATATGGCCTATGACAAAGTCGACAAAAAATTACAAAGCTTCAAATCAGATGTTCAGGGCTCTCTCAACGAAAAAATGAGTAGTGCTTTGAATATAAATGAAAAAGACGCTAATGAGTTATTAGAGCTCGAGGGATTAATTAACAGCTCAGATACAAGTATGGACAAGCTGCTCAATTCTGATGTTGTTAAACAGAAAAAGAAAGAATTAGAAAAGCGAGCAAAGCAAAAATTAGAGGATAAAGCGAAGAAACAACTTGAAAAGCTGTTTGGCTAATCTTCAAAAAGGCGACCATACTAAAGTGTGTGGTCGTCATTTGAGGATAATTAATGAAAGTAGCTTTAGTAGGAACCAATTGGGGTCGGATTCATATCAATATTTTTCGTCGACTCGGAATGGATATAAACTTATTAATTGGTAAAAATTTAGAAAAAAGCCAACAAATTGCAAAACAAGAGGGAATAGCTAAAGCCAGTAACAGCTTAGAAGATCTCTCAAGTGTTGATCTCATCATTTTAGCAACACCTGCCAGTACCCATTTAGACATCATCAAAGCCTTTCCTGATAAAGCTATATGGTGTGAAAAACCCGTCAGCTTAGCGCACATAGATGAAAGTGAACTAGACTACCAACAACTTTCAAGATGCTATGTTAACTATGCCTTTCCGCACTTAAACAGTGTAAAGCTCGCTACTAACATTATTAGAGAAGGTAGATTGGGCAGAGTGCAAAGTGTCATGATCAAGTGCGGTTTTAATCTGCCCGGTGACAAAAGTTTTAGTGAATGGTACTCAGATATCATTATTCATCCTTTTTCTTATGTTCATCACCTGTTTGGTAAATTTGAACTTCAAATGGCCTACCAAATGCCTGAACATAACCACATTAGTTCTGTATTCACCACTAAAAACATTCAGATGGATATGAGCTTTTACCGCAGCCATGAAGCCGGTATGTTATTTGACATCACCTTTATTGGTGAAAAGTCTGATCTACACTTAAAAGGGGGTTATAAACCATACAGCCATTGGCACTTTGATCCGGTGAAAGTTGATAGTGTTCCACAAAATGCTGGCGAGCACTCTAAAGATGAAGATATTTGGCTACAAGCTAATGCCGAGGCTGCAAGGTTATTTTTGCACACCATCAATGGGGAAATAACCACAAATGAAGCAAAAGCGTCAGGGCTTTATAACCTCAAACGTGCAATCAATATGGAAAAAGCTTTACTGGATGCACTAAAAGCTATCTAAAAAAGAGAGCTAAACTTATGCAAAAGCTTCACCTCTTGGCACTTCTGACATGCATTGCTTTCTCTGGGTTATCCAGTGCGGCTAAACAAGAGGTTAAAGCTCTCTATATTCCATTGGCTGATCACTACGCCGCAATCATTGCTTATGAAAAGTACAGGCATCACATGCAGTATGCTAATTTTCAGCTAGAGCAAATGGCTGATTGGGATATTTTAAGGGCTAAGTTTTTGGAAAATAAAGCCGATATGGCGTTTGTCATGAGCCCCCTTGCATTGGATATGTACAGCCAACAGCCGAGTTTTAAATGGCTCGGTTTAATGCACAGAGATGGTAATGGGTTAGCCATAAATCACTTACTGGGTTCAACAATAAAACTCTCCAACTCACGCTTAAGTCGTAAACCAGATCGCTCTGCTGCAATTGCCATTCGGCAGCACAAAACAAAAAAGCCTGTATATGTGGGTGTGCCTCATGTTTTATCCACTCATACCGTCGTGTTATATCACTATTTAAAACAACAAGAGCTGACATTAGCACTTCAACCAAACTTTCAGGCAGACGTCTTAGCAATGACAGTTCCACCTCCTAGATCACCAGCTTTTATGCTAGGTAACTCAAATAGAAATAAAGCAGTGGCCATTCAACAATCACTGCCATGGATTGATATTGTTGAAACAGGTAATTTCGGTCGAGTCGCTTGGTACTCAAAAGATGTCCTGACCAGTGAACACGGTCATGTTGAGTGTATTGCACTGGCAACTCTTATCGCTCTAACGAAAAAAGAACAGGCAGTAATGGAAGTAATGGGCTATATAAAACAAGCAGGGGCTTATATTGAGCAAGCTAGAGCAGCGGGCAATCTAGACGAAATTGTAGCAATTGTACAAAAACATATACCTGCACACGATACCAATACGATCAAAGCGAGTTTGGACCCCAAGCTAAGAGTGATTAATTATCAAAGATTAGATATCGACAAAGATGGATTAAAAAGAATTATGGACATCGCAATCGAAGGGCAAATTTTAAAAAAAGCAGTCGACATAGACGAGCTTGCCTATGAGTAAAACGGCCCTGGATACTGATTCCAAGTTGAACAAACCACTAAAATACGATCCAATAAAAAACCAATTAAGTCGTTGGTTTCTTGCTGTTGCTATCTTACCGTTATTAGCCACAGGCACCGCATTTTATTACCACATAGACAAAACGCTAACACACGATGCGATAAACCGATTAATTAGCCATTCAGCAGAAAGAACTAAGTTTATTGATAATTGGTTTGAATACCGCTTTATGGACTTACACCGTTTGTCACATAGTCCAGTAACAACAGAATTATTAGAAAAGCTAATAGCCGAATATCAATCATCAAAACTGCCACTCAACAAATTTGTTCAAAGTTTAAATTGGGAAAAAACAATTAGAGAACAAAAACAGTTTTTTAATAATCAGTGGCAATCTTACGATTACATTTACGATATATTTTTAATTGATGCTTATGGCAATATCCTATTTAGCATTGCAAAAGAAGACGATCTAGGGACAAATATTCTAAACGGAAAGTTCTCTAACACTCGATTTAGCCAAGTTGTTAAACAGGCCTATATCACAGGTGCCCCTAGCTTTTCAGATTTAGAACGTTATGCTGCATCTAATGGTGTTTTATCCGGCTTTATTGCCGCTCCAATAATTAACGACAATGGTCATAAAATAGGGACGCTAGCTATACAACTAAGACTTAATCGGATTTTAAAGATAGATGAGTCGACGAGCTATGATAAACATTGGTTAGTTGGAGCAGATAATAAGTACCGAACCCCCATTGATGACTTCTCAGAAGTATTAACATCAAGTGTAAAACGAGCAAGAGAAAGTGAACGATTAGAACACGACCTTAAATTAGCTAGCCAAGCAGTCTACCTAACTACGGGAGTTCACGATAAACCCGCTTTTACTATTTATACCCCTATCAAATTAGCAAATGTTAACTGGTTACTCATAAGCCAAATTGACAAAGACTTAGCATTGGAAAACCTTCAAACATTAATGAAAATAGCGCTGGTCATTATCATTACATCCATTGCTCTAATCTATCTTTTCATTATTAAGATAAGTAGAAAATTAACAGCACCAGTTCAAGAGCTCACCAAAGCAGCGTTGAAAGTATCTAAAGGTGATTTGTCATTTAATCTGATCGAGCAACCCAATAACGAATTGGGCACTTTGGCACAAGTTTTCGAGATCATGACCAAAGCCAGAGCAAACCATGAACAAGAGCTTGCAGCAAAAAACATTAAAATTGAAGCTAATTTAAAACAGATGCAGCAACAAAGTGAAAAGCTATCTTTGATATTAAAAAGTACAGCTATTGGTGTATGGGATTGGGAAGTAGAGACAGGTAAAACTCAATTTAATGAAAGATGGGCAGAAATTATTGGATACACCTTAGATGAGCTGGCCCCAGTTGATATAAATACTTGGCTCAAGCATTCACACCCTGAAGACTTAGAAAAATCGAATAAAGCACTTAACAAGCATTGGGCAGGATTAGAAGAATACTATGTTTGTGAAGCGAGGATGCGTCATAAAGACGGGCATTATGTATGGATATTAGATACTGGCAAAGTCGTAGAATGGTATGAAAACGGTAAACCCAAAAGAATGATTGGTACCCATTTAGATGTTACAGAACAAAAAAGGACTGAACGAGCATTATTGGAAGCTATTGAAGACGCAGAAGCTGGCGCTAAGGCAAAAAGTGAATTTCTTGCAAGCATGAGTCATGAAATAAGAACACCAATGAATGGTGTATTAGGGATGTTAGATATTATTAAAAGAGGTGAACTGAATACCGAGCAAAAAAAATATGTTGATATCGCACAATCATCGGCAGAGTCTCTACTCACGTTAATTAACGACATTTTGGATTATTCGAAAGTAGAAGCAGGAAAAATAGATATAGAAGCAATAGATTTTAACTTTCACAGCCTTATGAATGAACTCGTTCACGCTATTGCACCAAAAGCTAATGAAAAAGGCTTAGAAGTCATTGTAGATACCAATAATGTCGAATTTGAAATAGTGAATGGCGATCCAACTCGATTAAAGCAAATACTTAATAACTTGATCAGTAACGCAATAAAGTTTACTGAAAAGGGGGAAATATTTATTAGAGCGGGAATTAAGAAAGAAGGAGACAACTTAAAATTATCAGTTTTAGTAAAAGATTCAGGAATAGGTATCCCCTTTAAAAAACAAGCCAAGATATTTGAGTCCTTCACACAAGCAGATACCTCTACAACGCGGAAATATGGTGGAACAGGTTTAGGCCTTTCAATAGTGAAAAAGTTATGCCGCTTGATGGGGGGTGATATAAGCGTAGGTAGTAAACCGGGTAAAGGTAGTAGCTTTAATATCAATATCAACTTGGCCGCAACACAAGATAACGACATAAGAACAATCAGCCAATCATGTAAGAATGTGCTGATATTAGATACTAATATAACCAACCTAACAGTATTAGAAAAAGCATTTAGAAATTGGGAAGCAAATGTATTTAGTACTAACCAGCATGAGTTAGCAAAAGAGTACCTATCTACTGAGGAAATAGATTTATTGTTGATAGAAAAGTCTAAAATTGATGCTCAACTTATTGAACAAATACGTATAAAGAAACCTACTACGATAGTGATGAGTCAAATAAGTTGTAAGAGTATAACTGAGCAGCAAGATCTAGAGACGAATACCATAATTATCAATAAGCCCGTTATGCATACTGAATTAGTTAATGTACTAAACTCATTAAATGCAGAGCCTTCAACAAATACGACTAGCGTAAAAGTGAAACCTATGCTGAACAATGGAAGTGAAAAAAATTGGACTAGAAAGCACAAAGTACTAATCGTTGAAGACAATCACGTCAATCAGCTTATAACGCAAACTATATTAAACGAAATAGGTGTGGAAAACGAAGTTGCTGAAAATGGTGTAGTGGCGATTGAAAAGTTATCGCAAACAAAACAGGATCAATTGTTTGACTTAGTGCTTATGGATTGTCAAATGCCAGAGATGGATGGTTACCAAGCTACAAAAGCAATTCGTGAAGGCGTTGCTAAACAAGAAAATCAAGAAATTAAAATTGTAGCAATGACTGCAAATGCCATGGTTGGAGATGAAGAAAAGTGCTTAGCTTCAGGAATGAATGATTATTTAACAAAGCCAATTGATAAAGCCAGATTAGTAAATAAATTGAATAAATGGCTGGAAGCTTATTAATTTAGAAGTCCAGAGTTGATATTGAAAAAATCAGAACGCAGAAAAGCAAAAAGCCCATTACTTTCGTAACGGGCTTTTCTTCAATAGGAGTCTGGCAGTGTGCTACTCTCACATGGGACCTCCCACACTACCATCGCCGCTATTAGGTTTCACTTCTGA
>NZ_JABULX010000046.1 GCF_013328345.1 Marinifaba aquimaris
GGTATCACTCGGCAAGCCTATTACAAACGGTGTAAAGCGCTTTATGTCAAAACCTGTCACGAACAACAGGTTTTATCCTTCGTTAGAAAACAACGTATGAAACACCCTCGTATGGGGGCAAGAAAGTTACTGTATTTGATGAAGCAATCTGCATTGCATATAGGGCGAGACCACCTATTTGCTGTATTGAAGGTCAACCGATTGTTGGTACCAACAAAACGCGCTTATCATCGAACCACGCAGAGCTTACATCGCTTTTATAAACATCCGAATCTGATTAAGGATGGAATTAACTTAACACGCCCCGAGCAATTATGGGTTGCAGACATTACTTATCTGCCCACTCATGAAGGTGAAACGTATCTCAGTTTGGTGACTGATGCTTATTCAAGAAAAATAGTGGGTTACTATTTAGCCGATAATTTGAAAACAGAGGACGTTAAAAGGGCGTTTAATAAAGCGCTCCTGTGCAGAAAAAGCAACTTAGCACTGATTCACCATTCCGATAGAGGCATTCAATATTGTTCAAATGACTATCAGCAAGTCCATCAGAACCATGGTATTACCTGCTCAATGACAGATGGTTATGACTGTTATCAAAATGCGCTGGCTGAAAGAGTAAACGGGATTCTTAAAAACGAATACTTGTTAATGAAGCCAAATAACCTAAATGAGGCAAGGGAAATGGTAATACAATCAATCGATTTATATAATCAACAAAGGCCACATTCGGCCTTAAAATACAAAACGCCCGATGAAATTCATCAGGCGTTTTAATCAAAAAAGTGTCAACCCATACTAGGATGGGTCAAAGCTGTTACTGAATTAACGGCTGGTCGAAGTTTTCTGGTTCTTCAAAGTCACCAGACATTGTTGTTAATTTGTCTTGTTCAAAGGTTAAAACCAGTTCTGTTCTTTTAGTACGACCATCGCCATATTGCACATCGTAAACGTAATGCCAAACATTAGGATCAAACGCATCTTCGATTATAGGCTTACCTAATACGTAAATGACTTGCTCTTTTGTCATTTCAATTCGCAATTTATCAACTTGGTTCTGCTCGACAAAATTACCTTGTAAAACATTGATGCGGTAAGGGCAGGCTGTCAGTAGGGCTACAAAACAGGCAACGATAGATACTTTTAGCAAGGCTTTCATGGCTTTCCTTTTTTATCTGCTAATTTTTTAGCGAAAACAATACCGCCGCATCATAACTAATTAAGCAATATTACGAAAGTCTTTGCTTAGAACATTCACCCGCTCAGTTAGAAAGATCTTTTACTGTTCCTGGAATCTTACATTGCTAATAACATCTTCCTCAAACTCAACCAGTATCTGAATAGTACGTCGATCGAAAAGCTGTGCATTACCATTAATGTATAAAGTGTAATGCCCCCTGACATCTCTATCAGGCGATTTTTTCGCTTCTATTAAGTAGTCACCTAATTGATAACTAAGCTCTTCAAAGTAGCCTTGACCAAATTCCTGCACCCATAAATGTTCTTCTTTCGTTAATAAAATCGCCATAGCGTAATGCTGTGGTACATCTTGGGTAGCCATTTTATATGGGCCAGCAAAAAAGTATTGCTGACCATCGAGAGGTTTAAAAGCAAAGCTAAAGTCTACCGCTTTATTTACGCCACTAGGGTAGGTGATTTGCGCTTGTCCGTGGGTATCAAAGTCTGCATAGGCAGGTGAGAAGCCGAATATAAGAGCTAACAATAGAACGCTTTTGTGGAATCGATATTTGAACATTAGGTGCCTCTGAATTGATCGGCACCATTTAAAGTTAAAGCGCGTTATTGATCAAACGGTGTAACAGAACGGAAACCAAATTTTTCCCGGCGAGTAATGGTATCTTCTAGGTTATTAATGGCTTGAAGGCAGTTTTGTCTTCTTTTTTGAAGGTTCTGCATTTGTATGGAATCTTGATAGCCTGCATCGGCTAATGTTCTTATTTTATCGTCAAATTGTTGCAAGTACTGACGGTATTTAGCCAGTTGTTGGTGTTGTTTATTTAATGTGGCTTTGTATTCGGTTTGATTGTGCTCATAAGTAGATGGCACATTCTCTGCCAATTTAATAAATACGCTCAATTGTGCCGTTAGCTTTTCTTGTAAATGCTCTTTTTGTTCAATACTTAGTTTATTCGGTGGTACCAATTGTTCAGCTATTCGCTGTGTTTCGGCAAAATAATCATCTAAGTCTTCGGATTGAGTAACGAAGCTAGTGTGGTTTTGTAATTGCGTTAAAAGTCTATTTTGGTTGTTTAACGCAGTTAACTTGCTTTTTATCTTATCAAGGTTGTGATCTAACATAATCGGTCAATAATAGTTCACGGATATTTCATCCGTTCCTTAATTCTCACATGATTCTTACATAATTTTGACATAATATGTCAAAAAATGAACGATTTAGTGCTAAGTAATGTTAATTTTTGTAAAACATGCTTTACGTATTTCTGTTCTACCATTTTGAGTCAGTAACATTTTATTGTTACTCGTCTGTATTTTTTGTTATTTCGTCTCAGTGTTTTTAAATTACTGATTATTAAGAATTTTCACCCTCTATTGTTGCGTTTTATCTACCTATAGATCGCATTGTTTCCCCAATGGTTACAATGTTTCTTTTGATTGTTTTTTGTTCAAAGTGCGGCAGGATATTACAAATAGTAAATATGTCTGTCACATTTGATTAATAAAAAACGACAAGTCTAGTATCAGCTCCGTAGCTTTGTGAGAAAAGACTCACAACGGTGAGGGGATTTAAATCTCTTCACTCGAAAATAATAAAAATTCTAACAGCTAAGAAACATCGAAGTTAAGAAGTTTTCTAGGAGCAACAGAAATGCAATTCCAAAATAAAATCGCTAAAGCCGTTCGCTTAGCGTTAATGCTAGGTGCAGGTTCAACTGCTATCGCAGCACCACAGGTATTCGCTGCAGAGGAAGAGTCAGCAGATGTTGAACGCATCGCCATCACAGGTTCACGTATTAAACGTGCCGAGTTCTCTAACCCAACGCCAGTAATTTCTATCACTGCTAAAGACCTAGCTAAATTCAGCTCAACTGATTTAGGTAGTATCTTAGCTGAATTACCAGCTATCGCATCAACTGATACATTAATCGGTAATAACGATTCAAATGAAGATGCCGGTACCAGTTCAGTTGACTTACGTAACTTAGGTTCTAACCGTACACTTGTACTTGTAGATGGTAAGCGTCACGTAGCTGGTCGTGAAGGTACAGCGCGTGTTGATTTATCAACTATACCTGCTGCATTAATTGAGCGCATTGAAGTAATCACAGGTGGTGCTTCTGCTATTTATGGTTCAGATGCGGTATCTGGTGTTGTTAACGTCATCTTGAAAAAAGATTTTGAAGGTTTTGAAGCCAATGCCAAAATCTCAGAGGCTGCAAATGGTGTAGGTTCTGGTAGCCACTCATTTAACTTCACTGCTGGTGGCGATATCGCTGACGGTGACGGTAATGTTACATTCTACGCTGGCTATGACCGTACACGTGAAACAATGCGTGAAGATATCAAGCAATTTGATGCTTGGGGTACAGTAAATAACCCGCTAAACGAAACTGAAGACGATGGTATTGCCGATAAACTTCGCGTACCAAAAGTTTACTCAGAAATGATTTCGCGCAATGGTGTTTTAAACCCATTTGGCGGCGGTGGTAATGAGCGTTGGACATTTGATCGCAACGGCAACCCAATGATTCAAACTGAACGTGATTTAACAAACTCATTTGCGTTTGGTAGCTTCCCTGATGGTTGTGATACCTGTTTCAACACTGAAGATTACGAAAACTACCTTCCATCAAAAGAGACGATTACATTAGCGTCATCTTTTAACTATTCGTTTAACGATAACGTTAATTTTTACAGTGACTTTAAATACGTAACGTCTGAGATTCAGCAGCAATATCAGCCTTCTTTCCGTTTTGGTAACGTATCAATTAACGTTAACGATAATGCGTATTTAGATGAAGATTTACGTCAAACGTTATTATCAAACGGCACAGAGTCAATTGCATTCGCTAAGTTCTTTGATGAACTAGGTAACCGAAGCGCTGATAACAAACGTGATACTTTCCGTGTTGTTGCAGGCCTTGAAGGTACCTTCAAGCTAAGTGAAACTGATTTAGACTACGATGTATACTATGTATATGGTCAAACAGACAGCACGCGTAACACATTAAACGACTTAATTCCTGATAACTTCACTGCTGCTGTTGATTCAGTCATTGATCCAGAAACAGGTAAAGCTGCATGTCGTAGTCAAGTAGAAAGCGCTCAAGGCGAAGACTATGAAGATCCAGCTGCAGTAAACGGTAGTGAATGTGCGCCTTACAATCCATTTGGTTTAGGTAACATGAGCGAAGAAGCCGCTGCTTTCGTATCTGCTGATATCACTCGCTCTGATCAGATTATTCAAGAATTTGTTGGTGGTTCAATCAACTTTGATTCATCAGAGTTCTTAACACTACCAGGTGGTGCAATTGGTTTTGCTGCTGGTTTTGAATACCGTGAAGAGTCTTCAGAAACTAAAACAGATGAATTCACTAAACGCGGTTTCTTAACAAGTGCTGCAACACAGGATTACATCGGTGAATATGATGTAACTGAGTACTTCTTTGAAGTAAGTGCGCCTGTATTAGCTGATATGCCTTTTGCACATGAACTAACTTTAGATGCTGCATTCCGCAGTGCTGATTACTCACATGCCGGTAAAGCAGATGCTTGGAAATTTGGTTTCATGTACGCGCCAATCGAAGATGTTCGTATTCGCGGTACAGTAGGTGAAGCTGTACGTGCACCAAATATTGTCGAAGCTTTCAGCCCTGTAACACCAAGTTTTGCTCGTGTAGCGGATCCATGTGATGCAGATAACTTAGGTGATGATCCGGATCGTTTAGCTAACTGTACTGCTTTAGGTATGCCAGCAGGTTTCGTTGCTGAAGACAACGTTTCTAAAGATATCTCTGTAGGTGGTAACCCAGACTTAGTTTCAGAAGAGTCAACTTCAAAAACATTTGGTATTGTTTGGACACCAAGCTTTGTTGAAGGTTTCTCAGTAACGGTTGATTACTACGATATCGAAATTGAAGATGCAATCGTACAGGTTGATGCGGGTGATATCGCAAATAACTGTGTTGATGCTTCAGGTGGTCCAGATGCAGGTTATTGCTCACAAGTAGATCGCGACGCAGATACTTTTGATATTACATTTGTACGCACGGGTTACTTAAATGCTTCAGCTTTAAATACAAAAGGCGTTGAAACTGAAATTCGTTACGCAACTGATTTAGCTTCATTTGATTTACCAGGTTCAGTAGTAACAAGCCTATTTGTTAACAACTTATTAGAATTAGAGCGTTTTGAATTCCAAGATCGTCCTGATGAAATTAATGTTGAAGAAGGCGAAGTAGGTGACCCAGAAATCCAAGCTCGTTTCTCCGTTGATTACACGTTAGATGATTTAACAGTTGGTTGGTCTACTCGTTATATCGACAGAAGTGCTACATTTGATGTATCACCAACAGGTGACACACCGGAAGATTTCAGCCCAGCTTATGTGGGTTCAATTGTGACACACGATATCACTATGGGTTACTTCTTAAATGACAACGTTTCATTTAATGCGGGTATCCGTAACTTAACTGATAAGCGTCCTCCAGGTTTTGAAGACGATGCTATTTATGACTTAATCGGTCGTACAGCATTTATCGGAACTAAAATTCGCTTCTAAGTCATTAATACCGACTTAATATAAAGATATAGAAGCCTCACAAATGTGGGGCTTTTTTATCCCAATATGCTTATCACATTTTATCTTTTCAAACCCAAATCTGGTTAAGATAAGTTAAGTGGTAAGGCGGTTAAAACCATAAAACTGTCATTAATAAGTGGTTTAATTTGGCTTTAAACGCGAATTTGAGATGTTTTAACTGATTTTGATTGGTTATAAATGAAAATCTGTAAGAATGAGTTTCAAATTTAACCGTTTTTAACGCACTAGCATTGAGTTATTGTAAATTAATGTTAGGAAATGCAAATAAATCGATATGT
Organism: Marinifaba aquimaris; assembly: GCF_013328345.1. Taxonomy (GTDB): domain Bacteria; phylum Pseudomonadota; class Gammaproteobacteria; order Enterobacterales; family Alteromonadaceae; genus Marinifaba; species Marinifaba aquimaris. The sequence goes on from NZ_JABULX010000046.1 coordinate 6,082, forward strand.
TTATAGTGTAAGACTGTACGTAAAACTTTACGTGATTGTTGGTTTTTTTCCCTCAAAGAAAAATAAATTTTTCTCTTCCTTTATCCTTGTTTAATTTTTGTCTTTATTTGTAGCTTATTGAAAAATAAGTGTTTTTTATTTTGCACAGCATTGGTGCATACGTATGTAAGTCGAACATAAATAATCCAATTTTTGTTTTCGAATAGTTAATATTTATCCAAAAAATAGCCAAAATAATGGAAATGTTTCATTTGTAGCCCTTTATTGACCGTTAAGAAATATTGCGTCTATGATTCATGCGACTCTATCGCAGAATACAAGATGAATTTACGAAAGTTCACTCTGCGACAGTAAAAAAATTCTAAATATATTCGCTTTGAAGAATAGATAGCTAACGGTTTCCGGGAGAAACAAGATGCAATTCCAAAACAAAATTTCTAAAGCTGTACGCTTAGCGTTAGTTTTAGGTGCGAGCTCAACTGCTATTGCAGCAGCTCCTCAAGCTTTTGCAGCAGAAAAAGAAGTAGATTCAGTAGAACGTATCTCTGTAACAGGTTCTCGTATCAAGCGTTCTGATTTTGAAGGTTCAACACCTGTAACTGTAATCTCAGCAGGCGATATCGAAGCATTAGGTTTCGACAACGTAGCTGACGTTTTACGTAACACATCATTCAATACTTTCGGTTCATACCGTGCGTCATCTGGCTCAAGCTATGGTGGTGCAGCGTTAGTAAACTTACGTGGTTTAGGTTCAGAGTACACAGCTGTTTTAATTAACGGTCGTCGTGTTCCTGGTAACGCATTTACTGGTACTTCAGCTGTAGATATCAACACTATCCCTATGTCAGCTGTTGAAAGCATCCAAATCTTAACTGATAGTGCTTCTGCTGTTTACGGTGCAGATGCAATCGGTGGTGTTATCAACATCATTATGAAGAAAGATTTCGACCAAACAGTACTAGACTTCAAAATGGAAGCACCGGACCGCGATGGTGGTGAGCGAGAGTCTTTCTCTGTAGTAACTGGTACATCTAGTGAAAAGTCAAGCGTTTTATTCTCTTTCGAATACAACAAAAAAGACAGAATCTCTGATAGCGATCGTGACTACTCTGGTCTTCAGTTCTTGAGTGATGCACCAATCCCGACTGATGGAGTTGACGTAACAGGTGCTAACGGTGGTGGTAACTCAGGTTTCAACTTCGCCTTTACTGAAGCCTACCAAATTGGTGAGTGTGACGAGAGCTTCTACCTTAAAATGTTAAACCCATTTAATGTTCCTGGCGAAGGTTGTGGTTACATCTACAGTGACATCTCTGTAATGACAATGGACGTAGACCGTTATTCAACTTTCTTAGATGCACGTCGTAAGATTGGTGAAAACCACGAAATTTACTTCGAAAACCGTTTATCAAAAGTTGAAACGTTTGGTCGTTTCGCTCCTGCTATCGGTGGTTTCGCTGTAGCAGCTGATGCGCCAATCAATCCAGTTGGCGATGCATTCTTACTTTATCACCGTTTCGTAGGTCATGGCCCTCGTGATACGTTCTCTGATGCAACTGAAATCGATACTGTAGTAGGTATTTCAGGTATGTTCGAAGGCTCAGAAATCGAATACGATTTCAGCTTACGTAAGTATAAGTACACTGCTTCTGAATTAGGTCAAAACTACGTTCTTCAATCAAATGTTGAAGCTGCGGTTAAAGATGGTTCATATAACTACATCGACCCATTATCACAAGACCCAGATCATTTAGCGGCTATTGCTAGCACTAAAGCGACATTACACCGTGACTTAGAAAACGATACAACTGCACTTCAGTTCACAATGAACGGTGGTACAGGTTTCGATTTTGGTTTAGGTGGTGATGAAATTCAGTGGGCTGCTGGTGCAGAATACGCTGAAGAACAATACCAAGATATTTATGATTCATACCGTGAAGCGCAGAACGTTCTCGGTTCAGCTGGTAACTCAGCATCTGGCGACCGTGACCGTACAGCTGTTTACTTCGAGTCATTAATCCCAGTGTTAGAAAACTTAGAAGTCAACTTCGCAGTTCGTTACGATGATTACAGTGACTTTGATTCTGAAGTTTCACCATCATTATCTGTATCTTATGCAGCTACTGATTGGTTAAAAATCCGTGCTTCATACGGTGAAGGTTTTAAAGCACCTAACTTAACTAACTTGTACGCTTTGCCTCAAGAATCTTTCGAAGGTGTAGTTGATACAACGCGTTGTGGTGCTCAGGGTATCGCGGACAAAGATTGTCCGAATGCGCAGGTTGTAACGTTTGATGCTGGTAACCCTGAATTACAAGCTGAAACTTCAACTTCATACAACTTAGGTTTAATTTTAGAGCCAGTTGAAAACTTCTTAGTAACATTAGATTACTACGAAGTTGAATTAGAGAACGTTGTTGACCAATTAGAATTCTCTGACGTATTCGTATTAGAGCAAGACGGTGCTTTACCTGACGGTGTCGTCGTTAACCGTGCTCCAACACAAAATGGCGTACCAGGTGCAATCGCTCAGTGTTTTGCTCTTAAGTACCCTAACTGTGGTATCCTCAATCCCGTTGCTAATTTAGCATCTCGTGACTTAGCGGGTGCAGACTTAAAAGTTCAATACACACATGAAACTGAATACGGTAATTTCAGCCCTGAATTATCTTGGTCACACGTAGCGACATACGATGACGTATTACTTGGTAAAACGTTTGATCGTCCAGGTACAGAAGGTTATCCAGAGAACCGTGCTAATTTCAACTTAAACTACGAGTTTGATGCACTTCGTGTTAGCTACCAGTACCAGTGGATTGATGAAACTGATGCGACTTCAGGCGGTAAGTTCAAGTCTTGGGATCAACACTCAGTTAACTTCATTTACTCAGGTTTAGTTGAAGGCTTAGACATTTCTGCAGGTGTGCGTAACTTAACTGATGAAGATCCGTCAATTGATACTGAAGCTGGTTGGACTTCAAGTACTTCAAGTACTTCAATGGACCTATACCCAGTAGATGGTCGAGTATTCACTTTTGGTGCTAAATTCGCATTCTAAGATTGAATATCCCCAATGATTTAAAAGGCCAGCATTTGCTGGCCTTTTTTATTTCTGTACACTATTTTTCAACTATTACACTAATCTTACAAAAGCTCAGTTAGTGTTTTAATGCCTTTACACTTGCATATTTATGCTACATTTCTGCTCACTTATTAAAAACACTAAAAATTAGTGTTTCTTAATCTTTACGACTTCTCTACAGCCCTTTTATAGTAAGGGTTTTTATTTGTACTAAAATGTTTACGCTTGTCTTTTTTTTGTAACTTGTTTGTATGTGCTTACAATGTTGTAACTCAGCTTTTACACCTCTAGTATTTACCCCATCGTAAACTTGCGTTTCGCAAAGATTTGTTTCTCATTGAGGTCAGTAATGCGTTTAGAGATTCGTGCTAAAGATCGTTTAGGGATAGTACAAGATATTTTAGATATCTTGGTTCGCCACGAGATCAGTATCAGTGGTGTTGAGATTGGAGATGGTTATATCTGGTTAAACTTTCCTGAAATTGAATTTAGTCAGTTTCAACACTTGATGCCTGAGTTACGTCGCATCGATAATATTATCGATGTTAAGACAACTAACTTTATGCCAAGTGAACGTGAACGTTATGAATTCCAGACTATTTTGAAGTCGGTACCTGATCCTGTGTTCTCTGTTGATGTTCGCGGTAGAATTTTAACGGCAAACGATGCAGCCATGCAGCAATGTATTGTTGGCGAGCAAGATATCACCGAGTTCAATATTAGCCACTGGTTAAAAGGTTTCAATTTTGCGCGCTGGTTAGAAGCAAAAAATATTGAAGCTGTGACACAAAAAGTACAGTTATTAGAGCAAGACTTCCTTGCCGATATGTTCCCTATCTTTGTACCTGGCGATGATTCTAAAAATGTACTCGCAGGTGCCGTTGTTATGCTTAAATCAGAGTCGCGCTTTGGTGAGCAAATGACTGCGTTTAGACGCATCGACAACGATAGCTTTAGCGGGTTTGTGACACAAAGTAATGCCATGCGCAAAGCTGTTCGCGAAGCGAAGAAAATGGCTGGTGTTGATGCGCCAATGTTAATTATGGGTGAAACAGGCTCAGGTAAAGAGCTACTTGCTCGCGCTTGTCACAATGCTAGCCACAGAAAAGAAAAGCCGTTTTTAGTACTTAACTGTGCATCATTACCAGACAATGTAGCCGAAAGTGAGCTATTCGGGTATGGTGCCGGTGCTTATAAAGATCAACCTGAAGAGAAGAAAGGTTTACTCGATCAGGCTGATGGCGGTACTTTATTCTTAGATGAAGTAGGCGAGATGTCTGATCAGCTTCAGTCTAAGTTACTGCGCTTCTTACAAGATGGTTCATTCAGACGAGTGGGCAGTGAAAATGAAGTTAAAGTAAACGTTCATATTATTTGCTCAACACAAAAAGATTTATCTATGTTGGTGCAAGAGCACAAGTTTAGAGAAGACTTATTCTACCGATTGAATGTGTTGACGTTAGCTATGCCTTCATTACGCGATCGCAAAGCGGATGTTTTACCTTTATCAGAGTTCTTTATTAAACGTGTTTGCAAGCAATTAGGTCGAATTCCACCGAGTATTAGCAAGGCTTGCCAAGATTACCTCAATCAATACCCATGGCCGGGTAACGTTCGCCAGTTAGAAAATACTATTTACCGCGCCGTTTCATTGTTGGATGGTAATGAGCTAACTCGCGAGAACTTCCAATTACCTGCTTATGCGAGTGATTTTGGTTACGCCGAAACAGAGATACAAGGGACGTTAGAAGATTCTGTTAAGCGATTTGAAAGTAATTTACTACGTCGTTTATACCCGTCTTACCCAAGTACTCGTCAGTTAGCGAAAAAATTGGGGCTGAGCCATACCGCAATTGCTAACAAATTACGTGAATACGGCATCAATAAGAAGACGGTAAAAGTCTTGTAAAATACAGATTATGTAAGCGTGAATTGGAATTTGTTGTTCTGAGTTTACGCGGTTGTAGAGAGAAAAGGGCGATAAACTATGGTTTATCGCCCTTTTTTTGTACTTTAACTTTAGCTGTAAGCTTTTCATTACGCTTTTTGTAGGCCTTGTAACAAAGGCTTAAAATAGCTGATGGGTTTATTTTTTAGTCAGAGCTTCATAACTTAAAAGAAAGCCGCAAGGTTCAATCTAAACATTTAAAACAATAAGAAACAGTTATGAAGGTATGCACTATGGGTTCACAAAAACAATTACATACAATAAATCCAATGGGGACGGATGGTTTTGAATTTGTTGAATATACAGCTGTTGATGCTGAAGGTATCAATGCGCTAAAAAACTTATTTTCTAGTTTAGGTTTCGCAGAGATCGCTAAACACAAATCAAAAGAAGTTTGGTTATATCGCCAAGGCGATATCAACTTTATCGTTAACTCTGAACCCGATTCTCAAGCACAAGCTTTTGCGGCGGTTCACGGCCCAAGTGTTTGTGGTATGGCTTTTCGTGTAAAAGATGCCAAACACGCTTATGAATATGCATTAAGCAAAGGCGCTAAGCCATTCCACGGTAATTTAGGTGCGATGGAGCTCTATATCCCTGCTATCTACGGTATCGGAAAAAGTACACTATATTTTGTTGATCGTTATGGTGACAGCACTATTTATGATGTTGACTTTAACTTCTATCCCAATTGGCAAGAAAGGCTTACGGCTAAAGATAAAGGTCTACACACGCTAGATCATTTAACGCATAACGTATTTCGCGGCAATATGAACGTATGGTCTGAATTCTATGAGCGCATTGGTAACTTCAGAGAAATTCGTTACTTTGATATCGAAGGTAAGCTAACCGGTTTAGCGAGCCGAGCAATGACGTCTCCTTGTGGTAAAATTCGCATTCCAATTAATGAATCGTCTGATGATAAATCGCAAATTGAAGAGTTCTTAAAGCACTATAATGGTGAAGGGATTCAGCACATTGCACTGTCTACTGATGATATTTACAAAACGGTTGAAGACTTACGTGCAACGGGCATGACCTTTATGGACACACCTGATACCTATTTTGAGAAGGTAGATGCCCGTGTTAGTGGCCATGGTGAAGACTTAAGCCGTTTACACAAGAACAAAATTTTAATCGATGGCGCTCCAACAAAAGACGGTATCTTATTACAAATTTTCACTGATACGGTTATTGGCCCTGTGTTCTTTGAGATTATTCAGCGCAAAGGCAATGAAGGTTTTGGTGAAGGTAACTTCCAAGCATTATTTGAATCAATAGAAGAAGATCAAATTCGCCGTGGTGTGATCTCTGCTTAAAACAAGTCGACTAGACTAGATTAATAAGTGGAGGCTAGAGATGAAACACTGGATCACGACACCACACAAAGAGGGCTTGGTTTCAAATCAAGCCCATGCAGATTTACCCAATGCGGCTATTTATGAAAGAGAAGTAGGGCGAGAAGGCTTTTTTGGCCCAGCCACGCACATACATCATAAGCACGCACCAACGGGGTGGGTTGATTGGCAAGGGCCGTTAAAACCTAGATTATTTAACTTAGTTGAGCTTGATGCTGATCACGAATCTCCTTGGGTGGCCAAACATTTACTTAGCAACCCTCATTGTAAGTTTCGCATTTGGCAATGTTTAACGTCGATGAAACAACTGGTGCGTAATGCGGATGGTGACGATTTACTCTTTATCCATCAGGGCAATGGCGTTTTATTTTGTGACTATGGGCGTTTAGAGATTAACGAGGGTGATTATGTATTGCTACCTCGTTCGACGATGTGGCGAATTGAGGTGATCAAACCGATAACCATGTTGATGATTGAAGCGACTAATGGCGCTTATCAGCTACCTGAAAAAGGGTTAGTGGGTAAACATGCTATTTTTGACCCTGCAATGCTGCAAAGGCCGGCAATCGATCAGGCATTTTTAGAACAACAAGATGAGAACCATTGGCAAGTTAAGGTAAAGCGTCACGAACAAGTATCGACGATCACTTACCCTTTCAACCCCCTTGATGCTCAAGGTTGGCATGGTGATTTATCGGTCGTCAAAATTAATTGGCGTGACATTAGGCCGCTGATGAGTCATAGGTATCATTTACCACCATCGGCGCATACAACCTTTGTTGCGCCAAGGTTTGTGGTTTGTACTTTTGTACCTAGACCGATTGAAAGCGATAGTGGTGCATTAAAGGTACCGTTCTATCACAGTAATGATGATTATGATGAGGTACTGTTTTATCACGCAGGTGATTTTTTCTCTCGTGACAATATCGAAGCTGGCATGTTGAGTTTTCACCCTGCTGGTTTTAGTCATGGGCCACACCCAAAAGCTTTTAAAGCCGGTTTAGAATATAAGAAAAAACATACAGATGAAGTGGCGGTGATGATCGATACCCGAGATGCACTTCATTTTTCAGATACGCTTAGCCAAGTTGAAGACGCTGAATACGTCAACAGTTGGCAAGTGAAGTAAGGTAGTTGTATGAAACTAGCAAGTTTAAAAAATAATACACGAGATGGTCAGTTAATTGTTGTTAGCAAGGACTTAACAAAAGCGGTGGCTATTCCTCACATTGCCGCGACTATGCAAGATGCTATTGATAATTGGCAAGCATTAGAGCCTGTTCTCGATGCCATATATAAAGCGCTAAACGAAGGGCGCGCCAAAGAAGCTTTCGCTTTTGAACCCGATAATTGCTTGTCTCCACTGCCACGTGCTTATCATTGGGCAGATGGCAGTGCATACGTGAACCACGTAGAGTTAGTCAGAAAGGCTCGTGGAGCTGAAATGCCTGAAAGCTTTTGGACTGATCCTCTGATGTACCAAGGTGGATCGGACACGTTTCTTGCTCCAACACAAGACATTGTAATGCCGACCACTGATTGGGGAGTCGATTTTGAAGCGGAAGTAGCCGTGATCACTGATGATGTCGCTATGTCGGTTAATAAAGACGACGCACTTTCACATATCAAATTGCTCATGTTAGTTAACGATGTATCTTTGCGTAATCTTATTCCTGGTGAGCTAGCAAAAGGCTTTGGGTTTTATCAAAGCAAACCGTCGAGTAGCTTTTCACCCGTTGCAGTTACGCCTGATGAGTTAGGTGAAAGCTGGCAGACAGGTAAAGTGCATTTACCTATGCTTTGTCATTTTAATGATGAGCTATTTGGCCAGCCTAATGCCGGTGTTGATATGACGTTTAATTTTGGTGAACTGGTTGCCCATGCTGCTAAATCTAGGCCTTTATGTGCTGGAACCATTATAGGTTCAGGCACGATTTCTAACTACGACCGTTCGCTCGGTAGCTGTTGCATAGCTGAGAAACGTATGTTGGAAACAATCAATGAAGGTGAGGCTAAAACTGCATTTATGCAGTTTGGTGATAATATTAAGATAAGTATGAAAGATAAATCAGGCGCTGATATTTTTGGTGTCATCGATCAAACTTTAACTCAATATCAGGTAGCGTAATGACGGAACAGGTAAACGGGTATCAGCTTTATACTTATTGGCGATCGTCTGCGAGTTATCGCGTCAGGATCGCGCTCAATTGTAAACAGCTTGATTACCAAAGTTTACCTGTAGATTTGATTAAACCTTTAACAACTGATGGTATTGAGCAAATTAAAGGCCAGCAAAAATCACCTGAATATACTCAACTCAACCCAGCTCAACTCGTGCCCTGTTTAGTGACGCCAAATGGCGATGTGTTAAACCAATCGTTAGCTATTATTGAATACCTCGAAGAGCGTGTGCCAAAGCCTGCTTTATTACCTAGCGAGCCACTTAAAAAAGCTCAAGTGCGGGCTTTTGCTTTGGATATTGCTTGTGATATTCATCCAATGAATAACTTACGGGTAACCCAGTTTTTACAAGATAAACTGTCTGTTGCAGAGGAAGGGAAAATGCAGTGGTATCACCACTGGCTGCACTTAGGGTTTGCGAATTTAGAAAAGCGGCTTGCTCAACATGCAGGGCACTTTTGCTTTGCTAATGACTTTAGCATGGCCGATATTTGTTTAGTTCCTCAAGTGTACAATGCGCTGCGTTTCTCATTGGATATGAAACCATATGCCAACATCAATCGCATCTATAGTAACTGCTTGTCTTTACCTGAAGTGAACTTAGCTGCTCCAGACAAGCACCAAACTTAACGAAGTCATTTTAATTTGATTTTTTGCCACAATGGAAAGACGATCAAACCTGAAATAGCGCCATAAAGATGAGCCTTAGTGGCAACATCGACTTCTATCATTGCTTTTAAATCTTCACTTGCACCAAAACTTAATTCATACCCTAGTTTGATAACCAAGCCTGCTAGTAATAACCAAGCGGTTTTATCTTGGCGTTTGAAATCTTCTAACATACCGATGACAAAGAGCGCATGCAGACAGCCAGATAACCCAACGTACCTGTCATAATCGGCAAATAGTAATACGGCAAAAGAAATCAAAAGAGCAGAGCCAAATAAAGCGGTTATGAGCCTTGGGCCATTGTAGTAATGACCGTGCAGGGCCCAAAGCGCGATAATACCTGCGCTATTAAGTGCTAAGTGATTGAGATTGGAGTGAATCAAGTGACCTGAGACCAGCCGCCACCACTCTCCTTGGTAAATTAAATTAGCAACAAAATCGAGTTGGAATTGCCACATCATAGGAAAAAGAGCAAGCGCACCGATGACGAGTAATAATAATAGGACAGGCAGACTGTGACGGGCTTGCCATGGAAAAGTGTGCAACATAGACTTAGCAGAGTTTAATCGTTAATAGAGTCGCATATACTGCGATAAGAGTAAGTTTTTGACCAGCATTAACCAAAATAAAGCGCAAAAAAGCACATTGAAACGTCCTTATTGCGATGTGTGTGCTAGGCCACAAAAAACATGTATTTGTCACTGCGTAACACCTGTCAGTAACCAAACACCGATCCATATAATCCAACACCCAGATGAAACCAAACAAGCCAAAGGTACGGCTAAACTGGCTTCATTGTGTTTATCTTCTAGTACTTTATCTGTGTTGTCTGAGTCTAAAAGTGTGGCTTTATCTGAGGTTATGCATGTACTTTTCCCTGCACCCAATGCAAATGAGCTGAGCGAAAACGATCGTGAAGAAATTACAGCGCAGGGCGGGCTACATATTTTAGATGGCACTTGGCGCCAAGCAAATCAGTTAATTCGTTTATTAGAGAGCCGGTCTATCGATATTGTTTTTCATACTTTGTCGACAATCGATTATCAGAGCCGTTATCGACAATTGCGAAAAACAAAAAAACAAGGCGCTTTTTCAACAATTGAAGCGATATACTTAGCTTTGTCTGTATTAGATTCAGCCGATGTAGCTGAACCTTTAATCGAGAGTTTTAACCAATTTCTCGAATTTCAAAACCAATTCCAACCTAATCGAGAGCAGAATTAAAATGCCTTCACCTTTCTATCAATTACGCCGATTTGTCACGACGAGCTTAATCTCAAGCTTATTCATTTCATCAATAGGTTTTGCTGCGACTCAAGAGGTAAGAGAGCCTGAAGCCGCAACGGGATTTGCAGAACAAAAAGTTGCACACGGCAAAAAGTTTATGGTTGCTGCGGCCAATCCTCATGCTACAAAAGCAGGCTACAATGTGTTGGCTAAGGGCGGGACTGCCATTGATGCCGCGATAGCGGTTCAGGCTATGTTGACCTTAGTCGAGCCTCAATCTTCAGGTATAGGTGGCGGTGCATTTTTCTTATACTGGGACAATACTGCCAAGCAGCTTTACGCCATTGATGGTCGAGAAACGGCACCAAAAAAGGCCTCACCCGAGCTCTTTTTAGATGAAAACGGTAAAGCCGCACCTTGGATCAAAGCCGTCGTCGGTGGTCGCTCTGTTGGTGTTCCTGGGGTATTAGCTGCACTTGAGATGAGCCATGAAAAGTGGGGGAGAACACCCTGGTCTGAATTATTTGATGACAGCATACATTTAGCGGCGAATGGTTTTGAAGTGTCTCCTCGTTTAGCTAAATTGGTCGCGATGGGCTTTAACCCTGGCCTTAAACAAATGCCTGTAGCATCTGCTTATTTTTACCCCAATGGTGAGCCGCTTAAAGCCGGTTCTATCTTAAAAAATACTGAGTTATCAGAAAGTTTAACTTTAATCGCAAGCCAAGGCGCGAAAGCCTTTTATCAAGGTGAAATTGCCAAGCAAATTGTTGATTCAGTTCAACACGCTGCGATTGAACCTGGCGTTTTAAGCTTAGCGGATATGAAAGAGTATCAAGCTAAAATCCGACAGCCTTTGTGCCAAGATTATCGACAAAATATAATTTGTGGTATGCCAGCACCAAGCTCAGGTGGCGTAACTGTGCTGCAAACACTTGCCTTATTAGAGCCTTATAATTTATCGCAATACCAAGCTAATCAAGCACAGGCTGTGCACCTATTCAGCCAAGCGTCACGTTTAGCGTTTGCTGATCGCAATCACTACGTCGCTGACCCAGATTTTGTCGAAGTACCTGAAAAAGTGTTATTGTCAGAGCGATATTTAACAAGTCGCCGCTCACTTATATCTGCTGATAAAGACATGGGAAAAGCTTTGCCAGGTGATGTTATTAACGCCGCTAAGGATGATGCTTATGAAAGACCCAGCACGAGTCATATTTCGATAGTTGATCAATACGGCAATGCAGTATCAATGACCACTAGTATTGAAATGGCCTTTGGTTCAACTGTCATGGTGGGAGGGTTTTTATTAAATAATCAGTTAACCGATTTTGCTTTGTCACCTGAGAAAAATGGAGTGCCTGTACTCAATCGTGTTGAGCCAAATAAACGACCTCGTAGCTCGATGTCTCCGGTTATTGTATTTGGTAAAGACCAACAACCCAGCCTAATTATAGGTTCGCCTGGTGGTTCTAGAATTATCAATTACGTTAGCCAGGCATTGATTGCACATCTAGACTGGCAATTGCCTATTCAAGATGCGATAAATTTGCCTAATGTCACTCATCGAAATGACTATTTAGCACTTGAAAAAGGGACAGCGCTCGCCAAACAAAAAACATGGTTTGAAGCGAGGGGGCACAAAGTGCAGGTCAGAGATTTAAATTCGGGTATTCATGCTATCAGTATTAGATACGGCGTATTACAGGGGGCGGCAGATCCAAGAAGGGAAGGGATCGCTTTAGGCCAATAATCAATAAAACACCTGTGACCCATCCTAGTATGGGTTGACACTTTTTTGATTAAAACGCCTGATGAATTTCATCGGGCGTTTTGTATTTTAAGGCCGAATGTGGCCTTTGTTGATTATATAAATCGACTGATTGTTTTACCATTTCCCTTGCCTCATTTAGGTTATTTGGTTTCATTAACAAGTATTCGTTTTTAAGAATACCGTTTACTCTCTCAGCCAGTGCATTTTGATAGCAGTCATAACCATCTGTCATTGAAC
>NZ_JABULX010000047.1 GCF_013328345.1 Marinifaba aquimaris
AATTCGATGTTGAGAGATGGCGTCATGTGGGATGACACAATATGTCAAAATTAACTATTGACGCCATAGTCTCTTGTATTGAAGTGATCTCTTAGTATCAAATGAAGAATTAGCTCTCCAAACTCTCCTCTTCTGAGATACTTATTATCAAGCTCATCGTCAATATGGCCATTATTTTGATAGATGTCTCTTACTTTCTGAAATTCATCGATTTTATAAATTGAATTTGCAGCTTCAATAATTTTTTCTAGAGTTTGTGTGTTTTCAGTGCTTGTACCTTCATGAAATCCAAATGAAAATTCATGGATTACATTTGTGATTTTTGTTACAAGTTGAGACCACCTATATTTGCTAGCTCCATCGTCATCTAAATCAAAACCAACTAGAAAGCTCTTAAGCGTGTCTTCTGATATTTTCGATTCAATTACATTCTTTGAACCGAACGGTCCATTTTCCATATAAATTCCATAATTTTGTTGATTAATGATCTAGAGGTTTTGCACGAAGACGTTTAACGCCTCACTAAGAGGCAAATAATAGTTGGCTAAAATAAGCGACGAAGGAGCAAACAGCCAACTGTTATTTGTCCTTTTGAGTGCCTTGTTAGGCGGTTTGAGAACCATATTTAGCTATTTTTTCTGAATTATAAGTCCCCAACCAAGACGTTATTCTAATTTTATTAGCAAAGTAATATTCATCATTTGATTGTGGAATTTCAGAAGAATCTATTAAGGCACAGCCTTGTAATTCAGGTAATCCATCAGGTACTTCAAATGAGTGTTGCATTGCCAACTCTCGATCTAGAATGTACTCAATGTACACTAACTTTTCACTCTTGATTTTCTCTAAAGTATCGATTGAGTCAGGTACATGAAAGAACTCTAAATTTTCTTTTCCAAATTTTATATTTAGTCGATCATAATACGAAAAAACAAGTTTGGATTTGTCATTTGGGGATAATACTTCGTATAGCCAGTCCTTGTCTTTGCTATGTTGAAATTTCCAATCAGGAAAAGATCTCTTAAGTTCATCCAAAATTTGTTTCTTCACCGATATACCCTAAACGCCTAACGCCGTGCTAAGCGGCTAAAAAGGTTTGGCTTAAAATTAGTGAGGTACGAACGACAAGCCAAACTTTTGTGTCCGCCCTTGAGCACCTTGTTAGCTAGCAACTCGCCCACAATATGCCTAATTGATTATTTACAGCATTATCTAAGCCATCTTTAAAAGTAACAAAACCATCACACAACTCCGTTAATTCAATTTCAGTGGGTGTATGTTTAGGAAAGTTTTTTGAAAACCATTCGCAATATCTAGATTTAATAGTTGAATCTGTAAGTTGCTCAACTATTTTAAGCAAGCTCGGAACCGTTTCACTCTTAAATGCAAAGTGTTCATTACTTTTGTCAATTTTTATAGCGTTATGGTTATCTATTATCAACCAAGTTTGAAAAATTGATCCCGCTCCTGAAACAAATTCAGTTGTTCCATTGAGTATGAAGTGATAAAGCTCGATATTTCGATGATTTATTTCAGGGTTAAATGTCTCAATTGGCTCTGTAGGAAAATCTGTTATTACAGATTCAGATTTAAATACCCTTGAATAGATACTTTTGAATTTAGACTCATCTTTTTGATAAACCACTTCCCCTTCCATATATTCGAAGAGCAACGTACTATTTTTCTGAAGATAATCAATGTGATGATCAGGAAGAGAAAACAAGTTTAGATAAGAAGCCATAATTTTCCTTGCTAGCTAACGCCCGCATAACGGGCTAATAATGCTTGGCTACAATTGGTGAGGCACGAACCAAGCCAAGCTTTATTAGTCCAGTGCGTTGATGCGTTTGTTATATTTCTTCTAAACGCTTTTTTACACTATCTTTGTTGATGTGGGAATGGACATGACGCCATTGCTTTTTCCCTAAATCAGTCGTAAATAACCAACCAATGAAAGCACCAACAAGCAAGGAAGAAGCAATCATTATAATAGGGTTAATCATCCCACGTTGCTCCAGCTGTAATAACAGAACCACTAACACTGTAACGATTACCCAAACAAGCAAAAGGTTAAGTTTGGAGTGAGGCTTTAGCGATTCCGGGTTATCTAATTTATCCAAAAGCTTAGTTAGAAAATACTTTTCTTCTTGGTTATTCAAAGTTACTTCCTTGATGAAATATAACAGTTTAATAGACGGACGTTTCCTATTTATTTTTGAAACAAATTTCCGTCTATTTCTCATTAATAATTTTTTACATTCTCTCTACGATAAGCTAGCCGTGGCTTGTATTCAACCCTTAAATTTATCGTTTAAAAAAACGTGGAAAAAAGTGTGTACTTGTAATAAATGAGAAACTCTACTTAACTGTTTATACATCCAGTCCTATTTTGAGGGGTTTATGAAAAGTAATTCACCTTTTATGCAATCGATAATCAACCACATGTTCAACCTGAGATATGCCAAAAGAACAATCGAAAGTTATTTATACTGGATCAAAAGCTATATCCGTTTTAATCAATACCAACACCCCAATTTAATGGGAGATGAGCAAGTTGAATTATTCTTAAGCCACCTCGTTAATGAACGAAATGTATCTGCCAGTACTCAGGCATCAGCGCTCAATGCCCTCGTATTCCTCTATAAAGAAATCATTAAAAACCCCTTAACATTGGAACTTAAATTTAATCGAAGTATTCGTAGCCGAAAATTACCCGAGGTATTAACACCAGAGCAAATAAAGCAACTTTTAGAACATCTAACAGGGTTGAATCAATTAATGGCTAAATTGATGTACGGTAGTGGCTTGCGAGTAATGGAGACAGTGCGTTTAAGGGTACAAGATATTGATTTTGATTATCATTGTATTGCGGTATGGAATGCAAAAGGGTTTAAGCACAGGCGAGTTACACTTGCTAATCAGTTGTTTGATGAATTAAGTCTTCAAATTAAACATGTTAAAACCTTATATGATAAAGATTTATCCAATAGAGAATGGAGTGGCGTTTGGTTACCGGATGCTTTAGGGCGAAAATACCCCAATGCGGCTAAATCTTTTAACTGGCAGTGGTTATTTCCATCTTCTAGGTTAAGCACTAACCCCGCCACGGGGGAAATTGGCCGTCATCATAAAGATCAATCTGGCATTCAAAAGTCGATAAAAAAAGCGGCCTTTGATTTAGGAATAACTAAGCGGGTAACGAGTCATACTTTAAGACATTCGTTTGCTACACATTTATTGCAAAGTGGTGCAGATATTCGCACCGTACAAGAGCAACTCGGCCATGCCGATGTCAGAACCACACAAATTTACACCCATGTTTTACAACAAGGGGCAAATGGTGTGATAAGCCCTTTGAGCAAAATTATATGATCGCATGTTAACTAAATAGTGAATGAAATTTCGGTTAAAACTTGATCTAAATGCTGGCTTTATAAGCTGACTTCTTTAGGATAAAGGCTTTAGATTGTATGGATACATCAAAATGAGTTTTTTGCAGCTGTTCACTGCCCTCACCCCTGTTATTGCCATTATTGTTTTTTTGGTGGTTATGCGCCTACCCGCAACCCGCGCCATGCCTCTTTCATTGTTGCTCACTATTTTAACCAGTTTTTTTATTTGGCAAGTCGAACTTAACCATATTTTCGCATCCATAATTCAAGGGCTGATCATCGCGGCCGGTATTTTATTGATTGTATTTGGTGCTATTACGTTACTTAAAACCTTAACCGTTTCTGGCGCAATTGAGGTTATACGGGCGGGATTTACCCAAATATCAGACGACAGACGAATTCAAGTGGTGATCATAGCTTGGCTATTTGGCTCTTTTTTAGAGGGCGCCTCGGGGTTTGGTACCCCTGCCGCTATTTGTGCACCTTTATTAGTAGCATTGGGTTTTCCGCCCTTAGCCGCTGTAGTCGTTGCTTTAATTGCCGACAGTGCCGCAGTGAGTTTTGGCGCAGTAGGTACGCCTGTTGTGGTGGGGCTAGGCCAAGGTTTAACCGCAATAACCGAATCTGGCATTCAAGCCATTGCGGTTAAAGCCGTTACTATTGATTTATTTGCCGCCAGTTTATTGCCATTAGTGATTGTATGTTTAATGACATCACAGTTTGGCGAAGGTAAAAACAAAAGTATTAAAGCGGGTCTGGCCATTTGGCCTTTCGCACTTTTAGCGGGCTTGTCTTTTACGGTACCTGCTTATTTAGTTGCACTGCTATTAGGCCCTGAATTCCCATCTATCTTTGGTGGTTTAATTGGGCTTATCATTTGCATTTTAGCGGCCAAAAACAATTGGTTAACACCGAAAGACAAGTGGGATTTTAATACACAAACTGCCACATCAGATTCAGTTAACGCTACGCCTAATATGTCGTTAATCGTTGCTTGGACCCCCTATTTACTCGTCGCATTATTATTGGTACTCACTCGTTTAGAAGCATTACCTATCAAAAGCTTTTTGTTATCGGTCAATTTTGTTTGGGGTGATATTTTATCATCTGGCTTATCAGCCAATTTGCAACCTTTGTATATACCCGGCACGTTATTTTTAGTTGTTGCATTGCTTGCAGGTTTTATTCAAAAAATACCTAATGCCCAATTATTTCGAGCTTGGGGCGAATCGCTAAAGTCTTTATTACCAACTGTTGTTGCCCTTGGCGCGTCAGTACCTATGGTGCGTATCTTCTTAAACTCTGATGTTAATCATGCAGAGCTTGGCGCTATGCCAGTTGCACTGGCTGAATTAGCCGCCACACATTTTGCCAGCACATGGAATATTGTCGCGCCATTTGTCGGTGCGCTTGGCTCATTTATCGCGGGTTCTGCTACGTTTTCAAACATGATGTTTGCTCAGTTTCAGTTTAATACCGCCAGTCAGGTGGGGTTAAATACCGATACAGTTTTAGCCTTGCAAATGATTGGGGCTAATGCAGGTAATATGATTTGTGTGGTCAATGTAGTTGCCGCGGCGTCTGTTGTTAATTTGGTAGGTAAAGAAGGACAAATTATTCGCTTAACGCTACCTGCAATGCTTTATTACTGTTTATCTGCAGCTTTGCTAAGCAGTTTAATTTTTATATAAATAGCCAAAATGCCAATTAAAATACGTAAGTTATTGCCTAATATAGCTATTTTTAAAATATTACTTAAATGCGTAAGTAAAAGTTTTTACACTTTTTCTCAGGGTTTGACTATCTAATCCTGTAATTGCGTGTAGAATAGCTGGCTGATAGTGTAATGGTGATCCGCACTACTGAATTTTTTTAAACTTCACCAATAAAGAAAGATAGATATTATGAGTACAGGTACAGTTAAGTGGTTTGACGCAGACAAAGGTTTTGGATTTATTACTCCGGAAGACGGTAGTAAAGATCTTTTTGTTCACCACTCTGAAATCCAAATGAGCGGTTACAAGTCACTAGACGAAGGCCAAAAAGTAGAATTTGAAGTTGGTCAAGGTCAAAAAGGTCCTTGTGCAACGAATGTTAAACCTTCTTAAGTTTTGAGTTAACATTCCGAATTTTAAGCCCTAGATGTTTCATCTAGGGCTTTACTTTATCTACCGTCCCTTCGCTATAGTTCAACCCACTTATTCAATCACTACCGTCAGATATTTTTAGTACTCTGATACGCCACGTTATCATCATTGTTTCTTTTAAGTGCAAACCAAGTTCGGTAACTCGCACAGCGCCATAACCATTCAAATGGCCCAAACTTAAAGTACTTTAACCAATAAAAACTCAATAACACTTGCAAACCAAACGTAAAAAACGCAATGGTAAAACACTCAACGGGTGATAAACGCTGATAAAGCGCAAAGCCAACTTGGGTAAATAAAATGAGGCCGATTAAGCTTTGCAAGAGATAATGACTCAATGCCATTCGCCCCACTAGCGCAAACAGCGACAATATTTTATTCATGCTTGTGTGATGCCAAAGCCAAGCAATCAACCAGATGTAGGTTAAACCTAGCAATACATCAGATAAGAACATTAATTTAAACCACCAAGGTTTTAACACATCACTTTGATATAACGCAGTCTCGGGTAAAAACCATAAAAAATAAACGCGATAAACATTCACCACGATAAAGGTCAATACCGCAAGTCGTTTAAAGTGTTCAACCCAAGCTTTTGTTCCCAGCTTTAACGTACTTTTCCCTGCAGCCATGCCTAAACAAAACATCGCCAGTGCCATTGGTGCTAAATAAAACAGCAACATAGGTAAATTAGCTAAGTATTCATGCCATCTAAACGCGACATTAGCAGCATAGGTGCCCTGTCTAATCGTTTCAATTACGCCTTGCTCACCATAATCAATCAGTGATTGTTCAAGTACAAAAGGGATGGCGTCTAAGGTCATCCCCGCTAATGCCCCGTAATAAGGAAACACTAATAAACACCCCGCTATAAAAACTAAATAACGAGGCAGTAGTTTAATTAACGCTAAACTGACCAAGCCCAATAATGCGTATAAATGTAGAACATCACCTGACCAAATAAGTAAACAATGCAATAAACCCAACACAAAGAGTATTAACATTCGCCTGATAAAAAAGCCGCGATAGCGTTGCTGTTTATTCATTTTGGCTTGCATTTGTAACGTTAACCCTAAGCCAAATAAAAAAGTAAAAATGGGGAAAAATTTATTGTAGAAAAACAGCTGTAATAGACGGTTAACCGCTAAATTAACTTGGTCTTGAAATTGGCCAATATAAGCATCTTGGAACATAAAGATGCTGTGCATAATAGTGATATTTATAAAGAAAATACCAAAGATGGCAAACCCTCTTAAAGCGTCGAGTAAGCTATCTCGGTTATCGTTAAGTGTGATTGTTTGGTTCATTTTTTATTATTCTACAGGCAATAAAAAAGGGCTTTATCAGCCCTTTTTATATGGATGATTTATTGTTGGTAAAAAGCACGTAAATCTTCAGATAGCGCCAATAAAGACGCTTTGTGCACATACATCATATGCCCAGCTTGGTAATACTTCATCGTCACACGATCTGGGTCAATACCGTAATGATTCATCGAATGCTCCGTGGCGTAAAACGGTGTGGCCAAGTCATAATAACCATTGGCGACAAATACACGCATATCTTTATTTTGTCTCATACCTTTGGCAACAAATGGCGCAACATTAGTCGGGCCATTGGCTCTGGCGTTTTTACCATTACTCCAGTCCCAGCCTAAATACACATTTGCGTTCAGCACGTGATATTTATCTTCTTTATCCACGTTTAGTTCAGTAAAAAGGTAATGATTAATCGCTGCTGTGTATGCACCAGAGATACCATAACCCGATGGATCAGCTTCAAATTTCTCACCCGCATCATCAAATTCATCAGCTAAATAACGACTGTCTAGACGACCAACCACTACACCTCGATCCCTTAATAGCTCTTTCATAAAACGGAATTCATCAATGCGAAGCTGAGTTTGTTTTAAGTAGCCTTTATCAAGCCCTGTAAAAGTGTGTAATTTACTGATGGTATCATTCACTTCTTGTTCAGATGCTCGTGAGCCTTTGAACAATAAACTCAAATATTCATTACTGGCGAATGCACGCACATCATCAATAAAGGCTTCAAAATTTTTGTAATTGGCTTTGGTATTAGCAGGTAATGCGTCGTGATACCAAGCAGTTGCAGCGTAGGTGGGTAAAAACGTAACATAAGGCATGTCGTTACCCGGAGTAAAATCGCCCATTTGGAAATCTAAAATGGCTGAAATTAAATGAATACCGTTTAAGGTCACCGACGTCCAACCTTCTTGTAAAGATTTAACTAACGCGCCTACGCGTGTTGTACCGTAGCTTTCGCCCGATAAGTGTTTTGGTGAATTCCAGCGCTTGTGTTTAGTGATAAATAAACGGATGAATTCAGCAAGTGCATCGGCATCTTGTTTAACACCCCAAAAATCTTCATTTTTACCTGTGCCAATGGCACGAGAAAAACCAGTACCGACAGGGTCGACAAACACTAAATCCGTTTGGTCTAACAAGCTATGTGGGTTATCCACTAGCTGATAAGGCGAAGCACCTGCGTTTTCTGCTTCGCTTGGCACTACAATACGTTTTGGTCCATAAATGCCTAAATGTAACCAAACGGATGCCGAACCTGGGCCACCGTTAAACACAAAGGTAATTGGGCGCTTGCTCAAGTCTTTTACATCCGATTTAAAATACGCAGTACTAAATATATTGGCGATCACCTCGCCTTTTTCGTTTTTTAAATGAGTGTCAGACGCTAAAACCTGATACTTGATGGTTTTGCCGTTAATTTTGACTTTGCCTTCATCTTGATAGCTTTTTGCTTCAGGGATAACAGGAGGAGTCGGTTTAGTGTCTGCCATAGCAGGTAGCGCTAAGATACTGAAAATTAGCACAAATAAACTGGGTTTTAGCATGAGCGTTCCGTTTTTATAAGGTGGTAATTGCTTTTGCAATATACCAAGCCCTGCCCTTAACTCAAGTCGATTCAGCGAGAAGAAATAGTCGCGTGAACCTTTTCAATAAGCAATTTTGTTCAAGATAGATTACAGCGCTGTTTGACTAAACACCTATTTGAAATGCATCAAATGTAAAATTGCTTGGCTCAATCGCTTATCCCGCTATAATTCGGCCATTATTGTTAAGCTGTATTAGAACTTTTTTTATGATCACTTTTCCTGCTGAGTGGTATCGGCAAGATGCCATTTTATTAGCTTGGCCACATAAAAATACCGACTGGGCACCTTGGTTATCAGCTGTTGAGCACGTTTATGGCCAAATAGTTAAATACATTAGCCAATATCAGCGAGTGGTTATTAGTTGCGATCCGGTAGTTAATCAGGTGCAAGTTAAAGCAGATTTAGCATCGGTTGGCGCAAATGTTGCGAATGTCGATTTAGTCACCGTCCCAACAAATGATACTTGGGCACGCGATCACGGTGTTATAACGGTTTTAGAGGATGACCAAGTGACACCGCTTGATTTTGAATTTAACGCTTGGGGCGGTAAGTTTGAATCAAGCCTAGATAATTTAATCAATCAAAACTTGGTCAAACAAAACAGAATTATCAGTGCAAAAGCGGTTAACTTGATTTTAGAAGGTGGCAGCATTGAAACCGATGGTTTTGGCACCTTGCTCACAACAGAAATTTGCCTGCTAAACGATAACCGTAATAATCAGCTATCCCAACAAGCGTTAGAAGATAAATTATCAGAAGTGCTTGGTGTCAATCGCTTTTTGTGGTTAAGCCAAGGGCATTTACCCGGTGATGATACCGATGCACACATTGATACTTTAGCGCGTTTTTGCGACCCACATACTATTGCTTATGTGCAATGTAACGATCCTGAGCATGCACTATACCCAGCCTTATCGGCAATGGAAAATGAGCTAAAAGCCTTTAAAGACTATCAGGGTAATCCCTACCAATTAATTCCTCTACCGCTTTGCCAAGCCATTGAAAATGCTGAAGGTGAGTTATTACCCGCCACTTATGCTAATTTTTTAATCACGAATGAGCAGGTATTGTTACCCGTTTACGGTGCACCGCAAGATCAACAAGCAATTGATGTTTTACGCGCGACATTTGAACAGACAATCGCACCACGCGAAGTGGTAGCCATTGACTGTCGAACCTTAATCGAACAATTTGGCAGCCTGCACTGCATCAGTATGCAGTTACCGAAAGGCGTCTTAGTTAACTAGAAAGAAGATGATGAATAACACTTTTAAAGCTGCATGTATCCAACAAAGTGTAGCGAATAATGATAAAGCACAAAACCATGCTCATACCGCACAAGCGATTCGCGATTTAGCTAACCAAGGCGTGAAATTGGTAGTGCTTCAAGAATTACACTCAACTCAGTATTTTTGCCAAACAGAAGATACTGATGTGTTCGATTTTGCCGAGCCACTTGCCGGTGATGAGGCGCATTCTGTTCAGTTCTTTCAAGCACTTGCTGGTGAGTTAGATATCGTTTTAGTTACGTCGCTTTTTGAAAAACGAGCGGCAGGGGTTTACCACAATACATCGGTTGTATTTGATGGTGATAAATTGGCGGGTAAGTTCCGCAAAATGCATATCCCTGATGACCCTGGCTTTTATGAAAAGTTCTATTTCACGCCAGGCGATAATGACCCAGATGATGCCTTTAACGGCTTTAAACCGATAGAAACCCGTTTAGGCAAAATTGGTGTCCTTATTTGCTGGGATCAATGGTACCCAGAGGCGGCGCGCTTAATGGCTTTAGCAGGTGCAGATATCTTGTGTTACCCAACAGCCATTGGCTGGGATATCAATGATGATAAAGCAGAGCAAACTCGCCAGAAAAATGCTTGGACCATGATCCAGCAAAGCCATGCAGTGGCAAACGGCGTTTATGTTATTAGTGCTAATCGCGTGGGTTGGGAAGCCAGTCCAGAAGGAAATGGTTTAGGTATTCAGTTTTGGGGTGGTAGTTTTATCGCAGGTCCTCAAGGTGAAATGCTGGCACATGCTGATGATGACAAAGAGCAGAACTTAATTGCTGAAATTGATATTAAGCGCTCTGAAGATGTACGTCGTATTTGGCCCTATTTACGAGACCGACGTGTTGATGCCTATCAGCATATTAATAAACGTTTGATTGATTGAGTCTTTTAGGTGTTTAATGGTGCTCTAACGTACTTAACGCGAGCACCTTGTTTTACTCGCCGGAGCTTTGTTGCAATGGATATAAAACCCTACATTGATCAGTTCGAGCAAATAGCTGATTTACCCAGAGACCAGCAATTTGTTTTATTAGAGCAAGCCCGTGACTTAGCTTTTGCCGAAAAAAAACTTCCCGCCTTTGATACCGTTGAGCTGATTATTCGCATCCTTACCTGCTCTAGTTTAGTCGGTATCAGTTATCTATTTTTTGGCTACAGCCTCGCCATTTTCGCCGTTGTTTTTATTGTTGCTTTACTGATATCAAGAGTATTAATTACTGAATTAGCCGACCGCTTAATGGCAGACGGCTTAAATAAGGTATTAGCCAAACAAGACCCGCACTAGTCTTGCTCGGATAACAGTCGCACTTCGCGCTGCGGAAATGGAATACTAATATTCTCATCTTTGAGGGCATCGTAAATAAGCTGCAATGCTTCAAATTTTGCTGCATAGAGGTTTTCAGTCGGTGTCCATAACCTCACCATAATATTGATAGAACTATTGCCTAATTCATCTAACCCGACTTGAGGTTGTCTGGTTTGGCTTATAAAAGGTCTGTTCTCTATTACTTTTTCTATAATGGCAATGACCTGTTTAGGGTCGTGCCGATAAGCCACACCTATGTTGAGTTTCACAAGTGAGTCTTTTCTAGAGTTTTCAATCACATCACCAACGATGTGTTTGTTAGGTATGGTGATCTCAACACCATCTTCATCAATCAAAATGGTATAGGCCAGTAATACTTCTTTTACGATACCCGTTTGTCCTTGCACTGTGATGGTGTCTCCAACCACAAAAGGACGAATAAAGATGATATTAAAACCAGCTGCGTAGTTAGCTAATAAACCTTGTAATGCAAGACCTGCACCTAAAGATACCGCACCTATCGCAGCGATAAAAGGCGTTACGCTTATCCCTAATTTGCCAAGAGCAACCACGGCCATTAATACTAAAATTGCGATTTTGGCGGTATTGGCTAAAAACCGCGTCAGCGTGATATCTAGGTTTTTCCGCTCACAAACATTCAAAACCAAATTACAGACTTTACTGGCGATGTAATAACCAATTGCGACAATGATCACCGCCCCCAACAATTGGAAGCTGTAGTTGGTTAAATAAGTAATGATGATGTCGTAGATCTTTTCGAATTGATCAATTTCATCTCTCAGTAATTTATCTGGGCTTAGCTGTGCTAAAACCGTGCTATCGTTTGTAGGTTCAGGTACTTGCGTATTTTCAGACATAAAAAGACCATTAGTGCGAATAAAAAGTGAATGGTTTCAATTAAGTATTAACTATAATTAAGCCAAGTATATGAATACTTGAGTAAATATTTAATAGTTTTGCGACTTGATCGCAAAACCTTATTAAAACGTTCTGCTAAGCAATGACAAAAATGAAGTAAAAGACAAAACGATGAAAAAAATGCTGATGCTATTATGGGTGTTATTTATCAGTGCTTGTACCAGTGCACCTGAAGGCATCAAGCCTGTCTCTCAATTTGATCTTAATCGCTACTTAGGTACCTGGCATGAAATTGCCCGATTAGATCACTCATTTGAACGAGATATGATAAAAGTCACCGCCGAATATAACTTACGTCAAGACGGCGGCGTACAAGTGATTAACCGCGGTTTTGATACCAAAGAGCAAGTTTGGCAAAAAGCTGAGGGTAAGGCCTACTTTGTTAAAGATGATAAAACGGGCCATTTAAAAGTCTCTTTTTTTGGCCCTTTTTACGGTGCTTACGTTGTTTACGAATTAGACCCTAACTATCAATACGCTTTTGTATCAGGCCCTAATCGCGATTATTTATGGCTACTAGCCAGAACACCTCAACTCGATGAAGCCATTAAACAGCGTTTTTTAAAGCAAGCCAATTCATTAGGCTTTGAAACTGAAACCTTAATTTGGCTTGATAGCGCACCGCCAAATTAAACAATCAAGCTAATTTTAAACTCGTTAAAGTGCCCACTTGGTTAAACCCTAACTTTTGATACAAGTGAAACCCTGCTTTTGAAGCTTGCAGGCTCACGGTTGTGCAGCTTTTCTCTACAGCAATCTCAAGTAGGTAATGCATAAGCTGGGCAGCCGCGCCCTGCTTTCTAAAATCAGGAACAGTACCTACTTGGTGTATACCTAAAGTATCACCCGTTAAGTAACCAATTGCTGTAGCTGCAATTTCACCGTCAATAGTCAGTGCTAAAACGAAGCTGTTCTCATCTTGAATAAACTGGCGTATAGCATCTTTATCGATTTGATAATTAAATGCTTTACTGCAAGCTTCTGTCCATAAATCGGCTTGTGCTTGATCTTCAACCTGGACAATTGCTCGTCCCTGTTTCGATAAATCAGTTTGTGAAGGCGTCGCATTTGAACCTGTGGTTAGATCGAGATCCATCATGACTAATTGCCCTTTTAATACCACAGGGCTTGTCGCTAACTCATCTTCACTGATGACATCAACCGTCATTAATGACTGGCCAGCATTAAGTAGCTTAGATTGTTCATTTAGGTCAAGTGATAAATTGGCAGACCAAATTTTGTTTGGCCAGGTATGATTTATAAAGTATCCACCTTCACTTTTTGCACCCAGTGCTTGCCAATATACATTCATGTTATTGATGTTATTGTGCATAACCTTCATTTTTATGTTTCCTTTGTTACGACTAACGGAGCATTGGTTTTGCCGTTTGGCATGTTAATTAAAACCACGCCTAAAATGAGCAGCAATGCACCGATTATTTTATAAAGCGAGATACTTTGAAGCGGGCTATTAAACCAAGCAAAATGACTAATAACCACAGCGAAAACTAATTGACCCGTTAAGGCAAAGCTCATCATATTGCCAACGCCCATCTTTGGTATGAGGTAATAAAAACTCCCGACACCGATAACGCTAAAAACCCCAGAAAACCATAAGTACCAAGGTACTTGTTTGATCGTTTGATAACTCAGCAACAAGCGCTCAGGCGCTATTAACGCAATGAGTATTAACATCAAAAAAAAGCTGGTTGCAAAAGCAATACAAGTTGCCAGTAAACTACTTTGCAGTATTTGGCCAAGCTCGGCATTCATCGCCGCTTGTATAGCAATGCATGCCCCTGCCACTAACGCTAAAATGGCAAAATAACTCATATATTAACCACTAGCTCATCAATGTGTTTACGGTATTTTGTTTTGCTCGCATATTTATCGTCATCGGCTCGAAAGCCCACAGGGCAAATAATGGCTGCATTTAAATTTAACGCATCCAAACCTAAAATTTGATTAAACGCTTGGCTGTCAAACCCTGTCATTGGGCAAGCATCGATTTTATTGGCTGCGGCATAAGTCAATGTCATACCTAATGCGATGTAAGCTTGTTGTTGTGCCCAAATAGCTATTTCTTCGGCCGATTTATTTAGCAAATCACCTTCAATTTGCGCTTTATAGGCTGCCAAACTTTCAGCGGGTGCACCTTGAGTTTTGGCTAAGTTATCAAAATAGTTATCGATATCGACCTGACCAAAATTAGTATTATTGGCAAATACTAGTAAATGGGAAGACGCTGCGACTTTGGCTTGCCCGAAACTTGCCTCAATACAGGCATTTTTTAATTGTTCGTTCTCTACCACCACCAACTGATAAGGTTGCATACCATATGATGAAGGGGCTAAACGCGCACTTTCAGTCAAACCGTTTATCTGCTCAGTCGTTAATTTTGTTGAGTTAAATTGTTTAACCGCGTAACGCCAGTTTAATGCTTCGATAATATTCATTGTATTTTCCTTCTTGCCTTGAGTTGATGATGGGCAGTTTAAAGTGAAGGAAAACTCAGCGCCTTTACATATGTTGATAAACGCTATTTTTTTAGTGTTTTTTTAATTCGACTTAATTGTGTGGGTGTCACCCCCAAATAGCTGGCAATGTGGTATTGCGGTATCCTCTCAGCCACATCAGCAAAATCGGTTAAAAATTTGAGGTAGCGATCTTTTGCTTCAAACTGCAAATAACTGATCTCTTTTAATTCTTTTTCTTTTAGCCAGTGCTTTTCTAAATACAAGATGTGCATCTTCATCAAGTCATTATTGTTAAATAAAACCTGACGAAAAATAGCAAAATCGATCACGATTAGCTCAGATGCTTCTATCGCTTCAATTCCCAACATACTCGGCTCAGCTTTAAGTAATGAGCTCATAACCCCCGGAAATCGGCCATCGGCAAAAAAGTTCTTATTATATTCCTGACCGTTTTCATCAAGCATATAAGCCCGCATCAAGCCTGAGTGTAAAAAAGCAAAAGAGGATAAAGTGTCATCAACCGCATATAGATGAGTGCCTTTGGCAATGGTCTTTACACTCAGTCCTTTTTGCAATTGTTGCCAAGTGTCATCAGTTAAAGGTGAATAGCTATCCCAAACTTGTCTTAAATGCATTAACGGGTCATTCATCAGTGGCTTCTTATCATTGTTCTGCTGAGCTTTTTAACCTGTTGTAAAAATCAGATACGTAAAATAATAGCATTTATACTGGCTAAGCTATTGATTTGCGTTATGTTTAATTAGTAATGACACAGAATGTTAGTTGATATGGCAACAATAAGGAATAGTATGTTAACGGCAAAATCCGATATTTCAGCTGAAAATGTAGATTGGTGGTTTATGTATAAACTGCCACATAACATTGGCCCAAGTAGTCAAAAAACAACGGGTAATGAGTACCTTTATTATCAATCATGTGGAGAACAACCACTTGCCTTATCTCCTTATCGTTTAGGTACAGGTGAAAATGGCGCTTTGTATCATACCCTTAAACAGCTCTTTCCATCAGATGATGCCAATATTGGCTGGATAAACTACAACGACGAATATCCGTATTCGATGACAGCAGATGACTTTGCTAAAGACGTTAAACCTGCATTTTATGGCGAAAATGTCAGAGAGAAAGATCGCAATCACCCTATCGATAATGCACATAATGGCCATTGCAAAGGCACGCTAGCCTTTGATTTAACATCTAACACAGCATTTTGGTTATCTCATTCTACTCCGCGCATTCCTGGGCTTAACCTAGACAATGACATGCAGTACTTTTATCCAGAGTATGCCTATCAATATGCACAAACCTTTATCTGTATTTCACTTGAAGATGTGTCAACGGCTGACAAAATTGCAGCGGTGTTAGCAGAGCAGCATGAACCACAAGTCTTTGGCGTTCACTTACCTGAAGCGGTAACGCAAGACAGTCAATATGCCAATTTGTGGCGCTTAGCTCAAGGTATTAACCCGCCCGCTTACACCAAGTCATTTGCCGAACATCATCCACAAAAAGCCCCTGCCGATATCGAATTTAAATCCAAAGCGGGCAAAATCTTTAGGTTAATCGCTAAAAGTGGTGCTTGGTACGATGACTTTTGGATAAACCTAGTTGGACCTAAATTAGGTGTTGATTTGAGAGTTGAAACTTGGCGTCGATTAACATCAACCGCTAATTTGCCTACCGAAGATAAAGGTGATTCGCCTAGTGATTATGGCAAACAGGACTTTGTGACAACGTATAAAGGACGAGAGTATCACCATGAATTTGTCGATAGAGATGGCCAAGACATCGTTGATGAAATAACCAATGTCGATTTACAAATGATCGCCGACAGTGAGGGTAATCAATTAACTGGTTTTAATTGGCCGTACACCAAAGATCATGCGAAATGGGCCATTTCAGAAGAAAAGGATGACCGTGGAAATACTGATATCGAAGATGAACAGCCTGAACAAGATGCTTGGGTTTGTATAGCAGATATGAATCGTATGAGCTCGCAAGAAAAACGCGGAGGCGGTGCAATTTGTTTTCATGAGACATTACTTTGGCAGGGCTTAAATGAAATTGAGCGCATTAGCGGAAAAATCACTTAAACGTTTCATCGTCAATAGCTAATAACAAGGGCGGATTAACCGCCCTTTTTTATCTATGCTTCACCGTCTATTCATTCTCAAGCTTACTCATGCTTGAAGTTACATAGTTTACAAAATCATCGGCAGGTAAAGGTTTACTGTACAAGTACCCTTGAATGGTATCGATTTTCTTTTCTTTGGCATAGGCTAACTGCTCACATATCTCGACACCTTCGGCCACTATGCTTTTATCCATACCTTGTGCCATCAAAGTAATGGCGTTAACAATTTTTTGCTGCTTAACATTCGATTCCATACCATTGACGAATGCCCTATCAATTTTCAATTCATCAAATCTGAGCTTGGCGATATAGCTTAAGAGCATTGAACAGCGTTTAAAGTATTTGTTGATTGTATTGAGTTTGTTTCATTAGAAAATTCAATTTCAACTGATAATTGGAATTATATTTATCGCTTAAAACGTGACTGGTTGTTTTTTATGGTCACTGTAACGGCTTGATAAAATGGAAAAGAGTAAATTGGGTAACGGTTTTAAATCATCAAAATGCGTGATTTTTAAA
This sequence comes from Marinifaba aquimaris, assembly GCF_013328345.1. Classification (GTDB taxonomy): domain Bacteria; phylum Pseudomonadota; class Gammaproteobacteria; order Enterobacterales; family Alteromonadaceae; genus Marinifaba; species Marinifaba aquimaris. The sequence continues at coordinate 17,139 of NZ_JABULX010000047.1, forward strand.
ATGGCTTAATTGCTTGCAATAGCAGTATATTGAACCAGTAACTTAGTATCGGTTTGGTTATTTTTTTGAGTTAAAAATACAGCAACGACAGAAAACTAACCAAGCGGGATGCTGTTCCATATACTGATAATTTCATTTCGACAGTAGATACAAGCTTAGGGCACAAATAATGCTTTGTGTATTTAGCAGTGGTAGAGGTTAAACTGAAATATAAGAATAACCTCTATAAATGAGTGCATCAGCACAATTTGAAAATGAAGGATAAGTTAAGGACTGACTTTAATGAGTTCAACTGTGAAAATTAATGTTTCATTACGACCGATCTCCCGACCCGAGCCTTTTTCACCATATGCCAAGTAAGGAGGGATATAAAGCACCGCTTTACCGCCTTCCTTCATAAGCTGTAGACCCTGAGTCCAACCTTTAATGACTTGATTTAATTTAAACGTTACCGCTTGGCCATCAGTGTAAGTGGTATCAAAAACTTTACCATCCAAGTTTTTACCTTCGTAGTGAACCGTTACACGATCACGACTTCTAGGTTGTCGGCCCGTCCCCTCTTTTAACACTTTGTACTGTAAGCCAGAGTATGTATTGATAACCCCTTCTTGTTTACGGTTTTGTTCCATAAACTTTTCACCTCTTGCCTTATTACTCATTGCAAGGGCAGGTTGTGCTAATGACAACGATAAAAGCGCAGTCGTTAAGAGCAATCGCCAGTTTTTCATTATTTTTATCCTCTAGCTTTTATAACTGAGATTAAATATACAAGTAGTTTAATCTCAGAGTAAAGTAACTAAAGCTAAAGTTAGCTCAACAGGGCTATTTTTAGGACAACCTGTGCTTGAAATCATCGTAACCAAATGACTTCACCACTTCCAAGCTATCATCCCTTTCATCCCAAAGTGCAATGCTCGGCAA
>NZ_JABULX010000048.1 GCF_013328345.1 Marinifaba aquimaris
ACAATCTCACTAAATACTTCTGCCACTTGTGCACACTTGTGTGCAACCACACCACCAACGCCTCCGGCGCCAACAATAATAACTTTGCTCATCAACTTGCTCTTTTAATTACTTGATTAACATTTTCTGATAATTCTTCTTTCTCGTAGTAGGTATAACCTTGCATACTCGCATTAAACGTTTTGATCATTTGTTGCCTTTCTCTGGCATTAATTCGACCATCTTTAACCGCGGCTTCAACGGTATTTCTAAAACGTGTTTTCATTTGATGTGGCTGGTATTCAACGTAACTCAGCACATCTTCGATGCTATCCCCGTGTACTTCTTTTACAAAGTCATAGCTACCATCAGCGTTTAATCTGACACTGACCACATTGGTATCGCCAAATAAATTGTGTAAATCACCTAAGGTTTCTTGATAAGCACCGACTAGGAATACGCCTAGATAGTATTCCTGATCTTCTTTTACATCGTGTAATGGAATGGTTTTCTCAATTTGTTGATCAACTAAGAACTGCTCAATCTTGCCATCACAATCACACGTAATATCAGCCAAAATGGCTTGTCGATTTGGTTTTTCATGTAACCGATGAATGGGCATTATTGGGAAAAGCTGATCAATCGCCCATGAATCAGGCAGCGATTGGAATAAACTGAAATTACCGTAGTAAATATCAGCTAAAGACTCATTAATCCCTTCAAGCTCTTCAGGTATACGCGGCATATCAGCTAATACCGCTTTGATTTGATGCAATAAGTTAAAATAAAGTGTTTCAGATACAGAGCGTGTTCTTAAATCAATTTGACCGCGTTTGAATAATTCTCGAATTTCATCTCGGTAAAACTGTGCATCGTTAAAACACTCTTGTACGCGTTGTGGTTTTAAATACCCACTGATCTCACGCATATTGGCAATTAATGAGTGCTCATTTTCAGCTGCATTAGGTACAGGTTTAGCATCAAAATCGACAGTATCTAGAATATTAAACAGTAAGATAGACGTATAAGCGACGGTTGCTCGCCCTGATTCAGTGACAATTACAGGATGTGCAATAGATTGAGCATCGAGTGTCGTTTTTATGGTATCGATAATGTCTTCACAGTATTCAGCCAAACTGTAATTTCGGCTTTGACCCGAACTCGATTGTAAGCCGGTATAATCAACGGCTAAACCACCACCTAAATCAATATGAGTGAGAGCAGCCCCCTCTTTACACAAATCGGTATAATAACGACACGCTTCTAATACCCCTGAACGTATGTCACGAATATTGGGAATTTGTGAACCCAAGTGGCAATGTAGTAATTGTAAACAATCAAGCATTTGGTGTTCTTTTAAATAGTCGATTGCCTCAATTAGCTGGTTAGACGATAAGCCAAATACGCTGCGCTCACCGCTTGTAGCCCCCCAATGCCCACTGATTTGACTGGTCATTTTTGTGCGTACGCCAATTAAAGGTTTGACCCCCAAGGCTTCACTTCGTTTGACAATAATTGGTAACTCTGTCAGCGTTTCAACCACAAAGAAGCACTTAAAGCCGAGTTTGGTCGCTTCTAAACCTAAATCGATGAACTCTTGATCTTTGTAGCCATTACAAATGATCAAGCTATCAAGTGCTTCAATTGTTGAAAGTGCCGCCACCATTTCAGCCTTGCTACCTACTTCAAAACCGTGGTTATAACGTGCACCAAATTGTGCAATTTCCTCAACAATTTGCGCCTGTTGGTTAACTTTAATTGGGTATACACCCTGATACTTATTTTGATAACCAACTTTCTCAATAACATCAGCAAAAGTGTCATTCAGGCTGCTGATACTTTCATCTAGAATATTCTCTATTCGAAGTAATACAGGCATCTGTAAGTCGCGATCTTGCATGCCTTGAACAATATCCATAATAGGCACTGGATGCTCTGCGCCTTGCTGTGGGTTTTTTACCACTACATTGCCAGACTGATCAATTGAGAAATAGTCATTGCCCCAGTGATCAACGCCGTACATTTTACTGGCTTGGCCTAATGACCAGTCTGGAAAATTTGCTTTAGTCATTTTGATTACCTTCTTTGGTATGCGTTACACGCCACATCAACAGTGGTCTAACCGACTCATCAGCTTGCTTTGCAAAACGAATAAAGTGGCTATCCATGCAATCGGTGATCTCGGTCAGTTCACTTTCAGTTTTTGCCCCACATTGAAAAACGAGCAATTCACCTTGAGCATCCAACTGGCAAAAGCCCATTTCAAACTCAATAAAACCTTGATTTTCATTCCATACTGCATTGATTTTATGTGAAAAATGTTTGCAAAGACGGTTTATCATCTTGCTTGGATTGAAACCTGACACTTGCAGATCAGCAATAAAATCAGCCTGTTTTTGGCTGGCAACTTGTTCAATAATACTCATGTTATTTCGACTCACATTTGCACAAAAACAATACAAATGATAATTATTATCGTTTGTGGATTTTTATATTTTCACAAAAATAAAGAAAGGATTTTTACAACTGTTACTAATTAATCTTGATTTAGCTATTGGTCGCTAAAGAGGTTACGAGTAGCGGTATCCTTTACCATGAATTGTGGTTAAGCGATCGGCAACCATGCCCTTTTCCATTAGTTTTTTGCGAATTCGACTAAAGTGCATATCGATACTGCGGTCGTACGGGAAAAACTCCCTATCGAGTACCGCCTGATACAAATAGGGTTTACTCATAATTTGGTTGCGGTTTTCAACCAACAACCAAAGTAATTTAAATTGAGTTGGAGTTAGCACCAACTCCTGCTCTTCGAAATAAACCTTTTGCTTCGATTTATCCAAAATCAATTGGTCGCTGTTTAATTGAGAATTTGTTTTAGTTTGCCGCGCACCTGATAACCTCAATAGCGCATTGATTTTAAGCGTGGTTTCTTTGATGTGGAACGGGCGGCTGATGAAGTCATCAGCACCTTGATGGTAGGCTTTGATTCGATTTTCAACCGAACCATCAGCGGATACTAAAATTAACGGCGTCTGTTTGCTCATACGGATACGCTGAGCATAACTGTATTCTCCCTCGCCTGCGATAGCTTGATCTAACACGATAAGATCAAAAGATTGAGTCTGCGCCATCAATACCCCATCATCTCCTTTGGGGCAAAAACAAATGTCACATGATTCGTGCTCTAAACTAGAAGCTAAGTCGACAGCTAAATCGGGCTGGCCACTTATTATCAAAATGCATGCTGCTTTCAATTTGTACTCTTATTTACAATTATTAAACATTTTTAATAAATATTAATGAGAATTACTTTCATTTGCAATATCATAAATTTTAAATATACTGCCCGCCATTATAAAAATACCTAAAATTAAAAAGCTCATAAGCAAGATGTCACAGAATAATCCAGCCTTGTCAGGCAAAGTCATTCCCACGTTTTTTTACTATGTATTACCGTCCATCATAGGCTTAGTGGCGATCACGACCGCCAATTTGGTAGATGGCTTTTTTGTAGGAAACTATGTCGGTGCGGATGCATTAGCATCGATTACCTTAATGGTGCCCTATTTCACTCTACTTATTGCAACGGCATTGATGATAGCCATAGGTGGCGCGGTTTCAGCAGGTAAGGCAATGGGCGAAGATAACGTAAAAAAAGCCAGTGATATTTTTAGCCAGTCTTTAATCGCCTCGATTGTCATTAACGCCACTTTTGCTTTTTTAAGTTTATTTTTTGTTGATGAACTATTTGGTTTGTTGAGTATGCCTGAGCAAATTCACCCCATGGCTAAAGAGTATTTGGATGTTATTCGCTGGGTATTTATTTTACAGCTCACCACTATGGTGCTCTATTATTTTGTCAGACCTGATAGCCATCCAATACTAGCTACCACAGCTCTTGTGACTGGCGCGGTACTGAACATCATTCTGGACTACTGGTTTATCGTCGAGCTGGACTATGGACTGGCAGGAGCGGCTTATGCAACCGCAATTGCCCAAGTTATCCAATTTTTGGTGCTGAGTTATTATTTTTTCAGCCCTAAACGCGCATTAAAATTTACTTGGTTAAATCACAACTGGGCTTTATTAAAGCAATCTGCCTTTAACGGTGTCTCTGAATTTATCAACGAAATGTCTGTCGGTATCATCTTTTTTATCTTAAACGGTTTGATGATTCATCGCCTTGGGGTAGACGGTGTAGCCGCGTTTACCTTAGTTAACTACTTTATATTTTTAAGCATTATGCTCAGCTACGGTTTAGCCGATGCACTGCATTTAGTTGTCAGTCAGAACTTCGGTGCGAAACAACACATTCGCGTTAAACAATTTTTATCAATCGCGGTAATGACCGTTTTATCGATGGGGCTTGTTATTGTTAGCACCTTGCTCATCTGGCCAAACGCAGTACTCGGAAGTTTTGTTTCTAGCAATGAGCAGACTGTACTTGAGGTCAGTTATCAGCTGCTGCCCCTGATTTTACCGCTATTTTTAATCAATGGTACGAACATAGTATTAACTTGCTATCTTACGGCCATTCATCAACCCAAACCCTCTGCATTAATTGCAACAGCGAGAAGCTTAGTGCTACCGGCAACCCTGTTATTAGCTTTTTATTTATGGCTACCGGATTTAAACTTCCTCTCACCAACCAGCAATGATTTTGCCTTTATCATTGCACTACCACTGGCAGAATGGTGTGCATTTTTTGTCGCTTTATATTTTGTTTTTGCGCATCGACCAACGAGATTAAACCAGCTAAAAGCTAATTAAAAAACGAAAGGTAACAATTGTAAACTTATTTGATAATGAGAATGGGTATCATTAAGATCTGAAAAAATTTTTCTAATCACTACATTTTTTCTGGAGAGCATCATGATGCCCCTCAATGCAATTCAAGTTGCAGAGCATGCTTCGTTTCAAGCATTTGCCAATTGCTACCTTCGTGAAATTGATCCAGGTGTTTGGCACAGTGCCAGCGAATGGCAATTGCAAACAGGTTTAAGGTTTTCAGGTACAGAAGTTTATGCCCTTGAAATCCAACTAACGGGTATAAATAAAACGTTAGCACTGGGCGTCGGTTATCGCTCATCCGTTGGCCGACACATATTCACTCAAGCCTTTATCAAAGATGAAAATGAATGGACATGGCAATCTATTGCCTATCTTTCAGCGACCTTCATGCTTATTGATAACATCTATGCGGATAACCCAGAACAAAACCAAAATAAAGTTGAGCTGCTAACACGAACCTTAGAAAGCCAACAAATCATGAAGGATTATCTCGTTGAACGCGGCAACGATGAAACCTTGAAGCAACTCGATTTTATTGCCTCAGAGCAATCTTTGTTATTTGGGCACTGGCTACACCCTACCCCTAAATCACGTCAGGGAATTCATCTTTGGCAACACAAAAACTACACACCAGAATTAAAAGCCCAGTTCAAGTTACATTTCTTTGCTATTTCACGCCAGCTGCTCAAACAGAACTCGATGATTGAAGCGTGCGCTGAACAAATCATTAATCAGATAGCCGAGTTAGATTCTAATGCAATCGATGCAGATAAGCAGTTGGTTCCGGTTCATCCGTTACAAGCACATTGGTTATTACATCAAGATTACCTAAAAGATCTTATTTCATCAGGCGATATTGTCGATTTGGGTGTAATGGGGAAAACCTTTACCCCAACATCATCTGTAAGAACGCTCTACTGTGCTGAACTTGATTACATGATCAAGCTTTCTATCCCAGTCAAAATTACTAACTCGTTACGTCAAAATATGGCACACGAGCTTGAAGCGGGTATGAACGTGGGCAAGTTAATTAAAAAAAGTGATTTCAAAACGGCTTACCCGCAGTTTTCGATGATCTTAGATCCGGCCTACATCACAGTAGAACTACCAGGGATGGAAGAAAGTGGTTTTGAAACGATTTTGCGCCATAACCCCTTTACCCAAGAAACAAATAATACCCTATCTATAGCGGCATTAACCCAAGACCCTATTTTACCAGGTGCTCAATCGAAATTAGCTCAACAGGTACATGCATTGGCTGAAAAACAACTGATCAATATAGAGACAGCGGCATCTATCTGGTTTGACAGTTATTGGCGATGCGCAATTGAGCCTTCAATTTGGCTATACGAAAAACACGGTGTTGCATTAGAAGCTCACCAACAAAATTCGTTGCTGACAATCACTGACCATACCCCTAGCCATTATTACTATCGCGACAATCAAGGTTTCTATTTATCTGAAACGCTAAAAGAAACGTTAATCCAACAAGAGCCTGCACTTAAAGTAAATGACGATCTTTTTTATCAAGATGACATGATTGCTGATCGCTTTGGCTACTACCTTTTCATTAACCAATTGTTTTCTATCATCAGCCGACTCGGTCAAGACCAACTGATTAGTGAACAAAAGTTACTCGTTTTGACCTACAAAAAATTAATCAAAATTCGGGCGCAATTATCAGGTGTTGGACTGAACTTCATTGAGCAGCTGTTACTTAAAGCAACACTACCAAGCAAAGCCAACTTATTAACCCGCGTCGAAGACGTTGATGAATTACAAGCAGAACAGGAGCTCGCGGTTTATACCGAAATAGCCAACCCATTTTTTGCTTTGCACCAACAGTCTCAACAAATCCATGATCAACTCAAAGAGGTGAAACTTGCTTCCGCTTGATCTAGCTAAAGGTGAAGCACTTAACCGTGCTTCATTTATCAATACCGATACACAATCGATTAATCCAACCACACGTGTAATCAAACAGTTGTTAGAAGCCGTTTTGTATGAGCATGTGTGTGAAAAAACATACAAAGATGGTTACTTTTTCTTTGAGCTTAACCAACGTCAATACAAAGCTAAAGGGCGTTATTCTAGTTTTGGTCGTGTCAGATTAGACAGCCAACAGATGGCCTTTAAAAAAGAAATGATTTGGCAAACCGTTGATCTTGAAGAACTCATTGAAGACTTACCGACAAACGATATAGTCAAAGCCAAGTTACATAGTGAGTTGATGCAAACGATCAAACTATGTCAGTGGAATCACGCAAAAATCACTAAGCCAAATCGTCGTACGCAATTAGGTTACAGTCAATTAGAGTCCTTAATTGACGAAGGTCACCCTTATCACCCTTGCTTTAAAGCTAGAACCGGTTTTAGCTTAAATGACCATCAAAACTATGGTCCAGAATATCAAAATACCTTTCAGCTAGACTGGATTGCTATTCGCTCAAATTTAATGCGTGCTAACTTGCCTGTAAATAACGAAGTGGAATTTTGGCAAAACGAGTTAGGTGAAAAAACTTACCAAGTATTACAAAACCGTCTGGTTGAACAAACTGGGCAAACCGAAGGTTTTTCATTACTACCCATTCACCCTTGGCAGTGGCAAAACTTACAATCAGAGTTGAACGTACTCGTTCAAAACGGTCAATTAGCGTATTTAGGCGCAGCAGGCGATCAATATCAAGCGAGTATTTCTGTTCGTACATTACTCAATGTCACTCATCCTGAAAAAGCCAATATTAAATTGCCTTTAAACATGGTTAATACCTCTTCGCTTAGGTCTATTGATTCTCACTCTATATGCAGTGCCCCTGTGTTATCTAACTGGTTAAATAACTTAGTTAAAGATGATGAATTTTTCAGTCAAAACGCGGTCCTGCTCGATGAATATGCCGGTATCACATTTGACTATGACAAGACTCAAGATGCACCTTGTTTCCATAAATTAGATGGTCAAATTGGTGTTATTTTCAGACAGAGTATTCATTCACTTATTGATGAAAATCGTGTTGTTCCTTTTGTCGCATTGACTGTATTAGAAGCCGACGGCAAGCCATTTATTGAGCCTTGGATAAAACAATACGGCTGTGAAAAGTGGTTACAACAACTGATTGAAACGACCATCATACCGGTTTGGCATTTGCTGGTTAATCATGGCATTGCTATAGAAGCACATGGTCAAAACATGCTGTTTTCACATCAAAATGGCTGGCCAGAAAAAGCAGTATTAAGAGATTTCCACGAAAGCCTAGAATATGTTGATTCTTACCTAGCACAACCAGCACTCACGCCTAATTTCAAAGAGCTTGATAGCCGCTATCAAAACGCTAACCCCGATCAATATTATTGGATGCAGAATGTTGAAGCACTACGTGAGTTGGTGATTGATACTTTATTCGTATTTAACTTAGCTGATTTATCTTTGTTGTTAGAAGAATACTACCAATACCCAGAACAAGCATTTTGGCAACTGGTGCATCAATGCTTCAACCACTATCAAGAATCAGGGCTTACCAACAAAGATAGAATCGAACAAGTCGACATCTATCAGCCCTATATCAAAACAGAGTCATTGCTGATGAAAAAATTCAGTGACGAACCCGATGCAGAATTCCATCACAACGTCGTTAATCCGCTGGCACAGGTTTCAGCATCATCAACATCGGCCAATACGCCCAACCAATTCGAGACGTCAGTATGTTAGTTATCAATGACACCACCTTCAGTGAAGATGATTTTATTCAGCAACACAATACGTATCGCCAAGCGCCATTAATTAATCAGCATAAAAAAATTGCGGTCTGCGTTGAAGATACGTTTGCTTGGTTAACGCTTTGCTATTACCTCAAATCAATCCAAACATCAGTCATGCCGATTCATCCGAATATTCCGTATGAAACGGCAAAGCGTATGGCTGAAAAAGCAGGCTGTAGTTTATTGCTGTACAAAGCAATCGATCAATGCACCGTGCTTGAGGTGGCTGAACAAACCCATGCACGCCCAGGTATCATTCAAATGAGCTCAGGCACAACAGGTGAACCAAAATGTATTTTGAGAAGCTGGGCAGATATTGATATTGAAATTGACAGCTATTGTGAGTTTTTCACCGATACACAGAGCATGACACCCGTTGTTGCCTGTCCAACAACCCATTCTTACGGTCTAATTTGTGGTGTGATGGTTGCACTGAAACGCGGTTTACAACCGGTTATTATCAATAGTATTAACCCTAAGTACTTAATCAAAAAAATTAAGTCAGTACAAAAACCGCTACTTTATTCATCACCGGTAATGCTTCAAGGCCTATTAAGATTATGGCCAGCTAACGAAAAGCTTTTTGCAGCGATGACATCTGGCAGCATCATGTCAGAACAAGTATTTGAACAAATCCAACCTAAAATCGAGCATTTCTTCCAACAGTACGGCTGTTCAGAAGCCGGCTGCATTAGTATTGCAAGCAAGTTAGAAAAGGCCAATCAAGTGGGTAAGCCACTCCCTCATGTCGATATCACATGTAGCCGTGATAGCCAAAATCCAGCTGAGATCATCGCTAAAGTGAAAACTGAAGTGGGTATTAAAACTATCGGTACTCAGGATTTAGGCTTTATCGATGATAGCGAGAATATTCGTTTTATGGCCCGTTTAGATGACACCATTATTGTTTCTGGTTTAAACGTCTACCCAACAGAAGTTGAAGATATCATCTTAAAACACCCTAAAGTGTCTGACGCCGTAATCTTTAAAATGGACGATCAGTTTGCAGGTCACAGAGTCTGTTTACAATATGTTGCCGATTCTGAGCTTGATCCAATCGAACTCAGACAATGGAGTTCAGAGCACCTGGCTCCTTTTCAATTACCCCAAGTTTTACAGCAAGTTGATGAAATTGCCCGCATGGCAAACAGTAAAGTCAACCGCAAACAAATCGCCTTGGACTTCCAGCAAAGCCAATTAACCGCTTAACACTTTATTATTTGAAACAACGACCATGCAAAAATCACAAATCATTGACGCTATTAGACAAGTTTTAGCGGATGAATTAAACATTGCCAATATTGGCGCTTTTAGCCCAACGGCTAGGCTTAATGAGGACCTGTATTTAGATTCAGTTTTAGTGCTGCAATTATTGATCAGTTTAGAGCTAAAACTCGATATTGAAGTACCAGATGAAGCGCTGAATGCAGAAGACTTTGTCAGCGTTGATACCCTGAGTGAATTTTTATTAAAAAAACTACAACCAGAAACAACTGAACACGTCACTGAAGATGCCGCAGAAGAGTTTGAAGACATAAAAGTGCATTGCTTTGTCAGCTGTTTATGTCAGGCGATTAAAGCAAACCCTAATGTCGATCACCGACCGTTTTATTTTGGTGTTTGGGATGCAGAAGTCGTTGTTGATGCTAACCATCAAATTAATTATCACGCCGAGGGGTTAAACCACGATTTTTTCCGTGATTGGTACCAAAAAATCTACGGCGTTGAAGTATTACCTTGGTTTGAGCACGATAGAGACAAAGCATACAACATCAGTAAGTTATCAAAACTATTAGATGATAAAACCGACTTACAACAGATCATGGTTATGCTTGATATGTATCGTCTACCAGAGCGTGAAAATAAGTTTAATGCCAACCCTTTCCCGCATTACGTCATGTTAGAAAACATGGATGACCCTGATAAGTTATTTATGCACGATCCCGACTTTAGATGGGAAGGCGAGCAAGACAAACAGCAAGTCTTCTACTCGATCGAGTCAGATGCTGTAGCGGGTGGTTATATTTTTGATGCAAATGCAATCAAGCCTTGCACAAATCAAGTTATCCACGATTATTTTAAAGCGTGTATTAACGTGCAAACTAACCCAATGACAGATGCGGTTAGAAGCATTATTAATGCACACCTGAGTGATACCTATGATTTATCGCCTGGTGCGTTTACAGATGCGTTAATGCAATTGCCAGTGTTGTCTATTCGTAAGTACGCCTATGAACATGGATTGGCCTTTTTCATGTTACAGCTTGAGATGGACTTTACTGAATTTGAAGATTGGTGTGAGGTCATTGAAGCTTTAGTTTCTGGCTATAAACAAATTCAATTCAGAGCAATGAAAATTGCCAATCTCGAGCAAAATTTTGAAGGGGCAGCACAAGATAAAAATCAACTGATTGCCGAGCTAGCCGTCGAGATAGAACATATTTTGAACCAGCAAGATGAACGCGAATTTTCAATCAAAAAGCGCATGGTTGAACTATTCGATATCTGGTCAGAACAATGCGACTTAAATGCCAAAACAAAGCCAGTTGATGAAGAGGTTAGCGCATGATTTTATCCATCTGCACTATCTCATTTCGTCACCAACTTATTTCCATTGAGCAACTCGCTCAATGGGCAAGGGCTAATCATTTTCAAGGGATTGAATTATGGGGCACACATGCCAAAAATTTAGCTTCGCAACCAAAGTTTAATAAAGATTGGTTAGCAACGTATGGCTTAAAAACAACCATGTTGAGCGATTATCTTCCGCTTGATGCTGATGAAGATACGTTAGCTCAAAAAGTTGAACTCCTTTGCCATTTAGCCAAGCACTGGGGTAGTAAAAAGATACGCACGTTTGCAGGAAATAAAGGCAGTTTGCAAACTGATGAGCAAGCCTTTCAAAAGTTATGCGGTCGTTTACAAAGCGTCTGTCGCAAAATTGCACCGCATAATTTGCAGCTCATTATAGAGGTTCACCCTAATACATTTGCCGATACAGTTGAATCAACCGAGCGCTTGTTCAGCAAAGTCGCGGCACAAAACATGAAATTAAATTTCGATGTGTTACATGTTTGGGAATCAGGTGCAGATGTGATCCCAGCAATGGAAAAACTCAAACCTTATATCAATCACTTCCATTTAAAAAATGTCAGTTCTGCGGATTTACTCGATGTTTTTTCACCTGCAACCGTGTATTCGGCATCTGGCTCTAGAGAAGGTATTGTCCCGTTATTTGAAGGTGCGGTTAATTACAAAGCCTTTTTAAATCACGTTAATCATCACGCTGATGAAAATATCCGCCAAATGGAAGCCTCTTTAGAATGGTTTGGTGATCACAGTAAAGAGATTTTAACCAGAGACAGATACTTAATTCAGCAACTTAAGCAGCAATCGGTGGCTATTGCATAAGGTTGAACTTTTCATCACTCAATCAAAAGAACATTACTTCATGGTTTCTCATAATCACACACTCCTGGATGTTTTAGAAAATAATGCAAAGCAATATCCGGACAAAATTGCACTTATCGAAGCTGATAACGTCCCAGATAAAGCTAAAAGCATTACTTATAAAACGCTCTCCGAAAGAGCAAGAATCTTATCTTCAAAGATCGCTTTGCAAAGTAAGTTTGGTGATCGCGTTATAATCCTAATGCCAAATAGTATCGACTATGTCGTTGCATTTTTCGCTTGTGTTTATGCTGGTGTCATTGCGGTTACAGCTTATCAGCCTGGTAAAAAACAAAGAAGTTGGCAAAGGTTAAATAAAATAGTGAAGGATTGTCAGCCTGAGCTAGCTTTGATATCACCCGATAGTATTGGCGATATTGATAATTGGTCTGCTAAGAGTGGTTTTAGTTTAAATTTGTTGGCAATTGATAGCGAGTTAGAAACCACACCCAAGGTACCTTGGAAAAAGCCTAACATCGATGTTGATGACATTGCTTATCTTCAATACAGTTCTGGAACAACAGATTCACCCAAAGGTGTCATTCTTACTCATAAGAACTTAATCACGAACACCAGTTTAATCGCAACGCAATTTGACATATCAGAAAGAGATATTTTCTTAAATTGGTTACCTCTATATCATGATATGGGGTTTGTAGGATTATTATTGGCACCGATGAGGGTCGCTGGTCAAATTTATCTAGTCAACCCAAAAAAGGTTGCTCAATCGCCGCAAGGCTTACTTAAGCTAATAGCGAATGTAAAAGCGACTGTTACAGCTGGCCCTAATTTCTTCTTAGACCTCGCAGTAAAAGCGGTTTCAAGTTCAGATAAAGAGACTTTAGACTTATCAACATTAAAGACATTTGTTTTGGGTGCAGGGCTTATCAATGCGCACACGATAAAGCACTTTAATCACTATTTTTCGAACACAGGGTTATGCCCTTCTGCAATAAAGCCGAGCTATGGTATGGCAGAAAATTGTTTATTAGTCACAGCGACCACTAAACCAGAAGACTTAGCCTTAATCGAGGCAGAGCCAACATCTTTTCATAAAGGAAAAATATCAGTAACCAGCGGCTTACAAGCAAACGCATTACCTTTAATTAACTCAGGTGCAATAATTCCGGGTATAAGCGTCAAGATTTGCCAACCTCAAACACACGATGAATTAGAAGACGGGAAAATTGGTGAAATACTCATCGCAGGCGATAGCCTCGCGCAGGGCTATTGGCAAAAACCAAATCTCAATAGTGATAATCTAAATATTTGCGTGAATGGACAATCTGGCTTCATGCGAACGGGTGATTTAGGCTTTATTCATCAAAACCGTTTGTATATTACAGGTCGGACTAAAGAAGTTATCCCGCATCAAAATAAACTCTACTACCCACAGCATATTGAACACACAGTAATGGCGCTATCTGATAATTTTGCTCCATTTGGAGGTGCTGTATTTAATACCTCCAATGACAAACAAAATGCTGAAATTATCCTAGTTCAGGAATTAAGTCGTCAGGGTATTAAAGCCGATCATAAAAAGTTGATCGTTCAAATCAGATTGGCAGTCAAGCAAATACATCAAATAAAACTGGCTGGCGTCGTATTAATCAAACCAGGTAGTTTAAATAAAACGACGTCTGGAAAAATTCAACGCTATGCCTGTAAACAAGCGTATCTAAGTGATTCTCTAAGTTCTTTAGAATCATGGGTTGATACAGCTGAAGTAATTTATTAATCAAGGGAACAATTATTATGAGTTCACACTCCCCTTCTCCAACTCAACGTATTGCTGGATTCGATCTCGCTCGTGGTTTAGCAGTATTTTTCATGATTCTAATACATGTATTGCACTTCTATGCAATCAAGCCTGTATGGGTAACTAACTTTGGTACCATCATTGAATACTTAGGCGAATGGCCTGCCGCACCAGTATTTATTTTTATAATGGGCGTATTTTTAATCTACGGTAACAAACAAACATTTAGCCAAGGCATGAAAAGGGCCTTTATGTTATTTGCCTTGGGTTATTTGCTCAATTTTGCCAGGGGAACAGCCCCTATGTGGTTATCACTTGAGATGGAATTAGTTACGCTGGAGCAACTCGGTGGCTACACCCCAATGACAGAATTCCTCGTAATTGACATCTTCCAATATGCAGCTTTAGCTTATGCCATTGGCCTCGTTTTAAAACACACATTACCTAACCAACCCTGGCTGTGGATTGCACTGGCGACAATCATTGCTTTTGCATCGCCGTATGTTTGGGATTTTGAAACAGGTATGCCTGTTGTTGACGAGTTAACCAAATTCCTTTGGGGGCACTACCACTATGGAACGGCATTTCCACTATTTCCTTGGTTAGCTTACCCACTTGTCGGTATGGCATTTGGTCATTGGCTTTCAAAGCCTGATGCACAAAGCAACTTATTTGGCCGCTCTTTTGTCATCGGTTGTGCTGTGTTACTAACTGGCGTAACCATTACCATAAGTAATTATGATTATCACATCGCTCACCCATTAAGAACAGGTCCGGGATCTGTAGTTATGATCACAGGTTTTGTACTGATTTGGCTAAGTGTCTGCCGTTACATCACATTGCATGTACCTAACAACCCAATTTTCAACTTACTTTATTTTTGGAGTAAACACGTAACGACTATATATGTCGTGCAGTGGATACTCATAGGTTGGGGTCTCATGTTAGTCGGCTCCCAACAACTTAATTTAAGCCAAACCATCGCTTCGATGATCACCTTAGTGGTGTTATCCGACTTAGTAACTCGCGCTTGGCTTAAAGCCAAAAATTTTCAATTTAATCGTAATACTGTCATCACACAATAAGAGAAGTACACATGACAACAAAAACAACAACAGTCAGCCAAACACAAGCTCCATCCTCTCGAGTTTTGGGTTTTGATTTAGCACGCGGCTTCGCGGTATTTTTTATGATCATCATTCATGTACTCAATTTTTATGGCTCACCAGAGGTTCACGAAGGTTATTATGGGGCGACCGTAAAATTTTTATTAGGTTGGCCTGCCGCTTCGCTGTTTATATTTTTAATGGGAGTATTTGTTGCCTTTTCCAAACAGGGAAATTTAACGACTCAACTAAAACGTGCTGCAGCACTATTTGCTCTCGGTTATTTGCTAAACCTGTTTAGATCAACAATTCCAACTTGGTTATCCATTCAGTTTGGTTTTGTTACCTACGAACAATTAGGCCCTCATACACCTATCAACAGTTTATTTGTTGTCGATATCTTGCAGTGTGCTGGCTTGGCATATGGTATATGTGCGATTGTCAGGCATTATTTTTCCAATGCCAAAGTCTGGTTAGTATTGGCAGTAGTGGTAGCATTTATCTCACCGTTATTATGGGATGTAAAAACAGGCATAGGTTTTGTTGATCAGGTATTAAAAATCTTTGTTGGCAATAAGTCACATGGTGCACTATTCCCATTATTCCCTTGGCTTGCTTATCCGTTAGCGGGTATGGCATTTGGTTATTGGTTCAAATCTCAAGCAGATCGTAATAAAGCGTTTAAACAAACCTTACTGATAGGCATTGTTACACTTGTAGCAGGTATCGCGATTTGCCTGACTAATCCTGAATATCATATCGTTGATAATATGCGCTCAGGCCCTGGGTTAATTGTTGGCTTATCAGGACTTGTACTGGTATTTCTTTGCTTATTCCAATGGCTTACTATGCACTTTGGTCAATCTAAATTATTTAGTTTGTTATATGGCTGGAGCCAAAACATAACAACTATCTACTGTATACACTGGTTGATCATAGGTTGGTGTTTAATGATATTCGGCGCATTACAGATGAGCCTAACATCTCTAATTATTTGGACGTTTGCAGTTGTTGTGTTATCAGATATCGTTTGCCGAATTTGGTTAAAAATAAATGCCAAAAGCGCGAAAAAATTAGCGATTCAAAGTAATAATCACGGCTCATTGAGCACCAGCTAATAGGGCATTGTAAAAAAATACCCAGCGATTAGCTGGGTATTTTTTATGGTTTGATTAACGGGTTGTAATTAAGACAACCTGTGTTTGAAATCATCGTAACCAAATGACTTCACCACTTCCAAGCTATCATCCCTTTCATCCCAAAGTGCAATGCTCGGCAA
>NZ_JABULX010000049.1 GCF_013328345.1 Marinifaba aquimaris
GCCCAATCGCGATGGACGAAGGCTTACGTTTCGCTATCCGTGAAGGTGGCCGTACAGTAGGTGCTGGTGTTGTTGCTAGCATCATCGAATAAGTTTAAAGTATAAGCTTATTTTCTAGCCTCGGTTTATCCGGGGCTTTTGCCTTTTTGAAAAAGGCAGGTTTAAGGGGTGTAGTTCCAATTGGTAGAACAGCGGTCTCCAAAACCGATGGTTGGGAGTTCGAGTCTCTCCACCCCTGCCAATTTCGCTACTTGAGACTGCAGCTGTTAGAATGTCGAAAGTGTGTGAAGTTAAGTGTAAGTGAGTTAACACTTAACAAATATGGTGAAGATTGAATAGCGATTGTGCTCCAATCAACACTATGCTTGGGTATATTTTGTAACCCTAGCCCTATTTTTTGTCTTGGCTCAGGTGAGCGGAGACGTTATTTGTGAAGCTAAAGTATAAGTAAAGGTCTAATCATGGGCGTTGAAGTAGAAAAACAAGGTAATGGCCTTGACTCAGTAAAGTGGCTTGTCAGCTTTGCCATCCTAGCAGCGGCTGTGGTTGGCAATTACATGTACGGTGAACAAATTTCAGTATTGTGGCGCGCTATTGGTGTTGTAGCTGCAGTAGGTGCTGCTTTATTTGTTGCTGGCCAAACTGAAAAAGGTCAGCAAGCTATGTTGTTTGCTAAAGATTCTCGTACTGAAGTACGAAAAGTTGTATGGCCAACACGCCAAGAAACTATGCAAACAACGATGATCGTTATTATCGCAACAGTAATTATGTCCCTAATCTTATGGGGCTTAGATGGTATTCTAGTGCGTTTAGTAGGATTTTTAACTGGATTGGAATTTTAAACCATGTCTGAACCAAAACTTAGATGGTACGTTGTACAAGCTTTTTCTGGCTATGAAGGCCGTGTAGCAACAACGTTAAAAGAACACATCAAACTAAACAACATGGAAGAGCACTTCGGTGAGATCTTAGTTCCGACTGAAGAAGTTATCGAAATGCGTGCCGGCCAAAAACGTAAGAGTGAAAGAAAGTTCTTCCCAGGTTACGTTTTAGTACAAATGATCATGAATGATGAATCATGGCACTTAGTTAAAAATACTCCTCGTGTATTAGGTTTTATCGGTGGTACATCTGACCGCCCAGCTCCAATCTCTAACAAAGAAGCTGAAGCTATCTTAAATCGTTTAGAAGAAACAGCTGATAAACCAACACATAAAACTTCATTCGAACCAGGTGAAGTGGTTCGAGTTATCGATGGTCCATTTGCTGACTTTAACGGTGTTGTTGAAGAAGTTGATTATGATAAGAGCCGCTTAAAAGTATCTGTTCTTATTTTTGGTCGCTCTACACCAGTCGATTTAGAATTTTCTCAGGTTGAAAAAGGCTAAAACTTAGTCTATAATCCGCCGCCCTTAACATTGATAATGTTAAAACTATTTAAGGCTTCAGCTTTGCTGGAGCCTTAGTGTATTTAAAGAACGGGAAGCCGGTAGAGTATATCTCCTCGGATATACGAGGCGTTAAACCCAATAACAGAGGTCTTGAAAATGGCTAAAAAAATTGAAGCCCTTATTAAGCTGCAAGTTGGCGCAGGTAAGGCGAATCCGAGTCCACCAGTTGGTCCTGCATTAGGTCAACACGGTGTAAACATCATGGAATTCTGTAAAGCATTCAACGCTAAAACTGATAAGTTAGAAGCGGGTGCACCAGTTCCAGTTGTTATCTCAGTTTATTCTGATCGTTCATTTACATTTGAAACTAAGACTCCTCCTGCATCTTACTTACTTAAGAAAGCTGCTGGTATCAAGTCTGGTTCAGGTAAGCCTCACGTAGACAAAGTGGGTACAGTTACTCGTGCTCAATTAGAAGAAATCGTGAAAATGAAAGAGCCTGATTTAACAGCTGCTGACTTAGACGCAGGTGTTAACACTATCGCAGGTTCTGCTCGTTCAATGGGCTTAGTGGTAGAGGGCTAATCAGATGGCAAAATTAAGCAAAAAAGTTCGCGCAATCCGCGAAGCAGTTGACGTAACTAAAGAGTACGACTTCTCTGAAGCTGTTGAATTATTAAAAAAATTCGGTACAGCTAAATTCGTAGAAAGCGTTGACGTTGCAGTTAACTTAGGTATCGATGCTAAGAAATCAGACCAAAACGTACGTGGTGCGACAGTATTACCAAATGGTACTGGCCGTGACGTTCGCGTTGCTGTTTTCACGCAAGGTGCTAACGCAGAAGCTGCTAAAGAAGCAGGTGCTGACATCGTTGGTATGGAAGAATTAGCTGATCAAGTTAAGAAAGGCGAATTAAACTTCGACGTTGTTGTTGCTTCTCCAGATGCAATGCGTGTTGTTGGTCAATTAGGTACTGTATTAGGCCCACGTGGTTTAATGCCTAACCCTAAGACTGGTACTGTTACACCTAACGTTGCTGAAGCTGTTAAACAAGCTAAAGCTGGTCAGGTTCGTTATCGCAACGACAAGAATGGTATTATTCATACAACAATCGGTAAAGTAGACTTTGACGCTGATAAGCTTAAAGAGAACTTAGAGTCTCTACTTATCGCGCTTAAGAAAGCTAAGCCGTCTCAAGCTAAAGGTCAGTACATCCAAAAAGTAAGTATTTCTACTACTATGGGTGCTGGTGTTGCGCTTGATCAAGCTTCTTTAAACACTGTAGTTTTATAAGAAGACTTTACTTAGGGGGCGAAATTGTATACAATTTTGCGCCCTAAATTTGGAGTTGGGCCGCTGTCTTAGTAATAAGACGCACCCATCCAAGACCGCAGGCGTTATTTGTTATCTACAAATAACTTAATATTTAGCCCGCGCAGATGGTGAAGGACTCAAGAATTTTTCTTTGGACCTAAACCGTATAAGGTCCCTTTAATAATTTATTAAAGGGTGATTTAAATCTGACATTGTCAGAGTATCAGGAGTAAGGCCAATGGCATTAGGACTAGCAGGCAAGAAGCAAATTGTTGCCGAAGTCAATGAAGCTGCCAAAGCTGCACTTTCTGCAGTAGTTGCTGACTCTCGCGGTGTTGAAGTGAACGACATGACTGCATTACGTGCTCAAGCACGTGAAGCGGGTGTATCTTTACAGATCGTTCGTAACACTTTAGCAAAACGCGCAGTAGAAGGCACAGACTTCGAATGTTTATCTGAATCATTCGTAGGTCCAAGCTTAATCGCATTCTCAAACGAGCACCCAGGTGCTGCTGCGCGTATCTTTAAAGATTTCGCAAAGTCAAATAGTGCGTTTGAAATCAAAGCTGCTGCTTTTGAAGGTGCTGTTGCAGACGTTGAAGTATTAGCAACGTTACCAACTTACGAAGAAGCTATTGCCAAGTTAATGGCAACTATGAAAGAAGCTTCTGCGGGCAAATTGGTACGTACAATTGCTGCACTTCGCGACCAGAAAGAAGAACAAGCTGCTTAATTTATTTAGCCGCTTAACTCTAAATTATTGTAAAAAATTTATTATTAGGAATTTGAGTCATGTCTATTACTAAAGACCAAATTATCGAAGCTGTTGCAGAAATGTCTGTAATGGATGTTGTTGAATTAATCGAAGCAATGGAAGAAAAATTCGGTGTATCTGCTGCTGCTGCTGTAGCTGCAGGTCCAGCTGCTGGTGGCGAAGCTGCTGCTGAGCAAACTGAATTTGACGTAATCTTAAAAGCTGCTGGCGGTAACAAAGTTGCTGTAATCAAAGCAGTACGTGGCGCAACTGGCTTAGGTCTTAAAGAAGCTAAAGCATTAGTTGACGGCGCACCTTCTCCACTTAAAGAAGGCATCGAGAAAGACGAAGCTGAAGAACTTAAGAAAGCACTAGAAGAAGCTGGTGCAGAAGTTGAAGTTAAATAATCTAACCTGTTAGATTATTTGCCTGAAAAGGCTTGGGCTGAGGGTTTTTATCCCTCGGCCCTTTTTGCGCTGTACGGCATGTAGAAGTTATCGTGCCTGATTTATCGAAGTTAAATCGTCGATTACCGTTGAACTAACTCGTTTGAGTTCGACAAGCTGAGGAACCTCATGGCTTATTCTTATACCGAAAAGAAACGCATTCGCAAGGATTTTGGTAAACGTCCACAGGTGCTGGATGTCCCTTATCTCTTATCCATGCAATTGAACTCTTTCCGCAAATTTATCGAACCTGATCCTGATGGAGAGTATGGATTCGAAGCGGCATTCCGTTCTGTTTTCCCTATCGCCAGTTATTCTGGTAGTTCTGAGTTACAATATGTGAGCTACAAATTAGGCGAACCTGTATTTGACGTTAAAGAATGTCAAATTCGTGGGGTCACTTACTCTGCGCCATTGCGCGTTAAACTCAGACTTGTCATCTATGACAAAGAAGCGCCGGCCGGCACTGTAAAAGATATTAAAGAACAAGAAGTATACATGGGTGAAATCCCATTAATGACTGAGAACGGTACTTTTGTTATCAATGGTACTGAGCGTGTAATCGTATCTCAGCTACATCGTTCACCAGGTGTATTCTTCGACCACGATAAAGGTAAAACACACTCATCTGGTAAAGTGTTATATAACGCTCGTGTGATTCCATACCGTGGTTCATGGTTAGATTTTGAGTTCGATCCGAAAGATGCTTTATTCGTTCGTATCGACCGCCGCCGTAAATTACCTGCTTCAATAATTCTTCGTGCATTAGAGTACAGCACTGAAGAAATCCTAGACATGTTCTTCGAAACGGTTTCATTCGAAATCAAACAAGATACTTGTGCGATGGAATTAGTAGCAGACCGCTTACGTGGTGAAACTGCTGCTTTTGATATTAAAGACAATGACGGTAACGTAATTGTAGAGCAAGGCCGTCGTATTACTGCACGCCATATTCGTCAATTATCAAAAGGCGATGTTAAAGAATTAGAAGTTCCGATTGAATACTTAGTAGGTCGTATCTTAGCTAAATCTTATGTTAATGAATCTACGGGTGAAGTAGTTGCAGAAGCGAATGCTGAAATTACATTAGAGTTATTAGCCGAACTTGCTCAAGCAGGTCATAAGAAATTAGAAACACTATACATCAACGATTTAGATGCTGGTGGCTATATTTCTGATACAATTCGCATCGACTCAACTAGTGACCGCTTAGAAGCATTAGTAGAAATTTATCGTATGATGCGTCCTGGTGAGCCACCAACAAAAGATGCTGCAGAAGGTTTATTTGAGAATTTATTCTTCAACCAAGAGCGTTATGATTTATCAACTGTTGGTCGAATGAAGTTCAACCGTCGTGTTGGTCGTGATGAGTTAACAGGTGAAGGTACATTATCAAACGACGATATCATTTCTGTAATGAAGACATTGATCGACATTCGTAATGGTAAAGGCGAAGTAGATGATATCGACCACTTAGGTAACCGTCGTATCCGTTCTGTGGGTGAAATGGCTGAAAACCAATTCCGTGTTGGTTTAGTTCGTGTTGAACGAGCTGTAAAAGAGCGTTTATCTCTAGGTGATTTAGACAACATTGCACCACAAGATCTAATTAACGCTAAGCCTATCTCTGCTGCGGTTAAAGAATTCTTTGGCTCTTCACAGCTATCGCAATTTATGGATCAAAACAACCCGTTATCAGAAGTCACGCACAAGCGTCGTATTTCTGCATTAGGTCCGGGTGGTTTAACACGTGAACGCGCTGGCTTCGAAGTACGTGACGTACACCCAACGCACTACGGTCGTTTATGTCCTATCGAAACGCCTGAAGGTCCAAACATCGGTCTTATCAACTCATTAGCCTCATATGCGCGCACTAACGATTTTGGTTTCTTAGAAACGCCATATCGCAAAGTAGTTGATGGTGTTGTAACAGAAGATATCGATTACTTATCAGCAATCGAAGAGAATAACTTCGTAATCGCACAGGCAAATGCACAAGTTGATGAAAATCAAAAATTAATCAGCGACCTTGTACCATGTCGTCATCAGAATGAATTCACGTTAATGAATTCTGAGAACGTACAGTACATGGATGTTGCACCACAGCAAATCGTTTCTGTAGCTGCAAGCTTAATCCCATTCCTAGAGCACGATGATGCGAACCGTGCATTAATGGGTTCAAACATGCAACGTCAAGCAGTGCCAACATTAAAGGCTGACAAGCCGTTAGTAGGTACAGGTGTTGAGAAAACGGTAGCCGTTGATTCAGGTGTAACCATCGTTGCTAAACGTGGTGGTTCAGTAGATTATGTCGATGCATCTCGCATCGTAATTAAAGTAAATGAAAACGAAACTGTAGCTGGTGAAGCTGGTATCGATATTTACAACTTAACTAAATACACACGTTCAAACCAAAATACATGTATTAACCAGAAACCAACGGTATCAGTTGGCGACCCAATTGTACGCGGTGACGTGTTAGCAGATGGTCCTTCAACAGATTTAGGTGAATTAGCGCTTGGTCAAAACATGCGCGTAGCCTTCATGCCTTGGAATGGTTATAACTTCGAGGATTCAATCTTAATTTCTGAGCGCGTTGTGCAAGAAGATCGTTTAACTACGATCCATATCCAAGAATTAAGTTGTATTGCTCGTGATACTAAATTAGGTCCAGAAGAAATTACACCTGATATTCCTAACGTGGGTGAATCAGCATTAAGCAAACTAGATGAGTCTGGTGTTGTTTACATCGGTGCTGAAGTTAAAGGTGGCGACATCTTAGTAGGTAAAGTAACGCCTAAAGGTGAATCGCAATTAACTCCTGAAGAGAAACTACTTCGTGCAATCTTCGGTGAAAAAGCTTCTGACGTTAAAGACAGCTCATTACGTGTACCAAACTCAGTTTCAGGTACAGTAATTGATGTTCAAGTATTCACACGTGATGGTGTTGAAAAAGACCAACGTGCGAAAGAAATTGAACAGTATCAAGTTGAAGAAGTTAAGAAAGATTTAACGACTGAATTCCAAATCTTAGAAGATGGTATTTATGCTCGTGCTAAGTCTTTATTAATCTCTAATGGTATCAGTGAAGCTACATTAGAAAGCACACCTCGTGCTCAGTGGTTAACTCAAACATTAGCAGATGAAGACAAGCAAGCTGAATTAGAGCAAATTGCTGAACAGCATGCTGAAATCAAAGCTGAATTCGATAAGAAGCTAGAAGTTAAGCGTCGTAAGATTACTCAAGGTGACGATTTAGCACCTGGCGTACTTAAGATTGTTAAAGTTTATTTAGCGGTTAAACGTCATATCCAACCCGGTGATAAGATGGCTGGTCGTCACGGTAACAAAGGTGTTATCTCGACAATCGTTCCTGTAGAAGACATGCCACATGATGAGCATGGCACACCAGTTGATATCGTACTTAACCCTCTGGGTGTTCCATCACGTATGAACGTGGGTCAGATTTTAGAGACTCACTTAGGTATGGCTGCACGTGGTATGGGTGAACAGATCGACCGTATGATTAAAGAGCAACAAGAAGTCGCTCAATTACGTGAGTATCTAACAAAAGTTTACGAGTCAGGCGATAGCCGTCAGGAAGTAGATATTGCAAACTTCTCTGATCATGAAGTTGTTCGTTTAGCGGAAAACCTACGTAAAGGTGTACCAATTGCTACGCCTGTATTCGATGGTGCTAAAGAGAGCGAAATCAAAGATTTATTAGAGCTAGGTGGTATTCCACGTGATGGCCAAGTTGTATTACACGACGGTCGTACTGGTCAACCATTCGAACGTAAAGTAACTGTAGGTTACATGTACATGCTGAAACTAAACCACTTAGTTGATGACAAGATGCATGCTCGTTCTACTGGTTCTTACAGCTTAGTAACTCAGCAGCCACTTGGTGGTAAAGCTCAGTTCGGTGGTCAGCGTTTCGGTGAGATGGAAGTATGGGCACTTGAAGCTTACGGTGCTGCTTACACATTACAAGAAATGCTTACTGTTAAGTCTGATGACGTTAACGGTCGTACTAAGATGTATAAGAATATCGTTGATGGCAACCATAAGATGGAACCTGGTATGCCGGAATCATTCAACGTATTGTTGAAAGAGATCCGCTCACTCGGTATCAACATCGAGCTAGACGAAGAGTAATATCATCAGTAATAACTGATAGATACGATTTTTACCGGCTACAGCATTGCGCTGTAGCCAAGGATTAACTCCGACAGGAGAGATAGCGTGAAAGACTTACTGAAGTTTCTCAAGCAGCAAAATCAAACTGAAGAATTTGGCGGCATCCGTATTGGTTTAGCGTCACCTGATATGATCCGTTCTTGGTCATTTGGTGAAGTTAAAAAACCAGAGACAATTAACTACCGTACGTTCAAGCCTGAGCGTGATGGTTTATTCTGTGCCCGTATTTTCGGTCCAGTTAAAGACTACGAGTGTTTATGTGGTAAATATAAGCGCCTTAAGCACCGTGGTGTAATCTGTGAAAAATGTGGTGTAGAAGTTACTTTAACTAAAGTTCGTCGTGACCGTATGGGTCATATCGAATTAGCAAGCCCTGTTGCACATATCTGGTTCCTTAAATCATTACCGTCTCGTATTGGTTTAATGTTAGATATGACATTACGTGATATCGAACGTGTTCTTTACTTCGAATCATACGTAGTGACAGAGCCAGGCATGACTACGCTTGAGCGTGGTGAAATGCTAACAGAAGAAAATTACTTAGACGCATTAGAAGAACACGGTGACGAGTTCGAAGCTAAGATGGGTGCAGAAGCCGTTCTAGCTTTATTAAAAGAGATTGATCTTGAACAAGAAATCTCGATGATGCGTGAAGAGTTACCTGAAATTAACTCTGAAACTAAGCGTAAGAAGATCACTAAACGTCTTAAATTAATGGAAGCATTCCACCAATCAGGTAATAACCCTGAGTGGATGATTTTAACTGTATTACCAGTTCTTCCACCTGATTTACGTCCATTAGTACCTCTAGATGGTGGTCGTTTCGCGACTTCTGACTTAAACGATTTATACCGTCGTGTTATTAACCGTAATAACCGTCTTAAGCGTTTATTAGACTTAGCTGCACCAGACATTATCGTACGCAACGAAAAGCGTATGTTACAAGAAGCGGTTGATGCGTTATTAGATAACGGTCGTCGTGGTCGTGCGATCACTGGCTCTAACAAGCGTCCTCTTAAGTCGCTTGCCGACATGATCAAAGGTAAGCAAGGTCGTTTCCGTCAAAACTTACTTGGTAAGCGTGTTGACTACTCAGGCCGTTCTGTAATCACAGTAGGTCCTACGTTACGTTTACACCAATGTGGTTTACCGAAGAAAATGGCTTTAGAGTTATTCAAGCCTTTCATCTACGGTAAATTAGAGTTACGTGGTTTAGCGACAACAATCAAAGCGGCTAAGAAATTAGTTGAGCGTGAAGCACCGGAAGTTTGGGATGTACTTGATGAAGTAATTCGCGAACATCCAGTGATGCTAAACCGTGCACCTACTCTTCACAGACTAGGTATCCAAGCATTCGAACCTGTACTTATCGAAGGTAAAGCGATTCATTTACACCCATTAGTATGTGCGGCTTATAACGCCGACTTCGATGGTGACCAAATGGCCGTACACGTTCCATTAACGTTAGAAGCGCAATTAGAAGCGCGTGCGTTAATGATGTCGACAAACAACATCTTAGCTCCAGCAAATGGTGAGCCTATCATCGTACCTTCACAGGACGTTGTATTAGGTCTTTACTACATGACGCGTGATCGCATTAATGCGAAAGGCGAAGGTTTAGTACTTAAGAGCGCAAAAGAAGCTGAAAAAGCATACCGTACCGGCAATGCCGATTTACACGCACGTGTAAAAGTACGTATGACAGAGGTTGATTTTGATGAAGCTGGTAACCGTACAGAAGTAACAGAAATTAAAGAGACGACTGTTGGTCGTGCTATTTTATCTTTAGTTTTACCTGAAGGTTTACCGTTTGCATTAATCGACCAGCCTATGGGTAAGAAGCCTATCTCTAAGATGCTTAATGCTTGTTACCGTAAATTAGGTTTAAAAACGACAGTTATCTTTGCTGACCAAGTGATGTATACAGGTTTCCACTACGCGATGTTAGCGGGTGCGTCAATCGGTATCAATGACATGGTAATCCCTGATGAGAAACACTCAATCATTGATGAAGCAGAAGCTGAAGTAACAGAAATCAACGAACAGTTCCAATCTGGTCTTGTAACCGCTGGTGAGAAGTACAACAAAGTAATCGATATTTGGTCTGCTGCTAACGAACGTGTTTCAAAAGCGATGATGGACAACTTATCGACTGAAACTGTAACTAATGCTGAAGGCGAAGAAGAAACACAATCGAGTTTCAACAGTATCTTTATGATGGCGGACTCTGGTGCTCGTGGTAGTGCCGCACAGATTCGTCAGTTAGCAGGTATGCGTGGTCTGATGGCGAAGCCAGATGGCTCAATCATCGAAACACCTATCATTGCTAACTTCCGTGAAGGTCTAAACGTATTACAGTACTTCATCTCAACGCACGGTGCGCGTAAAGGTCTTGCCGATACGGCACTTAAGACAGCTAACTCGGGTTACTTAACTCGTCGTTTAGTAGACGTAGCACAAGATATGGTTGTTATGTCTGAAGACTGTGGTACACAAGAAGGTTCAATCATGCGTCCTCTAATCGAGGGTGGTGACGTTGTTGAGCCATTACGTGAACGTGTATTAGGTCGTGTAGTTGCTAAAGATATCTTGAAGCCAGGTACAGATGAAGTACTTGTTGAGCGTAATGTAATGCTTGACGAAGCGTTATGTGACCTTCTTGAAGATAACTCAGTTGATGAAGTTTTAGTTCGTTCAGTTATCACTTGTGAAAATGATTTCGGTGTATGTGCTAAATGTTACGGTCGTGACTTAGCTCGTGGTCATATCATTAACCAAGGTGAAGCGGTCGGTGTTGTAGCTGCTCAATCAATCGGTGAGCCAGGTACACAGTTAACGATGCGTACGTTCCACATCGGTGGTGCGGCATCTCGTGCCTCAGCTGAAAACAGTGTTCAAGTTAAAACTCCAGGTTCATTGAAGCTTCACAAAGCTAAATATGTTGTTAACTCTGACAAGCATTTGGTTATCACATCGCGTTCAACAGAATTAACAGTTATTGATGAACAAGGTCGTGAGAAAGAACGTTATAAAGTACCTTATGGTGCGATCCTTAACAAAGGTGATGGCGATGCAATCGCAGCTGGCGATGTAGTCGCTAACTGGGACCCGCATACGCACCCAATCATCACTGAGGTAGCAGGTAAAGTACAATTCCACGATATGATCGATGGCATTACAATTACTCGTCAAACTGATGAGCTAACTGGTCTTTCTTCTATCGTTGTTATCGACCCTAAAGAGCGTACAACAGCAGGTAAGGACATGCGTCCAGCTGTTAAGTTATTAGATGCAGCAGGTAATGATGTAATGATCGCAGGTACAGAAGTACCAGCTCAGTATTTCTTACCAGGTAATGCATTGGTTAACTTAGAAGATGGTGCTGATGTAAACGTAGGTGATGCGATCGCTCGTATCCCACAAGAAAGCTCGAAGACACGTGATATCACGGGTGGTCTACCTCGAGTTGCTGACTTATTCGAAGCACGTAAGCCAAAAGAGCCTGCTATCCTTGCTGAAATCACAGGTACAGTGAGCTTCGGTAAAGAAACTAAGGGTAAGAAGCGTTTAGTAATTACTCCAACTGATGGTAGTCCTCACCACGAAGAGATGATTCCTAAGTGGCGTCAGCTTAACGTATTCGAAGGTGAAAACGTTGAGAAAGGCGAAGTTATCGCTGATGGTCCAGAGTCATCACATGATATCTTGCGTTTACGCGGTATTGATGCCGTTGCTAATTACATCGTTAACGAAGTACAAGACGTATATCGCTTACAAGGTGTAAAAATCAACGATAAGCATATCGAAGTTATTATTCGTCAGATGTTACGTAAGTGTATTATTACACAAGCGGGTGATTCAGAGTTCTTACCAGGCGAACAAGCTGAAGTAGCTCGTGTAAATATTACTAACCGTCAATTAGAAGCCGAAGGTAAGGCACCTGCTCAATTCGAATACGAATTACTAGGTATTACTAAAGCTTCATTATCGACTGAATCGTTTATCTCTGCTGCATCGTTCCAGGAAACAACTCGCGTGTTAACTGAAGCTGCTGTAAGTGGTAAGAAAGATGATTTACGCGGTCTGAAAGAGAACGTAATTGTAGGTCGATTAATTCCAGCAGGTACTGGTTTTGCTTATCACCAAAAACGTGCCCAAAGCCGTCAAGCAGAACTTGAGCCAATGGAACCACAAGTAACGGCTGAAGAAGCTGAACAAGCTTTAGCAGACGCACTTAATGCCGGTATTGAGGGTGATGCAGCTGAATAATCTGTAATAATATTGCAGTATTTACAAAATAAACTGCTTGGATTGCAAGCGGATTATTGACAGTTCATTACTTGACCATTAAAATTCCGCGTCCCTAATTTTAGGGATGCGGATTTTTCACATTTAAACGCTTATTTTTATTTAACTAGGAGCAGTAAATGGCAACAGTTAACCAACTGGTGCGCAAGCCTCGCTCAAGAAAAGTACTACCGTCAAAAGTACGTGCTTTAGAAGCTTGTCCACAACGCCGTGGTGTATGTACTCGTGTATATACAACTACACCAAAGAAACCAAACTCAGCACTACGTAAAGTATGTCGTGTTCGTTTAACTAACGGTCACGAAGTAGCATCTTACATCGGTGGTGAAGGCCACAACTTACAAGAGCACAGTGTTGTTCTTATCCGTGGTGGTCGTGTTAAAGATTTACCAGGTGTGCGTTTCCACACTGTACGTGGTGCACTTGACTGTGCAGGCGTAAACGATCGTAAACAAGGCCGTTCTAAGTACGGTACTAAACGTCCTAAGTCATAATCGGTTCTTTGACCCGAGTAAGGCCAAACATTTAAATTAGTTTTGGGTAATATCCTGAAAATTGGAGAATTGAGATGCCAAGAAGAAGAGTTGTAGGACAACGTAAAATCCTACCAGATCCGAAGTTCAAATCAGAACTTTTAGCAAAATTTGTGAATGTCGTTATGTTAGACGGCAAAAAGTCAACTGCTGAAAAAATCGTATACGGCGCATTAGATGCAGCCGCTGAAAAGAGCTCAAAAGAGCACTTAGACATTTTTGAAGCTGCTTTAGAGAACGTTCGTCCTGCGGTAGAGGTTAAATCTCGCCGTGTTGGTGGTTCTACGTACCAAGTACCTGTAGAAGTTCGCCCAGTTCGTCGTAACACTCTAGGCATGCGTTGGTTAGTTGATGCTGCTCGTAAGCGTGGTGAAAAATCTATGGCATTACGTCTAGCTGGTGAAATGTTAGACGCTGCTGAAAACAAAGGCTCTGCAGTGAAGAAACGTGAAGACGTTCACCGCATGGCTGAAGCGAACAAAGCATTCGCTCATTACCGTTGGTAATATAAAAGCTTTATGGCTAGCTCTTCTCGAGCTAGCCATTATTCTATTTAGCCCTCAAGAAGGAATAGACTGTGGCACGTACAACACCCATCGAGCGTTACCGTAATATCGGTATCTGTGCTCACGTAGATGCGGGTAAGACTACTACTACAGAGCGCGTATTATTTTATACGGGCGTTTCACATAAAATCGGTGAAGTTCACGATGGTGCAGCCACGATGGACTGGATGGAGCAAGAGCAAGAACGTGGTATCACTATCACATCTGCTGCTACTACTTGTTTCTGGTCAGGTATGAAAAACCAGTTTGACCAACACCGTGTCAATATTATCGATACTCCAGGTCACGTAGACTTTACAATTGAAGTAGAGCGTTCATTACGTGTACTAGATGGCGCTGTTTTAGTACTTTGTGGTTCGTCAGGTGTACAACCGCAAACTGAAACTGTTTGGCGTCAAATGGAAAAATATTCTGTACCGCGTATGGTTTTCGTCAATAAGATGGACCGTGCCGGCGCTGATTACCTAGCAGTAATTCAGCAAATGAAAGATCGTTTAAAAGCCAATCCTGTGCCAATTCAATTAGCAATCGGCGCAGAAGATGAATTCAAAGGTGTAATCGATCTGGTCAAAATGAAAGCAATCAACTGGAATGAGGAAGATCAAGGCACGACCTTCACCTATGAAGACATTCCAGCTGATATGCAAGACTTAGCAGATGAGTGGCGTGAGCACTTAGTTGAGTCAGCTGCTGAAGCATCAGAAGAGTTAATGGAAAAATACCTTGAAGAAGGTGAGTTGTCTGAAGAAGAGCTTAAAGCGGCTATTCGTCAGCAAACATTAGCGAACGAAATCATTCCTTGTACATGCGGTTCTGCATTTAAAAACAAAGGTGTTCAAGCAGTTCTTGATGCTGTTGTTGAATATTTACCTTCTCCTACTGAAGTACAAGCAATTTCTGGTATCAAAGAAGACGAATCAGAAGATGTTCGTGAATCTGATGATGATGCGCCATTTGCGGCTCTAGCATTTAAAATTGCAACTGACCCATTTGTGGGAACGTTAACTTTCTTCCGTGTTTATTCTGGTGTTGTTGGCCAAGGTGATAGTGTTTACAACCCTGTGAAAGGTAAGAAAGAACGTTTTGGACGAATCGTTCAGATGCATGCAAACTCACGTGAAGAAATTAAAGAAGTACGCGCAGGAGATATCGCTGCCGCAATCGGTATGAAAGATGTAACGACAGGTGACACCTTATGTGACCCAGACAATGTGATTACATTAGAGCGCATGGAATTCCCTGAGCCCGTGATTTCAGTTGCGGTCGAGCCAAGAACAAAAGCAGACCAAGAAAAAATGGGTATTGCTTTAGGTAAGCTGGCAGCAGAAGATCCTTCTTTCCGCGTTGAAACCGATCATGAAACAGGGCAAACGATTATCTCTGGTATGGGTGAATTACACTTAGATATCATTGTTGACCGTATGCAACGGGAATTTAGCGTTCAGTGTAATGTGGGTAAACCACAAGTTTCATACCGTGAAACAATTCGCTCATCTGTTGAAGTCGAAGGTAAATTCGTTCGCCAATCTGGTGGTCGTGGTCAATTTGGCCATGTATGGCTTAAGATCGAACCTCTTGAAGAGGGCGAAGGGTTTGAATTCGTTAATGAAATCGTTGGTGGCGTGGTTCCTAAGGAATACATTCCAGCGGTAGAAAAAGGCTGTAAAGAGCAAATGGAAGCAGGTGTACTTGCTGGTTATCCATTACTCGACGTTAAAGTTACCTTATATGATGGTTCTTACCATGATGTTGACTCTAACGAAATGGCGTTTAAAATTGCAGCATCAATGGGCTTTAAGAAAGGTGCGCTTGAAGCATCACCAGTCTTACTCGAGCCTATGATGAAGGTTGAAGTAACTACACCTGAAGAAAATATGGGTGATGTTGTTGGTGACTTGAACCGTCGTCGAGGCCTAATTGAAGGCATGGACGAAGCACCTGGTGGATTAAAGCTAGTTAATGCTTTAGTTCCATTAGCTGAGATGTTTGGTTACGCGACTGACCTGCGTTCTGCAACGCAAGGTCGTGCATCATATTCGATGGAGTTTAAACAATACAATGAAGCTTCAAAGAATGTTGCAGAAGCGATAATCGAATCACGCACAGGTTATTAATTTTTTTGATCAAAAAACGTTTATTACAGTTCGGCTGGGTAAACTCATTTAAAAGGTACTGAAAAGTGGCAAAAGAAAAATTTGAACGTACGAAACCGCACGTTAACGTTGGTACAATCGGTCACGTTGACCACGGTAAAACAACTTT
>NZ_JABULX010000005.1 GCF_013328345.1 Marinifaba aquimaris
GTTCAATGACAGATGGTTATGACTGCTATCAAAATGCACTGGCTGAGAGAGTAAACGGTATTCTTAAAAACGAATACTTGTTAATGAAACCAAATAACCTAAATGAGGCAAGGGAAATGGTAAAACAATCAGTCGATTTATATAATCAACAAAGGCCACATTCGGCCTTAAAATACAAAACGCCCGATGAAATTCATCAGGCGTTTTGATCAAAAAAGTGTCAACCCATACTAGGATGGGTCATGTATTCAACATTAAACGTTAAAACTCTGCCCGAATACCAGTGAAGAAGCGTCGACCATTGTGATAGATATTAGTCGGTGCGTAAGTTGTTTTGTTGTATAAAAACAAGGTTTCATCGGTAATATTGAGCACATCAAACATTAAGGCAATATTTTCATTAATGTTGGCTTTAAAGCTAAAATCCCATTGACCGTAGTCATCAGTCACATTAAATGCGGCACCTGTCGCGTAATTCGAGCGGAAATTATAGGATAGACGCGCTTGGAAAGTGTCATCATCATAAAAGCCGCTAATGTTGTAAATCTCTTTTGATAAGCCAGGTAGACTTGGGACTTCAGATTCTTTATATCGATCACCTTGCATAAAGGTGTAGTTAGCGATAACCCCCCAACCGTCGATAATTTCTCGTTGGATCGTTAATTCAATACCTTCGTAACTGCCACCTAAGGTATTGTCAGGTTCCTGAACTAAAAGTTGCTCACCATTGTAATCTCTAAGAGTAGTGGACTCTTCAATAAACTCACTCACTCCACGGTAAAATGCAGTAGCAGAAGCATAAGAATAATCATTCCAATACCACTCAGCCCCAAACTCATAATTATGTGCCGTTAAGGGATCGAGTTGAGGGTTACCAGCAACAACCACACCGTTAGTTGGCTGATAATCGATTGCATTCGATAGCTGACTATATTCTGGGCGAGACAAAACATGTGCATAGCTAAATCTGAACTGTAAATCGTCTTTAATCGGTAACTTTAAGTTAAAGCTAGGTAATAGGTTGAAGTAGTTATTTTCTTCGGTCTGCCAGATGTATTCTTCATCACCAAGTCTTTCCAACGCATACCCTGACGAATCAACATGTGTACTAACAGCACGTGTTCCGATATTGCCGCTGACATTGCCAAAGTTAAAATCAAATCTCACATAAGCAGCAAAAATAGCTTCTTCCACTTCAAATGAAGATGCGTGATCAGGTTTATAATCTCCTTCAGGGAAATAAGGAAAAACAGCATCGACATCCACAATAGAGAAATCTTTCACCGTATCTGCAGAACCTAACTCATCGAGAAAGTTATTAGGTAAGCTCTGCTCAAAATCAGCAACGGTAGCGTCTATTCCCACATCATAACTCGCACTATCGCGTTTATAAGTACGGTTGTGATGTCTGAACTTAAAACCGAATTTCACTTGTTCAAATAAAGAGTCTTGCAAGAAAAATTCAAAATCTGCCTGCCCATAAATTTCACTGTCTTCGGCATCATTGATAGC
Organism: Marinifaba aquimaris; assembly: GCF_013328345.1. GTDB lineage: Bacteria > Pseudomonadota > Gammaproteobacteria > Enterobacterales > Alteromonadaceae > Marinifaba > Marinifaba aquimaris. Next base: position 1,513 of record NZ_JABULX010000005.1, read on the forward strand.
AGAATCTAAGCCTGATAGCGGCCAATTATTGGGGTCAGCTGGATCGTAAGCATAATCAACAATGATGTTTTCTCTATCCATTTGCACATCGGTCGCTGAAGGACGCAGCCAAATAGATAAGTACTCAGAAGGCTTGTCCGTTTCACTGTGTGAATAACCCAATTGATATTCGTAATGCCCGCCATCAACATCTCGTTCGGCAATTAATTGCATACTGTACATCAAAGACTCTGAATGGCGATCAATAGCGATCAAACCCGCGTTGTAAGTGTCATTTTCTGGGTAACTGATACTGCGGATAACATCATCAACTACGGTAAATTGATCATCGGGTAACTCGACTAACTTAACAGTTGGGAACCACATAAAACCCTGATTGACATTGTCAGATTCAAGTTGAGTGACCAAGCTGTTGAATTGCCAATCCCAATCATTAAGTTGCCACTGTAGGGCTAAAGTGCCCGTCGTGCGGATCCGTTCTTGAGTAAAGTAAGCCGAGCCGCCCCAGTTTGGATAAAGCACGTTAAAGTGCTCTGGTTCTGGCCTTGCGTCGGGTGCAACCGCTAATAAATAACCGTTATCGAGTCGCTCAAATTCACCATTAACCCAAGAGCCACTCTCGATACCATCACGACGTAATGTGCGTTCGTGTCGTGTAAATGAAACCAAGGCCCCAAAGTCCTCTTCTTCATTTATCCAATTATGCATGAAAAACAGTTGAGGGTCGGTTTCTTCCGATAAGTCACTGTACTGCGCTTTGGCCATCACTATGGTATGCGCATCAGGCAAATCAAATGGCAAATGGGTTTTAATATCCACACTGCCACCTAAAGAGCCTTCATTTTGATCAGCCGTTGGTGATTTTTGTACTTCCAATGAACTAATAATCTCGGAAGGCAATACAGTGTAATTGAAACTTCGCTGAGGTTGACCAATAAACCACCAATCTTCAGAAGCGATATTTTGACCATTGAGCATAGTAATGTTCTGGCTAGGCTCAGTACCACGAATACTGATACGCTCACCTTCACCAAATGCACGTACCATGGCAACACCCGCAACACGTTGCAAAGATTCAGCAATATTTTGATCGGGGAATAAACCAATATCTTCGGCAGTGATCACTTCCAAAACTTGATCAGCTTCTTTTTTAAGGCTAACAGAACGAGTAAGACTGGAACGAATACCTTTGATTTGAATACGTTCGAGTAAAGCTTCAGCGGAGGCATCATCTGCTTCTTGACTAGCAAAAGCTGTCGATTGACAGATTGCAGAAATACACAGACTGAGATAAGAAATTGGCTTTACTAAATTCATTATTTTGCCCCTACAAACTGAGCTTATTATTGTATCCATTTATAAACCGAATCATTGTATCTAACCTAATAGCAAATACCAATAATTCCGTCGCAAAGTCTTGAATTTAGGCTTGTTCTAGGGTACCTAGCTGATTAGAATGGGGCTAGCGATAACGATAAAAATGACTAATAACTAAAATTGATGAATGGACTGCCAGCAAATAGAATTTTAATCAACAAAGTAGTTGTTGATTTTGCTGCGCTAAAATTAAAAGTTAACGGTCAATGGCGACAAATAGAAGCGAGAACGGCGACGTTACTTAAGCTTTTAGTTGAGCAACACGGTCAATCGGTCTCGCGTCAAACGATCATGGATACGTTATGGCCAGATACCATCGTCAGCGACAACTCAGTTAGCCAAGCCATCACCCAACTGCGCAAAGCTCTTGGGGAAGAATCTGGCCAGTCTCAGTTTATTCGAACTGTTCCACGAGTAGGCTATCAACTGATAGCTGAAATCGAAGTCCCGCAATCACTAAATGAGCAAGCCGAGCAAGTCGTTAAAAACCAATCTGTATTTGTCAGCAGCCTACTCGCAGCTGGACTCATTATCGGGGTGGTTGCTACGTGGTTAAGTTTGTATTGGCTTGAAGAAGAACAAATTGAATACCAATATATCTCTCGTATCACCTCTGCTCCAGGCGCTGAAAACAACCTAAGTTACTCCACAGATGACAGATATATCGCCTACAGCCAATACAGTAGTGATCAATCAAACCGCGACTTAATAATCTACGATAGTACTAACTTCACGCTCAATGCTATTCGCTCTAGTCACTTCAACGAAGATATGCCCACTTGGTCTCCAGATGGCAATTGGCTTATTTACCGAAAATACAATGCTTTTAGCTGCCAATATCAATTGTTATCCATTAGACAGCCTGTCGAGATGTGGCGTTTGAGTGAAGATAAAACGTTATTTAATTGCTCCAATGCCAACCCAAATGCTGAACTAATCTGGCATAAAAACAATCAACTATTATTGCAAGATAATGGTTTATTCGAGCTGACTATCGACTTTGACTCACGTGCGGTCACCGAACAAAAGATTTTGGTTGAAATCGAACCAACACACATGGCGATTAGTCCTGACCTAGAACAATTGTTATTAGTGACAGAACAACCCACAAACCAAATTGTTGTTTTTAACTTAACCAATAAAACATTAAAAACAATCAAGCAAAGTGCCATGCCATTTTGGGGAATTACTTGGCAGGATAACGATCACTTTTGGTATGGTCATGACAAACTTTATCTGACCAATTTTAATAGCCATATTCTATTTAGCCATGCCACAGCTAACTATGTGACTGACTTAACCATTAATAATCAACAACAATTGGCCATAGCCGAGGGAATCGCTAACGTTAACGTTTACCCGATTTCAATAAAGCAAAACCAAGCTAATATAGGGCACCAACTTTCCTCTTCTACACGTTTTGATATTCTGCCTAATATCAGCCCAGACGCTAACCAAATCGTTTATTTTTCATTTTCACATGACAGTCAGGCTGGCATCGAAATTTGGCTTAAACACAAACGAAAAAATACTACTCAGCGTCTGTCGCAATTGCCTATTAATGTTATCCCTCAGTATTCACTTTGGTCGCCTGATAACAATCACTTGCTTATAGTCGATCAACAAGGGTCATTGCATTTATTGAATATTCAAAACCAAAAATTGACATCTGTATTAGCGAGTTTTGTCGACATAAGCGATTTAATCTGGCATTTAGATGGCGACGGTTTTTACTTCACCAGTAAACTAGAAACGCAAACAAGCCAGTTGTTTTATTATGAGTTAGGTTTAAAAGCTGTAACTTCTGCAGACCAGGTAAACATAACAAAGTGGCAGTCACTCAACCCATCCACTTCTGATTATTTAATCAAAGTTAGTCAGCATTTGAGCCCTGTTTTGTTAGGTTTAAAATGGCAAGAAGCCGAAGAAGAAGAACAAGCTTGGTTATTAGATAACTTAACTAAGTATCAACCTGCAATTAGTCAAGAACATATCTTTTTTATCATCAGTGAGCGTCAGCAATTGTCATTATTTAGGTTTAATAAATCGAGTGAAGTACTAGATGAAATTGCGACGATTGGACGAGACTTTGCTGATATTGATATTGTACTGAATATTGCCAGTAGCTCAGATGGTCAATCATTGGTGATTAGTAAGGTGGATAGCTTAGAGTCTGATATATTCTTACTTAAGCCAAAAGCTGAATAAATAATTAACTCGCATTCCCGCGATTTTGCTGAGCAATGATTTGCTGTTTAGCGGGCTCAAAGCCATTAGCAGCACTGATAGCCAACCAAGCTTTGGCTTTATTACTATCTTGTACAACGCCATTCCCTGACATTAACATAGCCGCTAATCTGAATTGTGCTTGAGGATAATTGTTTTGTGCCGATTGAAGTAATAACTGCATATCCGCATTGTCACTTGACCAATGACTTTTTAACAAATAACTCAAATTGTGCTCATCCCCTGCAAGCCAATTGGCCACATGAAACTGCAATTGGGCGTTACCTTCCTCAGCACTGTTGATCAGTTGATTAACGCGCTCTTGGTATTTTCTTTTTTGTTTAAAAAATTGGCTTTGATAGCGCTGGCCTTTGCGAGTTGAAAAGTGAAAAACTAACTGCTGATCGTAACCTTGCTGTGTGACATCAAAACGCCATTTTTCTAGTACTTTCAACAAACCAAGCTCAAACGTTTTTTCTGGATAGCTATCAATGACTTTAATATTACTGGCTTGCTGCCCCAAAACATCAAACTGCAACCAAACCCACCCCTCTATGCCTTTTGCTTTGGCACGTTCAGGATAGGTTGGAGCGATATAATGTTCTAACTTATTTATGTAGCTTTGTTGCTGACGTGTGCCTTGCTCGGTAAGTTCAGGTAAAAGTTCTGAGCGAATCTCAGCAAAAGGTAGCGCTTTAGCAATAAGATTGAGTTCATTACTGAAATTTGGGTTTTTACTGGCGACTTGTTTGACCAAATCAGCGGTAGAGACAGCATCAGCCATGCCCTGCTGTGCAGCGGCGTTAAAACAATGAAAGGCAGCAGCTAGGTTTTTATTTGTACCTTGCCCGTGCAGATACATCACTCCAAGATTGTATATGGCATCTGTATTACCTAACTTAGCGAGCTCGGTAAATTCAGTGAATGCTTTTGGGAAGGCTTTTTGTTGGTAGTTTAATTTTGCAGCAAGCAGATCGGCTCTGGCAATGGAGCTAAAGAGGAGCGCTAAAAAAATAAAAAACCTTGCTAATGGCATAGTTAGCTTAACAACCTAAACGGGAAACGTGCCCTAAACTATCAAAAAGAATCCTCAATAGATTAGCGCTTTTTTAAACTAATCGCTTTGAAATGTTCTGAATTAATCAAAAATCCAAAGCCAAAATATCGCAAGAACCAATATTTAGTATAATTAATACTGACCGACGACCAGTTAAAGGTCGGGTAAAGCTTTATTAATAGGTTCAACAACTTGCTCTAATAAACCTGGCTGGTGTGGCTTGATCCAGATCTTAGGTTTCACTTCATCTAAGGTAAAATCAATATAAAAATCGTATTTACCACTTTCATCTGGAGTGAATAAAAAGCTCTCGTAATTAGCTAAACAATTACCTGTTACCGGAGTGTCTAGCGCAATTGTTTCATCGCTTGCTTTGTCTAGGTAACCACAATTATTACCTGTCGACCAAGCTTCATCTGCAAACCTAAATTCATAAGGTTGACCATCGGCCACTAAATCAACCGTAGTACGATAGACCTGATCTTGAACTTTTTTAACAAGGTAATCTTTTTCAGCATCCCACCAGGTAAAACTACCTCTGAGGTACAACTCGTCTGAACGATCAATTTCGATTGGTGCCTGTGGTGTAGTAGAACAAGCAGAAACCAATACGGCGAATAAACTTAACGGAATGAGCTTTTTCATTATATTTATTAGCTAAGTCACCTGTTATGGTGACTTAGCACAACCTCTAGATTAATTTGCTTACTTTTGTAATACAGAGATATCCGCAATTTTTAAGAATAAACCGCGTAGCTGTGATAATAATACTAAGCGGTTTTGCTTAATCGCTTCATCATCACTCATAACCATAACATTATCAAAGAAGCTATCAACTGTAGTACGAAGAGTAGCTAACTCAGCTAAAGCTTGACCGTATTGGCGCTCAGCAAATACTGGTGCAAGTTTTGTTGATAAATCAGCCACAGCTTGCGCTAATGCTTTTTCATCAGCTTCAACAAGTAAGTCAGTGTTCACTTCACTAGCTAACTCACCATCAAATTTAGCCAAGATATTACCTACACGCTTATTAGCGGCAGCGAGTGCTTCAGCAGCATCTAATTTCTTAAATTCAGCAACGGCTTTTACGCGTTGGTCAAAGTCTAATGGCTCAGTAGGACGCTGTTCTAATACCGATTGGATTAACTCCACTTCGAAACCTTGATCTTGATACCAAGCGCGGAAACGAGCAAAGATGAAATCAGTCACGTCAGCTTGGACGTTATCATTGGTTAACTTATCGCCGAATAACTCAATGGCCTTTGCTGTGATTTCTGCAAAGTCTAAGTTTAATTCACGCTCAACAATGATACGTAAAGCACCGATAGCAGCACGACGAAGCGCAAATGGGTCTGATGCACCTTTTGGCAACATACCAATGCCCATAATACCGGCTAAGGTATCGAATTTATCGGCAAGTGCTACCGCACAAGAAACTAAACCTGCTGGTAATGCATCACCAGCAAAGCGCGGCATGTATTGCTCGTTTTGTGCAACGGCAACATCTTCTTGTTCACCGTCAAGGCGTGCATAGTGCATACCCATAGCGCCTTGCGTACCGGTAAATTCCATCACCATTTCAGTCATTAAGTCAGTTTTACTTAATAAACCTGCGCGCTTTGCATTAGCTTCATCCGCACCAATTTTGCTGGCGATAAAGCCAGCTAACTCGCTGATGCGCTCAGATTTTTCAAATAAAGTACCTAACTGCTTTTGGAATAAAACCGTCTTTAAGCTTTCTAAACGGCTTTCTAATGTTTTCTTCTTATCCGTTTCAAAGAAGAACTCAGCATCTTTTAAACGTGGGCGAACCACTTTTTCGTTACCAGCGATAACTTGTGCAGGGTCTTTAGATTCGATGTTAGAAACGAAGATAAACTTGTTAATTAAAGCACCGTTTTTATCTAAAACAGGGAAGTACTTCTGATCGCCTTTCATCGTATAGATAAGCGCTTCATCTGGTACTGCAAGGAACTCTTCTTCAAAAGAAGCCACTAACACCACAGGCCACTCAACAAGGGCTGTTACTTCATCTAATAATTCTTCATCAAAATCGGCGACGCCGCCAAGCTCGCTTGCTTTCGCTTGTGCTTGGGTTTTAATCGCTTCTTTACGCGCATTAAAATCAGCAATGACTTTTGCTTCTTTTAATACCGCTTCATATTCATCGGCATTGGCGATAGCAACGCTACCTTTATGGTGGAAACGATGACCTTGTAATTCAAGACCCGTCTTAACACCTAATAACTCAGCATCGATTGAAGTGGCACCGTATAAAATAGTGGCCGTATGAACAGGGCGAATAAACTGAGTATCACTTGCACCCCAGCGCATTGGCTTAGGGATAGGTAATTTAGCTAGCGCTTTAGCAGCAATTTCAGGTACTAACTCAGCAACTGTCTTACCTTTAACCTCGGCCTTGTGTAATAACCAAGCACCTTTATCAGTTTCTAAGCGCTCAGCATCAGCAACATCAATACCGCAACCACGCGCCCAACCCATAGCCGCTTTTGTTGGATTACCATCAGCATCAAAGGCAGCTTGCACTGCAGGACCGCGCTTCTCAACAATTTTATCTGCTTGTTGCGCAGCTAAAGCGGTCACTTTAACAGCTAAACGACGAGGTGAAGCTAACCAGTTAACGGCATCAAACGCTAAATCAGCGATTTTTAATTCTGCTTCTACGTTTTCAGCAAAGGCTGTCGCTAGTGAGCGTAATGCTTTTGGTGGTAATTCTTCAGTACCAATTTCAATTAATAGATTCTCAGCCATTATGCTTCTCCCTCACCTTTAGCTTTCTTTAACATTGGGAAACCTAACTCTTCACGGGCAGCGTAATACGCTTCAGCACAGGCTTTAGCCAATGTGCGCACACGTAAGATGTAACGCTGACGCTCAGTCACAGAAATCGCATGGCGCGCATCTAATAAGTTAAAGGCATGAGAAGCTTTCATTACTTGCTCATAAGCTGGCAGTGGTAAACCTTTTTCAATTAGCTTTTGACTGTCTTTTTCACACTGGTCGAACTGAGCAAAAAGCGCATCAACATCAGCGTGTTCAAAGTTATAAGCCGATTGCTCAACTTCATTTTGGTGGAAGATATCACCGTAAGTCACTTTACCTAATGGACCATCTGTCCAAACTAGGTCATAAATACTGTCTACGCCTTGTACGTACATAGCTAAACGCTCGATACCGTAAGTGATCTCACCAGATACCGGCTTACACTCAAGGCCACCAACTTGTTGGAAATAAGTGAACTGAGTCACTTCCATACCGTTTAACCAAACTTCCCAACCAAGACCCCAAGCACCAAGCGTTGGTGATTCCCAGTTATCTTCAACAAAACGTACGTCGTGGGTTTCAGTGTCAAAACCTAATAACTCTAACGAGCCTAAGTACAGCTCCTGAATATTTTTAGGTGATGGTTTTAAGATCACTTGGAACTGGTAGTAGTGTTGTAAGCGGTTAGGGTTTTCACCGTAACGGCCATCGGTAGGACGACGACAAGGTTGCACATAAGCACAGTTATGTGGCTCTGGACCAATCGAGCGTAAAAAAGTCATTGGGTGGAATGTACCCGCGCCCACTTCCATATCAAGTGGTTGAACGATAGTGCAGCCTTTTTCGGCCCAATAATCTTGCAAGGCTAAGATCATACCTTGGAAGGTTTTAATGTCGTACTTTGCCATAAAGCGATATTCTTCTAATAATCTGAAACGGTTCGATCTCTAATTGCCAGTATAAAGGCAACAAAAGACGCTAAATGGCGACGATTCTAGCGTACTCCAGCTCAACTGATAAGGGTAAAACAGGGATTTGTTATAAATTAACCGATTTACTTAGAACAAAACCTTAAATGATGTCATTTTAATCGCTTACATATGTTTTTTCAGTTAGAGAAGCAAAGGTAAAAAACCAGTAAAATTGAGCTAACTTATTTAAATAAAGGATAATCGCAGTCATTAAGCCACGACTACGTTAAATACATATTTCCAGTCTTCTTCGTACTGCTTTAATCGCCCTATGATTTGGTCGGTCATCTCAGTGCCTTTGGTCAACATAATAGCATCTTGCTTATTTGTTAGGTCTCTTGATAACACCATGCCGGGTTGTAGCAAATCAACACTGATACACATTTCAAACTGTTCAGAAAATTGAACCTTTGGCATCGCGAGTAATTCAAAATACGCTTTGAAAACTTCAGGGTCATATCGATGGCCCGTATGTTTTTCTAACATATTTTTTGCCTTATCAAAGCTCAACGTTTCACCTGTTGCTATACCCAATAAATGCTTATCAAAATCATTCACTACAGCCAATATTCTCGATTCGATTGGTATCGCTTCTGCTTTCAGGTGACTTGGGGTTCCAGTGCCATCAAAACTCTCATATTGATGCTTAACGCCCATGGCAATTTCTTTTAATTGCGGCATAGTTGAAAGTATTTCGGCACCTTTAATGGCATGACTTTTCCGCAGTTCAATAGCGTCTTTGTCTAGTTTGTTTTCAGGTGTGTTTAACACTTGCTCACTGACCACTAACTTACCAATTTCATGTAATAAACCAACTAAGTAACTATGGCTAACAGTTTGCTTATCGAGCTGCATATAATTTGCTAAATGGCGACAATGGCTTGCTACGCGCTTGATATGGCTATGATTAGCATGCTCAAATTTATTGGTTAACATGTTGAGCATAGTGAGTACATCCTGCAGCATACCTCGTTGCTGACTCCTGGTACTTTTGACTTGTTTTTTTAGCGTGCTCAGTTGGGCTTCATCATCGTGTAACTTTGCTTTTAAGCAAGCATTATCATCTTTCAGGGTTTCATTTTCATCCATCAGCTCACGATCGATAGAACCGACGACATTGTGCAATTGATGTTGTTCAACTGCGTTTTCGACAATCAACTTGAGTTCTTTGTTATCCCAAGGCTTATTTACATAGTTTGATACTTTGCCTAGATTAATTGCACGAGCGGTACTATCGATATCAGAATAACCCGTTAATAGTATGCGGGTGGTTTGCGGGCTTAAAGTATTCACTCTTTGTAAAAAAACATCGCCTGTCATATTTGGCATTTTCATATCAGAGATCACAGCAGCATACTCGTAGCGTTCAAAGGCTTTCAGCGCGAGATCCGCTTCTAAAAAACAGTGAACTTGGTAGTCTTTTCTGAATAATCTATACAAGGCATCTAAGATGGCTTGCTCATCATCGACTATCATTAACTTTAACTTCTGCATATCAACCCCAAAAAGCAGACAACTCAGTGGAAACTGGTTTTCACATTGCAAATATATCCTATAACTTAATTGCAAAATGCGAATATGTCATTAATAACTATTAATATTAATCAAAATTTTGCACGTAGCATGCCAACTCAAAAAAGGAGCCGATCATGAAAGGAACGGTGTTTAACCATCTTCAAGAATTTGTTGAACAAAGTCATGGCTATACCGTTTGGGACCAAGCCATTTCGACGTTAGATTTACCCTCCAAAGGTATATATGTTGGCACGCAAAGTTACGACGATACTGAAATCACTATGCTTGCCGTGTACTTAGCAGAGCAACTTAATGCCCCATTACCCGATTTAATCAGAAGCTTTGGTTATTCTCTGTTTTCACACTTGATGCCTATGGCACCTGAGCAAGCCAAACAGGCTAAAGATTTACGCACCTTTTTACATATGGTCGAAAAAATCATTCACGTTGAAGTCCTAAAACTTTACCAAGATGTAAACTTACCTAAATTCGATTATATCGATGAAGAATCAAAGTATATGACCATGATTTATCGCTCACCGCGTAAGCTGTGTTTTTTATCAGAAGGGCTAATATTAGGTGCAGCTGATCACTTCAAAGAGCAAGTAAAAATTGATCAGTCTAAATGCATGCACAAAGGTGATGACTGCTGTCATATTGAAATCGAGTTTTTATGAGCCAACAAAGCAACGAGCAAGAACAACTAGAAGCGCTCAAACACATCCTAGACAGAGAGCGTGCTGCAAGGAAAGAAGCCGAGCAAAAAATTGAAGTGTTTGCGAGCGATATTTATGAAAAAAATCAATTATTGCAAGAACAAACGCACCAGGCACAAGAAAGACAAAAGCAATTAGAGTTTTTAACCGGTCTCGCCGCTGAAACTTGGCAGCAAGCGAGTATGACTGCCATATTAGATAATTACCTCGATCGCAGTCGCAACTTTTTGCAATTTGCTTTTGCCACTATGTTCGAGCTCAAGCCTGACTACCAATTGGATAGAGTTCAAATCCTGCCGGCGGCTGAAACGCAATTAATGCAATTTGAAGAAAGTGAGCTCAGGACCTTATTCAATCACTTGGATGGTTTTCGCTTGAGTATGGAGTTAACTGAGCAAGCAGAATGTAAATTACTCAATTTGGAAGAGTATCTAGACCCGCAATTAGGTAAGACCTATCGCCCTGAATTTCAATTTGCCTATATTGTGCCGCTCTACCAAAACAGCCACAATCGCCAAACGACCTTTGGCCTAGCCTGCTTTTTATTCGAAGATGAAGCTAATTTAGATATTGGCCAATTACAAACGATAGAGTCATCGCGAAATACACTGATTTTGGCTTTATCACGCAAACAAAATGAAACGAACCAAGCCAAACAACTCGCTGAATTAGAGCAAGCACACCAAACGCTAAAACAAACTCAACAGCAACTGATCGATTCAGAAAAACTCGCTTCACTGGGTATGTTGTCAGCAGGAGTTGCCCATGAAATCAATAACCCGGTCGGTTATGTCATGAGTAATATCGACACCATGCATGACTATTTGTCTTCTTTACAATCAGTCCTCAAGCCATTAAATGAAAATGAACAGTTAGATGACGCGGCTTGTCGAACATTAATGGCTAAATGGCAAGATGAAGAAGGCGATTACCTATTAGAAGACAGTCAAAAGATTCTCAATTCCAGCATTGATGGTTTGCATCGTATTAGAGATATCGTAGAAGCCTTGCGAAGTTTCTCGCGCATGGATAATCATGAGCTAGAAGCAATTGATGTAAATAGTACGATAGAACACGCATTAAAAATGGTGAAAAACGAGCTTAAATACAACTATCAAGTCATCACCGATTTTCAAGCCGATAAACCTATTATGGGTAGCGATGGTCAATTACAACAAGTCTTCATTAATTTATTTATCAATGCCAAACACGCAATGAAAGGCGGGGGCTCGATAACAATTAAAACTTGGATTGATAAAGCCAGAGTAAAAGTCAGTGTTAAAGACACAGGTACGGGTATAAAAGAAGAAGACCTAAAACAGATTTTTACGCCCTTTTTTACCACCAAGAAGCAAGGTGAAGGAACAGGTTTAGGTTTAGCAATCTCCTACAGTATCTTGCAGCAACACCACGCAAAAATAGAAATTAATACCCAATTGGGTGAAGGTACTGAATTCCTACTATCTTTCTTTACGTTCGAGTAAATCGTTGATTTTAAGCATTTGCAGTTTGCAAAACATTTTGCAAACTGCTTACTTCCTCAACCGTTCAACCATCAACAAAAAGCACTTAACCACATGATATTTATAGATAAATAAAGTTTGGCATAGTCCTCGCTATATTCACCTTGAAGCAAAAAATTAAACTAATTAGAGGTGAGCATCATGTGTGGTATTTATGCAGCAGTTAACAATACACCTGTCGTTAATGAGTTAATTAAAGGTTTAGATAGCTTATCTTACCGTGGTTATGATTCAGCTGGCGTAGCTGTTTTTTCAGGTAACCATATCGAGCGTCGTCGTGCTCAAGGTAAATTGGAATGTCTTGCTAATGTTTTATACAACTCGCCAATTGACGGCAACGTAGGCATTGCACACACACGTTGGGCTACTCACGGTTTACCTAATGAGTTAAACGCTCACCCGCACATGACCAGTAAAGTAGCGGTAGTGCACAATGGTATTATCGAAAACTACAAAGCGCTTCGTGATTTTTTAACCGATGCCGATTACCACTTTGAAAGTGAAACAGACAGCGAAGTCATCCCACTTTTACTAACTTACTTCCTTGATCGCGGCTTAACAGCAGAGCAAGCACTAAAAAGTACCATTCACAAACTAGATGGTAGCTTTGCATTAGTGGCTATTTTTCAGCAAAGTCCATACGAATTATATGCCGCTCGCCAAGGTAGCCCATTAGTCATAGGCCAAAGTAAAACAGGTTTTTCAATATCATCTGATGATAATGCGTTACCAGAAAACACTGAAGCAAGCTGTCATTTACAAGATGGTGATCTAGCACGTATCACGCAGCAACAATTAACCATCACAAATTTTTATGGCGACGATATCAAACGCTCATTAATCGCGCGTCAAACTCAAGCCGATGTGACAGAAAAAGCGGGTTACGAACATTTCATGCACAAAGAAATGCACGAGCAACCTAAAGTATTCAAACGCACATTAAAACACTACTTACAAGCGATTGAAGTTCAAGGTGAGACACACCTTAGCTTAAAACCATTAACAAAATTAACGAATAAAATTTCACGTTTAACCGTTGTCGCGTGTGGTACTTCTTATTATGCCGGCATGGTCGCCAAATACTGGATTGAAGAGTTCGCAGGTGTCCCTGTCGATTTAGATATCGCCTCTGAGTATCGCTATCGAAAAATGCCTATGAATATGCAATCTGCTGCGCTATTTATTTCTCAAAGCGGCGAGACCGCCGACACATTAGCCGCTTTACAACATGCAAAACAAGCCGGGCAAACCTGTATTTCCATCGTCAACGTGACGAACAGTACCATGGCTAACGAATCCGATTTAGTGCTACCCATCTTAGCGGGTCGAGAAATAGGTGTGGCATCAACCAAAGCCTTCACCGCTCAGCTAGCAGCATTAATGGCCGTGACGTTAACCTTGGCCAAGAGCAATGGTTTACTCACCCATCAAGACGAAGATCGAATGTTAACTGAGCTTTTCAGCCTAGATAGTGTGATGACTGCAGTATTGGCGCAAGAAAATGAAATTAAAGCGATATCTAAAAGCCTAGTAAGTAGTGACAACGCGCTCTTTATGGGTCGTGGTATCGCCTTCCCACTCGCACTAGAAGGTGCGTTGAAATTAAAAGAAATCAGCTATATACACGCCGAAGCTTACCCTGCAGGTGAACTAAAACACGGTCCTATCGCATTAGTGGATGAATCAATGCCTGTTGTAGTAGTTGCACCTAATAATGAGCTATTTGCTAAAACCTTATCCAACCTTAGAGAAGTTGCCTCGCGCGGTGCACGCATCATTCTAGTCAGCGACAGCCAAGGTATAGCTCAAGCATCTGACTTTATTGAACACGCCATTACCCTACCTAAAGCAACCGATTTAATGGTGCCTGTTATTTACAACTTACCTATGCAGTTATTGGCTTATTACGCTTCAGTTTTAAAGGGTAATGATGTCGATCAACCGCGCAACTTAGCTAAATCCGTTACGGTCGAGTAAGTAGCAACAAGGGTGTATTGCAGCCTCTGTGATGCACCCTTACTTTGTAATTTTCTAAAAGGAGTTCGCAAAATGTCTATTAGTATGAACCAAACAAAACAATGGCTTAAAACAAGTGACCAGCCGATCGCCAAAACACTTTTTAAAATCATAAAGGCAATTCGTCAATTTGAATTACCTGCGCCGAAACTCATTTACCTACCGCTTTATCACGGCCATAAATTCATTACCAATACTCTTTCAAGCTTAGCTCGAATCACTTATTGGACTCCTTTGTTTAAAAGCCAAATCAAAGGTTCAGCCAAGCGTCTATATCTTTATGGCGGCATGCCTTTTTTATCAGGTGGTATCGATATCACAGTCGGTGATGATTGTCGTATCTCAGGCCAAAGCACCTTTAGCGGACGAGTACACGGCGCCGAGCCAGCTAAGTTAATCTTGGGCAACAATATCGATATCGGCTGGATGACAACCATTGCCAGTGGTACCAAAGTGGTGATCGAAGACAATGTGCGTATTGCTGGTCGCGCATTTTTTGCGGGCTACCCAGGACACCCGCTCGATGCACAAGCTAGAGCAGAAGGTGCAGCGTGTTTAGATAGCCAAGCGAAGGACATTATTCTGAAAAAAGACGTCTGGCTGGCAACAGGTGTAAGTGTCATGGCAGGTGTAACTATTGGAGAAGGCACGATAGTTGCAGCTGGTAGTGTAGTAACACGAGATTTACCAGCCAATGTATTGGCTGCTGGTTCGCCGGCAAAAGTAATTAAGCAACTTAACTAACTTTGTTTGAGGGAAAAGCCATGACGAATTTACAGCAAAAAAAGAAGCATTTAGTAGTTTTTGGTGAAGATTTCAATGGCTTACCTAGTAGTACGCAACATTTAGTTAAGCTATTGGCGAACGAACGCAAAGTGCTATGGGTTAATTCGATTGGTTTACGCCAACCTAAATTCAACTTTACTGACTGCCAACGCGTGGTAAACAAAATCGGCCAATACCTTTTCAAACCGAAAAAATGCAAAAAAGTTTCGCCTTTTGCAAAGCAAAATGCATCTCATGACAATATTCACGTAATGAGTGCTATGACTATCCCTGCACCACAATCAAAAGGTGCTAGAGAAGTTGCCCGCTTTTTACTGACAAAACAAGTTAACAAGGCCATTAAAAAATTCTTACCTCAAGGCGAGGCTTACGATTTATGGATCTCACTACCCACTGCCGCTGATTTAATCGGCCACCTAGGAGAAGACAAAGTTATCTATTACTGTGGTGATGATTTTTCTTCGCTTGCAGGCGTAGATCACGAAACCGTGACTCGTCGCGAACAAAAATTAATCGCTAAAGCAGACCTAATTCTCGCAGCAAGCTATACGTTAAAAACTAAATTTCCAGAAGCTAAAAGTCATTGGGTAGAGCACGGTGTCGACTTATCGCTATTTAACGACCCTAAACCTATGGCTCAAGAGCTCAAAGACATTACCCAAAATAACGCCTTACCGTCAGCGGGTTTCTACGGCAGCATTAGCGAATGGTTAGATCAAGACTTAGTCGTAGAAACAGCAAAATTATTACCGCACTGGCAATTTATTTTCATTGGTCACATTCATACCGATGTCGATAAATTAAAAGCGCAAAAAAACATTCACTTTGTCGAAGCTCAAGCTCACCAAGATTTACCCGGTTTTTCTCAGCATTGGACAGCGTCTTTAATGCCTTTTCGTTTGAACGGCCAAATTAAAGCCTGTAACCCACTAAAGCTCACCGAGTATTTAGCGGCAGGCCAACCCGTCATTGCCACACCTTTTAATGCCGTTAAGCAATATCAAGGTTTTGTTCAAACAATCTCTACGGCAAAAGAGATGGCAGAAACCTTAGAGGCGAGCAAAGCGCAACAAAGCGAAGAAATGAAGCAAGGCTTAAGAAAAGCCGTCAGTAATAAATCTTGGATCAGCAAAAGCCAACAAGTTGAGAAGTTATTGGAGGCGATATGAAGTCACTCGCGTATCAACTGCACTATTTACTTGCAGGAGCTTGGCGTCAGCGCTATGTCATTATCATTCCGATGATTTTGTTACCCTTGATTGGCGGGTTGGTCAGTTTTACCAGTGCGAAACAGTACCAAGCTCACACCAGTATGTTGATTCAGGAAACGGCTAAAATGAATCCATTTTTAGAGGATTTAGCGGTTTCAACCATGCTTAAAGATCGCATAGCTGCGCTCACAACCTTACTGCACAGCCGCCATATTTTGCAATCAGTTGCAATGGAGCGAGGGCTTATCACAGATAAAACGCCCGATGCAGAGCGCGATTCAGTGGTTGCTCAGCTATCAGACCAACTAAGCATGAACATGGCAGGTAAAGACCTAATTAATATCTCGCTTAAGTCAGGTAACCCAGATGGCATGAAAGAGACATTAACCTCTGTTAGCCGCCACTTTGTCGAACAACTACTTGCGCCTGAACGTTCATCTATTCGCGATTCAGCTTACTTTTTAGAAGAGCATATCCAACACAGAAGACAAGATTTAGAAAAAGCAGAAAATGCCTTAGCAGAATTTCGCAACGCCAATGCTTTTGCGCTACCAGAAATGCATGCAACAAATTTAACGCGCCTCACGCAGTTAAAACAACAGCTATCAGAGCGCCAAGCAGAACTTGCAGGTAAAAACAGTAGCCTAGGTGGTATAAGTCAACTTTTATCAACCACTAACCCAATCATAGGCCGCATTGAAGAACAAATTATCCGTATTCGCGGCGAGTTAGCGTTACTCAACACCCGCTACACGGAAAAGCACAGTAAAGTGATTGCTGCTGAACGCAAACTGCGCCGTTTAGAAACCGAGCGCCAAGCCATTTTGAAATCGACTCAGGAGAATATAAATACCCAGCAGCTGTGGGATATCGCCAGTAACGTGCAGGTCGATGGTGATAAAAATCAGCCCTTGTTAATCAGCCAGTTAGAAAGTTTGCAAACCACTCGTAATCGCGTTCAAAGCTTGGAAGAAGAAGTGAAATGGTTAGAAAAAACCATTGCCGACCTTGAACCTAAAGTGGCGGCTTACGGCCAACACGAACACCAACTGAAAAAGTTAGAGCGCGACTTATCGGTAAAAAGTAATATGTATGAAGACTTACTCGAACGCTATGAAATGGCGCAAGTAACAGGTTCACTCAGTAAGTTTGAAGAAAAAAAACGCATCAAGGTGATCGATCGTCCATTTACTCCAACTGCACCTTCAAATCTCCCATGGTTCCTATTTATCATCGCAGGGTTATTCGGTGGTTTATTTTTAGGTGTGGGGTTTGCAGTAATGTTTGAAGTGACTGATACGTCTATTCGTCGTATCGATAAATTACAACAAATTAGCCAGTTACCTGTGTTATCACGCTTACCTAGCCAAAGTGAATTTGCTAGCTAGCCATAGGTTTATTACGAGGAGAAAGCCATGTTTACTACCGTTCAAATCGTACAAAAACTTTGCCCTGGTGGCATCGAAACAATGGCATTGGATTTCGCCCAATATACTCAAGCGAATGAGCGCAATTTTATTATTAGCTTAGATGGAAAAAAGTCAGAACTGCTGCAGCATTGGCCGCGATTAAAGAATTTTTCTGACAAGATTATATGCTTGGAAAAACCGCCTGGTTTTAGCCTTAAAGCCATACTGAAATTAAAACAATTACTTATCGATTTAGAATCTGATTGTATACACACGCACCATATCGGCCCACTTATTTACGGCGGCACGGCTGCGCGCTTAGTGGGTATTAGCAACATACTGCATACTGAGCACGATGCTTGGCACCTAAACAACAAAAAGCATCGCATTTTACAAAAAATAGCACTGCATATCGCCAAACCTACCTTTATCGCTGACTCAAATCTAGTAGCTGATATTGCAGCTGAGAAGCTAGGCAATATCTCACCAGAGGTGATTTACAACGGTGTCGACACAGATAAATTCTGTTTAGGTCAACAAGCAGATGCCAGAGCGCGAATGCAATTACCTCAAGATGTAAAACTTATTGGCTGTGCAGGACGCTTAGAAACGGTTAAAGGCCAAGAGGTATTACTAGAGGCGATGGCAAGATTACCCAGCTTTGTTCATGTGGCATTAGCCGGTATTGGCTCTAATGAGCAAAACTTGAGAAAGTTATGCAAAGAGCTCGATATTGAAAAACGCGTTCACTTTTTAGGTTTAGTTGAAGATATGCCAAGCTTTTACCAGAGCTTAGATATTTTTTGCCTACCTTCATACAACGAGGGCTTTCCATTATCACCTTTAGAGGCTCAATCTTGTGGTATTCCTGTGGTACTGACTAATACAGGAGCTAGCTTTGAAACGCTTTGTCCAGATTTGGGTGAAATTGTGAAGCCAGGGGATAGTTTTGGCATGGCAAATGCTATTCGTAAAGTTAACCTACATTTAAGCACACAACCGAATAAAGAAAGTGATGCTTTAATGCATAACGAATTCAACTTTGCATCGCAAAAAGCAAAAACCCGAAACTTTGTAAAAGAGTTTGCGGCGATAGAGCAAATGTTAAATGCCTATCAAAAGCTGAAGATGCAATAACAACGACTGCCACTAGTGGGAGGCTTGTATGGACACCACAATTGCTATTGTTACCCTAATTGCTTTTTGGTTAATTGTTTACCACCACATCGGGTACCCAATGCTATTAAAGTGGTTAGCTAAACGAGAAAAAGCCCATACACCTGACTATCATTATCAGCGTCATTATCAAGCAGAGCAAACAGATGCAGAGTTACCAAGCATCACGTTAATTTTACCGGCTTACAATGAGCAAGGTTACATTGCAGATAAAATCCGTAATCTTGCTTGTTTGGATTATCCAAGCGACAAACTTACTGTATTTATTGGTTGTGACGGATGTAGTGACGATACAGTAAAAGTCGCACTTGCCGCCTGCCAAGAGTCATTAACGGCTGATTTAAATATCCAAGTATTCGATTTCAAAGAAAACCGCGGCAAGGTTGCCGTGCTCAATGATTTAATAGGTAAAACGTCATCTGATCTCGTTGCCTTATCTGATATTTCAGCCTTGTTATCAATCGATGCTCTATTGCTCGTTGCTTCACACTTTGAACAAGAAGACGTAGGTGTAGTGACGGGCTTGTACAAAATGTTCACACCAAGTAGTCAAGGTGAAGGAGACTACTGGAATTACCAAAGCCAGGTTAAACAAAACGAAGCGAATCTTGGTGCAACAATTGGTGTACACGGAGCTTTTTATGCATTTCGTCGTGACCTATTTACACCATTAGCGGCAGATACCATCAATGACGATTTCATTTTACCTATGAGCATTGTTAAACAAGGCTACCGCGCCGCATATGAAACACAAATTACCGCACTAGAATTAGAGCAAGTAGCGATGGAACAAGATCACCATCGTCGCCGCCGTATTGCAGCCGGCAACATACAACAGCTGTGGCGTTTAAAAGAATTACTGAATCCAAAATACAAAGGCATCGCTTTTAACTTTTTCTCAGGTAAAGCATTGAGGACGATTATGCCGTTCATCCTAGTGATAGCATTTGCCGGTAGCTTATGGTTAAGCGCGTCATCTTGGTTCTTTATATTAGCAGCAGGAGTGCAAGTAGCAGGCTATATGCTAGCTGTAATCGCCCTTTTGCTTCCAAAAAAATACTGCCCTGCCAAATTGGCTACGCTGGCTTATATCGTCAGTGGTTACAGTGCCAGTTTATGGGGTTGTTTACGTTATTTAGTAGGCCTTGAAAAAGGTCGTTGGCATCGTGTAAGCCTTTAATTTAATCGTTTTGCAGTCGAGGGTATTCAAATGAAAGCTTTATATGTAAACAACGCTTCTAACAAGTTGAAAAATGGTGCTCAGTTGGGAATCGACCCAACCACCGCTAAATTAAAACGCAGTTTTGACGTCATTGTCTCATTTACTGCGTTAATTATTACTTTACCTATCCTGCCCTTTATTGCTTTGGCAATTAAACTTGAATCTAAGGGTGATATCTTGTTTCAGCAAATGCGAATAGGCTTAGCGACCCCTGAGATGACGCAAATTTTCTATATGTTTAAATTTCGCACCATGCGCCAAGATGCCGAAGCCAAATCAGGAGCGGTTTGGGCAGGTAAAAACGACCCGCGCATAACACGTGTTGGCAAATTTTTACGCAAAACGCGATTGGATGAAATACCACAGTTAATCAATGTACTAAAAGGGGAGATGTCGCTGATTGGCCCTCGTCCAGAGCGCCCAGGTTTTTATAAGAAGCTAGATAATGCAATTCCTTATTTTGCTGAACGTACTTATTACGTTAAACCCGGCATCACGGGGTTAGCGCAGGTCAATCAGGGCTACGATACTTGTCTCGATGATGTCAGAAGTAAAGTGGGCTTTGATCATAGCTATGCCATGGCATTATTTAACCCAATAAGCTGGTTAAAAATGGATTGCTGGATCGCGTTAAAAACAATTTTAGTCATGGTGCTTGGTCGCGGCCAATAATTTGCTAGTGTTTAGAGTCACGACCAGCTGGCTCTAAACAGACAATCATTTTGCTTTTGCAATTTAAAATGCAAATTGCAAATTGTCTCTCTTTTCAATTTCCTATCCCGAACAAAAAACAAAGCTAATGCACTGTAAAACATAAACTTTTAAATAATGGAACAATAACTGCAGTGCTCTAATTAGTCTGTATAGCTTTATTGAGGTCATTATGAAAGTTAACACTCAAAACTTAAACAACAACGAATTGTTAGTCAGTGTATCAGGTGAATTTGATGCATTAGGTTGTCAAACTACAAAAACAGATTGGGATGCATTAAGTGAGCTCGATCAAATCAGCCACCTTATCTTAGAGTTAAGCCAAGTTAGTTTCCTAGATTCATCAGGCGTTGGTGCAATTGTATTCTTATTCAAGCGTTTGAAAAGCAAGAGTATTGCGATGAGCTTAGCCGGTGCAACGGGTCAACCACAGGAATTATTGAGCTTATTGCGTATTCACCAAGCGATTCCTGAAACAGAGCTTAACCCAGCACACTGTTAATCGCAGTTTTAAGGAGTTAGTCACGATGAAGTTCAACTTACTAACAAACTATAACCCAGTCGCCAAGGCGATAACGGTTATGACGTGTTTGATACAAGTGGCTTGTTCCACAACATGGCCTGATGAAGGTCAAGGTGGCATGGCTGAATATACTCCAAGAAATTACCGCACCGTCACAGCAGATGAGCCGCTAGGCCCAGAGCACGGATTAAGGTTCGATTTAGAGTTAACCGCTCGCCATCTTGATATCTTAATTTTAGAAGGTGCTGAACTTTGCTTTCCTGCCACAGTAAAGCAATCAAAGATCCGAGAAGTGCGTATTCGTCGTCAACTTGATGGCAATTTAGACGGGGCAGCAGCAAACGATATTTTAATTCAACGCGAGTTACTAGCCCGCCTTGAACGCCAACTCGACTATGTGAAACAACACGATATTTGCGAACTTCCCGTCGCCCAAACGAACGAAAAAGTGCCAGGCGAGATGGCTGCGCGCATTGCTGAATTACTCAATGCAGATAATCAATTTGCCCATGATTCAGCTGAGCTAAACCCTAAGTACATTGGTCGCTTAGCAGAGGCAGCGCAACTACTAAAAGAAGCGGACCAATTCAAGTTGAGAATCATCGGTTTTGCTGATGACACTGGCAGCAACTCATACAACCAAGGGTTATCGCAAAAACGCGCCAACAAGGTTGCTCGCTATTTAAGTATTTTAGGTGTTGCCAGCAACCGTATGACTGTCACAGCAGTTGGTGAAAGTGACTTACCTTACCCAGGTACTGCACCTGAGATTAGGTTGGTCAATCGCAGTGTCAGGATTGAAGTATTGGATATGACTGCGCAAATTGGCTTAGCCAAAGATAAAGCTAAACAAGCCAGTCAGCATGATTTAACTGTTATCAAACAGTTGAAATAACAAGACGTTGCAGTGGAGGCTAGAACAATGAATACCGCTCATCAAAATCAACTTGTCCGTGTGTTGTTTGTCATTTGGGTAGCCCTTATCAGCGCTATCAGCTTGATCTCTCAGCCTTGTATGGCCGATACATACAAGGTGCAAGTCGGTGATTTAGTTCGCGTGTCTTTACCTGGTGAAGAAAGCCTTGATAAAACCTTTACTGTCGATCGCCTTGGCCGTATTCACTTACCAGAAGTTGGCACTATAGACGTGGCTGGCTTAGCCGAAGCTGATATGGAATCAAGAGTACAGCGTCATTTAAGCACAGTATTTCAAGATTTATTAAACCTTAAAGTGTACGTATACAAGCGCCAGTTATTGTTAAACGTATTAGGTTATGTTGATAACCCAGGTGAAGTAGTTTTACCTGCTGGAAGTAGCATTCAGCACGCATTAAGTGCTGTTGGTGGCATGCGCAAAGGCGCACAATTAAACAAAATTCAATTGCGCAGAATCGTCACTAATGAGCAGGGCGAACAAAAAACAGAACAAATCGTTTTCAATTATAAACAATATTTAGATACAGGCGATCACAGCTTATTACCTATCTTACAATCTTTAGACATGATTTTTGTGCCTGCATCGCCAATGACAGGCAATGTAGAAGTGGAATTCGACCCGTCAAAAATAGCTGATTCAGGTGATGCAGCATCGAATCAAGACGCCATCAAAGTCTTTGGTGAAGTAAATAGCCCAGGTAGTTTTTCATACAAAGAAAACCTTTCATTACTCGATTTAATTATGCGAGCAGGTGGTGTAACGCGTTACGCGGGCGTTGAGAAAATTCGAGTGATAAGCAACAACAAACCTGAGTTATTCGACTTAAAAGGCTATTTAGACTCAGGTGATGAAAGCTTACTCCCTATCATTCAAGCGGGTACGACAGTATTTGTTCCTAAGCAAGAAGAAGAAATTAAAACTGGTGCCAAAATGGTTTACATCATGGGTGAAGTGGCCAAGCCAGGTGCTTATGAAGGTAATGACAATGTCACCTTCATGGATATTTTAGCTAATGCTGGTGGTCCCACGCGTTTTGCTGAATCGCGTCAAATCAGAGTATTGAAAACAGATGGCTCAGTTGTACCCTTTGATTTAGCCGCCTATACAGAAGGTTTAACAGCGAGCAAACCACCTAAAATTGTTGCCGGTGATGCGATTTTTGTACCTGAAAAAACAGATATGAATGAAAAATCGTGGTTAAAAGTTGCACCTAATCGAGCAGTTCGCGTGATGGGTGAAGTGGTGCGTCCTGGCCGAATAGAATGGTCTGATGAAATGTCTTTACTCGATTTATTAGCCCATGTTGGCGGCCCTACAGCGCGTGCAGATACATCGAATATCGAGATAATGACACCCAATAGCAAAGGCACTAATAGCGTGTATGTTTTTAACTTTGACCAGTACATGCAACAAGGCTTAACCGATAAAGACTTACCGACTATCAGCGCAGGCGCAACAATTCGCATTCACGACCTCCCCCAAGACCCAAGTGATAACAAAGCTCAATGGGTAAGGCAAAGCTCCGAAAAGTCAATTTATATACTCGGTCAAGTTGTCGCTCCAGGTCGTTATATGTTTACCCCTGAGATGCACTTTTTAGATATTTTAGCTGCTGCAGATGGCCCTAACGGCAATGCCGATATTCACAATATTCGCATCAGTCACCGCAATAAAAAATATGCCAAAGTAACTAAGTTAAATCTGGCACTTTATTTCGAAACAGGTGATGAGAACTTACTGCCTAAAGTGACAATGGGCGATACGATTTATATTCCAGAGAAAAACCGTATCTGGTTGGACAAATCAAAAGAAAGCACGATTCGCGTTTTAGGCGCAATCAACAAACCCGGTCGTTACAAATTTGACGACACTATGACCATTCTTGATTTATTAGCAGAAGCGGGGGGCACGACCGCAGGTGCTTATATTGAAAAAATTACCGTAGTCAACCTAACCTGTTGTGCGCAACAAGCAAAAACATTCGATTTATCTGAGTTTAGTAAAACAGCTGATTTTACATCCTTACCCGTATTGAGGGCTGGCGACACGGTTTACATACCCAACCAAGCTGAAAGCAGCATGGCAAAGGCCCGAGTTATCCTAAAAGACTTAGTTGAAATTGCCTCAGTAGCAGTACTAATTGGAGGTTTATAATGTTAAGCGCGTTACACAACGAAGTTGAAAACATCTATAACCAGGTTTTTGCAAGAGATATACAAACACTAGCCATTTGCTCAACTAACCCAAGGGAAGGCTGCACGACACTAGCACAACTATTAGCACAAAGATGCCTATTAACTGGCAACCGTACCCTACTTGTCGATTTAAATTCACACCACTCGAGTTTAGCGCCATTGCTCATACTTAACAAAGAGCGAGAAATTAACCAAGGAACCTCTTTACTAGCACCTCCGCAGCTGATTGAAACCGACAAACAAGCCATGATTGGTATTCCCGCACCCAAGCGCAAAGAAGCCATATTAAAATTGCGCGCCCCAGATAAGCTAAAACAACAAATTGATACTTGGCGTAAAGACTTCGATTGCGTCATTATTGATACTACGCCGCTGAGCCGAGTTAATCACAATAATATTCCAGGTGATGTGGTTGCTGGCAGTTGTGATGCCAGTATTTTAATGGTCAAAGCGGGTGAAACAACCGAAGAGATGGTTGAAGCGAGTTTGGCACAGTTAAATAAACAACAAGCCAACATAATAGGCACAGTGATCAACGACCAAAACAACCCAACATTAAAAGATGAGTTACTGAGAAAAGCCACCAATTTAAAAAAAGCTAAATATATACCAGCGTGTTTAGTCAATCGCTTAATACGTAATATACATAGCAGCAAGCTGTTAAATTTAAATATTTAATCTGATTTAGGAAAATAAAACAAGGTACTTGGGAATGGCAAAGGACTACAAAATAAAGTTGCTACTAGTGGATGACGAAGTTGAAATACTCAACGCCTTAGAACGGGTATTTCGTCGTCAAGGGTATGAACTTTTTACTGCAAATTCCGGCTTACAAGCGCTAGAAGTATTAAAAAACAAAAAGATAGATATCGTTATCTCTGATGTGCGTATGCCAAATATGAGCGGCCCTGAGTTCCTACATCAAGCTTATAAACATTGGCCTGATACCATTCGTATTGTGTTAACCGGACAAGCCGATATGGAAGACACACTCAAATTAGTCAACGAATGTAATATTTTCCGTTACTTTAATAAACCATGGCAAAAAGAAGATTTACTATCCGCCGTTGCGCAAGCTGCAGAATCTAGGCGCCTAAAACTTGAAAACCAACATTTAGTAGCGCTAACCGAAGCGCAAAACCAGCAACTAAAAGAGCTCAATCAAATACTGAGTAAAGAAGTGGCGACGAGCCATCAAGAACTGTCCATTACCAAAGAAAAGCTTGATGATGAACTGCAAATAGAGCAAGAGCTAAGACAAGCACGCGAAACAGCAGAGCGAGCCAACCAAGCAAAAAGCCGGTTTCTCGCGACCATGAGCCATGAGATTCGCTCGCCACTCAACGCCATCATAGTTATGAACGACTTACTGCTCGAGTCAGGCTTAAACCCAGAACAACAAAAACACGCACAAATGGCTAATCAAGCAGGTCAAATGTTGCTGTCTTTAATCAATGACATCCTCGATTTTTCTAAAATAGAGTCTGATGAATTAGTGCTAAATAAACAATGGTTTAATTTATCTGCACTGGCTAAAACAGCGCACAGTATTTTACACACGCAAGCGGAGTTAAAAGGTATTGAACTCGAGCTTGATATCAATCCCAATGTGGCTGGCGAATTTAATGGCGACGAGGTGAGATTAAAACAAATTTTCATCAACATGCTCAGTAATGCAATTAAGTTTACCGAGCAAGGTTATGTGCGACTCAATATCTATCGAGAAAACCCAAATAATACGTTAGTTATTCAAATTGAAGATTCAGGTATTGGAATAGCCAAAGAACAACAAGCGAATATTTTTCGTGAGTTTGTTCAAGCAGAAGAAGACACCACGCGTCGCTTTGGTGGCACGGGCTTAGGTTTATCAATTGTTAAACGACTTATCGACTTAATGGGAGGTGCAATCAATCTGATCAGCACACCAAATGTAGGCTCAACGTTTATTATTACCGTTCCTTTAGAGTATCGAGAAATTAAGATTTCTGACACAAATACACGCTCTGTAACAGAACAGGACAAAGCACTTACTTTTTCTCCTGCTAAACTTTTACTCGTAGAGGATAGCCCGGCTAATGTCGCGGTGGTTGAAGCGCTGTTAAAGCGCCACCCACTGGAACTTGAAATAGCCAACAATGGGCAGATAGCAGTCGATAAGGCCACAAACACGCCTTACGATGTAATCTTAATGGACTTATCCATGCCTGTAATGGACGGTATTACGGCGACAAAACTGATTCGTAAAGACGCACAAGCTAATCGCAATACGCCGATAATTGCGATGACGGCAAATGCTTTTACCGAAGATAAAATTCGTTGTTTTAAAGCGGGTATGAATGATTACTTAGCCAAACCCATTGATACCAAAGCTTTTTTTAATAGCTTACACAAATGGCTAAAGGACAAGGACGATATGCTTAATAGCATCACAACGGCAGTTCCAGAAGCAATTGATCAGCAAGGCGAGTCAATCGAGGTTGAAAGCTTAGTTGACACAGCACTTATTGAAGCAAGTCTCCCCTTGCTAGATGAAAATGTATTAACCACACTCGCACGTGATGTGAGCTTGGCTATCTTGCCAGATATTCTCGCTATCTATAAACAAGAGACCCCAGAGCGCATCGCAACAATTGAAAAACTACTTGTCGAACGAGATTGGCCCGCAATATCGAGCGAAGCCCATGCTCTGAAAAGCAGCTCAGGTAGTTTTGGTTTATCCCAGTTACAACAGCAAGCCAAAGACATTGAGTTAGCCAAAACAGCAGAGGAACAATCCGGCGCAGCCGATTTAATAAAGCAATTAGCACAAGTCTACCAAGACTCTGTTGATGCTTTAGATAGCTTTGTGAGTGAATTAAAACAAGCTCAGTAAGCCTAGATGAAGTTCTCTCATACCCTACTATCGACTAAACAAAGCGCCAGCTATCAGCATATTAGTCAATGCCGCCAGGCATTGACTAAGACCCTACAAGCCCTTTCGCTAGATAAAAGCTTAGTGGGCAATATGTGTCTGTGCTTTACAGAGCTAGCCAATAATATCGTTGAGCACGGTAGTAATACACACGGTATTTATTTTAAATTGGAGCTCATTTCATGTTCCACCCACTGGCAATTAAAGTTAACTGATAATGGTCAGGCATTTGATATTTGCCAGACTGAAACAGCGAGTTCTGGTCTGGATACACTCGATGCCTTCGCTGAAAACGGTCGAGGTATCGCACTAGTTCATACACTCTGCCAAGATATCAGCTATCAGTACCAAGTCGAAGGAAATATCTATTGCTTACAATGGCCTAAATGTACGGCGCTTAAACCTAGGCTGTTGTTAGTGGATGATGACTTAACGATACGCACCCTTTACAAAGCCTACTTGTCACCAGACTTTGAAGTGGTTGAAGCCAGTGATGGCGAGCAAGCTCTGATCTTGCTCAAGCAAAAACAAGTCAACTTAGTCATCGCCGATATCAACATGCCAGTCATGAATGGCGTTGAATTACTACAAGCGATAAACCAAGACCAAGCAATTAGTGCCGTGCCTTTTATTTTTGTTACTGGTTCAGATGATGAAAATACCCTAAATCAAGCCGATTACCTAGGCATCGATTCAATGTTGCACAAACCCATCAATAAAGAAGGGTTGTTAAAAGCAACACAAAGAGTACTCACTCGACATCAACAACTCAAAACCAAGCTCAACTTAGA
The DNA here is from genome assembly GCF_013328345.1 of Marinifaba aquimaris. Classification (GTDB taxonomy): domain Bacteria; phylum Pseudomonadota; class Gammaproteobacteria; order Enterobacterales; family Alteromonadaceae; genus Marinifaba; species Marinifaba aquimaris. Next base: position 29,570 of record NZ_JABULX010000005.1, read on the forward strand.
TCTGGACAGGCAATTGCAAAGACTACTTGCCCCGCGCTTACCCGATAGTGTTTGGCAGTACGATTTAGGGTTGAAAATGATAAGTGCAAATTTAGGCGGTGGTGACTTTGTCATTTGCCAAACATTGAGCAATGGCGATTTACTCATTGCACTCGGTGATGTCATGGGACACAACAGCCAAGCTAAATTTTTTGCCCATACTTATGCAAGCTATATTCGTGGCTTGTTGCTCAGCTTAGTCGAAAATAAAGCTAATATTGGCATTACAGAGTTGATGAGTAAACTTAATGATTTTGTCCTCACAGACCAGCTTGCTTGCCAATCAATGTTAACGTGCCAGCTTATAAAAATAAGTGAGTGTTCACTTGAAATAGCCAGTGCTGGTCATCCCGCCCCCATTTTATTTGACCAAGAGCAAAACACTCTTTCACAGCTGCCTTGCCAAGGTATTGCGCTGGGCTTACTCGAAGATATTGAATATAAAAGTGAAGCCATTCGCCTAGATAAAAAACAGCGACTATTGTTTTATACGGATGGCTTATTCGATGCCGAATTGAAAACGGCTAATAGCTTAGACTTAAGTCAGTTTATAGAATCAGTCATCATTCAAACTCGTGGACAATCAACTCAAGCGGCTCTACATTACATTATGGATCAATTTAGCCAAGTATGTAGCTTGCCTCCCTCCGATGACGCGCTATTATTAGTTATAAATTAGCCTTAATTATCAATACCTTTCTTAGCTAAGACAGGCAATGGAGCAGAGCCGAATATGTCGTTAACCGCAGCCAAAAAGCCCTATGTTTTACTGGTCGAAGATACCAGTACCTTAGCGGCCATTTACCAAGGGTATTTAAAAGATCAAGAAATTGAGCTGCTACATGTCAGCACAGGTCAAGCCGCTCAAGATGCCATCAAAGAACGCGCACCTCAGGTCATTTTATTAGATTTGAAACTGCCTGATATGTCAGGACAAGACATCTTAAAATGGCTTAAAGGACAAGGTTACCCTAGTGCAGTCATCGTTATCACCGCACACAGCACTGTAGATATTGCCATTGATGTAATGCGCTCTGGTGCAGATGATTTCTTAGAAAAACCTTTTGATGCCAGTCGCTTAATCACCACGCTTAATAACACGTTAAAACGCCACAAACTAGAAAACATAGTAGAAGAGCTTCAAAACAATTTTAACCGAGATAAATACCACGGTTTTATTGGAGGGAGTTTACCTATGCAAGCGGTTTACCGAATTATTGATGCTGCCGCACCAAGTAAAGCCTCAGTTTTCATCACTGGAGAAAGTGGTACTGGTAAAGAAGTATGCGCAGAGGCCATTCACCAACAAGGTCCAAGAAAAGACAGTGCCTTTGTGCCTTTAAACTGTGCAGCCATTCCAAAAGATTTAATGGAAAGTGAAATTTTTGGCCATATGAAAGGGGCTTTCACAGGTGCGAATACCGAGCGTCAAGGCGCTGCAGAATTAGCCGATGGCGGCACCTTATTCCTCGATGAAATTGGCGAAATGGATATGGACTTACAGTCTAAACTATTGCGCTTTATTCAAACGGGTACCTTTCAAAAAGTCGGCTCGAGCAAAGTGCAAAAAGTTGATGTGCGCTTTGTCTGTGCAACAAATCGCGATCCATTAGTCGAAGTAGTAGAAGGACGCTTTAGAGAAGACCTTTACTACCGTTTACACGTTGTGCCTGTGCACTTACCAGCACTTCGCGATCGCGGAAAAGACATTTTGCAAATTGCGAAAACCTTTTTAAAAGCCTACTCAAAAGAGGAAGGAAAAAGCTTTACAAAATTCTCACCAGAAGTTGAAGTTATTCTCAATAAATACAACTGGCCTGGCAATATTCGTCAACTGCAAAACGTGATTCGAAATGTAGTGGTTTTACACGAGGATACCAGTGTACAACCTGCTCATTTGCCACCACCACTTAATACTAGCCTAGCCATGCCAGAAGTAGCTAAGCCAGAAGCAACCGCCGCGCTAGATGGTGCGATGTTAGATAACCAAGCCATTCAGCAAGCACAGGCTGAGCCGAGCATAGATAATATCAAGCCGTTAGCCATAGTGGAAAAAGAAACCATAGAGCAAGCCATTTCACTTTGCGACGACAATATTCCAAAGGCTGCTGCCTTGTTAGAAGTCAGCCCCTCTACTATTTATCGCAAACAAAAGAGTTGGGAAGAGCAAGGCCTGTAATAGATTTGTGTTGTCGTTGCCAGCTAAGAACGACAACACATTAACGGCTTAACCCATCAAATACGATATATTTCCTACTGTTATCTTCTGCATGGCCAATGGCCGCTCAACATTGGTAAAAACCTGTTTTAAACCGCTGAATAAATCAACCTGACAATCAAAATCTAATAAGCGCTTGGCCAAATGATTCGAGCCGATACTCAATGCATGTGTCGTCGGTAAGTTAATATCGCGAATGATCTCAATGTGCGCGCGCATTATGCTATTGCACATATGAACTAAGTGTTCAGCGGTCGTCTCTTTGCCAGAGCAAATATTAATTAATTGTGCGCTGCCTAATTCTAATTTAGCTGCCTTGATAAATGCATTAATCGCATCATCAATATAAACGAAGTCGTATAAATTATGCCGATTAATAGCTACCGTGAAGTAACGCTCATTTTTGTGGGCTTGCATAAATGTCTCTTGCATACGCCCAATTAGCGTGTGTGGTAAGTTGCAGTGCCCATAGACATCAAACATTCTAAGCCCCGTCATTTGTACCTGATATTTCATCATTGCTACACGTGCATAATGCTCAATAGCAAGTAAGCTTGCCCCGGTAAAATTAGTGGGATTGGCAATTGAATTTTCAACCAATGGAGCATCCACATTATTGCCATACACAGCCGAAGATGAGGCATAAACAACGGGAACTTGATTTTCACCGGCGAGTTTAAAGACCTCTAAAGCCACTGACAGAGTATTTACATGGGGCTCAGTTAAATCAGGTAAAAAATAACAAACACTGGCACGGCTCATCTGGTGCTTGAGTGCCTTGGTGTTGTCAAAATCACAAGATATAAATTGGTAATCTTGATTGATGACCATCGAAAAATGACGGCTAACTTCTAGCTCAGGCATAGCAGTGTCGACACATACTACCTGATGTCCTTGCTTAACTAATTTGTCGATCAACGCTAAACCTAAATAGCTGTGTCCGCCGACGATAAGATACTTTGCCATAACTGCTAACCCTAAAAAGTAGTTTCATTGCAGTGACAAGAGCAACCAATGTGCCAACACGTCAAAAAATCAATTTACTCCTTATTTTTCATATGCTTAAAAAACAACCCTTACCAAGTTTGCAAACTGCAACGAGTCTGAAGAATGCAATTTGCAAGGCAAACTCGCAAATTGCAGTTCAAAACACGAATAAAACAACGCCAGCCATAGCCACTTACAACTAAACAACTGAAAAATATAGCTTTTAAAATTTAGGTATTGATATTGCTACCTTTCGATAAAGCAGTCTCGTAATATGAGAGGAAGATCATGTCACAGAATAATAGACAAGTTTGGCAAATTTTAGATAGCCGCAATTTTGGTGGAATTGAGAGTCATGTATTACAACTTTGCTTGGGCCTAAAAAGCCAAGGTTGGTTAGCAAAAGTGGTATTTGTTCAACATTACGGTGAACACCCTTTATGGCCAAAACTTAAAGCTCATGGTATTCCTTACACTGTTTGCCAAGCAGACAAAAACAGCTTAACCAAAATGCTGGAGCAAGAACGCCCCGCATTGATTCACACGCATGGTTACAAGGCAGGTATCGTCACACGCTTATTAGCTAAATTTAAGCATATCCCTGTTATCAGTACTTACCACGCCGGTGAAGCACCAACAGGTAAAGTAAAAATATACGATTGGATAGACCGTTACTCAGGCTTTTTAGCTGATGATCGCTTAGCGGTTAGCCAAGATGTGAAAAAGAAAGTTCCTACCGCTTGCGACGTGACGAAGAACTTTGTCGACATTAAAAATATGACGCTAAGCGAAGGCCAACAAATTGCTTTTGTCGGTCGATTAAGCGAAGAAAAAGGCACAGACAACCTTCTGGCCATTGCACGTTCGTTACCTCATGTCGATATCCATTGTTATGGCGATGGCCCTGATATGGAAAAGCTACAAGCTAATAAAACAGCTAACTTGCACCTTCATGGCCAACAAAACGATATGAGTCAGGTTTGGCCAAATATAGGCTTATTACTACTACCATCATTACACGAAGGTATGCCTATGGTAGCTCTCGAGAGTATGGCACGTGGTATACCTGTCATCGCCAGTAGTGTGGGTGATTTACCTAAGCTGATTCAACACGGTGATAATGGCTGGTTAAAATCACCGTCAGATATCAAAGGCTTTAACTTATGTATTCGCACTTGGCTTTCGGTTTCTAATGAGCGCAAGGCCAAATTGTCACAAGTAGCTCAAGATGTTATCCGAGAAAATTACTCTTTCGAAGCCGTGATGCCTGAGTTAGTAAAACGCTATCAATCATTAATTGCAGCCTAAATTTCCTTTCCCAAAGTTTGCAGAGGTCAGTTTAAAAAAACAGCCTCTGCTTTTTTTACCTTGTGTTTTGCATTTTTCAAATCGCTTTGCGGTTTGCAATCTAAGCATCACAAAAAGCAACAAAAACAAAAAAAACCATATATTTCAGACAGATAAAAAGTTGGAACAACCTTTGCTGTATCTAGAGAAAGCAGCGAATTGAGCAAAGAGGTTAACGTGAATATTTTGTATGTGCATTATGGTGACGACGGTTTACGCGGTAGCGAACAATGTTTATTGAACCTACTTGAGAACTGTGAACAGATGAAAGTAACACCTGTAGTTTGGACAAATAATTTATCACTGTGCCAAACAGCTGAAAGATTAGCCATCAAAACGATTTTTAGCGAATTTAGTGTTTTACTCGGTTGGCAAAAACCGCGTTGGAATTTTGTTGCAGCTTACAAACAAGTTCAACAAGGTGTCGACTTAATCAAGCAACATAAAATAGACTTAGTGCACTGCAATAGCGCTGCACCAACGCAGTGGATGCAAATAGCCTGCAAGCGTTGTAATACAAAGCTTCTTACCCACTTACACGCACCTTACCCACTAAGAGATAGATTAACCTTAGGTATTGCTAATGCAGATAAAATAGTTTGTGTTAACGATCAGATTGCTCTGCAGTGCTTTGATGATGGCGTGCACCCAGATCGCGTGACTCAAATTAGCAATGGTTTAGATTTGTCGAAGCAAACTCAGCGCTTCCCAATGAATTTAAAACAACAGCTAGGGATTAAAAACCAGAAGAAATTACTGATCACCGTTGCGAGTTTACAGCAAGAAAAAGGTGTCGATTTATGTATTCAGGCACTCGCTAAAGTCAACAGTCAACAAACAGTACATTTAGCCATTGTTGGCGAAGGTCCTGAGCGCGATCAACTGATGGGTTTAGCAAAATCACTTAACATCGCTCAGCGCATTCATTTTTTAGGTGCAAGCGATATTGTGCCCAGCTTACTGCATGCAAACGTCGATGGGTTTATTTGTGGCTCACGCGCCGAATCTTTTGGTTTAGCCATTGCTGAAGCTATGTTGGCAAAATGCCCGGTAGTTGCCCCAAAAGTAGGCGGCATTCCTATGTTGGTGAAACATCAACAAACAGGTCTTTTATATCAAGCACAAGACACAGCGGCATTTGCAGAAGCGATAGAGCTGCTAATAGAGTTCCCTGCCCAAGGCAAGCAAAGAGTAGAGCTTGCTTATCAACACGTTCGCGACAACTTTAGCATGGATCAGCACATTCAACGCTTTTTAACCTGCTACCAAAATTTATTGGCGGACTCTAAAGATAAAGCCAACAAGCTTTGGCCAGCTTACATGCGCTTATTCAAATTAATGTGCAAAGTCACTGCGTAATTCAATCACTTTAAATAACACCTGATTAATGAGGAATAGCATCATGAATGCTCAGGAAAATAAGCCGGTACAACAAATTTTAATTTACGATCCAATTGCCTTTTCTGGTGGCTCTAAAAAAGCGACTCAGAATATTGTGAATTTGCTGACCGATGAGCCCATTGAGCTTATTGTCGTAACATCGAACCCAACAGATTGGCAGGGTCTAAAGCACTACCATCAATGTGTTAAATTAATAGAGCCTAAGTTTCTCGCACAAGCCGAAATGGGGATATTGTATTTTATTCGCCACTTTGTCTTAATGTTACAACTCTTGATTGCGCAAGCTCGCTTTGGCCAATTCGATAAATTACTCGCGACATCAGGCCCAGGGGTCGATTTAGCCATGTATTGGATGAAAAAGGCGAGCTGTAGCACGGCACAAATTATCCAGTTGATCCAAGGTCCTATTGCTAAATCAAAAACAATTGCCAAATGTTTATTCGTAGCCGATCGTATTTTTTACCTTCCCAGTTGTTTAAAGAGTATTGAGCAATGCTTAAATAACTATTTAGAAAGGTTGGACAACCAACCGAAAAAGCAAGAGTTACTATTAATATTCAGTAGTAAGAAAGAAGCAGGTCATCTGGGTGAGCTCAATAACGGCCTGAGCCAAGATGACTGGCCAAAAGATCTCGTAACAGAAAAAACGCTGAGTCAGGTCAATATTATTTGGACTGCATCATTGTTAAAATGGAAAGGCCTAGATGTGCTACTCAATGCCCTAAAGTTATTCCATAAAGATACCTGCCCACCCACAAGTATCTGCTACATTAAACCTAGCCAAACAAACTTGGCTGTGACCAAAACCCCAATCAAATTAACCAATGTACGCTGGTATGAGCAGCATCCTAACCTGCACGAGATTCGCCAACATCACTCTGTTTTCATTTCAACCAGTGAGAATGAGCCTTTTGGTTTAGCCATCTTAGAAGCAATGGCTACTGGTTTACTGGTCATGATCCCAAGCGATGGTGCTTATTGGGATCAGGTATTAACGCACAACGAAAATTGTATTAAATACAAGCCCAACAACCCGGTTGATTTAAAGATTCAGATAGATCGTTTAGTAGAACACCCGGAATTGATTGCCGGTATAGCCAAAGGCGGCCTGCAAGTTGCGCAAGCTTATCAAGCAGAAAAAACTTATCGCCCTATCGCTGATCAGTTAGCACAACCTGTTTTTAGCCCAGCAACTGTGCCGCAGTAATTAAGGGATAACCTTATGCGTCAGTTACTGAAATTACCTAAACTGTCGGTTCAAAACCCGCTAGTGGCGACGGCTATGTACGCCATTAGCATAGTGTTTATGAAAGGCTTATCACTGATTATGCTGCCTTTTTTAACACACAATTTGAGCCAAGCAGAATACGGTCAATTAGAGTTACTGGCGAGCTTGGCGGCCATAGCCAGTGTGATTGCTGGGTTAGGCTTAGCAGAGGCTTTATTTCGCTTTGCTGGAATGGCAGATGATGCTGAGCAAGCACAAAACCATTTTGCTCGTTTGCTCAACCTAGCTATTTGGGTTGCGGTTTCCGTAACCTTAATCAGCCAAATAAGTTTAGGTAGTTTAGCCATTTGGTTACCTGAAACACTGGCGATACTTGATATTCGTATCGTGATGCTCACCATAGCTTTTGAAGCTATGATTGCCCTGCCACTGGGCTGGCTCAGAATGCAAAACAGGGTGATCGCATTTTGTCTAATTGTCTGCAGCCGAGCATTAATTCAAATATCACTGACTTACGCATTAGTTAGTCAAGGTTCAGGGGTGACAGGCATTTTACTCGCGGGTTTAGTTTCTGCTGGGCTCTCAACTATTTGCCTATTGTACTGCGTCAAAGGTGATTTTAACTTCAGTTTTAACAATCAAGCCAATAAGTATCTCAAATACAGTGTACCTATGATGCTAAGCGGGATTATCGCTTTTTGTATTTTAGGTGCTGATAAATGGGTATTGGCGCAATATGCTAGCTTAGAGCAAGTAGCCATTGTTGCTGTTGCCGCTAAATTAGCGTTAGCAACGGTTATTTTACTGCAACCTTTCAGTATGTGGTGGTCACCTAGACGTTTCACCACACTAAAACAAGAAGGTGAGCAACGGTTAACTTACTTCACTCAATTAGGCTTAATTTTGGCCGTAACGGTTGGCATTGGCCTGTGTTTCATCTCGCCGTTATTAATTGATTTGCTGGTACCAGAGAGCTATCACTCAGCCATTTATATCGCTCCCATCTTAATCTTAGCTATGGTGTTAAAAGAGGCGGTCGAATTAATTAACATTGGTTGTTTAGTCGGTAAAACCAGTAAATGCCAAGTCGTGATCAATGCAATTGCGGCTCTTATCACCTTAGCCTTGCTTTTCATTTTGATTCCCAAAATGCAAAGCACAGGTTTAGCCTATGCCTTATTACTGGGTCAAGCAGCGCGTTTATTGATGTTTTTTGTCGCTAGCCAGCACTATCTACCTTTATCTTACTCATTGATTAGATTGATCTTTTTAACTTCAATTGGATTTACAATTAGCTTTACCCTACCGCTTAATTTATCAGCTTGGCATGCTGCCTGCTTTGCTCCTGTTATCGGTATTACATTTTTCGCTTTGGCTTATCTTTGTTTATTTCCAAAAAAAGCGAATGGGTTAAAAGGCATCATACATGCGTGGCATTAGTCAGACAGGCTTCAATTTAAGTATTAAAAGAAACTATGTCATTGTTATTGGCTACATTTTGCTGATTGCCCTTGCATGGCGTTTTATCCCTCACCCCGTTATCGTTTTTGCAGCAGGCCTGGTGCCATTAGCTGTGCTATTTGTTCTGCGCTTTCCATTTCAAATGGTGCTGTTGTTCGTGGTCTTTTCTTTTTTCCGATTACACGAGGTTTTTCCACAACTTTATCCGTTGAAGGTCCCACTTTTATTATCGTTAGCCAGTTTAGCTGCGCTCATATGGCACATAGGTTTAACCAAAAAAATTCAAATGTTTTGGCGACCTGAACTCACTTGGATGACGGTATTTTTTGTCTTGGTCTTGATTGGCGTGATCATGGCCAGTAACCGCCCCATCGCCATTGCCTATTTCAAAGGTATTTATTGGAAAATAGCCATTATGACCTTCGCTATTGCTTGGCTAACACGCTCAGAAAAAGACTTTGCTTTTGCTGCTAAGCTGATCACGTTATCGGGTATTGCGGTCGGTTGTGTTGCACTGTTTAACAAAGCCAATGGCTTGGAAATGGTTGAAGAAACTCGAGTGACGATCGGTCGATCAATTGGCTCAGTACTAGGTGACCCTAACGACCTTGCTTTGGTACTTATGTTCCCGGCGGCTTTTGCCATTGCGTTAATTCTCAATAAAGGTTTAGGCAAATTTGCTTTTGTGATGGGAATTATCGGTGCGCCAGTATTGTTTATGGCAATTATTGCGACCCAAAGTCGTGGTGGTTTACTCGGTATCTTGGCCGTGTTCGGTATTTTTGCTTATCGAAAAATAAAGTCCAAAGCATTATTTTTTATCTTGGGTGCTGTCGCTATGGTCGTGTTATACGCGGTGGCGGGTATTTCTGATCGAGCTTCAGGTGGCGCGGCTGAAGAGGGTATCGATGCCTCGGCTATGGGGCGCTTATATGCTTGGGAGGCCGCATTTGGTATGGCGCTGCACAACCCGTTGACAGGTGTAGGTGTTGATAACTTCTATTCTAACTACTATTACTACAGCCAACATTGGGATGGCTTAAATCACGCAGTGCACAGTACTTGGTTTGGTGTCTTAGCAGAAACAGGCTTTCTCGGTCTCATTGTATTTTTAATCATCATTGGTCACTTACTTAACACCGCTTACAAAACCTTAATCAGCTTAGAGCGATTGCAACGTCAAGGTCACACTATACCGCCGGCACTCTTGGCGGTAACTCAAGCTGTGTATGCAGGGATGTTAGGCACCATAGTCTCAGCGACATTTTTAACTCAAGGGTTTACTTGGCCAATTTATATTTTAGCGGCGCTGATTGTTGCAGTGGCGCAGTGGCACCATATTTTTGTCAAAGATAAACTCAAGTATGACTAAATTTAGTCTCTACACTTGCTCACTGGTGCTAATGGCATTGGTGCTCGCTTATAGTCCGCTCTATCTAACACTGAATCTGCAAGCACCAGAGCACTTATCTTTGCTCCCCCTATTTTGCTGCTGTTTGGCAATTAAGCTGATACTGAATCAATCGATCGAAATGTCTAATGCAGATAAATGGGTTATCTTAGGATTGTTTTTACTCTTGCTTATACCCAGCTACCAAATAGCTTGGCTTTGTTTATTAATCCTCGCCAGCTACTTACTAACCAGAGCGGATCCCATTATTAAAAGTGCAGGTACCATATTATTGTTAAGTGCTAGCCAGCCTTTATTAGCAACTTATATGCTTAAACTTTTCCCCAATATGATTTTAAGTTGGGATGCTTGGCTAGTCAGCCAACTGCTTAGTTTGGTGTATCAAGGGATAAGCCACGAAGCTAACTTAATCATGACTCCGTTCCCCCACGATTTACTGATTTTACGCGGCTGCTCGTCGTTTACTAACTTAACTGCGGTTTGCTTACTCACCCTTAGCTTATACAGATACCATCAATTAAAAATCACACGATACGAAGGTTATTACCTTGTCTTGCTGACAGGTTTACTATTAAGCATAAATTTAACAAGGCTATATATGATGGCCGTTGACATCAACTGGTATCAATGGTGGCATTCAGAGCAAGGGCAAATGGTGTATCAACTTGGCTTTTGGTGCATTTGTTTGAGCAGCTTATATTTGGCACAAATACATAAATCTCGACTGGCAGATATTCAAAATGAGCATGCCAGAGCCTAATAAGCACCTTAAGTGGAGAAACTTCGCTTACCTAGTACTTATCTTACTGATTGTACTGGCGATCCTTTTCACTAAAGTGAACCCATATCAATCTCATAATGCAAAACAGTATTACCCTGAGCAAGCTATCTATCAAAAGCTGGCTCAACTCACCTCCAATAAAGCAGATAAAATTCAATGGTTTAACTTAACAAAAGACCGCGGCGTTCGCATTTTGCAAATAACCCCTAATTATTTAAGCAGTTGCAGTCAGGTTTTTTTCATTATGCAAATAAGTCAGGGTTCTGAGTTAACAGCTTTGTTTGAACACAAGATGAATGCAAAACAATTAACCACCGTTTACCTCTATAAAAATGAGGGATATCAATCATTTCCAGATTTTAATTTCTGGTACCACAGCTTTTTAAGCAAGCTGGAATACAAAATGCAATCCCTGTTAGCTATGGCACACCTGAGTGAGTTAAGTAGCTCAAATAATTCTGCCTTTATTGAACCTGTCATCGCTTTAGGTGTGCCGACGACTTGCCATTATGCAGATTTGGCGCTCTGGCAGCAGCTTGATTTAACAGAGGTGCAACACTATGAATAAGCTTTTCACGTACAGTTTTTCAGCACTGACATTTGGTATTTCAGCTCAAGCACAAGCGATAGATGTTGACCAACCTCCAATAACCAATGAACCTGTACCCGAAGCTATCCTAAATGCTGTTGCCACTCAGCTACCTGAAGGCAGAGCCGTTAATGCGAGCTTCTTAAATACCGATTTTTCTCCGTTTTTATCGATAAATCAGCAAGCAAATGTCAGCGTTACTTTCATTGACGAGGGTGCTGGATACAGAAACTCTTTGGGTTGGTTCAGTTTCACTGACTCTACTTTTAGCGGTTTATCCAATGGAGATATCGACTCTAACAGCGATAGTTTCATTTCTCTTAATGAGTTGGATCAGCTAAACGGGTTTGACTACGGCTGGTTATATCCCAATGCTTCAAAACAAGGTGCTGGCGGTGATTTATTGGCAGGTGATACCGTTGTAGTTGGTGATGGCGCATTTAACGCTGGTGATACGGTCAGCTTCTTTTTGGGGCAGAACAGCGCAACAGGAACCGGGGTTAGTGATGGCGTGTTAACCGGTTCTGACCAAGTATTTTATGGTTTAGATTTCTTAAACCCTGAAGCGGATTTTACCAGCACATTAGATAGTAGTTTAGAAAACTCACGACACGTGGCATTACTGTTCGCAGACGATTCGCAAGAGCAAGTCATTATGGGGTTTGAAGATTTAAACCGAGTAAACAGATTCGCTAATGACTACAATATTCGCTCAGATGAAGACTTTAACGATGCGGTATTTATTGTTTCGGCTGATCCTGCTGATGCATTTTCTGATTCCAATATCGCAACCGCACCAATTGGCAGTATGAGCAAAGGCAGCTTAGCTCTAGGTTTTGGTTTTATCTTCGCAGGCTTTTTACTGAACAACAAACGCAAAGATTAACGTTATTCGATAAGTTGTAACTGATAACTTAAACCTTTGTGATCACTACCCGCTATTTCAATTAATTGATAATCCGTAATTTGAAAGTGCGACGAATAAAAGCAGTAATCAATTTTCGTCGCCAGCAGTGGCGCTAGCCAACCAGAGGTTAAATGCCAAGTTGCGCCGTAGCCTTGCCCGGCAAAACAAGGTAAAAACTGACCGAACGCAAAATCAGGTAAGTAACCAGACCAAGGCGCAGTATTTAAGTCTCCCATCACCAACGTTGGCATCAACTGATTGAGCTGACCTTGCCGCTGTATTTTATCTTCTAATCGAGACAGTGTTTTGTTACGCAACTCGAATAACTTTTCTGTGCGAGGAGAAGGTGGATGCAAAGCGAATAATCGGATAGGCGTTTGCTGCACTTGAGCAAAAAATGTCATTTCAATAATATTGACCGACGAACTGGCCATATTGTGCACTTTGCGACTGCTGATTGGGTATTTACTAAAAACAGCAATCCCACTAGGAATACCGTACTCTGGTGGAATACTCTGAAAATCAGCAGCGAGCTCTCGATAAAAGTCTTTATTAGCGTGGTTGTACTCAAATAAAACTAAAATATCAGGCTGGAAATGACTGATTTGCTGTTTAAGGGCTGCAAGCTGATTGTTGTAATAAGAAATGTTCGCTTGAAAAACGCGGAGCGCTTTATCATTGGATGGCTCAACATCAGAGACAGGCCAATAGAAGCGAGAGAAGTTATAACCAATCGCAGTAGTAGCAATGATTGCCAATACCCAGCCACTTTTGTTAAATCGCTTGATCAACCAAGGGATCATGACTGCAGCCACCAGCGCATACTGTGCTTGAAAGCTGACGGTTAAATCGAGCAACCAAGGTAAGTCGATAGCAAACAGTTCTGCAACTATGGGTAAGTTGAGTAAACAAATTAGCAGTAAAAAAAAGCAGAAGCTAAGGTACAAATTATTCAGTAATTTAGTGCATAGTGGTTTAAGTCTAGCAAATATTAACTGCGGATCTGTAGCCCAAGTTAAACAAATAAAGGATTAATCATGACAGAACAAAAACGCTGTGGCTGGTGTGGTACTGATGAAGATTATGTCGCTTATCACGACAATGTATGGGGTAAACCTAACTATGATAGCCAAGACCTTTATGCCAAACTTTGCTTAGACGGCCAGCAAGCAGGTTTGAGCTGGATCACCATTTTGCGAAAACAAAAAAATTACGAAGCGGCATTTGCTCAATTTGAGCCAGCAAAAATTGCCTTATTTGATGACGCCAAAGTAGAAGAGTTGATGCAAAATGTCGGCATAGTGCGAAATCGATTAAAAATTCAATCTATTATCAAAAATGCAAAAGCCTGCGAAGCAATGAAAGCACAAGGTATTAACTTCAGTGAATTTCTTTGGAGCTTTGTCGGTGGTCAACCCAAAATAAATCATTTTAAAACACTAAAAGAAGTCCCGGCTCAAACCCCTGAATCAGAGGCCATGTCTAAGGCACTGAAAAAATTAGGCTTTAGCTTTGTTGGCCCAACAATTTGTTATGCCTTTATGCAAGCCGTGGGCATGGTAAACGACCATTTAATCGATTGCCCTGCTCGTTAAATCAATAGCATTTCACATTTTTTCGCCAAACTCATGTCAGTTTGGCGCGCATTTTGAAGTACCTATAGTAAATACGTTATGAGGTTTTCATTATGCAAAAATTAGGTATCAGTATTAGCAGTTTGCTAATTTTCCAGGCATTCTCATTGCAATCGGCGCCTTTTGATGATTGCCCCACGGAAGCCTTTCTAATCCAAAAACCTGAAAACACGGCTAAAACATTTGGTATTGATTTATCATTGGGTAAGTCTATTGAATTATCAGAAAATATGAACAATCAAAATGGTAAAGCCTTAAACGGTGTTGGTTTTAGTGATCACGACGATTATATGTATGGCTGGTACCATCATACTAATTCACTGGCACGTGTAGGAAATGATTATCAAATCGAATCCATGACGTTAAACAAAGTGGATAGTAATTCGCAAAATGCCAGTGGTTTCTATGCAGGTGATATTTCAACCGTCGAAAATATATGGTTTGGTTATAAAGTCGGCCTCGGCTTATTTAAAGTCTTTATTGATGGCCCTAACGCAAATAAAATGGAGTATGTAGCAGGCAGTAAAGCCAAAGCAACTCTTAACCTAACCGATATTGCATTTCACCCAGATTTTAACTTTTTGTATGCCGTTACCAATGGTACTACTGGCGATTTAGTGCGTATTTCAACTGATACTGGTGAGATCCAAGTTTTAGATCGGGTTTATGAGGGAGATAAAGCAACATTTGGTGCACAATTCTTTGATGTTGATGGCAATATGTATATCAGCTCAAACCAGAGCGGTGAAATTTATAAAATCGACATCAGTAACCCCGAACTCATCGACGAAGTCTTTGCTTATGGTCCCAAATCAAGCTCAAATGATGGTGCGCGTTGCGCAAATGCACCAGTGTTACCAGCTTCAGGCACAGACTATGGTGATGCACCCGACAGTTATGGTACTGCATTTGAAGATAACGGTGCCCGTCATGGAACATCAGGGATCACCAGTTTACGTTTAGGTGATGATATTTCAGGTACAGACGACGGTGTGCAATTTGCCACTGGCTTAGAAACAGGTGAATCGGCTATTGTCTTGATTGAAGCCAATCAAATCACTTCGACCAGTTACCTTAATGCCTGGATCGATTGGGACCAAGACGGTGAATTTGAAGCAGACGAGCAAGTGCTCGATAACTACCAAGCAAGTGCCAATAATCAAATTATGTATCAAGTGCCGCTCTGGGCCGAACCGGGTTCAACCTGGAGCCGTTTTAGAATCAGTACTACACAGGACTTAAGCCCAAGGGGAGGGGCACCAGATGGTGAAGTTGAAGACTACCCTTTAACGATAACAGAAACAGGGGTCACTTTAAGCTATTACCCAAGTGCTAGTGGTTATACCTCTTTGGTGTACGAAGACAATTACCCATCAACGGGTGATTATGATATGAATGATGTGGCGATGCAGCTCCGCATCATCAATTATATTAAAGATAACCAAATCATTCGTGTAGGGTTTGAGGGACGTTTAAGTGCCTTAGGTGCTAGCTACAAAAATGGCTTTGCTCTTCGCGTACCTGGTCTGGCAGCTTCGAAAGTTAATGGCGATCACATCAAACAAGTGTTAAAAGGTAGTCGCGTCGATGAAGCTTACCTAGAGTCAGGAGTAAGCTCTGCCAGCATTATTATTGCTGAAGATTTAACTGAGTGGATTCAAACATCAAGTGGCTGCAGCTACTACCGGACTCAAACTGGGTGTACATATGAAAACATGCCGACCTGGTCCGTCACTGTACCGTTTAACAGCGCAGTCTCAACAGGCTCTATGCCAGCTTACCCATATGACCCATTTATTTTTGCAACTACGGCAAGCTATCATGGTGATGATGCCAATACATTAATTGGCCATGCTCCGGGTCGTGCACTAGAAATTCACCTGAAAAACAAAGCCCCTACAGAGAAATTTAACAACGGCTTTTTTGGCTACATGCACGACTATAGCAATAGCTCACAAAACAAATATTTCTTAACAGAAAACGGTATGGCTTGGGCGATGGAAGTCCCTTCATCTTGGAAGCACCCAATGTCAGGTGTGAGTTTAGACCAGGCTTATCCAGAATTTATCGACTTTGCGACTGATGATAGCGGCCAGACAAATGCAACCTGGTATATGAGTCCAGAAACGAGCAAAGTATTTAACAATTAGAGGGCAGCACCATGTTTACATTCAACCAAAAGACGTTAATCGTATTATTGGCTTCAGCACTATTAACCGCTTGTGGTGGAGGTGGTGGCGGTGGTGACTCATCAGCCCCTGCTGCTACTCAGAGTACTCAAACAGCGACAGAGACTGAAGCAGCACCCGAAACAGAGACCACATTAGAAACAGCAAGTATAGATGACATTATTATTGCCGAAGATAACGATTTATCTTCAACGTTTGATTTACAGTTACAGGTATCAAAACTCGATGAGCAAAGGGTCTATTTATCTGTATGTGAAAACTATCAGGCATTGGATAATGGAGAATATGATGTCGATTATAATGGCTGCATTGTCAGAACGTCGTTAACAGATTCAGGTTTAGATATGTCATTGACATTAGCCAATCACAGTGACCAATTAGTTGCCGCCATTTGGTATTTTGATGGAAACCCACCTATTTACATAGAATGGCAAAAAACCAATGTGATGGAAGAGCAATGGTCTTTTGAGATCTAACAAAAAAGCCCACTTACATTAACAATGTAAGTGGGCTTTTACATTCATATCAAGGAGGTGTATTGGACATTTATAATGTTAAACAATAAAAAATAGAAATAACCTAAATAACAACTAAAATTTCCAGATAGACACATTTGCTATGAGAATGAGAATGGTTAATTAATTACCGAAATGGGATACATAATCTCATTGCGGCGGACAAAAGGAGGCGTCCAAGGCGGGTTGTAAAAAGCATATTTGACTTCTCCCTTAGCGATTAAGTTGTGCTCTTGCATGTACGTGTCGAGTAGTGTTTGATGCCGTGCTAAATTATCAGCAGAACTTCGGCCAGAAAATTCGATTACTGCATAATATTGTTCTGCGACTGTTATAAGCTCCACTCTGTTATCAACAGGCTTAGGAATGCTTGCCATATTGTAAGCTTTTGGCATAACAAAACTCACTTGCCATTCATTGCCTTGTTTACTCTGCTGCACCGGTGCTGTCATTGCAATTTTTTGCCCTTGCTGTTGCTGTTGCTGAACAGGAGCCGTCATTGCAATATCGGTTGATTGGGTATTATTGCCAAAAATGAAATCAGCCAATAATCGAAAGCCTCGACTAATTGCTTGGTCACGCGGCCCCTGCACCGTCACTTGAGCAATGATCATAGGGTCATAAAACCTTATCTGAATATTGTCATTGGTCCTGATAACTTGATAAGTAGGTTGCTCTATATCACCTGACACTGTCTGCACAATACTGCACCCTGCGATTGCGAAACTAGCAATCAATAAAAATAAAAACACTTTCATAAACATCGTTTTTGTCTCGTAAACTTATAAACTGATTTTACGCGGCAGATCGCAAGCTAGATTACTAACGTTTAAACAACTCATCAGATATAATGGGCGGCTTGTTATCGCTTTTACAAAAACCAATTCACAAATCAATATGGCTTACCTAGAACCCAACGAATTTGCCAGCAAAATGGTCGATGCCGGCGAGCAAAAAATATTCATGTCGACCCGAGATACCTTTATCCGCGCTTTTATGGCCGGTGCAATTTTGGCTTTAGCAGCCTTTTTTGCTATCAGTGTCATAAGTAATACAGGTAACGTCTTACTCGGCTCCATCCTCTTCCCTGTCGGCTTTATTATGTTGTATTTAATGAAGTTTGATCTATTGACGGGTGTGTTCACGTTAGTGCCACTGGCGGTGATTGATAAACGCAAAGGTTGTGATATCAAAGGCCTGCTGCGCAACTGGGGCTTGGTATTTATCGGCAACTTTGCCGGCGCGCTAATGGTCGCATTTTTTGCCTCTTTTATTCTGACTTTTGGCTACAACACAGATGGTGGTGCCATTGCAGAAAAAGTCAGCACAATCGGTGAATCGCGTACTCTGGGTTATCAAGAGCAAGGACTCGCAGGTTGGTTTACCATCTTCATTCGCGGCATGCTGTGTAACTGGATGGTGTCTATGGGTGTGGTAGGTGCGATGATATCAACGTCAGCAGGCAGTAAAATGGCAGCAATGTGGATGCCGATCATGCTGTTCTTCTATATGGCCTTTGAACACTCAATTGTTAATATGTTCTTATTCCCGTTTTCGATGATTATGGGCGGCGATTTTACAATTATGGAATACCTCATTTGGAATGAGATCCCGACCGTACTTGGCAATTTAGTTGGTGGCTTTTTACTGGTTGGCTTGCCGCTTTACCTAACCCACGTAAAGACTAAAAACTAAGCCAAAAAACAAGCTACAGAGAATCCCCTCGACAGCTTAATCACGCGAGGGGATGCAAAAAATAGCAATAATAAGCCTGCAACCAGCGCAAACCAAGGAAGGTCAATATGTGGGAAATCATCGCTAACATCATTACATCAGGTGTTGTTTTCTTTGTGCTAACACTTGTTTTTGCTATCTATGGTTCTGCCCTAGAACACAATCAAAACTACTCAAAAAAAGTCAAAGATACCTCTTTAACTGCGCTCTACTATGGCTTAAATTTAGTCGCTGTTTATTTTATTTGGTCTTACTAAAAAGTGGCGAATATGGATATTTGCTATCAAATCATAAAACTCGTTTTAATCATCCTTTTTTGGTTGCTCAATGAAAGCCAGTGGTTCTCGCTCGATATGATATTTTTCATTTGTGGTTTGCTGCTACCCTTTCTTGATTTTCTAACATCAAAAGAGAGATTTCAGCATGCATTTCCTTGGGAGTTATACCTCTTTTATGCTTACGCCATTGGCAGTCTTTTCTTCTCGGTTGATAAACCATTAATGATGCTAGGGATAGGTTATTCGCTTTCGCGCTTATTTTTATACTTTCAGCTTAAAAACAGCACAAACGAGCGACTAAAATAGCACTGTAAACACGATAAAAGCTCGATTGATTTGGTTATTTACAACTGGCCAGTTAACATGTGCCGATCGCTTAACCAATCAAATCAAAGGAATTCGTTTTACAGATGCAAACGTCCGAAACGACCAATACACAGCAACAAGATGCAACGCGTTTAAACAAAGCCAAGAATGCCCATCTGGTCACCGAGCTTCACTTTGATTTATTGAAACAATATGCCTGGTTTTCTTCTGCAGTCATCGGTGCTGTCATTGTTTTAATTCAGCTTAACGCCATCGAGATAGGGCAAGATGTTTACACGGCACTGGCCTTATTAAGCTTATCAATTTTAGTCTCGCTCACAGGACAAGATTACATTGTAGACTCCTTGTTAAAAGGCAAAGAAATTTATCAAATAGCCAAAATTTTAAAATTACTCAGGGCTATTTCAATGTTTTGTCTGGGCGTGGGCACAGGCTATATAACAGCTGAGATCATCTAAGTATGTTCATCGGCTTAAAAGCCATTCAATCAGCGTTAATCACCATTTTTTAAAAAGTAATGCTTAACGAGCTGATAAAAGCGCTCGACATATTGCGGTTTAGCCTCTTGATACCTGTGCAAAAAATAAAAATGCCAAGGTCGGCTGTGATAGTTGGGCAACAAGTGCACAAGATTGCCTCGGTTAACTTCGCGTTTTGCAATGAACTCAGGTACCAGTGCCACCCCCATATCCGATAGCACCATCTCAACCAAAGTGGGCAAGTTATTCGTGCTTAGTGAATGCGCTATCTCAAGTGTTTGTTCTACTTTGGTCGTCTTATCTATCATCATTAGCTGCTGCTTTTGCCAGCTGCTAGCAATGTAATGATGACTGGCTAACGCATCGATAGACTCAGGTCGACCGTGTTGCTGCACATAATTTGCGGTGGCACAAAATAGGTCACGAACCTCACCAATATACTGAGCTTTATAGTTAGAATCTTTCAGTTTGCCGCCAAAAATTGCGACATCGAGCTGATGCTCAATCAAATCTTGCCATCTGCCCGTTACGGTTAACTCAGGTTCAATTAACGGATACTCTAAGCAAAACTGCCTCAAAGCAGGCACAATAATATTTCGCTCGAAAAAAGGCGGCACCGATATTTTGAATTGGCCACTGGGCTGTGTTTTTGCATTTTTAATATCGTTAACAACATAGGCAAGTTGCTCGCTCAATAATTCACTTCTCGCCAGTAATGCTTCGCCCATAGGAGTTAACACCAAACCTCGAGTGTTACGAGCAATAAGCTGCATATCTAACTCGCTTTCTAAACGCTTTATTTGTTGGCTAATAGCAGACTTGCTCGACGATAGCTTTTTAGCCGCGAGTGTAAATGAGCCAAGCTTGGCCACTTCAGCAAAAATCAGCAGTAAAGGTGCAAGCTTTATAGTGTTCATATTTTTGAACTATGAGTTAATTTAATACCTATTGTTTAACTTTCTTTTAATCCCTAAGCTTTGTCAAGGTTAATAAATAAACATTAAATGAGGTTAAACATGAGTTGTTATCTAGTGGTTGAATCCAATATTTTAGATACAGAAAAGCTAGCGCAATACAGTCAGCAAGCCGCACAAACGTTAAAAGACTACGGTGGAAAGTTTTTAATCAAAGGGGCGGTTCAAGCGCTACACGGCGAGCAAACATTTGCCAATAAAGCAGTGATTGCATTTGCCTCTGAACAACTGGCCAAAGATTGGTATTTCAGCGACGCCTACCAAGCACTGACCGAGCTGAGAAACCAAGCGATGGACAGTCAATTTCAACTCATCACCAGTCAATAACCAATCCTTGCAATCTAACCTCTTAACGCTGTAGCAGCCGTTAAGAGGTCACAAAGAGTGGTTTTCACGTTCAAGCTCAGCTAAAAACGAATGAATAAAAATCAATGCTGACAAAGGCTTAACTTATCTGTTATTAATAAGCAAAACGGACAATAAACAGACACAGATAAGGGTAGGATAAGCAGCCATGATATATAAATTACTGATTATCGTTTGGGTACTGTTATCAACTTCAGTAATAGCCAAAACCAGCGTGAATTCAGATCTCGCATTAATGCCTTGGCCGCAAAAAATAACCCAAACTCAAAAAGTGCTCGTTGTCAGTTCCGGTGTTGCAATTAAACTCATAGGCACTCAATCAAATCGATTAACAGCGGCAGCCCAGCGCTTTAAAACTAAAGTTAATCAACCTTTTTTGAAACAGCGAACTAAAGCAGCACTAACAACCATACATATCAAATTACAGAGCGATAAGGTCGATTTTGTACCTTCGCTCAAAATGGACGAGCGCTACCAAATTGATTTAACAGCTGACTCCAATTTAATAAACATTACCGCAGCTACAGATATAGGTGCGATGCATGCCCTGTATACACTCGCTCAGTTATTTGGCCAGCCAATAGTTAAAAACGGGCAAATACAATACCGAGTAGCTAAAGTCAGTATCGACGATTACCCCCGCTTTGCTTGGCGTGGTTTATTGTTAGATCCCGCACGTCACTTTTTACCAGTCGATGTTATCAAACGACAAATTGATGGTATGGCAAGCGCTAAATTAAATGTCTTTCACTGGCATCTCACAGACGATCAAGGCTGGCGTATTGAGTCTTTGCACTACCCAAAACTACATCAACTCGCCTCAGATGGTGATTACTACACCCAAGCACAAATGCGCGATGTGGTGCAGTATGCCCAAGACAGAGGTATTCGCGTTATCCCTGAAGTTGATGTGCCCGGCCACGCCAGCAGCATTGCTGTCGCTTATCCAGAGCTGATTGCCTTGGTAAAAGATTACCCAATGCAACGTCATTGGGGCGTTCACGAGCCAACACTTAATCCAATTGATGAAAAGGTCTTTCAATTTATTGATGCAATTGTCGGCGAACTTGCGAGCATTTTCCCCGATCCTTACTTTCACATTGGTGGAGATGAGGTCAAACCAACACAGTGGAATAAAAATGCAGTGATTCAAGCCTTCATTGCTGAACATCAGCTGATTGATTACAAAGGCATGCAAGCGCACTTTAATCAAAGGGTAAATGCTCTGCTGCAAAAACACCAAAAAAAGATGATTGGCTGGGATGAAATTTTTCACCATGACCTGCCTAATGATGTGGTAGTACAGTCTTGGCGTGGTCATGACTCGATGAATTTAAAAGCACAAAAAGGTGGGCAGAGTATTTTATCGACAGGCTTTTACGTCGACCAAGCCCAACCGACTTCTTATCATTATCGCAACGATCCTATCCCCAAAACCGAGCACATCAACCAACAACTTAATCAAGGTGATACTTGGCAAACGTGGTCATTTGAAATGCCCAGATTGCGCGGCGCAGCGGTAACGGGCAGCTTTACCATTATTAAGAATAAAGCCGGAGAACAGCGAGGTTTCATCGACTTTAAAGGGCGTTCGCGTAAAAAGCTTAATGTAATCGAACAAATAGGTGCACAAACTTGGTTTTATGTTGATACATGGATGGGGGTACTCAATGCCAGGGTTAACCTCAACCAAGCTAAATTTGACGACGAAGCCTTAGTTGCTAATGGTCGTTATCGCATTTTAGGTACAAAAGCAGCAGGGTCTGATATCGCTGGTAGCCAACTGCCAAAAGGTGAAGTGCTCAAACCACTAACAGCAAAAGAACAAGCCTTGATTTTAGGTGGCGAAGCCACGTTATGGGGCGAAAATGTGATACCGAGCGTAATCGACCTACGCCTGTGGCCAAGAACATACGCGATAGCAGAACGACTGTGGTCAGCGCAATCGTTAACCAACCCAGAATTTATGTATCAACGCCTTGGCGCGGTAGCTCATTGGTCGATAGATTTTGTCGGCTTGCAACACGATAGTCAGGCACAAGCGGGTATAACTAAGCTTTTTAGCGAAGCTTATATCGAGCCAATTAAAACCTTATCTGAAGCAATTGAGCAAGCCCAATATTACCATCGCCACCATGCAAAATCAGTTAGCAACGAATACCATCAAGCCGCACCGCTTAATCGATTTGCCGATACACTAGCAGTAGAAAGCCACAGCAATCGCCAGCTAAAACTCGCGATTCAACAATGGTTAGCCAACCCTAGTGACGATTTATATCAGCAGATCATTCAGCAATTGCATCATTGGCAAACCAATGCTGAAAATTTACAACAAGCAATGCAGCAAAGCCCTGAACTTCAAAGTATTCAAACCATAGTTGATCAAGTGCATTACATCGCCAATACCGGTTTGACACTGATGCGTGCTATCAAACAGGGGCACGCACTCTCCAGTGAACAAGCAGAAGTGATCAAAGCTAACTTGCATCACGCGATGCAAATTGAACAAGAGATTGTTATCGTCTCAGCTTATAGCATTGAGTTGTTACTGCTTGCTGCAACTGGCCATGACACGACAAATCTTCCTGTTTACTTTTAACGCTTTTACCCTTGGCTGAGCAGGTTTGTCAGGCCTGTTCAGCCATATCTTCCCACCGTATTTTTCATGTTCTATTTATTAGATAACCACCATCTATTTATTCAATTTTAGTAATACCCAAACCCTACCTACACTGATATCGGGTCAAAATTTAACCCACTAAAAATTAGCCACGAGTAATACCTAACAACAAACCTCAAGCCAGTGCTTGATAATAAATAGGTGAATATATGGATACCCAAGTAAACCTCAGTAAGACGATCTTGGCCACCGTAGTATCTTTGGCCGTGACCACTAGCTTTGCCGTCAGTGCACAAAGCTCTAAACCCAAAGGCGCAGCAGGCAGTACTCACGTTGCGATAGGACAAGCAAAGAACAATCAATTTTGGTGGCCTGACCAACTAGACCTCTCGCCACTTCGCGATCACGACCAACGCTCTAATCCACATGGCGATGACTTTGATTACGCCAAAGCTTTTAAAGCATTAGATATGAAAGCATTAAAAGCAGATTTAAATAAGGTGATGACAACCTCTCAAGATTGGTGGCCAGCCGATTGGGGCAACTACGGCCCATTATTCATTCGTCTTACTTGGCACAGCGCAGGTACCTACAGAACATTAGATGGTCGCGGTGGTGGCGACGGAGGTCAAATGCGCTTTGACCCACTCAACAGTTGGCCAGACAACGGTAACTTAGACAAAGCTAAGCGCCTGTTGTGGCCATTGAAACAAAAATACGGCGCCAGTATTTCATGGGGCGATTTAATGATCTTAGCCGGTACAGTCGCCATGGAAAACATGGGCTTTAAGACCTATGGTTTTGCTGGCGGACGCAGCGATGATTGGGAACCCGATCTTGTTTACTGGGGGCCAGAAGTTGAAATGCTCGCCAGCGATAGAGAAGAAAAAGACGGCAAACTGCAACGCCCACTAGGCGCAACGCATATGGGATTAATTTACGTTAATCCGGAAGGTCCAAAAGGTGTACCAGACCCAGCTGGCTCAGCCAAAAATATTCGCGTAGCCTTTGGTCGCATGGCGATGAATGATGAAGAAACCGTAGCACTTATCGCAGGTGGTCACACCTTTGGGAAAATGCACGGCGCGCATAACCCTGGTAAATGTGTAGGCAAAGAACCAGGCGGTGCACCGATTGAAGAACAAGGCCTAGGTTGGAAAAACAAATGCGGCAAAGGCCACTCTGAAGATACGGTAACCAGTGGTTTAGAAGGCGCATGGACACAAGCGCCTACCAAATGGACCAATCTGTATTTACAGAACTTGCTCAATTTTGAGTGGCAACAAACCAAGAGCCCAGCAGGTGCCACGCAGTGGATCCCAACAGATGAATCACTTCACAAATCGGTACCCGATGCGCATGTAGCAGGTAAGTTTAATCCACCTGTAATGACAACCGCTGATTTAGCGCTGAAATTTGATCCTGAGTATAAAAAAATCGCTGAGCGCTTTTTGGCTAACCCAGAAGATTTTCGCCTAGCGTTTGCTAAAGCTTGGTACAAATTAACTCACCGAGATATGGGGCCAAGAGCGCGCTATTTAGGTGATAACGTGCCTGATGAAAAGCTGATTTGGCAAGATCCAATCGCCAAAGTTGATCACAAACTGATCAGCGATAAAGATGCCAAAAAGCTGAAAAAATCGATTCTAAAAACAGGTTTAACTGTACCTGAATTAATCAGAACCGCGTGGGCTTCAGCGGCAAGTTTTAGAGCATCAGACATGCGTGGTGGTGCCAATGGTGCTCGCATCGCGTTAGCACCACAAAAAGATTGGCCGGTGAACAACCCTGATGAGTTAGCTAAAGTACTAAATAAACTTAAAAAAGTACAAGGCGACTTTAATAAAAAAGCCTCTCGTGGCAAAAAAGTATCCTTGGCTGATGTTATCGTTTTAGCCGGTGCAGCCGCCGTTGAAAAAGCAGCAAAAGCGGCCGGCAGTAAAGTCAAAGTGGCTTTCACACCGGGTCGAGGCGACGCCACACAGCAGGATACTGATGTCACGTCATTTGGTTTACTCGAACCGAAAGCCGATGCCTTTAGAAACTACTTTGATATGACGACAAGCTATCGCTCACCAACAGAAATGCTGATTGATCGTGCCGATCAGCTTAATTTAACGGTGCCAGAGATGACCGTGCTTATTGGTGGCTTACGCGTACTAGGCGCTAACAGCATGAACAGTCAACACGGTGTATTAACCGATAAAGTAGGCACTTTGAGCAACGACTTTTTTGTCAACTTACTCGATATGTCAACGGCTTGGAAAAAAGCACCTGAAGCGGGCTTATACCAAGGTGTTGATCGCCAATCAGGTAAACCTATGTACAGTGCAACGTCTGTTGATTTAATCTTTGGTTCAAATTCAGAACTCAGAGCCATCGCAGAAGTGTACGCTTACGATAATGCTCAGCAAAAATTTGCCGAAGACTTTGCTAAAGCATGGACGAAAGTGATGCAACTCGATCGCTTCGATTTACGTCACCAGCTCTAAAAATAAATGGCAGTAGGTCAAGCCCTACTGCCATTACTATCCTAGTTGTATTGCCACTTTAGCTTTAATATCCGCGTAATTTTGTTGTTCACAACTGGCATAACCTGATAATTGCCTTGCTCTGACCTTGGTCAACATAGGTTCACTGATGCCGGCTAAAAAGCGACTCGCCGTCTCGATGTTGAGTTGATATTGCTGTTTTTCTACTAGTACACGGCTTAACCCAGCAAGATCTGATTGTATTGTCTGATCACTGGGCCAAGCAACGGCTGCGGGCTTAGGTAATTGTGCTATTTGACCACGACAAACCGAGCAATGACCGCAAGGCTGATCGCTATCTTGATGATCATCAAAGTACTTAGCTAGGCTGCGACTTAAGCATTTGTCCAATTCAAAATAGCGCACTAAGGTTTTAATTCGCCTAATTTCTTTGTGTTCTTTTTCAGAGAAATACTGATGTAATTGCTCGGCTAATTCATCGTTTAACACCTCAGCTTGGTGTAGCTGATAAACATCTGTTGCACCTTTGGTTTGCAGCTCAATCAAGCCTTGTTCATCAAGATAATCTAACGCGGCAATCACTCGGTTTCGATCGGTTTTATACTTATCTTGCACGGCTTGTATATTGAGTTCACCCCACACTTTTTTCATCGCTACCTGTTAAAAAATAGCTTGTAAAAAAGCCAAGCGTTCTGCATTAAAGTGCGCCAGTATCTCAGGTAATGGCTTTAAATATTTGAGCTTAAATTCGGCGAAATAACTATATTTGGCAGAGATAACCTGCATAAGCTCCAGTTGTACCAACAAGGTTTTTAATGGCAATTGACGTATATTACTGCTGTTAGACAAGCTGTTAATTTGGCATTCCCATTGCTGGTGTTGCTGGGTTTGACGGATATCATCAATCACAGCTTTAATCCCCTGCAAACTAGGGGTATCGCCATAAACAAAATTTTCTAACGTCGATAAACTTTGTAAGTTAGCAAGCGTAATACAGTTAGCCGCTTGCCCATCACGCCCTGCGCGGCCTATTTCTTGACTGAAATTTTCAATCGATTTGGGCATATCATAGTGAATGACAAAGCGAATATTGCTCTTATCAACCCCCATACCAAACGCTATGGTTGCCACAACAATACCTATAGTGCCTTGCATAAAATCATGCTGGATTTGTTGGCGAACCTCATCTTTTAAGCCCGCGTGATAAGCGGCGGCATTAAAGCCTTGTTGTTGTAATTGTTGAGCAACTTGTTCAGCGGTATTTTGCAGCGTGACATAGACAATGCCATCGCCTTGTTGCTGTTGAATTTGCTGCGCTAACACCTGTGGTTTATCCGCTTCTTCACAAGGTAAAATAGTTAAATCTAAGTTAGGGCGATAAAACCCCGTTTGCACAATATGCTCGGAGTTAATGGCAAATCGGTTCGCCATATCTTGCTTTACTTGTTTAGTCGCCGTGGCTGTTAGCAGCAATACCAAAGGTATATTCAGGGCTTTTGCATAACTGGGCAATTTTAAATAATCTGGCCTGAAATTATGTCCCCATTCAGAAATACAGTGCGCCTCATCGACGACCAACATAGAAATTGGCACATTATCGATAAATTGACGAAAACGCTCATTTTTAAAACGCTCTACCGACACCATTAAAATTTTAGTTTCGCCTGATTTAATCGCATTAATTGTTTGTTGGTATGCCTCGGTTGATAGCGTTGAATCTATACTTGCTGCCGCAATACCTTTACTGCGAAGAAACTCAACCTGGTCTTTGATCAAAGCTAATAAAGGCGACACCACAAGCGTTAAATGAGGAAGATGCAGCGCTGTCAGTTGATAACACAATGATTTACCCGAGCCAGTAGGGAAAATAGCCAACGATGAATGACCATTTAATAATTGCGCTATTGTTTGTTGCTGACCTTGGCGAAATTGCTCAAAACCAAAGTGCTGTTTTAGGGATGCGGTTAATTCCATCGAGTGGCTCAATTAAACAGGTGCAGATAACACTAAGCATACCCGCAGTTCACCGCTTATAGCTAGGCAAGGATGAAAACGCTTGTTAGTTTGAATAAAAAAACACAATAAACAGGCGCTGATATGTTCAATTTAACGGAAAAAGCTAATCAGAGATTAAAAAAAGCGCATGACCTATTTGTGCTGACTGGATTGTTTTTTGGCTTCGTTTTTTTTATCGCTACGCCTTTTCAGCTTTATGCTGTTTATCAAGGCCAAGATGCGGAACGGATAGATGTCGAAGTCACGTATAGCGGGGTTTATCACGTTAAAGACGATTGCGAGTTAGAGCTTGAATTTAGCCCTATTAACTCTGATGCAGAGATCCTTATCAAAGATGCTCGCCCCGGTGATTTTGCGACTTGTGGTAGTGATAAACGCACAGCTAAGCGCTATAAAAAAGGTGAATTTTCCGTAATATATTTAACCTCAGATGGCGATTTTTATGTTGAACGCGGTAGTTATCTACAGGCAGTGACACCTTTGTTTTTCTCTATCTCAGTTTATTTATACGTCTTTGTATTTTTGCGAAAAAAAGAACAGAAAGAAAAAGCCAATAATAACGCTTAAACCCTTCACGGGTAGGCCTCACCACTCAAACTTGTTTTATATTAAAAACGTTAAAGGTGAACATAAAAATGAGATACAGTGGGAAAATAAAAAAGTAGTAAAATAATGGCCAGCAATGGACGCCCATTGAAAGCATCCCTGAAAATTTGCCACCTGCTCTTAAATCAACGAAATTAAAAAAGTAAAATGCAATTAAGAAGAATGCAGCAAAGCACCCATTTATCTGTTTTGCTGTCATTTTTATATCACCCATCAGATAAACCTTTTTTTTAGATTCTTGCAGCATATACGGCAACATAAAGGTTAAATGGATAAGTGAAAAAACATAGCCCCAAAAGGTGACGCCTTTATTTCCTGTGCTTTCACTTACCGATTTGTATATGGCTATGTTGTTATACAGCCAATCACTGCTAGGGAAAGGGTTATCTAAAAACATCAAAGCCGGATAAAGCACAACCGGTGCAAGTGCGGGTAAAAGGAATAAAATTCGCCAATATCTTTTTTTTATTTGCTGGTCTATTGCGCGGTTGATGATGTACTGACTCATTATCTTAATCCTTTTTTAGTTTTTATTTTTCGACATCCATTTGTCTTTAGCATTGATACAAAATAATCGTAATGATTAGTGTGATGTTCCAATAAATCATTAATGTGATGGTGTGTGAGCCTATCGCTAAAACAGATTAGCTTTAATTATTCTTTGCTGATCATAAAGGCGTTAGGGAAATCATCGGTAGCGCGGATTTCCTTTTTCATCGCCTTGGCTTTTTTTTCTGTGTGGTAGGGGCCGACTAGGATTTTGCTCGATTCTTCGCGATTTTGTAATCGTTTCATCGCAAACTTGACTCCATCTTCTATCAAGATTTTTTCAGCGAGAGATTTTGCTTCAAATGCTTTAACGACGTCTTCAAAATAGCCTAACGACAGTAAAAACCCGCCATCTTGTGCCAACATCTCCATTTCGTAGCTCGCTAAGCCAGATTGCTCAATTTCAGCCATAAAAACATCAATATCAACATCTGTGTACCACATGGCAGATTTAACGTGATAACCCTCTTTGGTTACCGCAGTTCGATGCACAGTCACCGGCCATTGATACTTTTTAGCACGTTCGGTTTTATCTTTAACGCATTTTTGTAAATAGCATGAACCCAATTGCACATAGTACTTTTCGCCAATGGCATACGCAGAACCCAAGCTACTAAAAAGTAACCCGATTGAGGTAACAACTTGGCTTATTTTTTTCATAAAACACAGCACAGCGTATAGGGATGACAGATGAGGGGGCAATTATAACCTCGAACCGCTAATTTAAGTCAAATTCTGACCATTTAGTGCAGTTTTGTCACTGCAAATTAATTAATAAGGTCTAATCTAAGGTAAGATCACACTGTAAATACAATCACACTTCCAAAACAGAAATACATACATCAAGGAGCCTAAGATGTTTTCTTTCCGTCAGAACAAAATTGCCTTGGCTGTTTCAGGCTTACTTTTGACTTCAATGACACATTCAGCTTTTGCCAACAACTGTGATATGACAGTAACAGCTGATTGTCCAGCATTTGACCAATGGTTTATTGGTGGTCAATTAGGTAAAAGTGAAACCGACATTGGTAGAAGCGACGTTAATAACATATTAAATGGTAGTACTATTAACGGCAACGACGTTAACTTAGATGATTCAGACACATCCGTTAGCTTATTTGGTGGTTACCGTTTTAACCCATATTTCAGCTTAGAGTTAGGTTACCAAGATTTAGGTGATCGCGATGTGAGTTATACCGGCACTGAAACGAATCTTTTCGATTACTACGACAATGCCGCACGTTTACACCCAGATTCAGGCGATGGTATCAAGGTCGCAGCCGTTATTTCATGGCCTATCAACCCTGAATGGACATTATCTGGCCGTTTAGGTTTATTTAAGTGGGAACAAGAATACACTGGCGTAAACAGCAACAATATCATTGCTAAACGCGAAGATGACGGTACCGACCCAATGTTTGGTTTAGAAGTGGGCTATCACTTACGCCGTGATATTCAATTATACGCAGCCTATGACATGATTGAATTCGACCACGACGATGTCACTAATTTAGGTTTGGGTATTCGTTATTTCTTCGGTTCGAGCGATCCTAAACCAGCAACAACATCAGCACCAAAGCCAGCGCCTAAAGCAGAGCCTGCAAAAGCAACTGCCGTAGCCGCACCAACTGATTCAGACAAAGATGGCGTGTTTGATCAAGATGACCAATGTATAAACACCCCAATGGCACACAGGGTTGATGCACAAGGTTGTAGCGTTTATAAAAATGAAATGCTGAGCTTAGATATCGAAGTTTTATTTGCCAACGATTCTGCCGCTATTCCGGATGATGAAGATGAGCGAGCCGATATTGCACAACTTGCTGAGTTTATGAAAGCGCACCCTAAGAGTGAGGTCACTATTGCTGGTCATACATCAGCTCAAGGTGCTGAAGCTTATAATATGAAGCTTTCACAACGACGCGCAGATGCAGTTGCTAAAGTATTGACCCAAGAATACGGTATCGACGCAAGCCGAATTGAAGCAAAAGGTTATGGTGAAACTCGCTTATTAGATAAAGCGAATACACGAGAAGCCCATAAGAAAAACCGTCGTATTACCGCACACATTGATACGCACGAGCGCAAAGTGGTTGAGCGTTAATTAATCAACCGAATTAACAGGCGTTTGAATTGTGCACAAGTTCAGCTTGATGCCCGATTAAACGCCTTTTTTATGCGTTGTGCTAATGCATAAAACGAACGCAAGTTATGTAACCATTTGTTTCTTAATGTTAAAATATATTGTTCGCTTTTTATCCATACAGCGAACAGGATGTTTTAATATAAGGAAACCATGCAATGAAAAAAACGCTTCTTGCGTTAAGCTTAGCAGGCCTTTTTGCCACTTCTGCTCAAGCTGAATCAGACAACCTTTCTCAGTTTTATATCAGTGCTTCAGTTGGTCAAGCCACATTCGACGAAGATTTCAACGAATTAGAGGATTTAGGCGCTTCTGTAGATGATAGCGATACTGCATTTAAATTCGCTGTTGGTTATGATTTCAATGAGTATTTCTCAGTTGAGGCAGGTTATGCCGATTTAGGCGAGCTCGCTATCAACAACAGTTATTCAGATTACTACGATGCAGACTTTAACATTACTTACAACGAAAATATCGCTGCAACAGTATCAGGTTTATTTGCTAGCGTAATTGGTAAACTACCGATTAATGAAGAGTTCAGCTTATTTGCCAAAGTTGGTTATTATTCTTGGGATTCTGACATCGATGTAGCAGCAAGTGTGTCTCAGTATGTTTATGGTGAAAACTATAAAAGCTCAGCTAAAGAAAGCGATTCGTTAGACGGCAACGATCCATTTTTTGGTATTGGCACTCAGTACGCATTCGATGAGATCTCAATTAAAGCTGAATACGAAATTTTTGATATCGAAGATTCTGATGTTAACGTATTAACAGTGGGTGCAAGCTACCACTTCTAAGCTTCTAGTGCTTGTTTCTTGTATTTTAGTGCTTAAACAAGCACATTTCTCTTCAAAACACCTCACTTAAGTCAAAATTTTAAACCCACCGAAAGTTCGTAGCGTTCAATTTTCCTCCAAAAAAACAACTGTAAATTTATATAGCAGTTTATAGTTTTATTGCTTAAACTTAATACAAAAAAAGGAGTCAATATATGGATTTAGCCGGCTTAGTGGTTGCAGGGATCAGTGCCTTAGGCACACTTGTACAAGCCTTCTATTCTGCTAAGAATAACAACAGTGAAATCGATCAAACTAAGATTAATCAAGCCAATAAACGCGCAAACCAAGCTTTAAAAGTTGGCGCGAAAACCGTTGATGACGTTATCGCGGATGACTTGTTAAAAGCGCTATCGAGTGAAATTGAACACCATCACCAACTATTGATTGACGCATTTTCAGATAAAGCCATTAGCGACAGTGAAAAAGCCGTTAAAGTAGAGCAAGCACGTGGCCAGATATGCAAAGTGCTTGGTGAGATCATGCGCTTTAATGACGGCGTGCTCCCAACCAAGCGATTAGAAAAGCTTTGGGCATCTAATCGATGCCAATAGCGTTATTTTAAACGGGCAAAGTAATCTTTGCTGGCAGCCACCACTTTAGGTGCCAAAATCAAAGTAGCGGTCATAGTAGGTATGGCCATTAGCCCGTACATACCGACCATAAAATTGAAAATTAAATCGAGTGATAACACCGCACCTAGTACCACCATCGCCAGATAAAAGTACTTAAAATAAGGTGACTTGTCTGCGCCAAATAAATAACTAAAGCACTTATCACCATAGTACCAATAGGTAAAAATAGTGGTAAAGCTCAGTACCAGCACCAAAGCGGCTAAGATAATTTGCCCTAACAGTCCTAACTCTTGTTCAAAAGCTTGCATCGTTAACGCAATACCTTGCATCCCTTCTGCCTGCTGCCACACACCACTGGCAAGGATAATTAGCGCAGTACAGGTACAAACAATTAAGGTATCGATAATAGGCCCTAAACTCGCAACTAAACCCTCTCTAACGGGTTCGTTGGTTTTAGCGGCGCCGTGTGCCATCACTTCAGTACCAATGCCTGCTTCATTTGAAAATGCACCACGGCTAACGCCAATAATGATAATACCCAACAGACCACCGACGGCAGCTTGAGGCTGCCAAGCATCAATAATAATAGAGGCAAACAAACTGGGGATAATGGCAAAGTGATTAAATAAAATGATGATTGTCGCCAGTAAATAAAGCACAGTCATACTTGGTACTAAGCGCGTTGCCCAATCTGCTACGCGGCCAATTCCGCCCCAAATGACCGCACCGACAAATACAGCCACCAGCAGCCCAAACAGTAAATTAAAGCTCGCTACATCTGCAACCCCAATAACAGGTAACACTTGTAAGCGCACAATTTCAGTGAGTTGATTTACTTGGAAAGCCGGAATGGTGCCCATCAAACCTGCAACGGCAAACAAAATAGCCAGTGGCATCCATTTCTCGCCTAGCCCTTTTTCCACTATGTACATAGGTCCACCTTGCAACTTACCTTCGCTATCTTTACCGCGGTACATCACACCTAAAGTACAAGTGAAAAACTTTGTCGAAACACCCAATAGGGCTGTCACCCACATCCAAAATATGGCACCTGGGCCACCTGCCGTTATTGCCATAGCAACACCAGCAACATTACCTAAACCTATGGTTCCAGCCAGTGCTGCTGATAGGGCTTGTTGGTGAGTTAAATCGCCTTGTGAATGCTTGTCATCATATTTGCCCGTTAGTAAGGCAAAGCTGTGTTTGATGTAACGAAAAGGAGCCAGTTTGGCGTAACAAGTAAAGAATACACCGCCACCCACTAATAAAATGAGCATAGGTGCGCCCCAGACGAGATTGACAAAGGCATTGACCAGTGAAGTTAAATCCATCAGATATCCAATTAAAAAGTTTGGACTATGATAACAAGCTTAGTTTAAAGCCCATGCAGGCGGCGTGAAATCATTTGCTTTTGCCCATGCCAAGATATCTTGCCAAACAAAATCCGCAACTTGAATACCTTCCGTGAGCTTTTGCTGCTTGCGCTTTAATGGTGTTAAACCCGGTGCGCGCACTTGCATGTTAGGTCTAGGCTCAGCATTTTCAGTCAACTCGACTAGGTAATCGACTTCCGTTTTAAAACTCTGTAAATCGCCAAAAGCGGTGGGGTCAATAACTTGCACCCATACGGCATTTGCTTCACCAAACTTGCCTTGTTGCGCTCGACCCCAATTACTTAGTGCCAAAGTCCACAACTCAGAGTAAAGACAAAAGCTTGTGCCTTTGTAGCCGTATAACTCGCCACCTAGTGGCATGATCGCACCAGCGGTCTCTTTATTAAAAAAGCTACTCGCATCCGTGGTAACGTGACCCTCCTTATCTAAAAGGGTATCTTCTGGTGCGGCCTGACCCTCACGCCAAGCTTTGCGCAACTTGCTTGCAGCGGTTGTCGCCAAAGTCATATCAATAAGAAGCGAATGCTTATGCCCTGATGCACCAATTGCAAACGGATTAGGCGAGAATACCGCTTGCTTAGCGCCGTATGGAGCAATCGCTTTTTGACTTGGAGTCGCCGCCATAATTTGGATTAACATGTTTTGATTAAGTGCGGGCTCTAAATAACTCGCTAGCGCTGCTACATGTTGAGCTTGTTTGATGACAACAGTACCTGTGCCGCACTTTTTTGCCATAGTGATAGCGGTATCAACGGCTTTGGGCACTAAATATAAGCCCGACGAAAATTGAGCATCCCAAGTTTGTACCGCCAAGCGCTCGGTAATGACCTTGTGCTCCCCGTTAGGTTTAGAGCGACCTTTCGTAAGCCAAGTTAAGTTACTGACTAAACGCTGCAAACCATGGGTATAAAAACCGAGTAATTCAGCTTCCAGTAATTGCTTAGCAATCGACTGCGCAACTTGAGGTTCAGCGCCTGCTGCCATTAATAATTGTTGGCTAAATTCAGCTAATAAATCGTAATCAAAAGTATGTGATGTCATTACAGCTAAACCTTACAGCCCACGGTCAGCAAAGAGGGTTACCTTTACTGTTTGGCCAGCATCTACCGAGCCCGACTCAGCCGGTAAAACAATATAGCAGTTCGCTTTACTAAGTGATGACAATACCCCAGAAGACTGATTTTTAATGCTGCTAACTTCAAGCTCTCCTTGTGAGTTAGTACCAACTATCCCACGTTGAAAATCTTGTCGGCCTGGACGTTTTTTTATCTCACTGGTGGCAATGGCCGTTAATACCAAATTACTGGGTTTGATAAGACCTGCACATTGCTCAATACCTACTCTTGCGAGCTGATCTAAGGTGACCGTTGCAGACACTGGGTTACCGGGTAAACCAAAGAACCAACTATTCGGTAATTGGCCAAATGCGAAAGGCTTACCGGGTTTAATGGCTATTTTCCAAAAACCAATTTCGCCAATTTCAGCTAAAACTTGCTTAGTGAAATCAGCATCACCGACTGAAACACCACCCGATGAAATGACAATATCCGCTTGTTCATCAGCCGTTAAAAAAGCCTGCTTAATCGCCTGATAATCATCAGGAATAATACCTAAATCGATCACATCAACGTGCATTTGTTTGAGCATATTGAGCAATACGGTGCGGTTACTTTCGTAAATATCACCTTCAGATAAAGTCTCACCCGCTTGTTTTAATTCATCACCTGTAGAGAAGACGGCTACTTTTACCCGGCGAAGCACTTGAACTTCAGCAACACCAAGCGATGCCAGTAAACCTAAATCAACACTGCGCAACTGATGATTAGCGTTAAAAACCGTTTCACCTTTGGCAATATCTTCACCAGCAAAGCGGACATTAGCATCAGGTTTAACTGGCTTTTCAATTGTCAGCACTCGATCAACCAATTGAGTTTGTTCTTTCATGATCACGCCATCTGCTTCACTAGGCACCACAGCACCCGTCATAATATGAATCGCTTGGCCTTGTGATAATTGCCCAGTATATGGTTGGCCCGCTAATGCCGTTCCAACCACCTCAAATTGAGTTAATACCTCACCTGCGCTTCGAATAGCTTGATCGCAAACAGCAAAGCCATCCATTGCTGAGTTATTGTGATTGGGTACATTGGTGTCAGAAATCACCTGCCTAGCCAACACTCGTCCATATGCATGTTCAACTTTGATTGTTTGTGTTTCAGTAACGGCAGAAATCGCTGAGCAGAGTTGTTGCTGAGCTTGCTCAAGCGGCATTAAGTTAGGTGAAGCGCAATAATCAGGCATGAAAGAAACCTTATCTAAAATCCATTATTAGAATTACTATACCTAAGGAAAGTTATGCTGAATAGCTAGGATTGATTCTAACTAACGAGATAGCCAAGATGCTGAATATATTTAAAAACTTACCAACTGATTTATCAGAAGAGGTATTCGAAGACCTGATAAAAACAGAGCACATTCGAATTGAGCGCATAGTGTCGAAAGGCCAAAGTACACCAGAGGGTGAATGGTATGATCAAACAGAACACGAGTGGGTTTTAGTATTTCAAGGTTATGGCATCATCGAATATCCAGATGGTCAACAAGTCCGACTGAATGCAGGCGACTGTTTAAACATTCCTGCCCACCACAAACACAGGGTTGCTGCCACTTGTGCTGAGCAAGAAACCATTTGGTTAGCGATTTTTTATCGCTAATTCAACCATACCAAGCACTGGGCCGATATATACAAGCCTACGCCAAATGAAGTATGTGCCATTAAGCTTTTTAACCGCATCAAGTTGGGTTGCAGGGTTTTATTGGCGGCAACACCTAATCCGAGCGCCGGCTGCATAATAAAAAAGGGCAAAGCGACAGATATCACGCCAAACAACAAGGCAGGTAAAAGTTGTGGGCTGTGCAAACCAGTCTGACTAAAAGAGAAGAAGAACAACATAGCAAGCACAATACCTATCACATAATGCACCGACCACCCGATTGCCACTTCGAATTTTTGTACTTTGCGATGAACAATAGGCGTAGCTTTGAAATCACCTTGCATAGCACAAAGTAGCCAACGCCCCACCAAAGCATAATTGAGTGATTTAACGGCAAAATAACGCTGTAAAAACCATGCCCAGCAATCCATGACAAAGGTTGCTCCAATACCCAAAACTACACTAGACCAAATTAACTCTGCAATATTCCACTCTGACATTTGCTTTCTCCTTTCAACTAACTTAGAAAATGTTCAATGCAACGCACATAAATCGTTTTTTGTTTGCTTCTTTTCTAAGCTACAACTTCAAGCCAACTTGAGGTCAAGCATTTAAAGAGGATTTTTATCATGGATGCAATCGATATCGGTGAAGTAGCAAAACAATCAAACTTACCAACCTCGACATTGCGTTATTACGAGGAACAAGGATTAATCAAGTCGATTGGCCGAAATGGCTTACGCAGACAATACAAACCAAGTGTTGTCGAGCAACTCTCTTTAATATCTTTGGGACGACTGGCGGGATTATCACTCGATGAAATTGGCGCCATGTTTGATGGGCACGGCAAAGCCAAAATTGATCGTCAACAGCTCGCTAATAAAGCGGATGAAATCGATCAAACAATTAAAGAACTAACAGCGATGCGAGACGGTTTAAGACATGCCGCTCAATGTCCAGCCAGTAATCATTTTGAATGTGAGAAGTTCTGTAAGCTGTTACGCATTGCCAATCGTCACATTCGCAAAACAAAATAGCCGACTCAAGCACAGCTTGATTATATTTGCTCGCTTGTCTGTATCAGGCGAGCGACCTAAACTAGCCCAACCTAGTATCAAAATCACTACGCTATGTCTGTCACTATTTATTATCTGCAAATGCACAGTGTTAACGAGATTAACGCTAAACCCCAGCCCACTGAGTTGAGCATCACTGAAGCGGAGCTTAAAAACTATCGCCTGAATAAGTTTCTCTATCAATTAGTCGGTGAAACGTGGCAATGGACAGATAAACTCAGCATTCCTAATCAGCAGTGGCAACGCTATGCTGAAAGTGACACGTTACGCACTTATGTCGCTTACGTTAAAGGCAGTATTGCAGGCTACTACGAATTAGAAAGCCAAACAGATGGCCAAGTACAAATTGCCTATTTTGGTCTAGCGCCAGACTTTATTGGCAAAGGTTACGGTGGTTACTTACTTACACATGCACTGCAAACTGCTTGGTCTTATCCGAATACTAAACGCGTTTGGGTACATACTTGCTCACTCGATCACCCAAGCGCACTAGCTAACTATCAAGCACGTGGTTTAAACCTCTACCATTCAGAACTAAACGAAGAAAACTAACGTCTCATCAAGACATATCCATGCTTTTTGTCGATATTGTGATGGCCGTCACAAGTTACGGGGCAAACAAATCTATACGAATTTAACTAAGCTGTTATTATTCTCGCAACATTTAGTTACATATCTGACGAATCATCGAAAGGACGTTGTCATGTTGAAAAAATTCGTATCTTCAATAGTACTGACACTCGGTATGATCACCGCCCATCTTGCACTTAGAAAAAGAGTTCTTAAGTAAAAGTAAAGCAAGGTAGAAACGCAGTTTTAAAAGCGTTTCTACCCTCGCTTTTTTTACTTAACTGGTTACCGTCCACTGTGCTTTTGCAGCTTTGTCTTTATCATTAAAGGCCACCCAAACTGGGCCTTTGTCAGTCAGCTCTTTTTTCCAAAAAGGTGCGTCGTTTTTTAGGTAGTCCATAATAAATTCAGCCGCATCAAATGCATCTTTTCTGTGTTTTGAACTGACGCCAACAAAGACAATTTGCTCAGATAAATGCAAATCCCCCACGCGGTGAATCAACCTTACTCGACCTAAATCCCACTTTGCACGCGCTTGCTGAACGATTTTGGCTAGCGCTTTTTCTGTCATCCCAGGATAGTGCTCAAGCGATAATCCCAATACTTGATTACCTTGATTAAAGTCTCGTACTAAACCGACAAAGGTGACCACAGCGCCATCGGTTTGGTTACCCTGAGTCAGCGCCTGATACTCTTCAGCTAAACTGAAATCTTGAGTTTGTACACTAATCACAGTCTTAGCCCCCTGTTACAGGTGGAAAAAACGCAACTTCATCGCGATCGGCAACACTGTCTTCTAAATCGGCCATTTCTTGGTTGATAGCCATCATTAAGTTCGTCTGGGTTAGAGGCTGCCACTGTTCACCTTGTGCGGTCAGTGCGGCTTTGAGATCGGCCAAATTTCCAATACCAGCACTGGGAAAGTCCAGTTGTTCACAGCCCAGCTGCTCTTTTAATTGTGCAAAAAATAAAACTCTGATCATAGTGTTACTCACGCGTATTCAAACTCATTTAACGCGTCCAATCTCCTGATTTTCCACCTGTTTTACTAATGACTTTGATACCGTGAATTTCCATCAGTGGATCGACTGCTTTACACATATCAAACAAGGTTAATGCTGCAACACTTGTGGCAGTTAGCGCTTCCATTTCAACGCCGGTTTTACCTGTTAGCTTACAGCGGCTAACAATGCGAATTTGGCTGTGTTCAGCTTGCATTTCAAAGTCTACATCGACCTTACTCAAGGCTAATGGATGACATAATGGGATCAAGTTTGCACACTGTTTTGCTCCTTGAATTCCAGCTATGCGGGCAGTGGCAATAACATCACCTTTTTTGTGTTTTTGTTTTACCACCATATCAAAAGTCTGTCGGCTCATTTTGATAAAACCTTCGGCATAAGCTTCGCGAACAGTATCAGCTTTATCCGTGACATCAACCATGTTAGCCGTGCCTGATTCATCAATATGGCTAAATTTTACCGCAGCAGTATCCATCATTAACCTCTACTCGTCTCGCACTTACCTTGCATGACATGCGGAGCAAAATTGCAAGGTCTGTGTGTCGAGTTGAGTTGTTGCTCAATAATGTTATTCCAAGCCGTTTTACAAGCTCCCGTAGAACCAGGTACACAGAATATAACCGTGTGATTGGCCAACCCAGCTAAAGCGCGAGACTGTATGGTCGAGCTGCCAATTTCAGCAAAAGACACTTGTCTAAATAGCTCGCCAAAACCCTCAACGGTTTTATCAAACAAAGGTGATAACGCTTCTGGCGTCGAATCTCGGTCGGTAAAACCAGTACCACCAGTCGTTAAAATAGCGTGAATGTTATTATCAGCAATCCAGTTAGAGACAACTGCGCGCATTTGATAAACATCATCTTTAACGATTTTTTTATCAGCCAGTTGATGGCCAGCCGCTTTTAACGCGTCCACTAAAAAACCGCCAGACTTGTCAGAGCTCTCATCACGGGTATCTGATACGGTTAACACCGCAATATTAAGCGGTTGAAATTCTTTACTAGCAGACATTAAACGTCGCTCCTTTTGTATTGAGTTTAGTTAATTAGTGATCCCCGCTGCACACAGCTCAGCCTGTAATAGCTGCCAATCAGCAGGGGTATTAGTATTAATCAGCTTCTCTGGCGCTTCAGTTGAAATCGCCTGAGCGACACACTCTCGAAGGAAAGCTTTTATCGAATTATTGGCTTCGGAGTCAGTTAATACGTGTTCTAAATATTCAAAATGGGCATCGGGTGCAGGAATAAAAGCAGGAAGAGGAAAGTGATGATAATAACAGGCTTGGTTTTGATCAAACCCACAATCGACAAGACGACTTAAACAAGACTCAGATAGCAGTGGCATATCAACGGGTATCACTAATAAGTTAGCCATCGGCATGCCTTCGAAATGGTCAATAGCCGCGTGGATACCGGCAAGTGGGCCAGTTTGCGGGTAAACATCCTGAATGTAATCATCACCGACTTGGTTACGGCTTACCAAAACTTGCTGGCACCCCACTTGCTTTAACAAGCTTTTTGCTCGCTCTAACATGACAATACCATCAATACTCAAGTCCGCTTTGTCTTGCCCCATACGGCTCGATAAACCACCGGCCAGTACTAATCCTGTTAATTCCTTTTTCATCCTGACTTTCTCGCTGTGTTAACCACCTATAGAGGCAAAGTGTTTATTTACCCCGGTTTTGTGTTCCGTTAAAAAGTGACTCGCCACTTTATCGTCCATCGCGGCGACTAACCTTGTTTTTGTCTCGGCAATGTCTTGATTGAGTAGCGCTGGACGCAAATCTACACCTTGCTCAGTAAATAGGCATAAATGAAGCTGGCCTTTACTTGAAACACGAAGTCGATTGCAGTTTTTACAAAAATCTTTGCTGTAAGGCATGATAAGCCCGATGCGACCTTGATAATCAGGATGGAAAAACTCTTCTGCAGGTCCAGATAACTTATTGCGAATAACGGGCAACCAACCTTGTGCAAGTAACTGTTTTTTCAGCACGCCACCTTGAACGTGATTGGCGTCAAAGAATACTTTGTTATCACCCGTTTCCATTAGCTCAATAAAGCGTAGGGTGATCGGGCGCTGTTTGATCCAGTTGAGGTAGTCGTTAAATTGGCTAGCATTAAATTGCTTCAACAAAACTGCATTGAATTTGACTTTATCTATGCCTAATTCCAATGCCCTTGTTGCACCATCTAATACTATTTCTAGCTTTTCATGGCCCGTAATTGCAGCAAACATCCGCGGGTCTAAGCTATCGACACTGACATTGAGGGCATCTAAGCCCGCCGAGACAAACTCATCAATTTTCTTATCGAGATTAAAACCATTGGTCGTCAACGCAACTTGTTCTATGCCTGGCGTTGCCTTACACAAAGCAATAATATCGGTTAAATCTTTTCTAAGCGCAGGCTCACCGCCAGTGATACGAATTTTTCGCATCCCCAATTCAGCAAAAGCACTCACTAAGGTTTGAATTTCAGCAAGCGAGAGAAAGTCACGATCGCCATCACAATCGTAACCATCAGGAAGACAGTAATTGCACTTAAAGTTGCATACATCAGTTATCGACAAGCGCAGATACTCAAAACGCCGGCCAAAACTATCCTGCAAGACATTATCTTGTAACATGTTTAACACCTTTCCAAATACGGGAGGTAAGCCGATTTCTCTGTTTACCCTGGTGACGGTTTAAGGTCACGGCCTAGCCATCGTATTGCGCATTTTAACTGCACCACTTAGACAACTAGGCTCGGAGTTATTTTTTATTGAATTTTCAAAAAGTTATTACCCAAGGCTAGTTCAATAATATGAATTTTTCTAGCCCATAAGTTAAGCTTTTTCAACGTATTAAAAGCCTATTTAAACTCAGAGATTTTTTTATAGATACTCAAACCTAGGGTTTTAGCTAAACTTGAAAGTTCAAGATGCACTGACTTAGCTTGTTTATGTTGATGTTGATGTTGATGTTGATGTTGATGTTGATGTTGATGTTGATGTTGATGTTGATCATCTAAATCGAAAATAATTGACGTCACAAAGTAAATTTCATGAGGCAAAACACCATCAATCACATAAATGGGTTCGAGCTTCACTTGACTCAATGCCAGCTCAACCTCTTTTTGAAACTTAGCGACGAGCTCTGCATATTTAAGTGATAAAACCGCTAACCAAATAAAACCACAGCTGTCTTTATCTGGGTTGGAGGTTTTGTTTTTTAAATTCTTCTTTCAATAAGCAATTTCAGCGGAACCATTTTGCAAAATGCCTAAAAAGGTTCTCAAAAGAGAAACGATCGGTGCATCGGCATCAAGCTGATTGAACACGGCATTAGTCGCCCTTTCTTCGATAATTTGCTGCTTAGTTAATTTGATAAAGCTGAGTTTACTGACAACAGGAGATAGCTCTTTTTCGATATAAGTTTTAACACTTTGAGTGATCAACGAGTCGGGCAAATAACAACAAAATATACCGTTGTAGATACCATTCCAAACTTGGTAGCCAAGCGACTTGAGGATCTCCCTTGCGGCTTCTAAATCAATGGTCTCAGTGCTATCAAAATCAATTTGGCTACCGCGCTCAGCAATTAAACACTGCGAAATGAAAATACTCCAGTTGCCTTCAATTAAACCCTGCTTTTTAAAGTCGATCAGCTTTTTAACAGTTGTTGCTGGTTAGTGGTATCTTCAAGTGAAAAACAGACCTTTAACATAGAGTTAGGAATAGGTTTTTATCTAATTTTAGCTCAAATGATAATGGCGTTGCGCTGTGAGGTTAATTGGTTAAAACACGAGTCATGGCTAAATTTGCAGGTATTGCTGTTAACCCCTTGCACGTAACGCTGCTCTTGATCAAAGCAATCAACTTGCAATAAGTCTTCTATGCGTATGGTACTTTTGCCATTGCCATAACCTAAACTCAATGAATTCCCAATAATAGAAGAGTGCTGTGAAGACCCTGTAATGGAGAGCATTAAACTTGAATTTGTCGCTTTTAACTTCTGGTATAGATCGTATTACGTCTCGCCAGCTTCGATAATGACGTAACCTTGCTCTTCATTGAGTTCAATGTTTTTTAAATTTGATAAATCCAACAATGTGGTATCATATTAATTTCCAATTTTAAAACCATAGCCCCAATTCATTCCCGTCGAGCAGACGTGAAAATGGGTGCCAGTCGGTGTTTGTTCAACGAGCTCAGTAAGGTAGTTTAAACTGTCGACTTTGACCAGTTCCTGGTGAGCATTAGCCTTTGATAAGTTGATTGGTTAACTTCTTGTAGTGTTTAGTAGTTCATGGTTTTTATTGTTCTATTTGAGTTAATTAAAGCTCATTATATGAACAATAAAATCGGATCAAATGTGACTCAGATAACAGGTATTTAGCTGCTAAAAAATAAATTTGGCAAAGCTAACATTGGTTAACTCTGCCTAGAATAAAGTTATAAGTTTTTGTTAAAAAATTAAAATTTGGAAACTAGCCAAATCCACAATTTATCTGTATCCACTTTTCCTGCCGCTACATCACCTGCAGAATAAGCAGCTAATTTAACCCCAGTGCTGAAGGTTTGATTAATGGCGCGAGTTTATTGCACGTTAAGTTCATCACCTAAATCATCGACACCCGGCGTTGATTCGTTCGCCTCGAAATTGTGGGTAATTAAGCACCCAAGTGCCACCGAATAATTTACCAGTCAAAGAGACATGTATACCGTCTAAACCTTGTTTAGGCGTATTGAGAAATTGATCACTACAACCATTGAATTTGTGCAATGTAGCAAGCGGGGTAGCAAAACCATATTGGCCATCATCTGAATCTAAAGATTCATAACCCAATTTAACCGCCAAGGTGTCAAACTTCATGCCAGCGGCAAGTGACAAATAAGTGGCATCGTATTCTTGGCCGCCACTTTCAGATGTTTGCTGTGCGACCTCAACGCTGTAAAACCAATTTTTTTTTACCAGAATAGCTCGCACCATAGGTCTGAAGTGAATTGTCAGCAAAGTGGTCTTGTTCCAGCAAATAAGCGTAACCGACTAATTTTCCGAGTTTAGCTTGATATAACACATTTAGTAAGTGGTCTTTGGCATCGATGTCCTTTTCTTCGGCAAAAATGCGATTGCGTTTAGTGACATAAGCATATTTGGCTGACCAGTTTTATTACCGTGATGCTCAAACATCAAAGCATCAAACGTTTGACTATCTTGGCGCCAACCAACATGACC
Organism: Marinifaba aquimaris; assembly: GCF_013328345.1. Taxonomy (GTDB): domain Bacteria; phylum Pseudomonadota; class Gammaproteobacteria; order Enterobacterales; family Alteromonadaceae; genus Marinifaba; species Marinifaba aquimaris. The sequence goes on from NZ_JABULX010000005.1 coordinate 74,272, forward strand.
AACAAAGCGCTGCCCATCTAATGCAATAATTTGACGACCCAGTTTGGTCGTCCAGCTTTTGCCTTTGTATTGCAGTAATGCTTGGTCAACCTCTGTTGATTCAGGGTCGGCGATCACTGAGTATTCAGGTTTACTGCCATCGCCGTCATTGTAACCGGCTAGAACGCGAGAATCTTCAAACTCGATTTCCCCAGAAATACCCTGAAAACGCTTGGTTTTGTAGTTTAACCGAGTACTTATTGTCAGCGTTTCAGCATCATCGAGATTGTTGTCTTGGTCAACAGATTCAAAGCGGGTGTTAACGTTTAGAGTTGCTTTACCTAAAGGCCTTTAGCATACGAAGAAGCTGTTGCCCCCACAGCAGCTAAAGCCATCACTATATGTGAAACTTTCATTATTATTATCCATGGCAACGAGGCGCCTAGCAGTATTTTTGTGTGATTGAAATATTGTCAGCAGTCAGTTTGCGGTTACTTTATGAACCACAAATGACTAACTTCTAACAATTTCAAAGCTTAGTAGAGAATAAAAACAATGTGCTGTTTTAGATCAAGCTTTGGTGACTTGATTATTTCTTTGCGTGGTACAAAGCTAAGGCTAATGCAAGCCCTACACTAAACCCTACTGCGTAATTATCGAGTGACACGCCAAGTGCGGTACCCACACCTATACCGATGGCAGCTACACTACCGAGTGTGTGTCGGCCTATATTGTCGATTTGGTTGGAACGATTGTTATTCGCCATAATGGCCTCCTTGTGATCTGTTCCATTTCAGTATGTGATTAATTTATAAAAAATGAATGTTTAATATACAAACAACATAAATGACAAGATAAACGGCTAATTTCATGACATAACAAAAGGGTCGCAACGTGTGCGACCCTTTTAATAACAAGTAAAAATGAGTTTTACCTTAATTGCGAATGAGGTAATCAAAAGCTGAAAGAGCTGCTTTTGAACCTTCCCCCATAGCGATAACAATTTGCTTATAAGGCACAGTCGTTACATCACCACAAGCAAAGATACCTGGCTCTGAAGTATGGTTTTTCTCATCAACGATAACTTCACCAAAACGAGTTAAATCGATAACGCCATCTACGAACTCGGAATTAGGTACCAAACCTATCTGCACAAACACACCCGCAAGATCGACACGTTTCACTTCATCTGTTTCTCTGTCCGTGTACTCAAGTGCAACTACTTTGCCGTTATCTGCAATAATTTGCTTTGTAGCTGCATTCTTAATGATGGTGATTTTCTCATTCGCTTCTGCTTTTTCGACTAGCACGCTATCGGCTTTCAGCTCTGATAAGAACTCAAATACCGTGACCTTTTCAGTCATACCCGCTAAATCTAATGCAGCTTCAATACCTGAGTTACCACCGCCAATCACAGCTACTTCTTTGCCTTTGAAAAAAGGACCATCACAGTGTGGGCAATAGGCAACACCATTACCGATATTCTCTTTCTCTCCTGGCACACCAAGCTCTCTCCACTTAGCGCCTGTTGCTATGATGATAGTTTTTGATTCAATCACCTCACCTGAAGATAAATGTAACTTCTTGATCGCACCTTTTTCGATTTTAGTCACACGTAAATGCTCTTTTAGCATCACCTCGTAATCGTTTAAGTGATTCATCAAGTTACCTGTTAGCGCAGTACCCGTTGTCTGCGATACAGAGATCAAGTTTTCGATACCAACAGTGTCTTTAACCTGACCACCAAAACGATCGGCAATCATAGTGACATTTAAGCCTTTACGCGCACTGTAAATAGCTGCGGCTACACCACCTGGGCCACCGCCAATAATTGTCACATCTTGTAGCGGTAAAGCTTGCTGTGGTGCGCTTTTACTGACTAAACCAGGAAACTTCTCAATTAACTTATCAACTAAAGTAGCCGTATCAATTTTGCCATTGGCAAATAGCTCACCGTTTAGATAAACACTTGGTACACCTTGAATATTGCGGTCCTTGATAATGTCTTGGAATTCACCGCCATCAATCATTTCACTACTGATGTTTTCGTTTAATAAAGCAAACTGATTGAGCGATTGCACAACATCAGGACAGTTGTGACAGCTCAGCGAGACAAAAACTTCAAACTTTAACGGCTGTTCGACGCCGCGAATAATGCCTTGTAAGCTGTCATCGAGTTTGATTTCAACACCACCTGATTGCAATAAAGCGAGTATCAGTGAGTTAAATTCGTGGCCACTCGGGATACCTGAAAATTCAATCCCCGTAGCTTGCTCTGCAACCTCTAAAGAAAAAGTAATAGGGCTGCGCAAACCAGCGTCGCGTTCAACTAATGTGAGTTTGTCACTACTTGAAGCCACGCCAGTTAAAAAATCTTTTAATTCATCACGCTTAGCATGTTCACCCGTTTGTAAAACTAGGCTCACTGCGTGTTCCATCTTTGCTGTGTAAGCTTTTAAAGCTTGTAAAATATCATTATCAATCATTGTGTTACTACCTGAGTAAAGTCTAATTTTTGGGTGAAAAAAGGCGGGGGCAAACTTCCCCGCCAGCTAGCGCTTAAGGTTGACTTAGCTGTGGGTAGCGCAGCTAAATCCCCTAAAACTTGCGTTCAGACTAAGTGTTTGAGGTTTAGGTAACGCCGCATAAACCTCATAACAAGCAGTCTGGTTAGATTTTACCTACTAGGTCTAGAGATGGTTTTAACGTTGCTTGACCTTGCTCCCATGCAGCTGGGCAAACTTCACCATCGTGCTCACGTACGTATTGCGCAGCTTTTACTTTGCGAACCATGTCTTTTGCGCTACGGCCAATACCACCAGCGTGAATTTCAGCGACTTGAATTACGCCATCTGGGTCAACTAAGAAAGTACCGCGATGTGCCATGTGGTCTTCTTCAATCATGACGTCAAAGCCACGAGTGATGTTACCTGTTTGGTCACCTAGCATTGGGAACTTGATTTTGCCAATTGCTTCTGACGAGTCGTGCCATGCTTTGTGTGAGAAGTGTGTATCAGTAGAAACGGCATAAACTTCTACACCTAAACCCTGTAATTCCTCGTATTGGTTAGCCATGTCTTCTAACTCTGTTGGACAAACAAATGTGAAATCCGCTGGGTAGAATAAGTAGATACCCCATTTGCCTTTTACTGATTCTGACGTGACTTCTACAAACTCGCCGTTGTGGAATGCTTGTGCTTTGAACTCTGGAATAGTGCTACCGATTTTTGCCATGATTGTATCCTCATCAATTAAAATTAAATTTGTCTTCAAAGCAGTGTTGCTTTGTTGATGTGAATATTAGGCGGAAATTTTACATTAGAAAAATTGATTAAATTGAATTTATCATTCAATATTATTGAATATTGATTTTTGCTTTGAGTATTCGCTTGATGATCACCCTTAAACAATTGCAATATGCATTAGCTGTTGAGAAAACCTTGCACTTCAAAAGAGCGGCCGAGCAATGTCATGTCTCGCAATCAGCATTAAGTACGGCGATCACCGAATTAGAAAAGCACCTCAAAATCACTATTTTTGAGCGCAATAACAAACAAGTGTTAGTGACACATGCAGGGCAAGTACTGCTAGATAAAGCCAGACATATCAAGTTTGCAGTTGATGACTTATATCAGCTCGCCCAGAGCAATCAGCAAGCTCTGTCTGTGCCTATGACGTTGGGTATAATCCCAACAATTGGGCCTTATTTACTACCTAAAGTACTACCTGAAGTAAGACGACAATACCCAGACTTCAAACTGAAAATTATTGAAGAACAGTCGCATGTATTAGTTGAACAAGTACGAACAGGGGAAATTGATGCGGCTATTTTAGCTTTACCCTATAACACTGAAGGTTTGATGCAATTTAGCTTTTGGCAGGAAGACTTTTATTGGGTTGCCCACAATGATGAATGCCCAAAACAACTCAAAGAGATTAATTCGGCTCAACTGAGTTTAGAAAAACTGATGTTATTAAAAGATGGCCATTGTTTGAAAGATCATGCGCTTGCCGCATGTAACTTACCTTCCCTGCCACAAAATATGGCCTTTGATTCAACGAGCTTGCATACGTTAATTCAGATGGTTGCGGGTAAATTAGGTACCACTTTGGTTCCAGAGATGGCACTTGAACAACTAATTAGACACGAACCTGAATTAAAAGCTGTGCATGTTAACGAACCAGGGCCGCACAGAGAAATTGCATTTATCATTAGACCTAACTTTGTCCGCACCTTAGATATCGAAACCTTAATGGACAGCTTTAAAAGCCAGTTATCACATTTGGACAATTAAAATCTATTTAATTGAACGATAAATTCAAATCAATTAATTTTTCTAAAAATCAGCCTTACCCCATACTTAAGCCATGACTAAGGGCACAGCCTTTAGCTTTATTCAATATCTATTAAGAGGAATGAATCATGGCTCAATTTCTAGCAACATTTAAACAATACGCCGATGCCGATCACCAAGCTGTAGAGTCAGCCAAAGTTGATCTGTCGTGCCAACAGTGCAATTTTGACGATAACTATTACGGCGACCAAGTGTGTATAGACAGCAAACAGCAGGAGCGTGAACATGGCTAAGCAAAAGACGGTGACATTCGCCATTACCCACTTTGCCGTTGCGTTTTCAGTTACAACGGCATTGACTGGCGATTTTATTATTGGCGGTATAGTTGCTTTAATTGAGCCTGCGGTAAATACTGTTGCCTACTACTTTCACGAGAAAGTTTGGCAAAAACGCATGGCTGCAAGGAAGGATATCTATGCTACTTAACAATCTAAATTTAGCCGACCCACACATTTTAGTGAGTATGTTAAATACCAAGTTAAGAAATGACTTTTCTACCCTTCAACAGCTTTGTAATTTCTACGACATCGATATTGCAGAGCTAGTTGATAAACTTGCTAGTGCAAATTACCACTACCACTCAGATTTAAACCAAATACGCTAACCACTCGTAGGCTTATAAATAAATTAGATAATTTTATATCTCGATCAAGAATTATAAATTTGGTGAATACCAGATATTTAGTTCTTAACTCAATGCAAATTTGACTTTCTACATACCCTGATATAAATTTAATACAAATGATAATGATTATCATTTGTTATTAGAGGATCTCGTTATGTTCTTTTTCTCAGTAAATCATGTTGCCAGTCAAAGTATGACACCTGTGATCCCTCTGCATAGCTATGTTATGTTTTCAAGTTTATTCAGAAAGGGTAAGTTAAAAATTGGCGACATTGTAAAAGTTGATCACCCTATTTATGGGCTCATGGTCAGAACAGTTAAATTTATCGATAGAAACGGCTTCTTCTGGCTAAAAGGCGAAAATGACCATGGTTTAACAACAATGGAAATGGGGCCAATTAGACCACACAATATCTTAGCCAAAGCAGTATGGGTTTTATCTTCAGCAAAAGACGCTGCGCTGAATAATAAAAACCAACTCAAACATAAACACACTGCTCTAACTTCTTAGTTTTGTGTTTGTCGGGCTTCATTTGTATGGATACAAGTGCATAGCGTCATACTAGGAACGACGCTCAAGCCCGGCAACACATCCTCAATTACAGCTAATTACAGCCCCCAAAAGACATACAAAGCAGCTGCTGCAAACAATGCAGTAACAATCAGGTAAAAACCGTGAAACAAGCTACTAAACCCTTTAATAGGCACTTTTTGTGTATAGTCGGTAGCAATTTGCCACCCTGCCAAAATAGCATTGAAGGCCAATACAACAATTGTGATACTGCTAAATACTTTAAACCAAGTTGTATCGTGCATTGCTTTCCACGTTTGGTAGTCTAACGGGTCTATAGTTAATATAAGGCTGATATAGACCACCGCGTAGAGACAAATCAAGATGTTACTTACGCGTTGAAATAACCACTCACGCACACCATTTCTTTTCATTTTCATTAACCCCAAATCCAACATCCAAACAACACACTGAGTAAAATACCTAGCCCAATCGCAACATTGGATATCAAGCGTCCACCTTCAATTGTTTCAAAATAACCAAACTCCTGAATAATATGCTTTAACGATCCCATTACGTAATAACCGAGTGCAGTTAAAAAGCCCCAAGCAAAAAACTGGGCAATGAAGTTTTCAGCAAGCATAGATTGGATTTTGTGAAAACCTTCTGGTGATTCAAGAGAGATGTATAAGACAGGAATAAAGTAAGCCATTGCCACCCAAATAATGACGGCACTTATTCTATGTAAGATAGATGCAAGCCCCATTATGGGTAGTTTAATGGTTGAAAGGTCTAAATTTTTTGGCCGATTGTCTTTCATGGTAACTCCAAGTTAAACATAACAGTGAGAATAAAAATGACGATATGCAGTCTACCTGTTATTGAAACACAATTACACAAACAATAACAATTATCATTATCAACTAATTGGGATTTTCACATGATTTAGCTTTTTCTCCTGCTTTTGCAAACATCTTTTGATAAGTTGCTTTTCGATAATCTGCATCAACAAATTCTTGCGGTTGCGCTTGGATAAGATAATAAAAGGTATCTTTACCTTGGCCATTGTTCACTTTTTCCATTAGATCTGTTCGGTAAACTGGCGTAATCACTACAAGCTTTAATGCTGGGTTTAAACGCTTTAGCGCCGCGACTGTTCCCAAACCATCTTGGCTGTGAAAACTGCCATTAAGATGAATGATTTGGCTATCGGGTTGCAGTGCCATTTTCTGGTTAATCGATTCAGCCATGGTGTTATCTCTTGTTAATTGCGCAAGATAAGTATTATTCAATGCTCTGGCAGGCATAGGGTGACCTCCCATCTTGGCGATAAACTGGGTTTGATAGCCAGTAATATCAGCAAAGCTATCTTGAGCAATAAGCTTGCGCTGCTGGCTGCCTAAGACATTGAGATAAGCTCGACCTTGTTTGCCAATACAACGAACAATATCGGCAGGCGCATTGGCCGCAACAACAGCAATATCATGCTGCTTGGCATATTCAACAAGAGGTCGATAACTGGCTTTGTAATTATCCCAAGCATTGGCTTGTTCGATTAAATAACGCTCACCTATTTCACTGCTTAGATAACGCTCGATAACAGCCTGTTGATCGCGTTCAAACATTTCGAGTGATAGTGCCATTGGCTGCCAATGTTCCCGCTGCTGATGCAGCAAAGCAAACAGCTGCATTTGCAATAAATGAGAAGCGTGATTGCCGTGGTATTCACCAATAAAAATAACATCAGCGTCTTTCAATTGAGATGCAACGGCAGGCAAACTGACCGTTTGATATTGATTATCCAGTAATTGATAGTCATACGCAGTGAGTAAGTTAACTGAAGAAGCCACTTGAGCTTTCTCGGTTTCCACTGGCTTAACTGAACAAGCAGATAGAGAAAAAAGCAAACCAATTACGCTTAACCAAGGTAATACTCGAGCAGAATACAAGGGGGCGTTTTCGATTATTTTTAGCAACATAAATCCAACTTTTAGCAACATAAATCCAACTTTTAAGGTTTATTGATAGTTAGTAATCAGCTTGTATAACTGTATTAAAGAAATATAGCTTTACCCGTGAAACAGTTGCAATTGCCAACAATAAACAGGCAAAGGAAGTTATCTGATCTAAGTGGATACCCGCTTCGTAGCCATATATTTAAGACACAAATAAAACTCGAGTTCAGTATGAAGCTTTTTTACAAAGACTTGGCCAATAAACGTATTGATAAGTTAGTGATCAATTCACTCGAACAAGCGCTGTATCAGGCCATAGTCGTTATTGATGGGACTGAGCACGTGGTATGGGATACAGATAAGAAAACCCTACTGACCAGAAACTTGACTCAAATGCGAGAGTATTTTGAGACATACGACATCATTGAAGTGGTACTCAGGCATGAAAGCCCCTACGACGAAATGGTTGGACAAGCACCCAAAGAAAGCAGTAACAGGCTAGAAGTGCCTTTGAGCAAATCACCTTATGCTGTGCTCAAACACTTACACTAAAGGTGAATACATTGAATAAGCCACGTCATCTCGTTGTATTTGATCTTGATGGAACCTTGTTAAACAAAGATTCCAAACTATCTGCGTTAACTCAGCAAACACTCACCGCCATGCATCAACAAGGTATTCATTACACCCTAGCAACGGGGCGAAGCTACCAGTCAGCCAATGCAATCATCGAACATGAGCTATTTTTCTTACCGCAAATATATACCAATGGTGTACTGACTTGGTGCCCAAATAAAAATCGATTTAGTTTTGATAATTGCCTCACGGTTGAACAAGGCGTTAATGCAATTAAGGCAATGGAATCAACAGCCGCAGCGCCTTTCCTTAGTGCGATTGATAGTCAGGAACAAAAGTACATATTCCACGGCAAGTTACAAAATCAAGTAGAGGAAAAATTACTGGCGCGTTTTAGCGAAAAAAAAGGCACGCAAATCTTACCTGTCGAACAAATAAAAGATGGCTTGCACGTTACCAATATCAGCATGATTGGCCCCAGCACTGATGTGTTAAATGCAGAACACAACATTAGCAAAGACAAACAACTTATCGCCTATTCAGGCCCTGCAATGAGCCAACAAGATTATCGATGGATTGATGTACATCACGCAAAAGCCACTAAAGGCAGTGCAGTCGAGAAACTTAAAAGCCAGCTCGAAGTGGATAATATAATCTGCTTTGGTGACGGTGATAACGATCTCAGCATGTTTGAAATTGCCAATGAGAGCTACGCCCCAGCCAACGCCAATGAGCAAGTAAAACAAGCCGCCACATCCGTTATTGGCCACCACGATGAAGACGGCGTCGCGTTATTTTTAAAAGAGCGGTTTGGGGTTTAACTATCTCTTCAATTACAACTGACTCAATATTGTGGGATCATCAATTTTGTCATCATTTGCCAATAAAAAGGCTTTAGAAAGTAGTACAGATAAGCCAACATCCCCTTCAAAAGGCAGAAAAGTACTATCTAATTTCGCAGTATTTCTGTGAGTTGGAACGATGCATAAATACTTGTCATTTGGCATGATCAAAATATACCCGCTACCAATATGTATTTTATAGCTTTGCTTTTTACCCTGAACGATTAAAAAATTACCCTCTATATGAGCTACATCTCTTATCTTCAAACGAGATAATAATTGAGCTAAAACTTGCTTTCTTGTTTTAGCAATTTCAGTCAAATCACCAAATGAGTGGTATTTCCAATAGCTATGCAGATTATTGCTATTATTCACTCTACCATCCTGCCACTGTGGGTCATTAGCTATACTTGTAACCCCAATGAACAAATCTGCATCACGCATAATTTCAGAAAAGACTATAGGCGAGATATCTTTTATTTCGATTGTTTTACCGGATAAATCATTAAATCTAATTTGATCGGTTGTGACACAATGCCACACTCTAATTTCATCGTGCTCAACATTACCGTCTGTTAATGCATTAATATAAAACTGTGCAGTAATATTATGAGTAGCAATAAATTTCTCAGCAATTTGACTCCTTACACCATCATCAAATGCCCCCATTAGTTGATAATTCCAACGTCTAGATACTGCTAATGATTTAAACTGTTGTTGCTTGATTATATGAGCAGCCATTCTATTAGAATAACTACCTGTATTTCGCTCGGTATCAGTGAGTAAATAAACTTCCCTATGTGCTTGCTTAAAAGGTTGCTTTATCTTTAGTGCCTCAAGCCGTTTGCGCCACAAAATAACATCATTTGGCTCAGCAAAAATCGGGTGCCAAAGCTTTACCACGGCATTAGGTTCGATGGTTGCAGTTTTCCCATTAACATCTTGCCATCCGCCAGCAACAAAAATTAGAGCAACATCGTCAAATAACCAAATAAGCTTGCGAGCAATGACGCTAATCAAACCATGATTTAAATAAAATTGCTCAAAGCTAGCAATATTCCATTGCATGTCTTCCGTATAGATTCGGTCAATCCTTTCTCTTTGTGCACTGAAGCTCTGTTTTATTTGCTTAATCTTGGCTTTGATGAGTTTAAGATGATTACTGTGTGCATCGCTACTTTTGACAAATTGAGGAACGGCTTTTTGCTTGCTACCATCAGGTTTAAGCCAAACTTGATCTACTTGATTAGTACTTGTTATCTGAGCATAAAAACAATAATCATCAAAAGTAGTTGTTAATCTACCATCGACTAAATCAAAGTCAGGTGCAGATATCTCCTCAATTTGAGCGGGCTTAAAACCCAGTTTTTCAGCATGCTGGTCAATGTATTTTTGAATGAGCTTTTGTGTACTGCTTTGTTTAACTTTGTGCTTAAGTCGAGATAAGTGGCCGATACCAACTAAGCCTTTAAACTGGGCCAACGTGTACAAACCAGCATTACCAATAGCTGCTGCAGCTACCCCACGAACAGGGACTTTCTGAAAACACTTTTCCGTTAACTGTGCAATATTGATCACACTCTGCTGATCGTGAAAACGAGACATTGACCACAACAAACCTTTTATTAAAGTGTGACTTTCCTCCTCGATATACTCATTTTTTTCGTGGGTGATCTCTTGCCCGCCAAAGTTAATAACCTCAACTAGGGTTGTATCTAAATCAATTAAGAAATTAAGCCATTGATTAACCAATTTTTTATAAGGAGAAATACCTACTTCATCCATTAAATCATTGGCTTTACTTAAAAAAAGAGCGGAAGGCTTTGCACTGCTGTTGTTAGCTAAATGATGAAAAAGCTCACTCCACTGTGATTGTTTATTTTGAGGTATTTGCTCAAAAGTCTGTTTGGCGAATTTACCAAATCGTCCATTTGAAAATTGATAAGGAGCCGTAGAACTAGCTGTTTTAGTATCAAATTGGTGCTGTATTAAGTTTAACTGTCTTACACACTGAGCAATATTTTGCCCTGCAATAACTTCGCCTTTAGCCTCATGAATGAAAGGTTCAACAAGCTCATGAGTTAAAATTTTATTAAGACTGTCAACAAAGCTGTGGGTTAAGCCATAGGTTTTTGCATATTTTTCAATATGATTAACCAAATGACAAAATGGTCGCTCATAAAGACGGATTGAGCCTGCCTTTTGCTCATAAAGCAATGAGAATAAACAATAAAAGTCGTAGCTTTCTGGAAAATCTACTCCCATTTCTAACCATAAATTAAGCAGGTGTATATCAACAACATATGCCCGTACTTTAGGTGAGCTAGTATCGGTGATAACCCCAATATCGTAATCATTTATTCTTTTTATTAATGAGATCAATACAGTAAGCTTGATTTCAGCTGATGCATTTTGCAATTTTATATAGGGAATGCATTCATCCAAAGACAGAGTTTGAAGTGCATATAATGAATTGTAGTTAGCTTTAATAAAATGATGAATTTCTTCAAATTCATCATGAAAACACATTTTCAGCTCACTTTTAGAATCAGTATCAAGCAAAGCTTATCCCCCAATCAATTGAACTAGCTTTACAAAGCAAATATCAGTGTCTTTTTTGATATCAATGACTTGTTCAAGGTTATCCACTTGCAAATCGTCAACGAGAATGAAATACGCATTATTTTTAAATGCGTTAAGTGCAATTTCAATTTGCTTTTCGGGATTAACTTTAGCTTTGCTGGAAAGCGCTTGATTAAGCATTTTTTCTTCTGCAGACGGGGCAACAAGTAAAGATTTACGGTTAGTCGCTTTTTGATTAAAGGCTATGACTTCTTGGTAAACCCGCTCGACGATTAAATCTTTAACTGATATCTGAATGTGCTCAAATGAGAGTTCAAACTCTTGATAAATTTGCCCGGAGCTACTTTCATCTCGCATTTTTAAACTGATCACTTTCACCACCAATTTTTAACTAAACCTGTTTAGTTCCTGCCTCAATCGGCAACATCATAGCTAATAATGATTAGGTATTAAAATATGAGCCCAAGGTAAATCGTTAATTCATTAATTTGTTTTTAACCACAATTGCAGCAGAATAAGTTGAAAAATTGAGGAGGGTAACATGAATGTCAAATCGCTATCTAAGCAGCGTGTAGAGCAAATTAATAGCTTCAACCAAGGGCGGCTGATGATGGTATTTTAGCAACCTCCGTATGATACCGAACCAGTAAGCGATTTTTTGTACTGTAAAAGCACTCAATTAGCTTAGGCCAATTGAGTGCTATAAACACTACTCCACCGTCACACTTTTAGCTAAGTTTCTAGGTTGGTCAACGTCTGTACCTTTGATCACGGCTACGTAATAACTGAGTAGCTGCAGTGGCAAGGTGTAGACGATAGGGGCGGTTAATGCATCTGTACTGACGACATCAATTACATGACACGTTTCGTCACTTTCGAAATGAGCATCTTGGTCGGCAAAAATGTAGAACACGCCGCCTCTGGCTCGAACCTCTTCAATATTTGAGTGAAGCTTTTCAAGTAACTCGTTATTTGGCGCGACAACAATTACGGGCATATCAGCATCAATTAATGCAATAGGGCCGTGTTTTAATTCGCCTGCTGCATAGCCTTCTGCATGGATATAACTGATCTCTTTGAGCTTTAAAGCGCCCTCTAACGCGATTGGGAATTGATCACCACGGCCGAGGAATAAAGCGTGATCTTTTTCGATAAAGTCTTCAGCTAAATCTGAAATATGGCTATCTAACGTCAACGCTTGCTCTAACTTAGCGGGTAAACCTAATAACGCATGGGTAATTAAGCTTTGTTTATCTTCAGCTAAGCCCTTTGCTTTACCGACAGCTAATGTCAACATCAGTAAACTGGTTAATTGGGTGGTAAATGCTTTGGTTGAAGCGACCCCAATTTCAGCACCCGCATTAGTCATAAAGGCATAGTCTGACTCACGCACTAATGATGAGCCATCGACATTACAGATCACGATAGAAGATAAGTAATCTCTTTGTTGCGCTAATCTAAGTGCAGCTAATGTATCTGCCGTTTCACCAGACTGCGAAATAGTGACAAGTAAGCTACCAGGCACAGTGTGGAAATGGCGGTATCTAAATTCTGAGGCTATCTCAACATTACAAGAAACATGACCGTATTGTTCTAACCAATAACGAGCAACTAAGCCCGCGTGATAACTGGTACCACAGGCCACTATTTGAACGTGATTAACACCTTTGAGCATTTGCTCAAAACCCTGACCAAAAATACCATCAACTAGGCCATCAGTTGTTACTCTTCCCTCTAAAGTATTACGAATGGACGTTGGCTGCTCAAAGATTTCTTTCAGCATATAGTGGCGATACTGACCTTTCGAGTTAGTATCTTGGCTGGCATTCACTTCGACGACTTCGCGCTCAACTGGGTTGCCATCTACATCAAATACGCTGACCTTGTGTCTGGTGATTTCAGCGAAATCCCCTTCTTCTAAGAAGATAAAACGACGTGTTACTGCTAGCAGTGCGAGCTGATCAGACGCAACAAAGTTTTCACCTAAACCTAAACCTATGACTAACGGGCTTCCTGAACGTGCAGCCACTATGGTATCTGGGTTTTCTTTGTCTATGATGACGGTGCCGTAAGCACCTGTTACTTGCTGCTTAGCTTGTTTCACAGCTTCCAGCAGGCTGCTTTGATTTTGTAAATGGCTAGCAATCAAATGAGTGAAGACTTCAGTATCCGTTTGAGATTTAAACGCAAAGCCTTGTCCTGATAAGGTTTCCTTTAAGCTTTTGTAGTTTTCAATAATCCCGTTGTGAACCATCGCAATGCGGTCTTGAGATATATGAGGGTGAGCATTTGTTTCGTTAGCTTCACCATGTGTTGCCCAACGAGTATGAGCAATACCTGTACCACCTCTAGGTTGCTCTGTGGCCACTAAATCGGCCAGAGTGGCGACTTTTCCCTGTCTTTTTAAGGTATTTAGGTGAGCATTTTGATCGATAACAGCCAGACCTGCTGAGTCATAGCCTCGGTATTCCAGTCTTTGTAAGCCGTAAATTAGGATATCAGCGACGTCACGCTGAGCAATTGCTGCGACAATTCCGCACATACTTTTTTATTCCTTCAAAGTGATTGGATAAGATGAATTTCTTCCCAGTTACCATGAGTTAAGCAAAGCTTTGGCGGATCGCCAATTTGAATACGTATGAAATTGTGTCTAATTTTTTTAAACGACTATGTTGCCACACACACTTGGTTGCGGCCTTGGTGTTTAGCGCGATAAAGCGCTCTATCGGCCAGTGAGATAGTGCGGTTGATGTCGTCATTGGCATAAAGTGCAACGCCAATACTCACCGTCACTTCAAGTACATCAGGCCACTGCGTTTGATGAACTAAAGTGCGAAGCTCCTCTGCCAATTGATGTGCTCTTTCTAACGACAAACCAGGACAAAGCAAAAGAAACTCTTCTCCACCCCAGCGAATCAGCTTCATATCATCAGAGATAAAACGTTGAATGATATGAGAGAACTGTATCAAGACATCATCTCCTACATCATGCCCATAGTTATCATTAATTTGTTTGAAGTGATCGATGTCTAAAAACAATAATGAGGACTCTAAATTGGTCGCCTGCAGCTGCATAAATAAGTTAGGCGCACTTTGTTTGCTGTAAGCATCGGTCAAGCCATCATAAGTTGCTCGCATCTGCCAATGCTTCTTTTCTTGAGATACTTGGTTAAGGTGATCTTTGATCTCGATCAAGCGCTTAAAGAAAAAACCAGCAACCGTACTCCAAAGAACAATCAGCGCAAAAAATAAGGTTTCGTTTTGAATGTACTGGCCACGAAACTCTATTTTTTCAATGGTGATTTTATACGGACCATCTGGAATTAAGCCCCCTGTTGTCACCGCAATAGAATGAACATTTGAGAAATCGGTACCACCGTGCTGCAGAGAAAGATCGTGCAGGCTATTCCACCAAACAGGCACATAAAAGCTGTGAAAATTAATCCAGGTTGGGTAAGGTACATTGTTTTCGGAAAACTCAACTGTGTTGTATTTTAAGCTATTGATTTGTTCTGGTTTTGAGTAAGCATCATTAAAATTATGCATCTCGAATCGAGTACCAGGTTGATTAGGATGATCGTGCTTAAGCCACAGCCCAACTTTACTAAATCGAGTAAAATCGATACCTGCTAGTTGGCCATTCTGTTGTGAGGTTAAATCGATAATAAACTCGCAATAGGGCCACTGATATTGTTGTTTAACCTGACAACTAAACAAAATACCTTGATCTGTCACTTCGAAGTTACTAACAGATGCACCGCCAAAAGGCCTGTCATCACGCACACTAAAGCGCTCGGTATCCGTTAAATCCAATACCAATACACGTTCAAAACCTAAAAATTGTAGAAAACAGAGAAAGATAGTCAGCATGAACAAACATACGACAAATATCGATTCTATTTTTTTGATGTGATTTGGTGTAGCCAAGAGTAATCCTTCACTCAGACTAACGCCGAGATTTTTCTTGTTATTATTTTATCGTTTTGTCAGAAGTTACAGCCTATTTCGCTGCAAAACAAGTTTGTAGAAGGAGAGTTTAGACGATTAATAATTAAAACGTTAATTAATCGAGACACTAAGGTACTACACCTGATGATATCATCAGGTGCAGTCAGCACATTACTTTTTAACTGGGCGTTCCCAACCTTGGATGTTGCGCTGTTTTGCTCGTGCTACAGCTAATTCATTTTCTTCTACATCTCTGGTCACAACAGCACCAGCGCCAACTGTTGCACCCGCTTTGACACTAACTGGTGCGACTAATGCAGAGTTACTGCCAATAAAACAGTTATCACCGATATGGGTTTCAAACTTGTTTACACCATCATAGTTACAGGTAATAGTGCCTGCGCCTATATTAGTACCCGCCCCCACAGTTGCATTACCTAAGTAAGTTAAGTGATTAGCTTTTGCACCTTCACCTAATGTCGACTTTTTAATTTCAACAAAGTTACCTACGTGACAACCAGCACTTAATTCAGCACCTGGGCGTAATCGAGCGTAAGGCCCAATTGCATTATTGCTACCCACAACAGCTTCTTCTAAATGGCTATTCGCTTTGATCGTTGTGCCAGCACCCACTTTTACGTTTTTAAGAATGCAGTTGGCTTCAATAGTGACGTTATCAGCTAACTCTACTTCACCTTCTAAAATGACATTAACATCTAAAACGACGTCTTTACCCACTTTAACATCGCCGCGCACATCTAAACGTGATGCATCACGCAAAGTTACACCTTCAACCATTAATGCATGCGCTTGCTCTAACTGATAAACACGCTCTAAGTGAGCTTGTTGCATACGATTGTTCACACCTTCAACTTCATCTGCATCGTTAGGATGCACGGTGTTAATTAACTTACCTTCATTAGCACACATTTCGATAATGTCTGTCAGGTAATACTCTTGTTGTGCATTGTCGTTATTTAAATTGCCTAACCAAGCTTTAAGTTGCTTGCCATTAGCGGCCAAAATACCCGTGTTTATCTCGCGAATAGCTTGCTCAGCTTCATTGGCATCTTTTTGCTCAACAATGGCTTTTACCAAGCCGTTTTCATCGCGAACAATTCGGCCGTAACCAAATGGGTTATCCAGTACAACCGTTAATAAACCAATACCGTCTGCTGGCGTGGCCGCCACTAGCTTTTCAAGTGTTTCTGTTTTAATTAACGGTACATCACCGTATAAAATCAATACGGTTTCATCATCAGCAAGGAAAGGAATGACTTGTTGTACAGCGTGGCCTGTACCTAGCTGCTCTGCTTGCTCCACCCAATTTGCTTGTTCAGAAGCTAAAGCCGCTTTTAATTGCTCGCCACCGTGACCATAAATTAAGTGCAAATGCTGTGCACCTAATTGGCGTGAAGCGTCCATTACATGCTTAACCATTGGCTTATGGCCAATTTTATGTAGCACTTTAGGTAGGTTTGATTTCATACGCGTACCTTTACCGGCCGCTAGGATGACAGCTGAGAGTTTTTCCATGATGTATATCTGTTTCTTCTTGTTGAACTGTATTTGATGTACTGATTAGTAAGCTAGCTTAGCATTACTGCTAATTGATGAAGATTGTAGCGGATATTTGGCTAGAAAAAAGTAAAACCCAATATTGAGACAATAAAAAAGCGGCTTTCATAACGCTTGTTGTGCCTTGTATCAAAGCTACTTCCACGTTTGTTTATAAACGCGAACGAGATTTTCACCATACAGCTTTCTCAAATCTTCATCGCTGTAACCCATTTTCCACAATTCATCCGTTACTGCCGCTAAGTGTTTAGAAAGTTCCGCGCAACCTGTCGCACCTAAATTAAAAGCATTAACCATATAACCGTTATCCGCGTATTTATCGGCATTGGCGATGGTAAACGGTACCACTTTAGATGTAGTCATTAGATCATCAGTGCCAATCCCCACATGATCAATTCCCGCTACTTTGACAGCCCCATCAACCATTTCAGCATATTGTTTTGGCGTGATATCTTCTGGCCAAATACCATCTAACATAAACTCAGCGCCAGTAATGGCAACAATACCACCTAAAGACACTACTTTTTTAACTTGCTCATCAGACAGAAGACGATAACAAGCGGCTAAACGAAAATCTGGGTGCCCTTTTTGAAAACCATTTTTGGCCATGCGTTTTTGCGTTTCAGTCAATGTTTCGTGTGGCTGGCAACCGTAAGTTGAAGCGACTGGAGAATGAGAAAATATAGGCGGAATACCTTTGTGGTTTTTCTCCATGTAATTCATGATATCCATGGTGGTTTGATAAGACGTGTGGGATAAATCAACGGTGATACCGTATTTAACCATTTCATCTATCACTTGCTCACCAAATTTGGTCAAACCCGACTTATCACCATTGATCATCGAAATCACACCGACACCGGTTTTTTCAGTTTCGTTATAAGTAAGCTGCATGGTTTTAATTCCCATCGCAGCCATTTCTTTCACCTTACTCACATCGCCTTCAAGCATCATGGTTGATTGTGAATTCCACTGTACTGCGTACTGACCATTTTTATAAGCAAGCTTAAAATCTTCTGGTTTGTTAACAAAGCGAATAGGGGTATTCGCAGAATGGGCAGCTTCAGTCCACGCTTTATGCTCAGCAACAAATTTCGCCCAATTTGGTGTCGCTGGAGATCCTAGTGTCACTGATGCACCATCAATACCACGAGAGAAAGCTAAATCGATATAATTAGCTACCTCAACATTATTATCCCAACCCGTTTTATGAGGAGAGGCATAAAAATCGATAGCGAGGTTTTCTTTGACAAATTTTTGCGCTTTAGCTGATGCAGTGTTGTGCCAATCTCGGGTTTCTATACTCGCAAAACTTGATGCAGATACCATTGCCATTGACAACGCTAACAGTACCTTTTTCATTTTTAACCCCTATTATAATCCATCTATAAATATAGCAACGACCGCTGCTTTTTATGTTTTCAATTTGTAGTCGTAGATAATTATTACCATCTATTTTTCCTACAAAAAGCGAACATTACTTTGCCTACCATCTGATTTGTATGATAAAAAAGAACCAAGAGTTGAATTAAATAACAACAAAAAAGGAATTTCAGAACAATAAGATTCGGGAGTCTTTATGCACTCATTAACTGGACAGTGGCAAAATAATTATGGGTCTAATATCTATCTTACCTATGATGAAAATTCGAAATTAATCTCTGGTACCTATCACTCTGAAACAGGCGCAACTGGCACTTACTACTTTGTTGGCTATTGCTCTCCAATATCGGCCAAGCCAGATGCAGCCTCAGCACAACATTTCGGCTTAGGTCAAAATATTGGTTGGTCTTTATTTTGGCGGCCTATTAATGCTGATCCACAAGATTACAACTCATCATGGCACTGGGTTACCACGCAAGTTGGTCAGTATTTTGTTAATAAGCAAGGTGAAGAATGCCTCTACCTTATTCAATCACTACTTGCTACATCTGCGTTTCCCGGTATTGCCAGTAAAGGTAATTACCCAGAAGCAATTACATTCAAACGAATTAGCCATTCATTCGATCGCACTGATAATCCGAATCTCGCGAATTTAACATCACCGGTTCTCGCTAATGCAATTAATCAAAACTGGCATTGCCCAGCGTTAAGTGCTGATATGTTGCTCAGTGCGCTCGATACAGATGATAAGTATGGGTGGATAAAAGGTAAGTTAATACTTACAAATGAAGATGTAGCACTGATAGGCTTTACCGACATACACAAACTCGATAATTCGGAGCAAGCCTTATGTTTGACGGGATACTCTACAAAACGAGCACAAATTATTGCGATTAACGGAGTTATGGATTCAACCAACAGCAAGCTAACGTGCTCAGTTTGGCTTGGTAACGCGACACCTTTCAGTCACAGGTACGTTCAGGTGAGCCTCGAAAATTGGCACTTTGAAAATGAGTAATATCAATAAAAAAGGCAGGTAATTAACCTGCCTTTGTCTTTTTTAGAACGACTAACTAGTTAGTTTCAGCAATACGGCTAGTAATGCCATTACTGGTTACTGTTCGCAGCTGAACTTTGTCTGTGCCAACCGATACCGGCTGTTGGTAAGCCTGCCATGTATTACCAGCATCCACACTGTATTCAATCTTCAATTTAGGGAAAGCAGCATTGGCTTTTAGCTTGCCATTATCAACCACACCACCTGGTACAGGTAAGTTATAGTTGATACCTAATTCCGCTAATTTAGCTAATTCATACTGTGCCAGTCGAGCTGAGAACTTTGCCCACTGCTGTTTGCGCGCTTTAGTGTTTGGCTTTTGACCTTCCCAATCAGCTTTGTGCCAAGCTCGCTCAGCGACAGCTAATACACGTGGGAATACAAGCCTTAGCATTTGCTCACCAGTACGTACCGTTTCTCCCCAGAAATGACCTTGCATACCTAATATATTTTCAGGTTTTTCTAACGGTGGTAACACGCGACCCACTAAATCTTCGAGATCGGTGATTTTATCGCCTGCTCGTGTGTAGTCAGCATTGGCATAAACATCATCAGGCATATAACCAAATACTTTTTGAGTATCGGTAAAGCGCGTTGCCCAGTAGTATCCACGCTCGTCAGGGTGCGCTTCATAAGGGTGATCAAAGTACAAATGAGTACCATGAGCCAGGACAACTTTATAACCTTCATTGGCTAAGCGATAAGCTCTATCAGCTACGCCCCACTCCCAGATATTATCCCAAGGGTAACCAATGATTTTATCGTTTGGTAATTGCGCACGGATAAATGGATTCACCCTGTCATACATTAAGCCATCTTCCCACGCTCCCATTGCTAAACCGCGCTTTGCAGCCATTTCAGCCACCTGAGCCATAAACATAGGTTTAACATCAACGTGGCCTGAAACACCATTACTTGCATCTGCAAATAAGGCGTCACATTTTGGCGATTGCGTCCATGCACCATGGCCTACTTCATCTCCCCCCACGTGAAAGACGTTAAGCTTTAATTCGGCTTGTCGATACATTTGCTGCAACTCATAGGTCACTTTATCCATGAATTTAGCCGCTGACGGTAAACACGCATTCATTGCGTTATCGTAATAGTTTTGCTGAGTGCGATATTGAGATTTATCTTCTGGATCTGATAATAAAAACTCTTTTGCAGCACCTGGTTTACCTTCAGCCATAAGTCTGTCGTAACGCGCTTCCATTGCGATGATTTGTGAACGAGCATGACCAGGTGCTTCAATTTCAGGAATCACTTCAACATGACGCTCTGCGGCAAATTTTAAGATCTCGACAAAATCATCCACGGTCAAAAAGCCATTACCCGAACCTGATTTATGTGGACCTGTACCAAGCTGAGTCATTAAACATTTACGTTCAGTTAAATCAAAACAGCGGCTACCGGCGATTTCTGTTAGTTCAGGTAACCCAGGAATTTCTAAGCGCCAACCTTCATCATCTGTTATGTGTAAATGCAGTGTATTAAGCTTATAAGTAGCCATACCATCGATTAGCTTTAAGATATTTTCTTTGCCGTGAAAATTGCGACCGATATCGTATTGCATACCGCGATAAGCATAACGAGGAGAGTCCTCTATCTCGACTTCATTTACCTTAAAACTGCCTTTAGCCGTTACAGGAGCCAGCGCTAATAAACTTTGAATGCCGTAAAAAACACCGGCTTCGTCAGATCCTGTGATCTCGATGCGATCATCGTCAATTTCTAGTTGATAGCTTTCTGCTTTTCCACCTGCTAATCGCTCATCAATCATTAGTGAAATGATGTTATCTGATTTACTGCGTTTTTTTACCGGTGTCGTTGATAGCTCTGTTTGTAATAAATTCGCTAATTTATCAGCTAAAAAGCTTGCTTCATTTTTTGCTCTACCTTGATATTCAATCGACCAACTTGCGTCAACTTTGGTTTCACTACTGCTGACATCGATTGATGAAGGGGTTGGTATAATACGAGTAGCAAGCCCTTTGAGCTTTACCGCGTTAGTCGCCTTATTTGCTTGGTAGCGACTTTCTGCAGTGGGTTGATTCCATTTATCTTCTGGTGTTTGATAACGCTTAAGTTGTTTTGGCTCAGTAAATGGCAATACAAATTGATCAAAGTCTTCTGTGTCGGTATTAGCGAAAACAGCTGGCTCTAACCCTTCTTGGTACATAAACGCACGTGGCATAAAGTCCGATTTAGCGACAATCCAAAATTCAGCTTTGTACTGAAAATTAAGAGTTTGTCCTGCTTTTAACCCCGTGAATGACTTTGTTGGATAGATTCGATGTAAATCACCATTAATGTGTTTCACCTTTAAACCAGGCTGGTTGAGAATGTCGGTGATCACACGTGTCGAGTGAAAATAAAAACTCCATTTTCCTTCACCAGATGGTATAGCAACATCTGAATTATTGGTTATTTTCAGTTCACCAATGTGCGTTCTATCACCGTCTACAAAGTTATCAACGACACCAATTTTCCATTCTGTATCTTTTGTTAACGCATTTAATTCTTGCTGAGAAAAATCAGCAAAAGCAGTCATTGAACTAGCAGCCATACATGCTGCAATTATCGTTTTCTTAAACCCCACAGTTACACTCCAACTTCTTAATGTCGTTATTAGTTAGTAATCGAGCACTGATAAAAAGCTGACTAAGCAGCAAGCAAACCAGTTAGATGTGCAGTTAGACGTAAAAGCGGAAAAATTGATAATTAAACTTTGTTAAAAAGCGATTAAATTTTATTAAACCCCTGTTTTTAAATACTTTTTGTATAAAAAACAGAAGTTCGCAATTTGCGATATTTATTGAATGGGTTATCAGAAATGATAGTTAGAAAACAAAAAAGGCGTTGTATTGCTACAACGCCTTTTTTAATCAGTTAGTGAATTACTTACTTAACGTTTTTCTTTAAGTCTGTAATCACTTTAAGCTGTGCAACCGCTTGTGCTAACTCTTTAGCTGCTTCTGCGTAGTCGAAATCAGCTGATGGGTTAGCAATTGCTTCCTCAGCTTGTTTCTTCGCCGCTTCTGCTGCTGCTTCATCGATGTCACCACCGCGAAGTGCAGTATCTGCTAATACAGTTACGCCATTTGGTTGAACTTCTAAAATGCCGCCAGAGAGATAAATTGTCTCTTCTTCGCCAAATTGCTTCACTAAACGGATATGTCCAGGCTTTAATGGAGTGATTAAAGGTGCGTGGCCAGGCTGAACACCTAACTCACCTTCACAACCAGTAACCTGAATTGACTCAACTAGGCCAGAGAAAATTGAGCTCTCAGCACTAACTACGTCAAGATGTACGGTCATAGCCATAATAAGCTACCTCCTATCCGAATTACATGTCTTTAGCACGTTCTAAGGCTTCGTCGATTGAACCAACCATGTAGAACGCTTGCTCTGGTAAGTCATCGTACTCACCAGCTAAGATGCCTTTAAAGCCTGCAATTGTGTCTTTTAATGAAACGTATTTACCTGGAGAACCAGTGAATACTTCCGCTACGAAGAATGGCTGAGATAAGAAACGCTGGATCTTACGAGCACGCGCTACAGTTAACTTATCTTCTTCTGATAACTCGTCCATACCTAAGATGGCGATGATATCTTTTAATTCTGAGTAACGTTGAATCACAGTCTGTACACCACGAGCAATTTCATAGTGCTCTTGACCTACCACTAATGGATCTAACTGACGAGAAGTTGAATCTAGTGGGTCGATCGCTGGGTAGATACCTTGTGCTGCGATGTCACGACTTAATACTACTGTTGCATCTAAGTGAGAGAACGTAGTCGCTGGAGATGGATCCGTTAAGTCATCCGCAGGTACGTATACCGCTTGGATTGACGTGATTGAACCAGTCTTAGTCGACGTGATACGCTCCTGAAGTACACCCATTTCTTCAGCTAGTGTAGGCTGGTAACCTACCGCTGATGGCATACGACCTAGAAGTGCAGATACCTCAGTACCCGCTAGTGTATAACGGTAGATGTTATCAACGAAGAATAATACGTCACGACCTTCGTCACGGAATTTTTCTGCCATTGTTAAGCCCGTTAAAGCAACACGTAAACGGTTACCCGGTGGCTCATTCATCTGACCGTATACTAACGATACTTTATCAAGTACGTTTGATTCGTTCATTTCGTGATAGAAATCGTTACCCTCACGAGTACGCTCACCAACACCCGCGAATACAGAGAAACCACTGTGCTCGATCGCGATGTTTCGGATTAATTCCATCATGTTTACGGTTTTACCTACACCGGCACCACCGAATAAACCAACTTTACCACCTTTAGCGAAAGGACATACAAGGTCGATTACCTTGATACCTGTTTCTAAAAGGTCGTTAGACGCAGCTTGCTCTTCGTATGAAGGAGCTTCACGGTGGATTGACCAACGCTCTTCTTCGCCGATAGGACCCGCTTCATCGATTGGGTTACCTAATACGTCCATAATACGGCCTAGTGTAGCAGTACCAACTGGTACAGATACTGGACCGTTTGAGTTCACAACTTTTAAGCCACGGCGTAAACCGTCAGATGAACCCATTGCGATGCCGCGAACTACGCCGCCGCCTAATTGCTGTTGAACTTCGATAGTTAAACCAGCAAGATCGCCTTCTTCAACTTTTAACGCGTCGTATACTTGTGGTACTGAGTCTTGTGGAAACTCAACGTCTACAACCGCGCCGATAACTTGTACAACGTTACCTGTACTCATGATATCGTTCCTCTAACCTTGACTGTTTATACCGCAGCTGCACCAGCAACAATCTCACCAAGTTCTTGGGTGATCGCCGCTTGACGCGCCTTGTTATAAACTAATTGTAAATCGTCAATCAAGTTGCCAGCGTTGTCAGTTGCAGCTTTCATCGCAACCATACGTGCAGCCATTTCGCTTGCTACGTTTTCAACTACTGCTTGATAAACCTGAGACTCAACATAACGAGTAAGTAACTGTTCTAAAATTTCTTTAGGATCAGGCTCGTAAATGTAGTCCCACTTATGTTTCAGTTCTTCATCCTCTGCTTTCGGCAAAGGAAGCAGCTGATCAGTCGTTGGTTCTTGCGTCATTGTGTTAACGAACTTGTTATACACAACGAATAAGCGGTCAATTTTACCGCTATCATACGCGTCTAACATAACGCGAACAGAACCTACTAGGTCAGTTACAGATGGTGCATCACCTAAGCCATCGGCTTGAGCAACAATGTTACCACCATAGCTGTTGAAGAATGCTGTAGCTTTAGAGCCTACAACACCGAAATCTACTTCAACACCTTTCTCACTCCAAGATTTCGCTTCTTTGATAACCTGTTTGAACAAGTTAATGTTCAAACCGCCACAAAGACCACGGTCACTTGAAATAACAATGTAACCTACGCGCTTAGCTTCACGCTCTTCCATATAAGAATGCTTATATTCCAAGCTACCAAGCGCGATATGACTAATCACCTTGCGCATATTTTCTGCGTATGGACGAGATGATGACATGCGCTCTTGCGCTTTACGCATTTTAGATGCTGCCACCATTTCCATAGCGCTAGTAATTTTTTGAGTGTTTTTTACACTCGCAATCTTACTTTTTATCTCTTTTGCGCTAGCCATATTCAATCACTCCGATTAGTGTGTTAACCGTCTACTCTTACCAAGTTTGAGTAGCTTTGAACTTCTCGATACCTTCTTTCAATCCAGCTTCTACGTCTTTGTCGTAAGCGCCAGTTGCGTCGATTTTCTCGATTAGTTCAGCGTATTCAGAACGCATGAATGATTGAAGTGCTGCTTCAAAGTCTAATACTTTCGATACTTCGATATCGTTTAAGAAGCCTTTTTCAGCTGCATATAAAGAAACTGTCATTTCGCCAACTGTTAATGGAGAGAATTGCTTCTGCTTCATTAATTCAGTTACACGCTCACCGTGCTCTAACTGTGCACGAGTTGCGTCATCAAGGTCAGATGCGAACTGAGCGAATGCCGCTAATTCACGATACTGAGCTAATGCTAGACGAATACCACCACCTAATTTCTTAACCGCTTTAGTTTGCGCCGCACCACCTACACGAGATACCGAGATACCTGCGTTTACTGGAGGACGAATACCAGCGTTAAACATTGATGATTCTAAGAAGATCTGACCATCAGTGATTGAAATTACGTTTGTTGGTACGAATGCAGATACGTCACCCGCTTGCGTTTCGATGATAGGTAATGCTGTTAATGAACCAGTCTTACCTTTAACTTCACCGTTAGTGTACTTCTCTACGTAGTTTGCACTTACACGAGATGCACGCTCTAACAAACGTGAGTGAAGATAGAAAACGTCACCTGGGTATGCTTCACGTCCTGGTGGACGACGTAATAATAATGATACTTGACGGTAAGCAACAGCTTGCTTAGATAAGTCATCGTATACGATTAATGCGTCTTCACCGCGGTCACGGAAGTATTCACCCATAGTACAACCAGCGTATGCTGATAAGTACTGTAATGCTGCAGACTCAGAAGCAGAAGCAACAACAACGATAGTGTTTTCTAATGCGCCGTGCTCTTCTAACTTACGTACTACGTTAGCGATAGTTGATGCTTTTTGACCAATCGCAACATAAACGCTTTTAACGCCTGTGTTTTTCTGAGCGATGATACTATCGATTGCTAATGCAGTTTTACCAACCTGACGGTCACCGATGATAAGCTCACGCTGACCACGACCGATTGGAATCATTGAGTCGATTGACTTATAACCAGTTTGTAATGGTTCATCAACTGATTGACGATCGATTACACCTGGTGCAATTTTTTCTACTGGCTCAAAACCGTCATTCTCAATTGGGCCTTTACCGTCGATTGGCTCACCTAAAGTGTTAACCACACGACCTAATAAACCGCGACCAACTGGAACTTCTAAGATACGACCAGTACCTTTAACTTTTGTGCCTTCTTGAAGGTCCGCATAAGGACCCATAACTACCGCACCTACTGAGTCACGCTCAAGGTTTAATGCGATAGCGTAACGGCTACCAGGAAGCTCGATCATCTCACCTTGCATTACGTCCGCTAGGCCGTGGATGCTGATGATACCGTCAGTTACAGATACGATTGTACCTTCGTTACGAGCTTCACTGACGATGTCGAATTGCTCAATACGTTTTTTGATCAATTCTGCAATTTCTGTGGAATTCAGTTGCATGCTCTAATCCCCTACGACTGCAAGCTTGTTGCTAGTCGGTCCAATTTTCCGCGAACTGTTGAGTCGATGACCATGTCACCAGACTTAACGACTAAACCAGCTACTACTGATTCGTCTACTTTACAGTTCAGCTTAACTTTTTTCGCTAAACGCTTTTCTAAAGACGCAGTTAGTGTCGCTTGTTGAGCTGAAGTTAATTCAACTGCAGAAAGTACTTCTACTTCTGCTGTTTTCTCATGCTCAGCTTTTAAACCAGCAAATAACTCAGCAACCTGAGGTAATGCGGCTAAGCGCTCATTTTCAGCTAAAACTTTAATTAAGTTTTTGCCGTTTTCGTCTAACTGCTCATCACATACTGTGATGAAGATCTCTGCAAGTTTCTCAGCATTAGTTGAACCAGATAATAAATCTTTGATCTGGTCATTTTTAGCTACTTCTGCTGCAAACACGATCTGTGCTTGAACCGCATCAATCTTACCGTTTTCAACTGCAAAGTCGAAAGCTGCTTTAGCGTATGGGCGGGCTATAGTTGTCAATTCAGACATCTTTATACCCCTTATAATTCTTCAACAAGCTTATCTAAGATATCTGCGTGTGCAGATGCATCGATAGAACGCTCGATGATCTTCTCAGCACCAGCTACTGCTAATACAGCAACTTGCTTACGAAGTTCTTCTTTAACGCGATTCTTTTCAGCTTCAGTTTCAGCTTGTGCTTGAGCGATAATTTTCGCTGCTTCGTCACGTGCTTTGTCTGCCGCTTCATCGATCATTTGATTTTCACGCTTTTTAGCTTGTTCGATGATTTCAGATGCTTGAGCTTTAGCGTCTTTAAGTTGCTCAGTAGCTTTCGCTTGAGCTAACTCTAAGTCTTTTGCTGCACGCTCTGATGCTTCTAAACCATCTGCAATTTTCTTTTGGCGATCTTCAATCGCTGCATTTAGTTGTGGCCACACGTATTTCATTGTGAACCATACGAAAAATGCAAACGCTATTGATTGGCCAATTAGAGTGGCGTTGATATTCACAACCGCGCCTCCTTAATTAATGACTTAAAATTCGCAAGTGTTTCGTTTTAAATAAATTAAAGAGCGAATAGTAAGTATAAGGCGATAGCCACACCGATCATCGCGATAGCATCGATAAGACCCGCTACGATGAACATTTTAACTTGAAGCTGTGGAGCTAACTCAGGTTGACGAGCAGCAGCTTCTAAGAATTTACCACCTAAGATACCGAAACCAATCGCAGTACCTAATGCACCTAAGCCGATTAACAATGCAGCTGCAATGTAGATCATATCCATTTTTTTCTCCTAAATAGAAAGTTAAGTTTTAAAAATTAAAGTGTTAAAAATTAATGGTCTTCATGCGCCAAGCTTAAATACACGATAGTTAACATCATGAAAATGAAAGCTTGAAGCGGAATTACTAAAATATGGAACGCTGCCCAAATAAAGTGAGCTGGTAACTGCCATAAACCAATCAAGCCTGCAATTAGGATGAAGATAAGTTCTGCTGCGTATAAGTTACCGAATAAACGTAATGCTAAAGATAACGGCTTAGCTAATAAAGCGATTGTCTCTAGGATAAAGTTGAACCAGTACAACCAAGGTGTATTGAACGGGTGAGCGTATAACTCTTTTAAGAAACCGCCGATACCTTTGATCTTGATTGAGTAGTAGATCATTAACATGAATACACCTAATGCTAATGCAAGCGTTAAGTTTAAGTCAGTTGTTGGTACAACTTTCATGTATACGTCGTGTGGATCATGGCCAAATGCTGCGCCAACTTGACCTGCTAACATAGGTAACCAGTCAATTGGAATGATATCCATGATGTTCATTAGTAATACCCAAACGAAGATCGTTAACGCTAAAGGAGCGATTAATGGGTTTTTACCGTGGAAGGTGTCACGTACGCTTTGACCAACGAACTCAACGATCATTTCAACGAAACATTGAAATTTACCTGGAACGCCAGTAGTAGCTTTTTTAGCGACACTGCGGAATGAAAGAATGAACACAAAACCAAGCAAGATTGACCACACTAAAGTATCAATGTGCCATGTCCAAAAGCCTGCGTTAGCACACTCTTTTACAAAGCCGATACCATTTTCGGTGGAACAAACTGATGCATTGGTCAAGTGGTGCTGGATGTAACTTTGAACCGTTACTTCACCATTTGCTGCCATTTTGTTGTTTCCTAAATTGTTAAGTAATTGAAACTGGTGTCAAGATATGGGCCATTAGTGCGATAACGAATCCTACAAACAACCAAGGTATTAGAAAAACCTCAGACTTCATCGCTATTGCTAGAAAACTGCTCGATAAGAACAATTTAATCGTTGTGCCTCTGTAAAAACGTTTAACAACAGTCTGTACTTTTGATGCGCCTGATGTTGAAAACAAAAAAAATGCGAGCAGGGCATTTGGCACTACCGCTGCTAATCCACCAACCAAAAGTGACTGAAACGTTTTTATATCTTTAAAAATCCATCCTAAAAGTGCGACAAATACTGTGATAGCTAGTTGCATTGTTACTATTTTTAAGGCCGTCTTTAAGCCTTTCATAGCTAACTTATTCAAGTATTAATACTCCAACTAAACAATCGCTTGTCTGCTAAACATCATAAAGGGCTAGCTTTACAAAATTAGGACAAAAAAATCTGCTCGAAGTATACGCGTTTAAACTAGTTTTTCAACTTGAGATCTGATCTAAAACAGGAAGTTTTTAACTATTTGTTAAAAATAATGTGCGCTGAAAGAAAATCAGCGCATCGCAGGAGATTGGTTACTGAGCGTTTTGCTCGCCTAGCTTAGCAATAATGCCGTCTAACGCGTCTAAGTTAGCAAAGTCTATTACCATCTTGCCTTTGCCTTTAGCGTTATGGCTAATAGTCACGTTTGAACCAAGTGAATCCGTCAACCGATTTTGTAAAGCAGCCAGATCGGGATCGATGGCTTTTTCTACTTTTGGCTTCTCAGGTTGTTGCAACTTGTTAACGAGTTTTTCAGTCTCGCGAACGGTTAAATTTTTCGCGGCAACGGTACGCGCGGTTGTCGTTTGTAAATCACCTTCTAAAGCAAGAAGCGCACGGGCATGACCCATTTCAATATCACCGTGCTCCAACAGTGTTTTCACATCTTCATTAAGATTATTCAAACGCAGTAAATTGGTCACAGTCGAGCGAGATTTGCCCACAGCATCAGCCGTTTCTTGTTGCGTCAACTCAAATTCGTTCATTAAACGTTCAAGTGCAATGGCTTCTTCCATCGCATTTAAGTCTTCTCGTTGAATATTTTCAATTAACGCGATAGCCACTGCCGCTTCATCAGGTACATCTTTGACTAAACAAGGAATTAAATCGAGTTCAGCTAACTGAGATGCACGCCAACGACGTTCACCCGCAATAATTTCATAGCTGTTTTCTGCTAATTGACGAACAACGATAGGCTGAATTATACCTTGCGATTTAATTGAACTGGCTAACTCATCCAAAGCTTCTGGCGACATGTCTTTACGAGGCTGGTACTTACCTGGTGTTAACTGCTCAATTGGTAATTTTCGCAATTCGCCTTTTTCTTCAGGTGTGGTATCAACATTGAGTTCTTGCTGAACCTGCTCTTCAGGTTGTGGCGTTTCCAAGGCACGACTTGTAGTTAAAAGGGCATCGAGTCCTCGGCCTAAACCGCGTTTTTTCGCAGACATTCGTTCTTCCAGTTTTGTTAGCTTAGGTTTTGTCGTTTCAAGCGACTTGTTTTACTTTTTCATTGCGGCGGATCATTTCTCCCGCCAAGGCTAGGTAGGCTTTTGCACCAGTAGATGACTTGTCGTAATACATAGCTGGGGCACCAAAACTCGGCGCTTCAGCTAAACGGACATTTCTTGGGATCACAGTGCGATAAACTTTGTCACCAAAGTGGGTTTTTAACTGCTCAGATACATCATTGGCCAATCGATTTCTCGGGTCGTACATAGTACGTAAAATACCCTCGATACATAAATCTGGATTTACTACCGATGCTAGTTTTTGAATGGTATCCATTAACGCAGTTAAACCTTCTAATGCGTAATATTCGCATTGCATAGGTACCAACACAGAATCTGCAGCAGCCATGGCATTCACAGTCAGCATGTTCAAAGATGGTGGGCAATCGATAATGATGAAATCATATCCATTGCGATATTTCTCAAGAGCGGTGCGCAAACGCACTTCCCGAGCAAAACACTCCATCAATTTGATTTCTGCAGCTGTCACATCTGAATTTGCTGCAATTAAGTCGTATTTACCTGACGTTTCAGAAACAATCACTTTTTCCAGTGGTTGTTCTTCAATCAATAACTCATATGAGGTTGCATGAACTTCGTATTTATCGACACCGCTCCCCATAGTAGCGTTGCCTTGTGGATCTAAGTCGATTAGTAAAACTTTGCGCTTAGTGGCTGCCATAGATGCAGCTAAATTAACCGCAGTTGTGGTTTTACCCACACCACCTTTCTGGTTTGCTATCGCAATGACTCTACCCATGATTCGCCTCACTTTGGCCATAAGTCCATGTTATTTAATTAGTTTTACTAAGTTGCAATAAGTAACGTTGTTCATCGAGCTCAGGTACGTTTAACTCAATGCTTTGATCAAGTTTAAACCCTGTTGGCATTTGCTCAATTTCTTGTTCAGGATAAATACCCTTCATGGCAAAAAATTTACCTTTTTCTGAAGGTAAATGGTGACACCAACTGAGCATATCTGCAAGTGAAGCAAACGCTCTTGATAATACACCGTCAAATCCTTGCTCAGGTTGATGTTCTTCAACTCGACTTTGTACAGGTGTAACATTTTTGATGCCAATTTCAAAGCAAGCTTGGCGGATAAACCGGATGCGTTTACCCAAAGAATCAAGCAGAGTAAACTCGGTGTCAGGCATCATAATGGCTAGCGGTAACCCCGGTAAACCAGGCCCTGTACCTACATCAATCAATTTGCTTTGTTGTGGTAGATGTTCAGCAAGCACAATCGAATCCATGATGTGGCGGATCAGCATTTCTTTTGGATCACGCACTGAAGTTAAGTTATATGCTTTGTTCCATTTGTTAAG
Organism: Marinifaba aquimaris; assembly: GCF_013328345.1. GTDB lineage: Bacteria > Pseudomonadota > Gammaproteobacteria > Enterobacterales > Alteromonadaceae > Marinifaba > Marinifaba aquimaris. The sequence continues at coordinate 105,962 of NZ_JABULX010000005.1, forward strand.
CATTTCAACTAACGCCAGCAACTGCTGACGTTGTTCGTCGGTAATTTGAATTGTCGTTTGAGCTAATAGCTGATCAAAACGAGTCGCTAATGTCATTTTCTAATTTAAACCTTAAAACAAAGGGTTTTAGGCTGTACGTTTTAACAAGCCCTGTTTCTTTAAACTTACCAAGAGTAGAGAAATTGCCGCTGGTGTAACACCTGAAATACGTGACGCTTGGCCAATTGTCTCTGGCTTGTGGTCATTCAGCTTGGCAATGACTTCGTTTGATAAGCCGGTTACTGCTTGATAGTCAAAATCTAAAGGAAGTTTAGCGTTTTCATTGCGAATTTGCTTTTCAATTTCCTCCTTTTGACGCTCGATGTAACCTGCATATTTGATTTGGATTTCAACTTGCTCAGCCGCTTGTTGATTTTCTAGAGCAGGGCCAAATGCTTCGATCGACATTAAGTCTTGATAGTTCACTTCAGGACGACGTACTAGATCTTCTAAGCTGTGCTCTCTAGAAATGGGATTTTTCAGCATTGGATTTAACGCATCAACCGCTTCGTGTTTAGTGTGAACCCAAGTACTTGCTAAGCGCTGACGCTCTTGCTCAACTTGTTCCATCTTGTTGTTGAAAAACGCCCAGCGTTCATCATCAACTAAACCGATCTTACGACCTAACTCTGTTAACCGAATATCAGCGTTGTCTTCGCGAAGTAATAATCGATATTCTGCACGAGATGTAAACATGCGGTACGGTTCTTTAGTACCCATGGTGATTAAATCGTCAACAAGTACACCAAGATATGCTTGGTCTCGACGTAAAATTAAGTCTTCTTTGTCTTGTGCGCGAAGTGCAGCATTGGCACCGGCTAATAGACCTTGTGCACCGGCTTCTTCATAACCAGTGGTACCGTTAATTTGGCCAGCGAAGTACAAGTTTTTAATGAATTTTGTTTCGAGCGTTTGTTTTAAATCTCTTGGATCGAAGTAATCGTACTCAATTGCATAACCAGGTCGCATGATATGCGCGTTTTCCATACCGCGAATTGAGCGAACTAAATTCATTTGTACATCAAATGGCAAACTCGTTGAAATACCATTCGGGTAAAGCTCATGTGTTGTTAAACCTTCAGGCTCAATAAAGATTTGATGTGAGTCTTTATCGGCAAAACGCATGATTTTATCTTCAATCGAAGGACAGTAACGCGGTCCTACACCTTCAATTATCCCAGAATACATAGGCGATCTGTCTAAACCACCACGGATAATATCGTGTGTTTGTTCATTGGTATGCGTGATGTAGCAAGGGATCTGACGTGGGTGATCACTTTGCTTACCCATGAAAGAAAATACAGGAGTAGGGTTGTCACCAGGTTGTTCTTGCATTACTGAAAAATCAACACTTCTGGCATCAATACGTGGTGGAGTACCCGTTTTTAAGCGTCCGACTCTAAACGGCAGCTCTCTCAAACGATTAGCTAATGCAATTGAAGGCGGATCACCCGCTCGACCACCACTAAAGTTTTCTAAACCGATGTGAATTTGCCCACCAAGGAAAGTTCCAACCGTTAAAACAACGGATTTAGCGGTAAATTTCAGTCCCATTTGAGTAACAACACCCACAACGGTGTCGTTTTCAACGATCAGATCATCACAAGCTTGCTGGAAAATCTTTAAATTCGGCTGGTTTTCTAATGCTTCTCTAACGGCTGCCTTGTATAAAACGCGATCAGCTTGAGCACGTGTAGCACGAACAGCAGGGCCTTTACTTGAATTTAATGTTCGAAATTGAATACCGCCTTTATCAGCAGCTTTGGCCATTAGGCCACCTAAAGCATCAATTTCTTTAACTAGATGTCCTTTACCAATACCACCAACAGCAGGGTTACATGACATTTGGCCAAGTGTTTCGATGTTGTGAGTCAATAAAAGGGTTTTTTGACCCATGCGTGCAGATGCCATAGCTGCTTCTGTACCAGCATGACCACCACCGACGACGATAACATCAAATTCTTGTTCAAACTCTAGCATTTAATTAAACCTCATTAGCCGTAGAGAAAAAGGGCGGCTATTTTATAGACAATTAACCCGAAAGGGAATTCCATTTCGGGTTGAAACATTTGTCTATTTATTAATCATTAACATAATCAATACGTTAGCCAAGGTAAAACTTGAGTGTTTTTTGCTCAAATTTATAGCCCAGACCATAATTGCGCGGATCTTATCTCTTTTCTAACAAAAGATCCGATCTTTTCATCGTTAATTTTTTAAAAAAATCATCTGTTCTTTCATTTCTTAATTGCTCATCAGTATTTCTTTTGTTGATAACCGATTTTTAATTTTTTCATTTTATATACCTATTTTTTAAACCGCCTTTTTTTCTTGTTGGCTTTTTATTAATAAATAAAAGAAAAGATATATAGATCTTATTTTTGTTATTACTAGGCAGATTTGATCCTGTGTAAAACCATAAAAACTTATTTAAAATCATAAAATTATGAGTTTAATAACCTGTCCTAAAAAAGTGATCAAGCTTTGATCAACTTGAGTATAAAAAGCCCGCTTATTAACAGATCAAATTTTATTCACAAAAGGGCCTTTTTTGATCACTTTTTGATCCATGCTTGATCAAAGGTTATCCCCAAAATCTGTGTATATTTAATTTTTCTGTTGATAAGTTGTGATGATCTGGTGATCTAGATCGGGATAGATCATAAAAATCACAGTTTATACCCATTTTTTGATCGCTAAAAATAAGGGCTACAGCAGTATATGTGGACTAAAACGAGAAAAAGGCCGATCAGCTAGATCTTAACCAGCCCTGTGATCAAAACTTGATCACTTTTTCAGATCGACTTGATCAAAGCTTGATCAGTTTTCACTGAGTTAATTGAAATTATTGACTATATTTTAAAATGGGGTTGTTAATTTCTAGCTAGGTTGTCTGCTTGCAAAAGGCTGAGAAAAAGATTGTTGGGTTTACGCTTGTTGAATTGCTCAGTGTTGTTGTTGTACTGGGACTCATTGCTGTTGTCGCTTTTAGCCGCTTTGTCAATTTATCGGATGAAGCAAATGATGCGAGCTTAGATGCAACAAAAGCGGCTTTTAAACAGGGTGTTAAAAATGTGCAAACGCGTTGGCGCTTAGATGGTATGCCTCGCACCAATAACAACCAAGGCCCCAGTGTAATAGTTTCGGGTGAAGTAATTGTGGTTGAGAATGGTACGGGCTTCCCTGTCGGTTCAGATAATCGTGATCAAGCTATTCGCATGAGTACTAATGATTGTGTGACGGTCTTTAATCAAGTGCTTGATGGTGGGCAAACCGTTTTAAGACGCAGAGGCAACAACAACCCTGATCGCGAAACTAGGCGTTCCATCAATTATTTGTCTACTCGATTTAATGACAATGCTAATGGCGATGTTTGTCACTATTACCTAACATCATCGCTGACTGATGATCAAAACAATCCAAGACACCAAGATAGCCCTTCAATTGGACAAGGTTTTAGTTACTTCCCGGCAACAGGTGAAGTAACCGTGTTTAATTTTTTGTAATGTTGTTTAGTGTTGCTAATCTTACTTGCTCTGCGTTTTGAGCAAATTCGCTTTTCAATCGCTGTTAGTCAGTTTTGCTGATAGGCTGTTAACAAAAAATTATCGCCATAATCACAATGAAAGCTGCTTTAGTTAAATATACCCGCCTGTTTCATCGCTATCTTGCCCTTATCGTTGGTATACAAATATTACTTTGGATCATCGGCGGGGTATTTATGGCTATTGTGCCTTTTCAAGAGATAGTGAAATCTCGTGCTGTTTATGAAAATAAACCTGCACCTATTATTACTGAGCATATTAACGTGCCTTTATCTGACATTGTTGCTCAATACCCCAGTATCGATGCATTGCAACTGGTCAATTTACAGCAACATCTTTATTACCAAATTCAGCCAACTGGCCAAGCTAAGGTGTGGGTGAGTGCAGAAGACGGTGTTGTTAAACCTAAGATTGATAGTATTCAAGCCAGCTTAATCGCCAAAACTCTTTATAAAGGAGAGGGGCAAATTGATGATGTTCGTTTTATCGACGAACCTTTAACTAAGCAGTGGTTAATTGTCGATGAATTGTATGGTCGAACACAATTATGGCAGGTACGTTTTAATGATGACTTTAATACTCGCCTTTATATAGCGCCAATAAGTGGTGAATTAGTCACCGTCAGGAATGATGCTTGGGTTTGGTTTGATTTCTTATGGCGCTTACACATTATGGATTACCAAACAGGTGAGGATTTTAACAATAACTTGCTGCGTGTTGCTGCCGTTCTGGCTTTACTGGCTGCCGTTAGCGGTTTAATACTGATGACGTTTAATGTTATCCGACCCAAATTACGCAGAGTACAAAGGCAGTTAAAGCAAGATTAGTATTAACGGGCTTTAGCAGAGTGATTTAAATTCTGATTTATTATCTTCTATCATTCTTTGACTCAAAAATAATAATTATTATATTTGAGTCAGAGCTAATTAAAAATATCTGAGTAATTACAATTAGTGTAATAAACGTTTATACCGCTTTTATAGCCGTATCTAATAATTCTATAGTAACTAAAACTATATATTTCACCTTTATAAACTCTAAATCTAATTCCAACTCCATTTGATAGCCATAATTCTAATTCCTCATCACCTTCAAACCTAGAGACATTATTTTCAATTTTACCTTTTTTTAAACATTCAACAAATTTGCTAGGGAGCTGTTCTCTATAATCTGCCTCGTTTGTTGAAAACTTACCGAATTTGAAATCTATTCCAGGTTTAAAATATTCGATTCTTTTTTTATCTTCGATTTTTTTATAAAAGTAATTAATTATGGTTAAAGTTATGATTATAAGGAAGAATCCTTTAACCATTTGAATATTTCTTTTATTGAACTGTCGCATCAACTTTTTCATAGTTTATTTTGTTGAACAATTAAAACTTGAATCAACATACTTAGCGATAACAGATATCAAAATAACCCACTTGTGCACCTTCTTTTAATACTCTGCTTAATTCATCTAAGGCTTGGCAATGCGCTTTAGTGTTTGAGCCTATGGTGACACTATCTAAATGCGTGTTGCTATATAAAGGTGAGAAATCTTGAATGGGGTTATGCGCTAATACCAAGTGTTTTAAGCTGGGTTTGTTGGCTAACGCTTCTACATTTTGTATCTGGTTAGCAAAAAAGTTTAAGTCTTCTAAATTATCGAGTTCGCTTAATGCACTGATATCGTTGAGCCCACCGCGTATCATAGAAAACCTTTTAAGTGCTTTATTATTTGCTACAGCATTTATATTTGTCAGCGCTGTGCAGCCTGAACAGTGGATCTCGGTTAATAACGGCGCATTTTCTAAGCCATCTAAGCTCACCAGTTTTTTGTTATCAGCAATATTAATGCTCAATAGTTTAGGGGCAGCCGATAGGGTAGATAAATCGACTAAGCGATTACTTTGAACTGATAGCGTTTCAAGATTGGGTAAGTGTTCAACCCAAGCTAAAGAGGTTAATCGCTGTTTGCCACAATAAAGTTTGGTGACTTGCTCAAGGTTTTGTAGCGCATCCTGTCCATAGGCTTTTTTGATACAGCTTTTTACACTGTAACTGAGTTTTACCTCTGGTTTTTCGTCTTGGTTTGTAGGACGTACACTTTTATTACAAGCAGTTAATGCAAATAGTGATAGGATTAAAACGGCGAACTTTTTGTTAAACATAGTCAACTTGCTCAATTTCAAGGCTAGTTTTATTTTGTTGATTAACTAAAGATTCTATCTGTTGGTGAAAATTTGAGTCAATTAATAGTTAACTGAGTTAGTACTGATAAGTTAAGTAACGTTTTACTCGTTAGGAAATTCCCATGCGAATGTGTAAAACGTGTCACTATTATCAAGCTAAGCCACAACAGGAAAGCGAAGGTTTCCACTGTCGTTTAATGCAAAAAGATTTACCTATCAATGCGTTAAGGTTAGATTGCCCTGAACATTTTTTAGTCGATTAATCAAACTGTCTTATTGGTATGATCCAATGATTTAGTTAGGCGTATTTTTCTATAGGTACTAATCTTGTCTTCTTGTGTCGCATTATTTGTAGTTTGGCATGAGATATCGATAGAAAATCTCGCTTTTTAGTCATAAAAATTAGCAAAAAAGTTGGCTTAGGTTTATATATAGCGCGGTAAAAAATCGCAATGTGTAATTTATTTTATTTCTGACCCCGAGAGAGTGCTTTGTTAACATCAAACTTTTTATTGCAAGCTAAGTTTAGTCAGCGACTAAACCTACAAATTAATCAGATTGCTAGCCAGTTAACGCTTGTTCAACTGGAGCATCAGCATGATCAATTTAGCCCGTCAATTTTAAGCATGATGAACCGCATTTTAGCAACAGACATGACTTGGTTAATGCGCTTTGCTTGGCATAATAACCATTATCAAGCATTGCTTAAGTTGATGGAGTTCAAGCAACCACAGCGCGAAGATGAAATTCTGTATTTAAATCACGGCTTACTTGCTTCTGTTCGCAAACAAATTGATACCCAAGTGGTTAAATGGTTAGCTGATGAAGCAAAAGACCAAGACTTTTCAATGCCTTTAGCGTTTCGTGATGCTCTAGGTCAACGTCACCAATATCCACTTGGTCAGTTAGTGTGCCACTGGTTTAATTTGCAAACTCAGCTGTATGGTGAATTGAAAATCGTACTCGCTCAGCAAAACTTCAGCCTAGACAACACCATAGTGCTGACTGACTTGGTGCTATCGAATAAACATGCTGTTGGTCAGTAAATCAGTCGACTGCGAGTTGTTAATACAAAAGCCTGCATCAGCAGGCTTTTTTGATCCAGATTAAAAAATCATCAATACCGTTAGAAAAAAGTGTAATTATCGCCAATACTAATAAGCTCACTCTTTTAGCAAGGAACTTGGCTATGACTTCACTTACACGAGGTATTCATCATATAGGTTTAACGGTTCAGTACTTAGAACGCAGTGCACATTTCTTTACTCAGGTTTTAGGTTGGCAAGAGGTCAAACGCAATCCTGATTACCCGGCAATTTATGTCACTGACGGAGATATTTTACTGACGCTTTGGCAAGTACAAACGGACGCGCCAACTTCATTTGACCGCAAGACACAAGTGGGCTTGCACCACCTCGCTTTAAAAGTGGATTCAGCTGAAAAGTTAGATGAAATTTTTGAGTTACTGATCACAGAACAATTAAAAGTGGAGTTTCCACCTAAGCCTGTTTGCCAAGGCCCGGAAAAACACATGATGTGTTATGAGCCAAGTGGTATTAGAATTGAGATTTTTTGGCCTGGCTAGCAGCATTTGAAATTGACTAATTCTTTTATCATAGCTCCCTTATTCCAAGTTTAGAATCTAGAGTATAAGGGGCTTGTTTAAGTTTAGAATGATCATGATTTAATATCGATTTAGATCTATCTATTTGTTTGGCGTCAATTTTTACCCACTGGGCAAAAGTATGGGGAAAATCTCTTAAAAAATATGTCTTATCAATAACTCGATAAGAGTCTTGCGTATCTGTTATGAAGAAAAATGGAACATCGACAGCTTTTTCTGAAAATAGTTTACCAACGCCATGCTTTAAGTATGGTTTAGTTTGAGCAGTAACCAGTCCATGATCAGAAAAATAAACAATAGAATGGCTTAGTAATTCCGTTTTCAAAATACTTTGAATAGTTGATATCAGCTCAAATGTTTGGAGAATACTATTGTCATAGCATTCTAGTTCCTCAACCTGATTACTTTTTTTAAGTTTATTTTTTCCAAACGTTACTCTGCTACAAAAATCTGGATGTGAACCAATGGTATGTATAAAGATAACTTTGGGTTTTGATTCGCGGTTATGAATGATTTCTTTAAAGGTATCTAAAAGTTCAAAGTCACTTTTTTGTATAGAGTTTGATTGATTCACATTTGTGTAACTATCTGCTCGTTTAGCTATTATGTTTACTGCGGAAGCATGTTTGCCAATACTTTCCTGATTAGATAACCAAAATGTAGAGAAGCCAGCTGCTTTTGAAAGATCAACAATATTCAGATTAAAATTGACGTCTTTGTAGTTGTTTATTGCTAAAACTCTGGGTATGGATACTCTAGTTATTACTGATGGAGCGATCGCCTGTTTGACCACTGTATAATTGTTTAGCTCTTTAATATCTTGAGTTGTATTTCTGTTATAGCCATAAAACCTAAATTTATCTCTTCTTGCTGATTCACCTATTACAACAACATAAATATCTTTTTGAATACCTTGATTTGATACATCTAACCAATCAGATTTCACATGCTTTAATTGTTCATTTTCTATTTTTTTATAATGACGATAATCTTGTATAGATATAAAAGGATTGGTAAAAATATTTTTCTTAAGTAACTGAAATCCATTTTTAATAGAATGGTGGGAGTAGAGTATTATTGTTAATAAGACAAAAGGGAGGGTGAAGCAAAGTTTAGAACCAAAGCTGAGGTTGGCAATTAACTGATCAGCCTTTGTGATAACAACTATAAAAATGATGATTAGAACTATTGTAAAAGTGATTAGCAATTTACTAGTAGATTGAAAAAATTCTAATGCTTCTGTTCTATTGGTCTCTACGATTGATGCTATGACTCCTACATCCATAGATCCGTAATTTATAGAGTAATATAGGTTAAACCCGTAAATAAGAGATAAAGTTAAATAGATCGGTAATTTAAATATACTTTTGTTTAGTGCAAAAAAAGCTATAAGGATACTCAAACTGTATGTTGTATTTAAGAATACGCCGCCTAAGCTTCTCCCTTGGTTTATGGTTAGCAGTAAAATACAAAAAAATAGAATTGATATGTAAATGAGGGCTTTTTTAATTAGTAGGTGTTGCATTTTTCACCTTTTGCAATGCAGGATTTGTTTTTTAAGCTCCAATAATCTGTATAAAAGGCCGAAGCAGTTACCCCTAGATTGTCCCTAATATAATTGTCATTATTAGATGTATACACTAAGCTGAAAAAACCCGCTTTAATGAGGTCTTGAGCTTTGTTTTTAGCAAACTTTTCTTCTAATAACTTTGAACTAAAAGTTATTGTTTTTATTTTATTTCTTGTTAAATACTGTTTCAAATCCTTTCTTGTGAAGTCTTTCAAATTTAGTGCCACATATTTTAAGTTTGCTTCTTGAGCTTTTTTACACTCATAAAGATCAAAGCACTCGACAATTACTCTGTTAAGAAATTTAAATGATTTTGCAAGTAGTTTGTAGTCTCTTGTTTTGTCTGTAATTAGTATTAAGTCAGGATGATTTTCAAAAATTACATTCAAGTCAAATATATCAACTGGATAAAAACGACTCCTTAATCGATATTTTTTAAAATCATCATACGATATGGAAGCATTTGTTGAATCGTTTGTGATTTTTAAGGATTTTTTTAATTTTTTCCATGTATGCGCGCCAATCAAAATACCATCTGACGTTGTTTTTAAATCGATCTCAATTAATTTTTTTCCATCATTTATGCTATTGAAAATAGCTTGTCGACTGTTGGTGTATGATTGAAATTTACTGTCCGTGGTTTTTATTGAGCCACCAGCATGAGCTATCACCGAGTTACTACTCCCGTAGCTTACGTTTTCGAATAATTTATTTAAAGTTTGTTCTCGATTGTTTGCCACGGAAGAATGCTCTTTAACATATGTTCTATTAACATGAATCATATTGCTGACGATATTTCTGGAAATGTCGTAAAAAGAATAAGCAAATGTTCCTTCAAATGGAGCTATGAACAATAAACATAAAATGTATATTCTCTTAATTTTTTTAATATGTAGGGTTAAGAGTTTTGAAAAGGTTAGTAAGGTTATAGTGTAAAAAATAACTTCGAATTGAACCCTATCAAGATTGTATAGAGCATCTTCAAACTCAAAATATCCTAATGAGGAGCTGTGTATTGTTAGAGCGTATATTTGAAGGTACGAGTAGCAAAATAATAGAGAGAATATAAACTTTTCTAATTTACTGTTTAGTGCAATTGAAATATTCATTTTACACACAAGTAACACCGTCAAAGGCAGAATTAGTAAGTTAAGTAGTCCTAGGGCCATTTAAAAATTACTCGTTTCCATATAGTTATTTTCTATTTTAAACTCGCCGATATTTAATTTTACTGTTTTTAATAATAAAGATGAAATTAACTGTTCATTTTATTGATGCGTTTAGCAAAAAGCAGTTTCAAGGTAATGCTGCTGCAGTGATTATTACTGAGCATTGGTTAGCTGACGACACAATGCAAGCCATTGCAACTGAGAATAATCTCTCTGAAACTGCTTTTATCGTTCCTTTACCGGACGGTCGTTATCATATTCGTTGGTTTTCACCATTAACCGAAATTGATTTTTGTGGCCATGCTACGCTCGCATCGGCCTTTGTTTTATTTCAGCAATTTCCTCATTTAGCACAAGTTGATATTTTCGCCGAAGCGGTTGGTAATATGCCCGTGTTAGCTAAATCAGACGGTGCAATTGAAATGTGTTTTCCAAACCGGGCCCCTGAGTTACTTGATGATGTCCCCAACTCATTATTAGCAGGTTTATCGATTGCACCTGCAAAGGTTTTGAGAAACCAGCAAGCTTATTTTGCCGTTTATGCTAATCAAGCCGATGTTATTGCATTGCAAACTGATAATCAGGCTTTAATGCAATTGGCGCCTTTTGATGTTGTGGCCACAGCAGCTGCAGATATAGAGAGTGAATTTGACTTTGTTTCTCGATACTTTTGGCCAGCTAATGGCAGTGATGAAGACCCTGTTACTGGTTCTATACATACTGGTTTAGCACCATTTTGGGCCGCTCAGTTAGATAAGCCTGATTTAGTTGCTTATCAAGCTTCAAAACGCGGTGGAACCCTTTATTGCCAGGTATCAGAAGATAAGGTCACTATTTCTGGATACGCTGTTCGTTACTTAACCGGTGAAATTGAGTTAACCCATTTGTAATCAATAAATTCCGTTACTGGTCGCAATTACGGGCGAGCTTTAACTCAGGTCTCTTTACAACCTGGTTGTTGTTGGCTAAAAAGTGCTTGGTTCCATCAATTTAATTCAAAAACTATGAAATTATCTTACTCTGCAAACAAATGTTTGGTGCTTGCTGCTATTGGTAGTGGGCTTGCAGCATTATTACATTTAGCTTGTATTGCTATCGGCCCTGAAGCATACCGCTTTTTAGGTGCAGGGGAGCAAATGGCTGAAATGGCACAAAGAGGTGATTGGTATCCGGGGATCGTTACTTTAGTGATCTCTTTGGTGCTGTTTGTTTGGTCACTGTATGCGCTATCTGGTGCCAAACTGATTCGTCCATTACCACTGTTGAAAACCGTGCTTTGCCTTATCGCCCTGATTTATATGGCACGCGGTTTAGGTTTTGTCGTTTTGGTCGATTATTTTCCAGAGAATAGTTTGAATTTTTGGTTGATTAGCTCGGGTATTTGTTTAGTCATTGGTTCTTTATATACCGTCGGCTTATTACAATCTTGGTCAAAACTAAGCAACAAACTTTGTCATTAACTTTAGCTTTAAACTGCAAAAGGCCGTGTTAACACGGCCTTTTTACTTTAAAGCACAGCCAGTAACAGCCCTGCTTGTAGCGCCAATGCGATGGCGTTAGTAATAATGATAGCGGCGCGTTTAAAAAACAAACCATAGGCAAACCAAAAGCCAAAAACCAGTAAGTAACCCAGTACAAAACTGATGGATAAACTACTTTCTCCTGTTCTTTGCCATTCACTGATCACTTGAGTTGATTGGGCAAAGCAGCCCATTAACCCTACTAATATGCCCATTAAATCCCAGCGTTGTTCTGCACTGAGTTGGTTGATGTTAAATAGATTGGCGATCATGCTGTGGCTACCTGCAAACTGAATGGTTGATGTGACAATTGACTTTTTATTTCTTGATAACTGTTGATGCGGCCAATGATTCTGGGGTGTTTAATGTCTACGTGATCACCAATGACAATGACATCACAGCCTGCTAGTAATGCGCCTTTAACGCCATTATGTGAATCTTCAAACACTAAACATTGATTTGTCGGTTGGTTTAATGCCTGAGCTGCAAGCTCAAAGTGCTCTGGATCTGGTTTACCACGGGTTACTTGATCACCGGTAATGAAAACATCAGGTTCTGGTAATTGAGCGGCATTTAACCTAACACCAGCAACAGGTACTGGGCTTGATGTTGCAATACCCCATGGTTTTTCTATTTGATTGAGAAATTGCAGTAATTGATTTGCCCCAGCGATTTCAACAATACCTGTTGTGACCACTGCTTCTTGGCTGACAAAGTCGTCTTGCTCTTTTTGCGCATCTAAGTGCGGGGCGAAGCTGGGAATTATATCGAGAAGCCGACTGCCGTGACAGGTTTTTAGTACAAACTCTAAATCGAGCCCGTGTTTTTGACACCAAACTTTACTGACTTTGCGGATCGCTTCAGTTGAATCGAGCAAGGTACCGTCCATATCAAAGATAAAAGCGGCATAGCGATTTAACAGGCTTTCTAACTCAAGGTTTTCCATAATTGACTCCGTATGCATTTATTTTGAGTGTTAGTGCATGATTTTGTCTTTTTTTTTGTAAAAAACGCTTATTAATGCATTTGTGTGCATAAAATAACCTTGAGTTCGGATAAAGATCAAGTAAAATCGGCAAAAAAATGCAGGCTTTGTTTTTAATCATGCAATATCATGCAACTTGTTTAGTATTTTCTGAGATTTGAGGTAGCCATGTTACTAGCCGAACGCCAAAACTATATTTTAGAGCAGCTCAATACCAAAGGGCGGGTATCTGCAACCGATCTGGCTAATGAATTGGCTGTATCAGAAGACACGGTTCGACGTGATCTCAATAAATTGTCTGACATGAAGTTACTAAGACGCGTACATGGCGGTGCTTTACCATTGCAACTTGAAGTGCCGGATTATGCCGATAGGTTAGAAAAACGTAACCCAAACAAGCAAAAGCTGGCACGTGAAGCCGTTAAATATATCGAACCTAATCAAACCATTATGCTGAACTCAGGTGAAACCTGCCGCTACATTGCGATGGCCTTACCGCGAGACCTACCATTAACTGTTGTCAGTGCATGCCCATTAATTGCTTGTGAATTAGCACATCACGATAAAATTGATGTGATTTTGTTGGGCGGAACATTTTTCAAACCTGCATTAAGGTGTTTAGGCACAATCGCCGCCGATATGATTCGAAAAATGCGTTTTGATATTTGTTTTATGGGCTTGTGCGCTTTGCATCCTGAACGTGGTTTTTCAGCTAAATATATCGAAGAAGCAGAGATTATGCGGGTGACGATTGAACAAGCTGATCGCACGATAGTGATGGGCGGTCATACGCGTTTGGGGAAAGTATCAAGTCATCAAGTGGTGTCAATTCACGAACTCGATTTATTAATTACTAATGATTTAGCTGAGCAAACCGTGCTGGATGCGTTTGGCAAGCAAGGTTTAGAAATTGTCCAGATAAGTTAAGTTAAAAGCGCCGGCCTCGCTTGTGATTTAACTCAAGCAAAACAATACTTAAAGCAATTGATGATCAGGCTAGGTGCAAACCATGTCGCTTTATGCTCTGTTTGTTATTATTTGTTTGCCTTGCTTTTATTATTGGCGATTTCCCTTAGTCGCCAATATTGATTGGTATAGCTTTGCGCTTGAATTCATCATGGCGCTGACAATCTTAGCGTGTGTGCACTTTCTCAGACTCGATAAAAAAACTTACACCTCCAACCAATTTCTCTATGTCGGCTTTTCACTGTTATTTACCGCTTTATTGGCCGATACACTCGATGAAATTTTTCTGCCTTCAGCTTTAGTAACAATATTGCTCGAAAAACTTTTTCAAATCACGGGGTTTATTGTGGTGTTGCTCGGCATCAGGTTATGGCTTATCAATCAAAAACAGCAGAAAAAATCATTAGTGGAACTGGCGACAACCGACCCGCTAACTGGGTGTTTTACACGCCGTTATTTTGTCGATAAAGCACAAGCGTTATTCGATAGTGAGCGAGGTTTTAGTCTGTTGTTGATGGATATTGATCACTTTAAAAAAATTAATGACAACTATGGCCACAGTACAGGTGATACGGCACTCGTTGAATTGACGAAACTGATTAAAAAGCACATCCGAAAAGATGATTTATTAGCGCGCTGGGGCGGAGAAGAGTTTTTTCTACTGTTGCCTGATACTGAGCAACCTTGTGCTTTTGAACGCGCCAATAAATTACGAAAATTACTCGAAGAAAAAGTGATTGACTATCCAGCTGGTCAATTCCAAATGACGATGAGTATCGGCTTGGCTGAAAAAAGTCCTGAGGTGGCTGATTTGGCCAGTTTATTTGAGTTGGCCGATCAAAATCTCTATCGCGCAAAAGATCGCGGCCGCAATCAAGTTGTCGGTTAATCTGTTTTTAACCTTTTGCACTCTTTTAGTGCCTAACTTCTACTTTTGTGTGCATAACCTTGGTAACTAACTGAGGTTTAACCACTTTAATCCAAATTTTCCTATGTTTTATCTGCAAATAAATGGCGCAATGTTTGCTTTAACTATAGCTAGTCATTAATTCGTTATGAATTTTAGGTGTAGATTGAAAATTGTAGAACTTACCAGTATCCAAGGTGTTGAAGAGCAGCTAGTCCGCTTATTTGTCGGTTGTATTGATGACGGTGCATCTTTGGGCTTTTTGAAACCTGCGGAAGCTGGAGAAATATTGAGTTATTGGCATGGAGTTGAGCAAGATTTAAAAGCTAATCAACGCAGGTTGTTTGTCGCTATGGATCGCGGTGAAATTGTTGGTACTGTACAATTAGCACTGAGTGTAAAAGCGAATGGGGCGCACCGCGGTGAAGTACAAAAGTTAATGGTGGCTAAATCATCACAGGGCCAGGGTTATTCCAAACAGTTAATGATGGCACTTGAAGTACAAGCCAAAGCGTTAGCGCTTTCATTGTTAGTGCTCGACTCACGACTTGGAGATATTGCCAGCTTGTTGTACAAAAAGTTAGGTTTTAGCCAAGCCGGCATTATCCCTGATTACGTTTTAAATTCAGACGGTCTATTAGAAGCGACCGTGGTCTTTTACAAACAAATTTAGTGATGCTTAGTGTTTTGGCAAATCAAACCAAAGTGCTTCAACATCTTCAGTCGCGGTGACATTAATGGTCTCGTCTTTCGCTGCGCTAAAGGCATCTCCTGCTTGAAATAGATGACCATTAATAGTTAATTCACCAGCTATTAGGTGTAGATAAGCTATATCTTTAGAAGTTTGTAACTGCTCACTATCACCTTTTTTTAGGATTAAACGGTCAATACGTGCATCTTGGTTAATAGACAATGCCCCTTCATGGCCGTCGTAATTAACTAATGGCGTTAGCGTGCGTGTTTGAGTTATTTCTCGTTGCTCATAGCTAGGTGTTATTCCGGTAAATTTCGGCTTAATCCAAATTTGTAAAAACTCAGCTTCCTCGGTTGCAGAAGGATTGTACTCTGAATGCAAAATACCACTGCCAGCACTCATGCGCTGCACTTCACCTTGCTTAATTGTTTTCACATTGCCTTCACTGTCTTTGTGTTCGAGTGAACCTCTTAATACATACGAGATAATTTCCATATCTCGGTGACCATGTGTTTCAAAGCCACTATTGGGTGCAACCACATCTTGGTTAATCACTCTGAGTACGGATACACCCATGTGTTTAGGGTCGTAATAATGACCAAAAGAAAAACTGTGTTTGCTTTGCAGCCAATCTAAATTAACTTGGCCTCTTTCTTCACTGCGACGAATATATTGCATTTCAAACTCCTAACAATCTGCTGCTATCGATTAACGTGTTAACAGTTTATGTTCTACTAATAAGAAATAAAATTAGTATTAAACGATGTTTATGTTCGTATAAATAGAAAGGTTTGTTGGGGCAGTAAGGACCAAATAGGAGTTATGATGATGGGGTTTGCCAATTGGCTAATTAGCCAATTGGCGATATCAAGCTAGAGTAGACTTGTGTTTTAGCTCGCGTTTGATGATTGCTGGCTTTCTAG
Source organism: Marinifaba aquimaris (assembly GCF_013328345.1). Classification (GTDB taxonomy): domain Bacteria; phylum Pseudomonadota; class Gammaproteobacteria; order Enterobacterales; family Alteromonadaceae; genus Marinifaba; species Marinifaba aquimaris. The sequence continues at coordinate 122,078 of NZ_JABULX010000005.1, forward strand.
TGACTCAATTTCTTGCCATAGCGTCTCTGCTTCGGCGGTCAATTGTGAGTAAGTTCTAATGTCGCCATTGCGTTGTGCATGCATTGCATCAGTGAGTTTTTTATCGTATTGACGGCGTAATTTAGTAATTGGACGTCTTTTGAAAAACGAAAACATAAATCCTCCTATTTAGCATTCAGTATCATTACGCATGGTTATCGCATTTTGATCATCGAGTTACAACTGATCCAGATTAGCGAGTAACTTTTGCGCGTGCTGCAATACATGTTGTTGTGTCTCTGGAGCTTGTTTGTCCCAATTGCGATAAACCATGCCAATACGCGGGTTCTTGGCCAGTAACTCTCTGTGTTTGATCATAAATTGCCAATACAAACTGTTCAGTGGACAAGCGTTATCGCCTAGTTTTTGTTTGACATCGTACTGACAGCTCGAGCAGTAATCGGTCATTTTATTGGTGTAGTTACCACTAGCGGCATAAGGTTTGGAGCCGACTATACCGCCATCAGCAAATTGACTCATACCTCGGGTATTGGGCATTTCTACCCATTCAATCGCATCGATGTAGATACCTAAGTACCAAGCATCAACTTGATCGGGCTGAATACCTGCTATTAAGCAAAAGTTGCCAGTTACCATCAATCTTTGAATATGATGTGCGTAGGCATAATCGAGTGATTGTTTTATCGCGTGGTGCAAGCAATTCATTTTGGTCTCAGCCGTCCAAAACCAATTGGGCAAGTCGCGTTCAGCTTTGAGGTGATTGTAGTTTTGGTAATGGGGCATGTGGGTCCAATAGACACCGCGAACAAACTCTCGCCAACCAATAATCTGTCTGACGAAACCTTCTACTTGCGCCAAATTGATGCTTGGGTTTTGTTCGTAGTGTTCAATGGCCGTTTTGACAACTTGCAGCGGATGTAAAATTTTGGCGTTCAGAACAAAAGACAAACGTGAGTGATAAAGGCTCCATTGTTTATCGTCTATTGCGTCTTTAGCCTTACATGTCATTGCGTCTTGAAAATGACCAAACAAAGGTAGGCAAACTCGGCAAAAGTGATCGAGTAGGGTTAAGGCTTGCGTGCGATTAATGGGCCAGAGTAATTGGTCGCTTGCCTGTCCAAAACACTGGACTTGGTGTTTTTCCAGTCTTGCTCTGATCTCACTGACATCATTACTAAATACCAAAGCACTAGGTAAATTAGCGATGTCCTGTTTGTTTAGCTTTTTGCGATTGTCAGCGTCGTAATTCCACTTATCACCTTGAGGTTTATCGCCTTGCATCAGTAAGTCATAACGCTTTCGCATTTTGCGATAAAAGGTTTCCATTCGTTGGTTTTTATCGGCACTAAAGTAGTTTTCTAACTCAGTTTGCGCCACTAAAAAGTGTTCTGTTTCATAGATAAAACTGAGAATACCTTGTTGGCTTAATGCCGCTTGAAACTGACTTAATTGATCCGCTAAGCGATACTCATCAGGCTGTTGGTATTCAAACTGTTTACAAGCGTAATGGTTGAGCAAGGCACTGAGTAAATCGGGTAAATTGCCATAGCCACAGCTCTCATCTAACGTCAGGTGCAACACGTCAAACCCCGCCTCTGATAAGGCTTTGGCAAACGCTTGCATCGAAGCGAAAAACGCTAATATTTTTTGTTCGTGGTGTTTTACGTATGTTGTTTCTTGTGGCAACTCAGCAATGAGGTAAAGGCAGTCTGTTTGCTCTGATGAGTTTTTGAACCAAGAGTGGTTAGCATTGAGTTGATCGCCAAGGATTAAGCGAATTTTTGAATAGTTGTTTTTCAGTTCAGTCAACTTAACTGAGGATAATAAAGCAGACACAGTTAACCCTTATTTCTCCGACAACGTTCAGAACAATATTTAACGTCCTGCCATGAGTTTTGCCACTTTTTTCGCCAGTCAAAAGACAAACCACAGCTTTGACAAATTTTGCTTGGTAAGTCGGCTTTTTTTACCGTTTTGCCATTGCGTTTCATACATATTGTTCTCAGGTTTTTTTTACCGATACGTACTGCGATACAGTTTAGATTAGCAGAGGGCTATCTGACGTGGCGGGCAAGGATACGGGCAACCTCTTTTTTAACGGCTGGCTTTTTACGCCATTGCCATAAAATATCTCGTGCTTGTTTTCCCGATTGTTGAATATCGATAATCGGCTCTGGGTAGTCTTCTCCAAGTCGTACTTGATATAAGGCTTGCTCCATTGGCGTTAGCAACCAAGGTGTGTGGATTAATTCGTTTGGTACTTGTGCTAGCTGTGGCAAGTACTGTCGAATGAAAATACCATCAGCATCTTTTTCTTGAGACTGTTTAACAGGGTTGTAAATACGCAGCGTATTGATACCTGTTACACCCGCTTGCATCTGAAATTGCGGGTAGTGGATACCTGGCTCAAAATCGAGAAAGAGCTTAGCGAGATAAGGTGCACCTAAACGCCAGTCTATTTGCAGGTGATGGCACAAAAAGCTGACCAACATGGCACGCATTCTAAAGTTGATGTAGCCGGTTTCAATTAACGCCAACATGCATGCATCGACTAACGGGTAACCCGTTTTACCTTGCTGCCAAGCTAGTAGCCTTTGTTCTGCTTCATCGCCCGAAAGATAGCTAAATTTGTCGTAACCTGAATTGATTGGCCGAAACTCCATCGAGGCCTCACTTTCAAACTTTTGCATAAAGTGGCAATGCCAATGCAAACGAGAGGAAAGGGCGGATAGCGAACGGCGCCAACCCGGTGTTTTCCAATGTGCCAGTATACTCTGGTAGGCCTGTCTTAAGCTGATATTGCCCCATGCGAGGTAAGGCGATAGCCGAGAGCAGGCATTGCGGCTTTTATCTGGGCTCGATATCGAATAGGCGTAATCTTTACCCCTTTGTTGATAAAAACTGTTCAGTACTTCATTGGCCTGACTTTCACCACCAAGCTGGAATTCACTTACACTTTCCTGCCAGTCTTCTGGTGCTGAAAATAATGGCAATGCCGCTAATTGTTCTGTGCTCAGTTGCAGCCAAGGAATGCGGGTTGTGTCAATGGGTTCAATCGTTTGACGCATATATTTATGCCAAGCTTTATCCCAATTAGCCCTTGATTTTAGCCCTCTTAGTACGGCACCTGTTTGAAATTCAAACCAATTTTTATCAGTTTGCTGGCACCACTTTTTTATTGCTCTATCGCGAGCAAATGTCACCTCTAAACCTATTTCTTGGTAGCTCCAAATTGTGTTAATTGCGTAAAGTTGATTGAGCTGTTTTAGGCAATCAAGTGCATCACCCGTTAGCACATAAAGTGCGGCGGTTGGTAGCCGTCGGGCAAGATCGACTAACGACTGATAAACAAATCGCCAATGGCGAATGTCGTAATGGGGATCATCGAGTAATTGGGGTTCAACTATGTACAGCAGTAAAACGGGTAAGTCAGACTGTTGGGCACACGCTAGCGGCTGATGATCAGACAGCCTGAGATCGCGCTTTAACCAGACAATATTGATCGCTTGTTTATTTGGCAAAACGTGACTCTAGTTGACCTGACAAGGTGATTTAAAACATTGTGCTGGTTCTGCAATTGGCCAGTCATCAATATCGACTGAATCTAGGTTTGGGTCGGTAACTTGACCGCGCCATCGCTCAATATAGCGATGATCAGGGTCAAATTGCTCCGTTTGTTTGTTCAAGTTGAACCAACGGCCACCCCGCGGATCGGCTCCTACACCAGCAATGTATTGCCAGTTGCCCCAGTTACTTGCGACATCGTGATCAATTAACTGTTGTTGAAAATACGCTGCCCCATAGCGCCAATCGCCTTGCATTTCATTAATCCAACAGCTCGCTGCAATTTGTCTCGCGCGATTAGAAATAAAGCCTGTTTCATTGAGTTGATGCATAATGGCATTGACCAGCGGGTAAGGCGTGTTACCCGCACACCATTTAGCAAAGCGTTCACCATTAAAGCTCGTCAATGGCTTGTTGTCGGACAGCCCAGAAAATTTGAATACTTGGTTTTGATGAGCGGCTGTGTACCAATGAAAGTATTCTCGCCACAGCAGCTCGAATTTAATCCAATACGTAGAGTCGTTGGCTTCTACTTGGCTTTCGTACTTTGCCAATAGATGCCAAATTTGCCTGACTGATACACAACCAAGTGCCAGCCAAGGGCTAAATTTGGTTGATGATGACCAGTCATCAAGTGCGTTGCGCGTTTCCTTGTAACTTGAAGGCGCACGTGTTGAGAAGTAATGATTAAGGTGTTTTAAACCTGCCGAGCAACCGCCTTCAAAAGGCAGTGAATCAGTATTTGGGGTGATGCCAAAACCCGTCAGATCAGGAATGGGTGTTCTCAAGCTAATGCTCTGAGGGAGGCTGACAATCTTCTGGCTTTGGCTAATGTTGAGCGGTACCTTTTCTACTTTTCTGCGAAAAGCACTAAAACTGGCAGGCAAGCTTTGAAGCTCAAATGGCAGTTGGTGAGATTGAAACAAGGTATGTTGCCAAACTAAGTCCACCGAAATGAGTTGTTCTCTGAGCTTATAAGCTAAAGATTGTTCAAAATGATGCTCATAGACACCAGAGTTTCGACTCATGGCTACATAATCGATTTGGTGCTCGTCGATGTAGCGATTAATGATGTTAAGCGGGTCGCCAGTCAGCACTTTTAAATCTTGCCCAAATAGGGCTAATTGCTCGTCTAGTTGATGTAGTGATTCGAGCAAAAACTGGCTTGGCACGTGTCCTTTTTGTTGGCAGGTGTAGCGATTGGGTTTGTAGTCATTTGGGTTGATGATGTACAAGCAATCGAGTCGGGCGACTTTGCTCGCAATCAATGCCAGTGCTTGATTATCTTGCACTCTCAAATCGTTGGAAAATAAAAATAAACCGCGTGCATGTGCCATTGTATTGCTCCTAAAAGATCCAACAGATTTATACGAAGTAAACAGCCAAAGTGATCGCCGTAATCTGTAATCTAAACTTGACTGTTTTTGCAGGCTTTTAATGGTCACTTATCGCTTATTACTAGGCAGAGTTATGACTATTTGCTATAAAGGCCACATTGGTGCAAAGCCTTGTTATTTCTTCTTTTTTTACCTTAATTATCCCTTTTAAAAGGATTTTTTCATGGAAAGCGATATTTCTTTCGCTCGCGTGAAGCAGTTCCCGTTGTTAATGTGGATCCTGCTATTTGGCTCATTTATTACCCGGGGCAGTTACTACATGGTCTGGCCGTTTTTGGCGGTCATCTTATATGAGAAATTTGCCCTCTCTGCTACTCATATAGGTTTCATTTTATCAGCTGCCGCCATTGTTTCTGTCATCATCAGTTTTGTTGGTAGTGCGCTATCTGACAAGCTAGGTCGAAGGCCTATGATGTACGCTACAGGTATCCTCTATATAGTGGCTTTTAGCTTGTTAGCCGAAGCTGAAACCGTTTGGGGATTTAGCATAGTGATTACCTTGTGTTCTATTGCTACTTCACTTTGGCGACCGCTGACATCGGCATTAATTGGTGACATTTTACCGCAGGCTCAAAGCCGTGAATTGGCGATGCAGGCCATGTATTTTGCCGTTAATGTAGGTTGTGCCATTGGCCCTATGGCGGGTGTTTGGCTGGGGTTAACTGGAGAGCAATCAAGCTTTTACATCACTACAGTTGCGTTCGCTGTATTGTTAGTCATGTTGTTTATTGGCTTTGTTAAACACGACAAAACCCAAACAGAGCAAACCCAATTTGATCCAGAATCGACGTCAGCTGCCTCGAGTGAGGTAGGTTTGAAGCAAACTATCAGTGTATTGGCGCAAGACAAGCTATTACAGGTGCTGATCTTGGCTAACGTACTTTGTTTATTTATTTACGGACAAATGGATAGTTCGTTGGTGCAATACCTAACCCGTGAACAAGTACCTCATTTGTTGGAACTTATATCGTCGATGATTTTGACCAATGCACTCATCATCATTAGTTTTCAATTTTTATTACTTAAGTTGATGGCCAACCGGCCAATAGAAGTGCGTATTCGCATTGGTTTGGTATTACTCGGTTTATCCCAGTTGGGTTTTGCATTTAATCCACTTGATTGGTTCTGGGGCTTTATTGCCATCGTCATTGTGATGAGTTTAGCCGAAGCCATTACCTTTCCAACGATGAATGTGCACATCGATCGCATTGCGCCAAAACACCTAAGGGGAGCTTATTTTGGTGCGGCGACTTTTTATGATTTTGGATTTGCCCTAGCACCGATTGGCGGTGGTTTGATATTGGATTATTTCTCAGGCACTGGCTTGTTTATTGGTTGTGCCGTGTTAAGCCTGTTGGTGCTGTACTTGTATTCTTTGGTGGATAGCTTATCTCGACCTGAATTAGCTAAATCACAATAACTTTAATGATGTCGCGGAGTGACTATGTCGTTAATAGCAAAAACCCCAGAACCGCCTTACTACGCGGTTATTTTCAGTAACCACAGAACCGAAGTCGCAGACGGCTACGCAGAAACTGCAGAGCGCATGGTTGAGCTAGCAAGCCAGCAACCAGGCTTTTTGGGTATCGAGTCGGTACGGGAGGACTTAGGTATTACGGTTTCATACTGGCAAGATTTAGCATCTATCAAACAATGGAAGGCCAATGCTGAGCACTTAGAAGCGCAGAAGTACGGCCACCAAAAATGGTACAGCGCCTTTAAAACGCGCATTGCCAAAGTAGAAAGAGATTACGGTATTTAATTGATTAAAGGAAAATAACATCATGTATCAACTTTACTACTATCCAAATAATGCGAGTTTATCCCCGCATCTAGTATTACAAGAAATTGGTGTGCCATTTGACTTATTGTTGGTCGATAGGCAATCCAATGCGCAAAAATCGGCTGAGTATCTTAAGCTCAATCCAGCAGGGCGCATCCCAACATTAATCGATGATGGTCAGGCCATTTTTGAAAGTCCTGCAATTTGTATGCATCTAGCGGATAAACATTTAGATGCTGGTTTGGCGCCAGCATTGGGTTCTACTGAGCGTGCACTTTATTATCAGTGGATGACGTATTTGACCAATACAGTACAAGCTGAATTGATGATTTACTATTACACGAGTCGACATGTGCCGTTAGATACCGACTTTGGAAAGGTAAAGCAAATTCACGAACAACGCATTGGTGAGATGCTAGCGTTATTAGATCGCGAATTAGCCACACGCCCATATATCGCAGGTGAGCAATTAACGGCCTGTGATTACTTCTTATTTATGTTGGCGATTTGGTCAGATGAATTTGCTAAGCCGCCACTGAGCTATGAGCACTTAGGCGCTTATCTTCGCAAACTTGCTAAGCGCGATGCGGTTATCGCAGTATGTGAAAAAGAAGAGATTAGTTTAGCGCTCTATCAGTAGTTCGCGTATTGCGATATTGATTGCTGTTAAAATTTATTAAATATAATTAAACCTATTCAAATTCAAGGCCTTGCGCTTGATTTTGAATAGGTGCTTTTTTAATTATCTGTACTGTGTAATTCATTCAATTATGTAGTTAAGGTAATTATGTTGAAACTCAATTCCGTCCTAAAACACTGGTTCATTGGCTTGAGCCTTATATTATTTACGAGCTTTGTCTCGGCTAAACAGCTCAATGGCTGGGATGTACTCGTTGTTGCGCCTCACCCAGATGATGAAACCTTAGGCACTGCTGGAACTATCATGCAGGCGCTAAAAGCTGGAAAAAAGGTCGGGGTTGTGGTGTTAACTAACGGTGATGTTTACCCTTTAGCTGCCTCAAAAGTCAGTGGTATCGCAAAAAGCGATTTAAAACCTGACCATTTTGTCAAACTCGGTAGTGAACGCCAGCAATATGTCGCGCAAGCACTGAAAAAAATTGATTTTCCATTATCAGAGTTACACTTTTTAGCTTACCCAGATGGCGGTTTGTTAGCCATGTATCAAGCTGATAATGCGAGGCCTTATACCAGTGAACAAACACAGCAAAGTACCACTTACCAAGCGTATTATTTAGATTATCGCACTAAAGTATCTGGCCGCTCAGCGCCTTACACTAAAGCGGCACTGTTACAAGATTTAACCGATATTATTGCAAGTAAAAAGCCTTCAAGTATTTATGTGACGAGCCAACAAGATGGCCATCCCGATCATCAAGCTGCTTATTTATTTACCGCACAAGCGGCAAAAGCAGCGGGTTATCAGGGCGTATTAAACACGTATTTAGTGCATGCAAAAGATCCCGACGCCACTTGGCCTTATCCGCTTAAACCTGATTTCAAAGGGCTGTTTGTTCAACAAAAAAATGCTAATGGTACTGTGCCAGCGAATTTAATATGGCCACCACAAAAACGCACACCGTTGACTGAGCAACAAGCCATACAAAAACAACAGATGATTGAGAGCTTTAATGTAGAAATGCAAACAGCAGCTGAGTATATGCTGTCATTTGTTAAGGGTGAGGAAGTTTTTTGGCCCGAGTCTGTAAAGGCTGACAAAAAGCCTGAACTATTAATTAGGGTTGATGATGTTGGTATGTCACACGCTGTTAATTTAGGTGTGGCTGATTTTATTAAGACAGGGATTCCGTTTTCAGCCTCAGCTATGGTTCCAACACCTTGGTTTAGTGAAGCGGTAGAGATTCTTTCTGGGCACCAACACGTGGCTGTTGGTTTGCACTTAACTTTGACTTCGGAGTTTAAGCAATACAAATGGGGGCCAACAGCTGGGGCTGATAATGTGCCTAGCATAGTCAATAAAAGAGGGGAGTTTTACCCGTCAGTTCGCGAGTTTTTGCAAAGTGATTACTTGCTGTCAGATATCGAAATAGAGCTCAGAGCACAGGTTAAAAAAGCCATCGAAATGGGGTTAGAGATAAGCTATGTCGATCATCATATGGGGATCGCTCGTGCCACGCCTGAAATTGCTCAAGTCGTCGAAAAAGTCGCTGCAGATTATGGCTTAGCCGTCTCTCGCTATTATCGAGAAGCGCCGATTAATTTGTTCCACTACTCGGTTGCAGATAAACCACCAGCGTTTTTTAAAGAGATTGCCTACTTACCGACTGATCGTCTGAACATGTTTGTAATGCACCCAGCCCGAGATAACCCTGAGTTGGCAGTACTGACTGATATGAACAGTACCGCTATGTTAGACCCGTTGACGGGGCTATCGACCATGTCTAAACACAGACAAGCTGAGTTAGATGCTTTGCTGAGTCCTGAGTTTTTAGCGATGTCGAACAATATAAAATTTGTCACTTATCTCGATTTGGTTAAGCAAAAGGGACTGGCCTCACAGCAAAGAGGAGGCATTTTGTATACCTCGAAACAAGATTCGATAAACGCCGCGAAAAAGATGCCGAAAGTACTTGCTCGCTAAATCTTGAAATTCAAAGCCGCTCAATTGCCTAAAGCTTGGGGTGAGTGGCTTTTTGAATTGCCCTTGGTGTCGTTAAGCTAGATTTTTAGTTGTATTTCAAAGGTAAAGCGATGTTGGCAATGGAGTGCTTAAAGGCTGGGAGTGGTGATTTAACGCTGGTGTTTATCAATGGTTTTCGGATGCCATTTTCAAGTTGGGATAAGGTTTATCCGGTATTGAGTCAGCATCATAGCGTGTTTTTATACAACCGCTATGGCATAGGCGAATCAACCCAAGCCAAAACACCACAGACTGCTGACAGTGTAGTAACGGATTTACACAACTTACTGGCATGGCATCAAGTACAAACCCCAGTGGTACTGGTTGGGCATTCGTTAGGTGGCTTGTTTGCCAACTTATACGCTAGGCGCTACCCAGAGCAAGTTGCGGCTGCGGTGATGATTGATGCATCGCAGCCCGATGAGATTATCGCTCAGCAAGCATTTGAGCCTCCTAAGCTGCTCAATGCGCTAAATAAAACTGTGCGTAAAGTGGAAACTTGGTTTGATCCTTTTCGCTATTCAGAAGACGACCATATAGAGCTCAGTGTTGAACAAATTCGACAAGCCGGTGAATTTCCTGATATTCCGCTCACCGTAATATCAGGAACGAAGAAGATGCCTTTTGTTCCGCAAACGGCTTTTGATTTACACCTGAGCTACCAACAAGCGTTATTAAAACTAAGTGCTAACTCAAGGCAAATTATGGCTGTGAAAAGTGGCCATTTTCCACAGTTGAGTGAGCCTGATTTGGTGATTGAACAGATACTAAATACGTGTCAATCAGTGAGTTAATGATAAGGACATTGGTTCTTTATCGCAGCCAATTGTGCATCTGGCATCAGGTGCGACCAGTGGTTACAAAAGGATACATTAGTACTTAGAAAATGTTTTTTAATAGCGGCAATTAAACACTGATTTCAATCAAAGGATGTAAAAATGAAAATTAGCAAAGCTTCGAAGTTACTTGGCCTGTTTATGTTTACCAGTTTAGTTACCGCTTGTGGCGGTGGCTCTCACGATATTGATAACCCGGTTAGTTATGATGCAAAAATGACATTTGTGAATGCAACCGATGACATGACAGATTTTTATGTAAAAAAGACCAATAGCAGAAGCCGTTCAGACTCTGTTTACGAGGGTAAATACCGCAAAGGTAATGATGTGGCTATGAATGATGTGGGTGGTACATACAATCACAAATACGATATTGCCAAAGTGCGTGTAGTTGTGGCGATCAGCGACAGTAATTCAAATACTGATCAAGTACAGGTTAACAAACGCGTTGATGACGGTGACAAATGGTGGGTTATTGCTTGGCAAGATGGCATTGATAAAGCATTAACAATTGCAGGTCGCAAGAGCAATAATCGCGCTGATGAAATCAATGTTCGTATCCTAGCCGATGATAATTACGACATCGTCGTTGAAGGCGATAGCTCATCATCAACTCAAGCCGGTCAAGTTACAGGGTTCTTTTCGGTAGAAAGCTGTAGTACTGGTTTAGAAGTTGGTGGCAACACTATAGACCTGTGTGATGCTAACTATGGTCAGTCATACCTGTTAGTTGTCGATGCCGATGGTAAGCGATTAATGGTTAGAGAATAACCCTGTTGAATTAAAGCTTGCGATTTCGCCCTTTCATTAAGATGATAGGGCGTGTTAATCGCAAGCTAGCAAGTCAATGGATATCAATCAAAGCAGTCTCGCCTATTATCAACAGCGCATCAACAAGGCGTTAGATTACATCGAAAAACACCCTAACCATCATTGTCACTTGATGAAATCGCTGAGCAAAGTCACTTCTCTACCTATCATTTTCATCGTATTTTTCATGCTTTAGTGGGTGAGAGTGTCAACGATTATGTGTTTCGCAAACGGATGGAATTAGCGGCCAATCGCATCGCCTGTAAAAGCGAGTGGAGCATTACCGAAATTGCTCATATGGGCGGTTTCTAATCCAGTGCTAATTTTGCTAAAGCCTTTAAAAGTTACTTTGGCATTAGCCCGAGTCAGCTGAGAAAACCAAAAGAGCAAGCAGTTAGCAAGATTGGAAAACTCTATCACAAGTATGGAAAAGCATTTGATGCCGCTGCGCTTTATTCTCAATTTGTCACTGAGCGAACAGTGATTAATCAAAACAAATTAGAGGATTTTAAGGGGGGTAATCCCCTTTAATTTTGCGGAATGTTGAGAGATAAAATATTACTAATCGAGGCACAAATAGTGTGGTTTAGTCATCTAAAAAAGCTGTTTGCAACAAAGAGTAGTGATATTTTAGCCTCAACCCCATGGGCTGGGGCTATTTATTCCCTCTACTGCGTTATCAGACTATTCAAATAGGAATGCTATTCTCAAGTCTTCTGCCTTGTTGAGCGAAATAAATAGCCTCCAGCATTTCAAAAATTAAAAGGGAAATACACCCCATTGCAAGTAAGCATAGTTGAGCGCTAAGAAACCCCCATTGCTTATCTAACGGCGCCGAAAGGATATGATGTACCAGCCATTTTCCAAACTTGGGACAAACTACTTAATTGGGCCAAAGACAAAGGAATTTTTGATAACAACCGTTATGCGATTTGTCACGATAATCCATCGGTTACACCAATAGAAAAGTGCTGCTATCAAGCGGCAATTGAGCTGAATTCAGATACCCAAGTTTATAGCCTTTTGATACCAAAGCGTTTTCCTGCTGGCCAATATGCAAAAGCGTATTTTGAAGGTTTGGGGGATGAGGTCAGCCAGTTTTATATGGAGTTGTATTCAACTTGGTTACCTCAAAGTGGTTACGAACCTGACAATCACCCGCCGATTGGACACTACCTCAATGACTCTCGAGCAGAAGGTGAAAACGGTATAGTGAAGATGGACCTTTACATTAAAGTAAAGCCATTAGCGCTATAGATTTGTAGCTATTACAGCCGCGGTCATATTGATGTTGGCCGCTTATTTTAAACAAGGATACAAGCAGTCAATAATGGATTACCTGAACCATTTTCATCTGTTAGCTGACTATAACGGTCGGCTTAACCAACAAATTTATCAAGCGTGCCAATCACTATCGAATAATGAGTTAAATCGAGATCGCGGGGCGTTCTTTTCATCCATTTTAGCCACGCTTAATCATATCTTAGTCGGTGATTTAATTTGGCTAAATCGCTTCTCGACACACAGTAAAAACTATACTGCATTAGCTGATTTAGCCGATATTGGTCGTCCGCAATCATTAGACCAAGTGTTATTTACTGAGCTAACGACCTACTGGCAAGCAAGATCGAGCTTAGATAATAAAATTAGCACTTGGGTAAAGCAGCAATTATCCGAGCAAGACCTGACGCGTGGGCTGAGTTATTGCAACATGGCTGGGCAGCGTAGTTGTCAGAATTTTGCTGAACTGGTGAGTCATTTCTTTAATCATCAAACTCACCACAGAGGGCAAGTATCTACCTTGTTATCACAACAAGGTATCGATATTGGGGTAACCGACTTTTTGTTCGATATACCCAAGCTGTGATAGGGAATGCGTTTCATTTAGCCATGCGATAGGGTGAGTGGCTGACAAAAAAGGTTGAGCTAATTGGGCAATGTCTGCGTAGATACTACCCTATACAGACATTTTAGTTCGATTTTGTAGGTGATATGAAAGGTAAAAAAGTACCCACTTCCAAGTTAGCCCGTTTTGGTAAATTAGGTGGCTTAGCAGCACAAGTCGCGGGCAATGTATTGGTGGGTGGCGCCAAACAACTTTCAAAAGGTCGTTCACCTAAATTATCTGAATTGGTATTACAGCCAAAGAACATTGAGAATTTGGCAGATAAGTTAGCACAACTTCGCGGTGCTGCGATGAAAGTGGGCCAGCTGTTATCTATGGATGCAGGTGATCTATTACCTGAAGAACTCAGTCAGCTGCTGAGCAAATTGCGATCTGACGCGCACCCTATGCCGCACAAACAGCTTATCCAAGTATTGAATGAGAACTGGGGCCATGATTGGCTCGATCAGTTTAGTCACTTCGAACTTAGGCCGTTTGCCTCTGCTTCTATTGGTCAGGTCCACCTTGCTTATACCGAACGCGGCGCCAAACTGGCGGTTAAAGTACAGTATCCCGGTGTGCGTGAATCCATTGATGCCGATGTTGATAACGTTGCTAAATTACTCAAGTTATCGGGCTTAGTGCCAGAGCAAATTGAGTTAGATACCTTGCTTGAAGAAGCCAAAAAACAGCTGAAAGTGGAAGCTGATTATCAGCAAGAAGCGGCTTTTGTTCGTCGTTATTTTTCTGCGCTTAATCAAAACTCGCACTTTGTTATTCCTGAAGTGTTGTTGGGTAAAAGTACTGAAAACATCTTAATGATGTCTTACCTTGACGGGCAAGTGATTGATAAAGCGGTAGGTCAGCCACAAGTACAAAGGGATCACATTGCGACTCAGTTAATTAAACTGTTTTTTGCCGAGCTCTTTGACTTTAAATTGATGCAAACCGATCCCAATTTTGCCAATTACTTGTATCAAGCCAATACCCGTCAGATTGTGTTGCTTGATTTTGGCGCAACACGAGAAATTCCTGATGCCATCAGCGCTGGATACTTGGCGCTTATTCACGCAGCCAGTGTTGGTGATGAAGAGGCAATGAAAGCAGCTGCAGGTCAAATAGGCTTTTTTAAACAAGATATCGAAGCCGACTATTTACAGCAAATTTTAGCTATTTTCCAATTAGCCACAGAGCCTTTACGTACCGAAGGCGAATACGATTTTGCCGCAACAGATTTAGCCTATCGTATTAAACAAGCCGGGATGGCAATTAACCGCAGACAAGACCAGTGGCACACCCCACCTGTTGATGCTATTTTCATTCACCGCAAGTTAGCCGGACTCTACTTATTAGCGGCAAAATTAAAAGCAAAAGTTGATGTCAAAGGGTTGTTTGCGCCTTACTGCGCAAAGTTAGAGAAGTCGGCAGAAATAACCAATTAATGGCTATTTCAGCCTGATGATTACTTACTTAATAACTCATTGACCTTCGCTTGGTCTGCGTAGTTAGCGTAATTTGTTAACGCTTTCATCGTTGCTGGATTTGTCATTAACTCTTGCATTGCCACTTGGCCAACTAATTCAAATGCTTTTTGAATCGCTAAAGGGTCAACTTTATTGGCGGCTACTAACTCTTTTGGACAATTAACAGTGAGTAATTTAGTGATCAGCTCACCTACATACTTATCACTTGTATCTACATCGTTAGGTGTTGCCTTTAAATACTGATTAATTTCAGGGTGTGAACCAATAGCGAAATAAATCCACTTAGCGAGTTGCTTTCTTTCCTTGCCATTTAATGAATCGACTAAACATGTGCCGAGTTGCTCGGTTGGTGTTGCAGCAGTAGCAACTGACGTAGAAAGTAAGCCAATTGCCAGGACCATCATTTTTGCAAAATGATTCATATTAATACTCCATCTTGTTGTCGTTGTTATTATTTTAAGGACTGAATCTAACCAAGGTAAATTAATCAGAATTACTTAATTATTATAAGGTTAGGTAGTTTCAATTAGAGTTTAATGGTTGTGAGTAGCATTTACGAGTGATAAATGTCACTTAACACTGATCGGTTTGAATTGTTAATAACGGTGCAGCTGGTGTCACTGTGACTGGGTTTTCGTAACGAATTTGGCAGCGAAAATTCCCCCCTTTTTGGCTGTAGTCTTCAGTGAAAAAGATATAAATCTGATTATTACTGGTTGATTTATCGGTGAAGAATTTAGCGGAACTGCGATTGCGCCTTGCTGTATTGCGATCGACGGCGTCTATATCTAACCAAGCGAGCACTTGGTTGTTGATATCGACAAAAGTATCACGGCCATTAACGGCAGGGTAGCCATTGTATAATGTGATGGTTTCGCCGTTTATTTCTATGCTGCCTGAACCGGTATTTTGACCATTAATTTGCGCTTTCGCATAAATTAACGTCAAACCGCTTTTCATCGATGCTGCCACAGCTTCTAAGCTGGTTACTTTGGCGTCATCCGCAATATCAACAAACTTGGGCGCAGTGGTCACCGCGACAATGCCAATGATGACAATGACGCTAACTAGTTCAATCAGGGTGAACCCTTGTGTTGTCGAATGCGTATTTTTCATAGAGTGATCAGAAGGCTAACTGACTGTTCAGTATTACCTAGCTCTTAATTTATTTTTGCTCTGCTTTTAAAGCTAGAGCAGTAACGAGATAAGTCAATTGACTTAATTTAAATTAACCTACTGATAGCACTACTTTTATCTGGTTTTTTATTGTTGTTTTTTCAGGCAAACTCAGCTCAAAATGCTAATCTTAAGTGAAAGTGACAGGGAGTGTTCGTCAGTGCCAAGTAATCAAAGGTTTTGCTTAATATCGAGCTTGTTGGGGCTGTGTTTACAGCTGCCTATCAGTACGGCTTTTGCTGACGATGATGACTTGTTTGATTTGCCGCTTGAGCAATTGATGAAAATTGAGGTAACGACACGCAAGCGAGCTGAGTCGATTGAACAATTACCTGCCGCCTTTTCTACCTATCAAAAAGATCAGTTTGATATCCTCCCTGCAAATCGTTTTGAAACCAGCATTTACCGTATTCCAGGTCTAGTAGCTAATGCGGATAACCCGATTGAACCCAATTTATTTATGCGCGGTGCGGGCAGTGATATCGAAAGTGCTTCGGCTAATTCTTCAGTGGGGATCTTTCTCGATGGTATTTACTTACCAAGAGCGACTGGTTATCAACTGAGCTTACACGATATTCAGCAAATAGAGGTACTCAAAGGTCCTCAGGGTGTTCTGTACGGAAAAAATGTCAGTGGTGGCATTATTAACTTTGTCAGTAACAAAGCCGAGCAAGCTAACTATGGCACCGCTGATTTAGTATTGGGCGAAGATGATAAGATTCAGTTTAATGCGGTACTTAACCAGGCTGTAAATGACGATGTAGCCGTCAGACTGGCGGTAAATCACGACCAGCAGTCAGGCTATGCATTTAATGAGTTTACCCAGTCTGAGATGGATGATGATGCGCATTGGAGTGTGCAATCAAAACTCAATTGGCAGCTAACAACAGACTCAACACTCGATTTAACTTGGTTAGTGCAAAGTGATCAAAGTAATGGACCTTGGGTTGATATCGCTATTCCCTCTGAGCAAAACCAAGCATTGAAAAATAACAGTATTCGCCGTGGCAAAAATAATCTAGACGGTGAAATTGATACTGAGCTGCAAGCTGTGGTTGCTAAATATCAACACGTTTTTAACGAGATGACCTTGAGCTCCAACACCGCTTGGGTCAATGGTGATTTTAGTTACAGTAATAATGATGCTGGTAGCTTTATCGACTTTGGTGCTTTACCCATGACCCCAAGTGGTTTGGTCGATTTTTCTGACCCCAGTTACGATCCCAGCTACCTTAACGATGACTTTTACATCAATAATAAATCCGAAGAGGTAAGTAGTTGGTCACAAGAAGTTTTACTCGCTATCGACGGACAATTTGACTGGTTACTTGGCGGTTATTTTTTATCTGAAAAAGTCACCAGGTTGGAAAACCCTGAATATTTCTTTTCCAATTTTTACAGCCAAGGCAGTGAAATCAGTGATAGCCGCTCAGATAATCAGACATTAGGGCTGTTTGTCGATATTGCTTATCCTTTACGCGATGATCTCATTTTGCACACGGCGCTACGTTACACTCGAGATGAAAAAGACTTTAGCCTATCTCGCGCAGTAAACAATGACCCGCTTGGTCAGCCATTGGTTGATGACATGGGTCAACAAACGACTCGTTTTGATATTACAGACGATGAAACTTGGGCTGCGTGGACGCCGTCAGCCTCACTAAGTTGGCAATACAATGAACAGTTAAATGTTTATCTGAGCTATAGTCGCGGCTTTCGCAGTGGCGGTTGGAATGGTGAGGGTACAACATCGCCCCAACAAGCAACGCTGACGTATGATGAAGAATTTGCCGACAGTTACGAATTGGGCTTTAGGCACGAATCAGCAGATAGCAAAGCCTTTACTCAGTTGAACTTCTTCTGGACCGAGTACGATGATTTACAGACTCAGCAATTAGTACAAGTCTCAGGAAGTGACACGCCAGATAACCTTATTGCTAATGCCAGTAGCGCAAGCGTTGCAGGTGTAGAGTTTGAAACCGCCATTGAATTTGACAGCGCATCCACATTGATTTTGCGTTACGCCTATATGGATAGCGAAATTAATTCCAACCTGTGGCAAACCGACAGTCAATACGACCCGAGTTGTGATTGTTCGATTAACTATGTCACTAACTTATCAGGTAACCAGCTGCGTCGAACGCCTGAGCATAGCGCCAGTGTCGATCTCAATATTCGACTAATGGACTCAACACAAGGCTCGCTGAACTGGTTAAGCCATTATGCTTATACGGGCAAGTATTACTTAGATAACGATAATAACCACCGCACTCAAGTGGATGCATTTGAACTGCTCGATATGCGCTTGCGCTATCAACCACAGCAAGGCGACTGGTATGTACAGCTGTGGTTAAAAAATGCGTTGGATGAAGATATTGCCATAGGTGTGACCGATGTCTTAGACAGTGTACTCGTCACGTATGCCGCGCCTAGAACAATGGGTATTGGCTTAGGTTACACTTGGTAATGAGCAAAAAATAAAAAGGCTAAAACCATCCATTGATTTAGCCTTTGCACAGGGAGAAAAACCCAAGTTACATAATCAACACGCTTTCTATTGGAAGTGTCTTAACGACATAGATCATTACGCGTGGGTCACTGATAATCGATCAACTTAATGTTAAAAAAATGTAAATTATTTTTAATGCTTCAGTCAGGTCGATAAGGTTCTTCTCTTGGCAAGTAACTGACCAAGAGCTTGAAATAGAGTAGGGGCAAAAACCACTCCATGCCGGGTGGAATAGATAAGGCATAAAAGCTCAATACCAAAGCGAAAATATACATCATCTGAGCTACCGGCCGTTGCAAATACACAGGCACACTTAAGATACACAAAGCAGCGATCATCAAGAATAAAGCGGATGCTGCGAACCACAGCCAATTCATCGATACAAACAACCAAGCGACGATCAATAAGTGAATAATATGTGTGGCGACAAACTTTATGTGGCTTGCTTTTGTTTGCTCTGCTCTGTGATACCAACGCTTAGCACTGGAGGTTGCATTCGTTAGAATACCGCCCACCATATCACCAGCAAATAATCCGCAAACGAGGTACTGCCAGCCAGACCAATTTAGTTCATAGAAATAAGCGTAACTGGGGGCTAGCACCATGACTAAAACAGGCAAGACATATTGAATGATTTGCTCTGCTTTGGTGGCACCTGGACCAATGAATTTATCAAAGCTGCCATTTAGGCCTGTCCTTGGTGCGGGATAGTTCCAATCTATTTTCATTGACTGCCTTTAATTTAATGACTGGACAAGACGATGTAACACAACAGCATGCCTAAAAAGGTCAGGCCATGAGGCAGGACAACATGAGGCCAAAACATAATGCGATAAAACCGCGAGCGCGGTTGGTTGTTATAGGATTGATTCCAGGTGTGACACATTTGAAAGACAGTAATATCGGGTAGCTCCCCTGCCATATACTCTTCAATTTGCTTAATGCGACGATAGTTAGCGTATTGAAAGTTTTTCCAATAAGTATCGATATACCAAAACAACAAGCTGGCTAATGATGCAAATAACAGTAATTCGTAATGTTTAGTAAAAGCACCTGCACCACCTAACGTACCGGCTAGTGTCACGTTCCACGCTTTTATTGTCAGTGATTTAGCATCAAATGACTCGACCACTTGGTTTAGGTGAAAGTACTCTTTTTCGAGTAAATTGAGTTGTTGCTCGGCAGTTAAATCCATTGTGCATCCTTGTCTTTTTCTTCGCTTAGCTAAGACGGTTTTGACCTTATATTAAGTGTTTACTTTAACTAAGATTAATAGCCCTGTCTTAGCTTATTGGAGAAAAATAACAAATCAATTTCAGTGACTTAACTAGTTAACTAATGGTTGCTGTACGTTGATCTCAGGGCTGTATTTCTTAGCGATCCAATCGGCAAAAAAATCGATACACAGGTTCAGCTTTTGCGGCAAATGGTGCCTTGCAGGATAAAGCGCATAGAGTTTTAGCTCGGGTGTATCGCTATTCGGCAAAAGTTCAACTAACCTGCCATTGGCCAATTGATGGCGGCAGCTAAAATCAGGCATCATGGCGACACCTAAGCTGTCTTCGACAAACTGCCTAATAAATATGATGTTGTTGGCTTTAAGGTTGCCTTCAACACTGATGCCTTGGTCGATTGGCCAAGCACTCTTACCTAAGCGATAACTGTAAATAAGGCAGTTGTGATGGTTTAAGTCATCAATCGACTTTATTTTGGGGTTGTTGGCAACATAGTCAGGACTAGCGCAAAGTCTATACTTAAAGGTATGCAAGTGCTTACCTATATAATCTGACATAATAGGTTGGCTCGAAACCCTGAAACCTAAATCAAAACCTTGCTCAACTAAATCTAATCGTTCATCACCTAAGTGAATATCGAGTTCTACACCCGGGTAAGCACGGCTAAAGTCACTAAATAACTGGTTTAAGTCGGTTAGCCCTAATGACATAGGGATATTGATTTTCAAGTTGCCGCTGATTTCACCTTGGTTTTGCTTTAGCGTTTGTTCAACTTGTTCTATTTGTCTGAGGGTTGAGTAACAAAGCTTGAGGTAATCACGACCAGCGTCGGTCATGTGGATATGGCGAGTTGAGCGCTGTAATAAGCGAATACCAAGATGGTCTTCTAATTGTTTAATCGCTTTACTGACGGCTGATTTACTGGTTTCAAACTGCTCGGCAACTGCGGTAAAACTACCTACTTCTGCCAACTCAGTAAAATAAGTCATGGCTTTGAGTTTATCCATATTGTTTCCATTTTCGCTACATACCATTTCCTTTCAGGTTATATATCAAGCTATCGAGTTTGCCTACACTGCTTTCGTCGGTCGAGATGAAGACCAAGCTGAACTTACAAAGTATGACCAAGGAGTGTTTTATGTACCGCTTATATTATTTTCCAAATGCCTGTTCATTAGCGATTCAAGTTTTATTACGCGAGCTAAACCAGCCGTTTGAATTAATCGATAAAAATGCCGTAGACGATTTTTCTGCTATTAACCCGACTGGCAGTGTGCCTGCACTGGAAGCCGGAGGTCAGGTTTATACAGAAGGGGCGAGTCTCATTCACCTTTTAGTTAACCGTCACGCTGGTGATATTTGGCCAACGGATTCGGCTCGAAAAGAACGTGCAGTAGAAGCGGTCGCATTTGCCAATGCCACGGTTCACCCAGCTTATAGCAAATTATTTTTTATTCTGCACAACATGCCAGAAGGTGCTGAAAAGCAAGCTCTGCTGCAAGTTGCTGCCGATCGCGTTAGCCAGTTATGGCAAATTGTTGAAGACAGTTTAACGACTGCGCCTTTCATCGGCGGAGACAGCTTCAGTCCGGCAGATATTTTGCTTGCAGTCTATGCTCGTTGGAATGCATTTTTTGATGTCGATATTCAGATTGGCCAGAAAACCCAAGCCATGCTGTCGCGTATTTATGCTTTAGATAGTTTTAAAGCATCGCTTGCAGCTGAAGCTGAGCACAGTGCTGAGCAAGTGGCCTAGTCATGAAAAAAGATGTTTTTGCCCATCAAGCAGACTTTATTGATGTGCAACGTATAGCCGAGCAATACTGCCTCGGCTTATACACCGCCAATACTGAATTACTGCGTAGTTTGTTTGATGACAATGCGCACTTACAGGCACCCGGTGTCAGACGTTCATTATCTCAGTGGTTGGACTTGGTGGCGAGTCGCGATATTCCCGAGCAATCTAATAGTGCCGATGATTTTGTTATTCGCCAGTTGGCTATTTTTGGGCAACAAGCAATAGTGCAACTCGAATGCCCTTTATTTGAGCGACGTTACCTCGATCATCTTACCTTGCTCAAAGAACAAGGGCAGTGGCTCATCGTCAATAAAACTTATGCAGACTTAACATAAAAAGGAGTACAGCAATGCCTTATATCAATATCAAAATTACCGATGAAGCGGTCACCAATGAGCAAAAAGCGCAGCTGATAAAAGGCACGACTCAGCTAATGGTCGATGTGCTTGGCAAAAGCCCAGTAACCACTATGGTTGTCATTGATGAAGTGAACACAGATAACTGGGGGATCGGTTATCAGCAAGTGACTGAGCTACGTGCCGAAGCCCAAAACGGCACTAATTAAGTGCCGTATAAAACTTGGTAAAACCCTGTTTCGCTCAGTAATGCTTGGTGTTGTCCTTGCTGAGTAACGGCACCTTTTTCTATCACGTAAATCTGATTGGCTTGTTTGATAGCACTGAGTCGATGAGCAACAGTGATAATGGTTTTCCCTTGTAAAAAGGCCTTTAAATTGGCGTGCACCTTAGCTTCAGTTTCGGTATCAAGCGCCGATGTCGCTTCATCTAAAATCACCACGTTGGGGTTTGTTAACACCATGCGAGCAATGGCTAAACGCTGTTTTTGACCGCCAGATAGCTTAACGCCAGAGCGGCCGACTTGAGTATCTAAGCCTTTGTCTAGTGCTTTGATGGTATCAGCCAACTCAGCTACAGCTAGTGCTTGCCAGAGCATTTGCTCGCTAAACTCGCTACCCATTTGCAGGTTTTCTCTGACGGTGTCATTAAATAGCATAGGGTGTTGCATAACGGTGGCGACGTTTTCGCGGATCGTTTGATAACCAATTTGCTCAATTGGTATGCCTTGTATCAGGATATCGCCTGATTGTTTTTGATAAAGTCCCAACAACAGTTGCACCAATGTCGATTTACCACCGCCAGATGCGGCGACAATCGCAATGTGCTGGCCTTGCTCTATGGTTAACGACAAATTAGTCAGTACGGGTTTATCTGGCTGATAGGCAAAATGTATCTGTTTAAAGTCAATAGCCACTGCTTGGTTTTGCTTGAATGGGTTCTTGAGGGCTTGATTTTGTTTGCTAAAGTCTGGCTCTTGTTCAAAACCGATTACCTGATTAAGGCGCTTTAACGCAGCGGTTGCACCATAGTAGCTGTATTGCACTGATAGTAGCTCTTGTACTGGCCCCAACATAAACCAAAGGTAGCCAAATACTGCAAATATTTGGCCAACGGTTAAATCAGAAAACACCACCATTAACATGGCAATGGCGCGAAATACCTCAAAGCCCAATAAGAAAATGGTAAAACTTAAGCGATTAACGGCATCGGTTTTCCAATGTGATTGAATGGATGCTTGTTTTAATTCACTGGCGGCACCTAGTACGCGTTTGAAGTATTCTTGCTCTCGTCTGGCCGTTTTGAGTTGAGCGATGGCATCGAGTGTCTCAACCAAGGCATTTTGTAAAGCTTCAATACTGGCATTTTCTTTTTGTTTGAGCTTTTTAACGTGTTTACCAAACGAGCGTGAAAACATGATAACCGCGGGGTTGAGCGTGAGAATAATTAACCCCAATAGCCAGTCTATCCAGAGCAAAATCACCGCCGTACCAATGATCATTAAACTGCCGAGTAAAATGTTCGACAGGCTCTTGCTGATAAATTCATCCAAGGTTTCGATATCAGTAATACAGCGCGAGCTAATGCCAGCAGAGCCTTGATCTTCAAACTCTTTTAATTGCACTTTAGCTAAGTGATTAATCAGTCTTTGCCTTAGCGTCAAACTAATCGATTTACTGATAATGGTAAATTGTCGGGTTTGCCACACAGTCATCACCATAGAGGCAAGTCGCATCACAATCGCCACTAGCAAAATCGCTAAAATGTAAGCTGTGGGGCCATGCCAAGCTTCTGGCAATATCTGGTTCATCGTAGCGACCGCAGAAGCTGGTTTTTCGAGTAAGACTTCATCGACTAGCAAAGGCATCATTAACGGAATCGGTACACTGATTAAGGCACCTATTAAAGCGATGATATGCGCTTTGATAAGCGGCTTTTTGTGACTGAGAATGGCGGTTTTTATCGTTTGCCAATTGATACTAAATGGCTGGTTCAAATGCGTGACCTAAATGATTGAAAACAAGATGTATTAGCTAATACGTTTAGGCTTTTACTTTAACCCAGTTTGCAGCGATTTTTATATGATTCGCTGCAAACTAGGCGAAAAATTAGTTGGCGGGCAAATTTGTATTTGTCGATTCAACAATAGGTGGTTGTCTTTTGCCATTTAGCATTCTACCAAACCAAGTAGGGCGTATTAGCAAGCTGTAGCTAATTAATGATAAACCAAACACACTAACTAGCGCGATTAAGAACTTCACCGCAATAGGGGCGTTGCTGTCGATCAAATAGAGTTGAATAAATGCCAGCAATGGGACGTGAATAATATAAACCCAATATGAAGAATCGGCTAAATAGCGACTCCACTCGCTTTGCTTATTCAAGAGTTGGTAACCAAAAACTAAGCTGTATAGGGTGAAATAAATGCTAGCAAATGCTTGTAAGGTTACTGTGATAAGTTGCTCTTTACCGGTCGGGATATCAGGTCCGTTGATCACCATTTCTCTAATTTCAGCAAGGCTGATATGACTTGGAATACGCAGGTAAAACAAACTATAAGCCGCTACTGCGGTTAACAACAAATACCAGCGCCAGTGATACAAGGTATTGATAAGCTGAGGGTTTTGATAAATCAGCGCACCAGCTAAAAAGATCAAACCGTAAAAACCAAAAGACCAGAGCTCGGGTTGAATAAATTCTGGTGCTGGAAAGGGCGCTATTTGGCTATAAAGTGCTGGAATGACAGCTAGAGGTAATAGTACGATCAGTATAATTTGATAGCTGGTTTCGGTTAGATCTAAGGTTTTATTTAACCAAGTAAAAACACCAAGACGCACAAGCAGTGCATAACCTGCGCAGAACATTAATAGGTTGTAGATAAACCACAAATGGGCAGTGGTTGCTTTGTCGTTAGGCAGTTGGCCAGTTTTTGCCAATTGCATAAAGGGAGGGATATTTTCAATGTCATTGATACCAATTTTAAAGACATAGAAAAAACAGACATATACCAAAGGCAAAAACAGCACAAATGGCAGCGCTAAGCGCACGGCCCGATTTTTCAAAAATCCACTGAGCCCTTTTTTATCAATTAATAACGCAGCAAAAAAGCCAGCAATAAGGAAGAACAAAGGCATGCGAAAGGTATGTAACCAAAATAAAAACGGGTCAATCCAACTGGCTTTTACCGGATCGGCGACCAGCCACAAGTTATGCATCAGTGGTGAATAAGCCAGCCCAAGGTGAAAAATCACGCCAGCAAACATGGCTAACGCCCTGAGGTTATCCATGTAGTGATATCTTGAGTTGTCCATAAGATGTCCTTATCTAGCAAGCTACGAATATGGTTGCTTATAATTTATACACTTTGCAATAATTAAGCGATTAACTGCACAAATCTAAGATTATTGGTGCAGGATAAAAAAGCCGGAGCCTGCAGCTGACTCCGGCACGCTACATTAACCCTCAAACGAGGACTAAATTCACCAACTAGAAGTTGATTGTGACACCGACCGAAGGGAAAGGCTGATCAGGGAATTGATAGTCTTTTTCGTAATCTGAATAATCTTCGAAATACTCGTATTCTTGAATGGTTTGTGAACCGTAAACGTTCAAGACTTCAAAATAGTAGCTTGCGTCATAGCCAAATAAACTCGATTGATAATCGGCTCGGATATCTAAACGGTGATAACCCTTTGCTTGTTCGGCGTTAAACTCACCCCATTGTGGAATGTAGAACAAAGGCTCTGATTCTCCTGGCTCTGTGTATGGCGTCGATGAGATAACATCTGTGTAACGGCGACCACTTTGATATCGCCATTTAGCGCCAATTGTCCAGTTGTCGCTCCATTGATAGTTAATGACGACGTTCGCAATCCAAGGTAAATCAAACTCACTGTTGAAAGACTCTCCTGTGATGTCATTTTCCCTTTCCGTTTTTGAATAAGCTAAACTCGCCCAACCTAACCAATTATCACTAAAGGTTTTGTTGACTAAAATCTCACCGCCGTAGGCTTTACCTGATGCCGCGTTAAAATAGGTCGTAACGTTATCTGGGATGATTTGACCTGGACCATCTGCTTGAGCTGCAGGGTTAGCGACGACTAGGTTATCTAAGTCTTTGTAGTAAAGTTCAGTGCGAACTTGCCAGCCATCTTCTAATTCACTGTCTAGGCTCAATACATAGTGGGTTGATTCACTGGCTTCTAGCTCTGGATTACCAAGTTCTTGAGTCAATAAGCGATAGTCTTTGATCCAAGTATGGTGCTGGCCATAACTCAAGGTTAACCGGTTTTTATCGTTCATTTGCCAAGCGAGGCTGGCTCTTGGTTCTATGTAGTCTTCGTTATTAAAATCATTGCCGATGGCCGATACGCCAAATTGATAGCGCCAGTTTGCACTTAACTCACCTTCTAAATTGGCGTACACGTTATAATCGAGTTGATCGATACTACCTACATCTTCAAATGTTGGGCTGAAATAAGTGGGAGGGCAAACCTCAAATTCAGTATTACAAGGTAAGGCGCGGCCAGCGTAAACATAATCGACTTGGGTATCGGTAATTTGCAGACCTAAACTCAAGGTGTAATCATCTGCAAAGTACTGGCTGTGATTTTTGAAAATGATTTGTTTGATGTCGGCATCCCAGCTGAAAATATCACCTTCACGTTCTTGTTGATTGCTGTCCAAGTGATTCAAGCTCGTATTAAACTCCCAATTATCTTGCTCGCTTAACCAACTGACAGCTTGGCTGTGATAATAAACTTCTTGTCTTTCACCACTGGCTAAATCTGGGTTTTTACCTATGTCGCGTCCGTCTTCATCAAATTCAATTTCGACGTAATCTTTGGCGCCATGAGCGGTGAAGCGCAAGCTATTGGCCGAATCTAACTGCCACAATAATTTGCTTTGATAATCTCTATTGCGCGGCGCTTCTTTAAATGAAAACTCTTCATCTTCAATAAAGTTATCGACATAGGTATGAACTAAACTTTCTCGAAATGACACATAAAAAGCTAAATCGTCGCTAATGCCTGATTCATATAAAAAGCCAGAGCGTGCAATGCTTAAATCGAGTACTTTTTGCGATCGTTCTGCGTCTGGGTCACGTAATTGTGTGACGATAACACCACCGTTGGCGTCGGCATATTGTGGCGACCAAGCACCGGTTTTTAATTCAAAGCTTTCGATCAATAATGGGTTGTAAACACTTAAACCGTCGTTGTGAAAGATGTAACCCATATCTAAGCCGTCAGTGATATAGAGGTTATCTTTACTTGAGCTACCTCTAATGGCGGGTTCGCCTATTGGACCACCACTATTTGAGGTTGCTAAAACGACCCCTGGTAAAGCTTCGAGTGATTGAATCGGATCGTTAATCGTTCCAGGTAATTTAATTAAATCACTGGTGCTGATTTTGATACCGTTACTTTGAGTTGCTAATACTGTAATGCGTTCGATATCTTCCTCAGGTAAGTTATCGTTCGCTTGTGCGTATGTAGCGCAATTTGCTGCAATCGCGATTGAGATAAGTTTTAATTTTGTTTTCATAATTTTGTTTCTGAGTTGTGTTGAATCTTGTTCGTTTGATACGCCCAGAATACAGCGTGGATTTTCGTGTTTTTGGCTTTTGAATAGATGGGCAAAACTATTGTATGAATAGGCATTTCAGGCTGGGGGATATCAGCCCTCTGCATTATTTCTCGAGCATAGCTTTTGTGCTGGGCTGTATTTTCACCTTCGTGTCAGACGAAAACCAATATCCGTTTGGCATTACCTTTGTGCAGTGGCAGTTGCAAACCTTCAGTGCTATTGGCTTCTTTGTTTTATCGCATTACTTGATATTTGGTCGCTTGGGCCGTCTGCCAGAGTGGATGAGGCTGATTATTGCAGGCTTTATCGCGTCTTTGTTCTTCACACCTTTCTCACTCGCCATCGATGTTTACTGGCTTGGTATCGAAGGTTTTACCCTAGGCTTTTTAATTGAAGAATGGATTAATATGGCGCCGCCCAGTATTTTTTGCTGGTTTTTTATGAACTTACCTTGGTTATTAGGTGTTGAGTTCCGCACTCAAAAAGGTAAAGCTGAACAGCAAGATTCGACACAACTACTGACGCCAACTGAGCATGCTTTGCCCATTGATGAAAAAACATTAACTGACCATGAGTCAAACATGAATGGGCAGACATTACCGCACTTTTTTAATCTATGTGAGCTCGATAGCCTGGACGATTTAATCGCGCTGAAGGCTGAACTGCATTATTTGAGTGTGATCACTGCACATGGACAAAGCCTCATTTTGTATAACTTAAAAGATGCGATTGCCGATTTAGCGCCATTTTTGCCCAGCGCCCAAGATTGGCAAACCCATCGTTCATATTGGGTTAATTTGAAAAAAGTTGAGCAGTTAGATAGGAAAGGTCGAGAGGGAACCTTGATTTTAGAAAGTGGCGCAACTGCACTGGTCAGTCGCGCCAATATGGCCAAAGTGCGATCTTGGCTTGAAGCTTAGCGCTATAAAATTGCACCTAAAGCGTCGTTAAACGTTTCTCTAAGTGAAGCAAAAATAGCATTAATCGCGTTTTGTACCGCAATTAACGTTAATGTTGAGACGGCCACGAGCACGCCCTCTGTTGCATTGCGCTGCATTTGCAATAAAAGCTTACCTGTTTGTGCAGAGTAACCTTCATTGTCATTAAGTTGATACTTAGCAACGTTTTCGGCTATTTCGACAATTTGCGAACTGATTTTTTTAAACTCTGCCGGGGCGTACGTTTTAATCGAGTCCCAGCCGTCACCAAATGCACTGGCAGCTGAATCTAATATATTGGCTAATACTTGCTCAAAGTTGACAGACATTATCCGTTATCTCCATTTTTCTTTGCAGTTTCTACTACCCAAACGGCATTAATTGATTGGTTGGTGATCTTCATTGCTGCTTTACTTGTGGTGGCGCGTAAACAAGAGATCTTCGTGCCACGAGGGCTTGCCATCGCATTACATTTATCAGCGCTTTGATGAATGTTTTGCAATAAATCCAGCTGATCTTTAACTAAAACTAATAACCGTTCAGTGCAGCCATAGCTGTCACCTTCTTCGGTCTGAATCATAGGCTCTGGCGCAACTTTAGCTAATTGCGCTGAAATACCTTCAGCTAATCGACAGCCGCGTCCAGCTGATTGCAGATTAGCGCGCTCAATTAACAAATCAATTTTAGATTCTAATGCATTGTAATGCGCCAAGTTTGCTTCGTAAGTACCCGCTTCAGTACCTGCCTGATCACCTAAGTTTTTGGCTAAGGTGTTAATTGATTCTTTGTATTCTCTAATGCCGTTATCAATCACAGGATCGTATGGAGTCACATACTCCACCGAAACGCAGGCAGATAACATGAGTACCATTAATGCCAAGGTTAAACGTTTCATATTCTTTTCCTTTTTATAAATACGTTTTACTAGAAGTGTTCACGCCGACTACCACTTCCCTGACGTGCTCAACCAATATAGCTGAATTAGTGAGCAGATAATATGACAAGATTAAATAAGCGACCCAAGAATATGGGTTAGCCGCTTAGGGTAATGTTCATTAATTTAGTTCGCTTGAGCTCTTTGCCAATCTGACTGCATCCAACCCGATTTTGTTTCACTGCGATCTACGCGGTTACCGCGATAGGTTTGGCAAAACTGCTTTCTTTGTTGATCGTCATAATCAATGCAAGCCCCAAAAGATTGATCAGCTAATACGGCTTCACACAATGATGTACCTTGAAGAATCGGTTCGTTTTTACTGAGCTTGAGTAGCGAAGCGTGATAGAGGTTGGCTTGGGTAAAGTCAGTATTGGCCAAGTGGCTTTGATCCAACTTAGCACCGTACAAATAGGCATATTTAAATTTAGCCCCAGTTAAGTTCGCGCCGGTTAAATCTGCACCCGATAAGTCGGCACAGGTAAAATCTGCATCTTGTAAATCGGCATGCCTTAAATCTGCTTGATGCAGGTCGGCACCAACTAAGTTAAGCCCTTTTAAATAAGCATTGGCTAGCGAAACCGCAGTGAGATCAACTTCATCTGAATTTAAATCTTGCAAAGCGTGAATTCGGCCACCATCACCAATTGAGCCATTGGCACTATTGATCACTTGCCAAGCGGTATAGTGTTTGGCTTTTAATCTGTCTTCACTTTCTGCGTACCAAATAATACCAGAGTATATGACGGTTAAAACGGAGAGAAAGATCCCGGTGACTTCAAAAAATCGTAGTATTTTATTACCCAAGTGCCTGTCCTAATTGAATTTTTTATCGAATGTAAGACAAGCCGCTGGGTAAGTAAATAGCTAGATGTGATGGTTATTGCCAATCGGCTTGTTTCAATACCCAGCGCAATTGTGGGTCGGTTTGATTAATGTAGTTTTCGATGCTCATGGGTATAGTGTGGTCAGGATAAACCGCATCTTTGCCTGAAGTTTGGAAGTGGTACAAGCGTTTTGAATAAGTCACTTTGAGTTTGCTATTTGGCAAAGTGAACTGTCCCATATCCTGATAGCCAGATGGTTTAGCGCCCGTTGGTTCACCTACTAAAGTGGCATTGAGTATTTGAGCAAATTGCGCAGCATTACTCATTGCAGCTGAGAACGTCACATTATCAATTAATACAAATACCCCTGAACGCCAATCTAAACTGTCGGCCAGTACTAAGTGTTGGGCGAGCTTTAAGCCGGCAAAAAAATCGCCGCCGTAGTTATCGCGTAAATCAATAATTAACTTTTTAGATTGGTTGTTATTGATGTAGTCCAGTAACTTTTCAGCAAGTGAGTCCATTTGTGAAACACTGGCATAGTGGCGAAATTTAAAATAAACCGCTTGTTTATCGGCTGAACCGGCAAACCAGAGATCTTCAGTTGCGCGTTTTTCAATACGAAAACGCGCTTCATTGCGATAGCTAATGAACTCAGTGTATTGGTATTTGCGGCTGCTTTTAAGGGTTTCTACATGCTGCACTTTGTTATTGCGAAAAGTAAACTCAGCTTGTGCTGAATCAGCGATAATGCCCAAGCCATTGAGTATTTCTGCTTTGGGTAAGTAACGCGCTGTTCTGACGTTCAACGAGTATGGGTTTTCGACAAATTGGGCCACTTGGTTAACGGCCTGAGCAATTTCTAAAATAGGTTGGCCATCAATTGATACTAACTCTGCACCCAGTAATTTTCGATAATCATGAGTAGTATGTGTCACATAGAAACGGTTATTAATATGGGTGAGTTCAAAAGGAAAACTGTTTAGTTTTGCCGCCCATAATGGAAAAGCAGTGTGACCGTCGCCAATACTTTGGGTGATCTTCATCAATTCAACCAAAACTTGGTTGCGCGTCATGTTAGGTAAGTTAGCGGTTAAATCCGCAAGTTTTTGCTCGAATTGGGTTTCGCTTTGTGAGTGGAATAAGTCAATGTGATTTTGCTTGAGCTGTGCGGTGTAATATTGGATATCGCTTTGCCACTTTTTCACATCGAGAGCATCACTGGCAAACAGCTTAAATGACGCGATAAATAGCATGATCAGCAGGTAAAATCGCATGGTTATATCCTTTTATCAATCTTGTTTAGTAATGTGCGATATGCCCATCAACCATGGCCCATTCCGGGCTGCCTAAAAGCTTATAGGGTAGAGCGGCTTCTGCATAGGGGATTTCTTCCAAGGTTATGATAAGCCAACCTTTGTTATCCGATAAAAAAATCATCAAATCTTCTTTGGTATTAACATAACCAAAGCTCGATTGCTTGATGTTATCTTCAATTTCAGCTCCCCAACCGTACTTTATTTCCAATTTATAGCTATCTTGCTCTACTTCGTGATAGCGACCAATTAAAATGGTTTTCGATTTATTAATTAGCTCCAACCAATACTCTGTTTCAGATTGTTCTGCGACGGCAAAATTGGGTAAAAAACAACAAACCAATAAGTAAGCCAGTAATTTTTTCATTGGTTATCCTTTTAATGGTTGGGGATTATTTTGACCGGTTTTTTGCGTTTGGATTGCTTCGTTGTCTAAAAAGCGCGTAATAGATTCAGTCATGTGTTGCGTTAACCAACTCGGGCCTAAATCTGTCATATCGTTGTGTTTTGCATCTGCTATTTTGACAACACAAATAGCGTGCTTTTGTCGGTTATTAGCCTCGGGTAAGACGCCTTTATCAGCAGGGAAGTCACTGGCGCGAATCGATAAAATGGGCAAGTTGGGGTTACGTGGTAAAGGGACTCTGCGGTGATCTAAAGTGATAATTTTATCGACCAATGCAGGCTTTTCAGTTGCGTACCAAGCGGATATATCGCCGCCATTTGAATGCCCCACTAACAATATTTTTTTAAAGTTATAGCTGGGGTATTTGGCTGCCAAGTCTTGCTGCAAAAAAGCTAAAGTGGCTGCGCCGCGTTGCCAGTTTTCACTTCTGTTTTTAAATAGGTCCCCCGATACTGCCAGTGGCGGATCGTTTTTTATTTCATGGCCTACCGACACTGTTAAATAACCCGCCTGAGTTAGTAGCTCGACTAAAAATTGATATTCAGTGTGGGGAACACCGTAACCATTGCTAATGAAAGCAACTGGGCACTGAGTTGTCGTTGAACATTGAGTTTGCTTGTCAGGAAAGTGAATCGCCGCTGGTATGGCTCTATCCCTGTGCTTATCAAAAATAGTTGTAGCATTAAGCGGATTGATGGCACAAAAGGCGAGTAAAAAACTTGAGATAAATTGCTTTAACATTAAAAAATACGTTTAAAAATCAAAGCGCTATTTTGTAACTATTGTAGGTTTTAAAGTCAAACAGCAAAGGTTAATAAAACCTATAGCTTCGATAAAGTAAATAATCTCACTTTAACTTGTGATGGGTTCGTTATTTGAGCATCTCATGTAATTAGCAATTAATTTATCGATAGTGTTTTTCGATGCATAAGTAATTGAAGTATCCGGAAAATATTTGTACTCACATAAATCTTGGTATTGGGACAAAGTTTTGTGGCACTGTTCGACAGATGAGCCACCTGTTACTTGGTATAACTCATCATTACACAAGTGGTTGAGTGTTTGATTGGCAACAGCCAATACCTCGTTGCCAGATACAGGGATATTGCGCTCTAGTTTGCCGCTGATACTCATGAGCTGAGCGTCGGTCGCATTTTGGCTATTGTAGGTTTGGAATCCAAAATAACCGGCTACCACTAGGCTTAAGAAGATAAGCTTATCCATGTTTTCATCCTTGCTATTATTATTTTACCTAAGGCTTTTACTAGCTCTTAGCAATAACCATTCCCAGTTAAAAAGTATAATAAATACAATAGGTTAAGTTTTTTTAAAATTGGGCTTTAATAAATCTGTAAACAATCTCGACAGCGTGAATACCTGTATTAAATGCAGGTTTATCAAGCTGTTAGCAGATGACATTTACAGTGGGAGCACGATTTAAGTGCTCCTTTTATTAAACCTGTTATTTAAATTCTTGGCCGATAAATACCAATGCTTCGGCTATGCGTTCTTTTAAGTTTTCACCGTGCCCGCCTGGGTATACTTTACTCGATAGATCTAAACCTAAGTTACTCAACTCATCGTTGATAAAAGCTAGGCTTTGTAAGCTTTGTTCGCCTTCTCCTTCACCCATACCGGTGAAGACGGCAAGGTGACTGTAGTCGTTGTTAGCGATTTCAGGCTGGTTAATTTGATATTCGAGGGATAAGTTCGAAATAGCTTGGAAATCGGCAAAGCTAAAGTTCTGTTTGATAAAGCTAGGTGGGTTACTAACATCATGCGAATTCACTTGTGCTAATGCCATAAAAATATGGGCAAAGTAGGTCATTTCTTCGCGTTTACCCGTGTAGTTAGCCAGTTGTGGTTGGATGGCACTATAAACACCGGCAAAAGCAGGGGCAGGTAAAGTGCGCAGTAACATCCAAGCTGGGCCTGATGCTGTGACGGCACTAAAGAGTTCAGGTCGTTCTAGCATGATACTCAAAGCGCCGTAGCCACCCATTGACTGGCCAAGTAATGCGCGGTTATCTGGCGTTGCTAAGGTACGGAACTTAGTATCGATTTGCGGAATTAAATCTTCGATAAAGTAATCACGCCAAAAGCCAGTTACTGGCGAGTTTTGGTACCAGCCACCAAAGTGGCGAGTATCAAAATCGGCCACAACCACAATTGTTTCAGGCATATCGCCTGCTGAAATTAAACCGTCCAGCATAGGCTGTAAGTCAGGTTCTACGATATTGGGGTCATCGTTAAAGTATGAACTGGCTAAGCCACCCGCCCCGTGTAACACATAAACAACAGGGTAGTGTTTTTGTCTATTTTCATAATAACCACGTGGTAAATAAACGATCACTTCTCGGCCATGATGAAGATGCAATACATTGTTTTTCAAGGCATCGCCTTTGATGTAATGACTTTCGACTAACCCGTGATCTGGATAGACATCCGCTTGGGCAGTAAAACCAATTAATGAGAGTAAAAATAGCGCCATTTTAAATTTCATTTTTTCTTCCTTACTTATTTGAGTGATTGGCTTTATTAACGTGATTGCTTGTTTTATGAACAAGTCGTAACATCAAGCTTTAATAAAGTTGATTTACCCTAACCGATTGCAAGGTGTGGAATTTGTCGTTCGTTAAAATGACTTGTTTTTTATATTTATTATTGTAAAACATAGTGTTAACTAAGTAATTCTTAGCTAAGTGACCATAGATTCACACGGAAAAAGATAGATAAGAGAGTAAATATGTTGGCTGAATCACTGAAAGCGTTTTATTTAATCAGCGCAGTGTTGGTTTTCTTTATTTCACTGTCGTTAGTGCTGATTCAGAAGGGAATATCTAGGCAGCAAGGCATTCAACTCAGCGTCTTTTGGATTTTGATATTAACCCCATTATCTGAGTATTTTTATCTAGCGTTTGGTCATTTTCCTTGGGTCATTGGTGCGATTACCTATGGCTCTATTTTATTGATCGGTCCGCTTATTTACATTGCTTATCGCTTTGAAGAACAGCCCGATAACCCTTTACCTAATTACTACCTGCATTTCTTACCTTTTGTTGTGTTTTACACCGCGGCATTGATTGACCCTAAAGGTATTCCAAATGCGTTAATCATAATGTATATCGCACAAATTCTGGCTTACCAATATGTTCTTGGACGTCGTGTATGGAGCTTTTTTGCCAATAAGCAGCCTCTGGCTAATAACCCGCAAAGCCTAGTAAATATCAATGCACTTTGTTTGTTTTACCTATTGGTTGCCACGGCTTATCAAACCCAAATTACCCTATATGCGATGCAATCTGATTTACTCCGGTTGATTTGGGATATCACCAATATTTTCACCTTTATTTATGTGGTGTTATTGGCCGCGGGTTACATTCGTTTTATTCGTTCGCAATTGGCTAATAACAATAAAAAAGTACGTGAACACGAGCTCAGTAACACCGTAGTGGTTGAACAAAAAACAGCGATAAAACAGTTGTTTGAGCGAGAGAAATTACATTTAAATAATGAACTATCTCTCAGTGATTTAGCTGAGCAACTCGATCTGACTCAGCATCAAACCTCAGAGCTGCTGAATGAACATATGGGCACCAATTTTTATGAGCTGCTCAATCAGTATCGAGTGCAAAGTGCTGCAGAAATGCTAAAAAGCCGACCGCAGGCTGAGTCGATGACAGATATCTTTTTAGCTGCGGGTTTCAACAATAAAAACACCTTTTATCGCGAGTTTAAAAAGGTGTATTCGATTCCACCTGGTGAGTTCAGAGCTAAGTTGCTAAGTTAGTTTTTATCACCCGCGCTGGATTACCAGCAATGATCAGGTTATCAGCAAAGCTTTTGGTGACCACAGAACCTGCGCCCACAATGACATTGTTACCCAGCGTGACGCCTGGGTTGATGGTGACGTGTCCACCTAGCCAGCAGTCATCACCAATCGTGATAGGCTTGGCATATTCCAAGCCATTGGCTCGCTTTACTGGGTCTAATGGATGCGTGGCGGTATAAATCCCAACTTGTGGGCCAATAAAGCAATTTTTGCCAATGCGAACTTCTGCTACATCTAAAATGACGCAGCCGAAATTAGTATAAAAATTATCTCCAACATGAATGTTCTCACCGTAATCACAGTGAAATGGCGACTCAATGTGAATACGCTCTGTTGATGAACCTAACAGCTGTTTAATTAGATGTTGGCGCGTTTCAACTTGCGCCATACTGGTTTGATTCAGCGTTTCAAGCTTTAACCTTGCGTCCATACGCAGCGCAGTTAATTGCACATTACTTGGATCATAAAGCTGACCCGCCAACATTTTAGATAACTCAGACACTGACAACCTCTGGTTAATATTGCCTCTTTTGGGTAGGACTCAATTAACAAAAATTAGTTTAGTTAGCGCACTTATTTAATTACCGGCAAGCGGATATCGCTGAATATTAGCGAGTGTTTGTGTTGCTAAGTCGAGTTCAAAAACAACCAGTTGGTCGCTTGTTGAGCTGTGCTCTAAAATGCGTTTGCCCGTTGTTGATTCGGTTGGAAAAGCTGGCTTTGCAGGAACGCTCACCACGCTTTTGGCTTGGCGCATGTCTAGGCTTTCTTCAATACCGTGGCGGTTGTTAACTATGATAGGTACACCGCTTTGTTGCGCTCTATCTTCCCAAGTTGTTCCTGGGCCATACAATCCAGGTGCCCAGTTAGCACTTGAAATCAACAGCTCTGCGCCTTGTTCAGTTAACCGTTGGGTATGTGTTGTAGGCCAAGCATCGGCACAGATGAGCAGGCCAACTTGAGTTTCATCTACCTCAACTAAGGTGGGTGTTTTGCCTTTACTCGACCACGCTTCTGAACCGGGAATGGTATTTATTTTGCGGTGACGGGCTAACACTTCACCTTGTCTATCAATTACAAATAAAGTGTTATAGCTCAACTCTGTGGTTGGATCTTTTTCGAGATGACTTAAAAACAAAACCAAGTCGAGTTGATCTGCAGTTTGTTGCAAGCTTTGGGTATAGCTATCAGTCCCCGGTTTTATCCAGTCAGTACCTAAGGTGTAGCGAAAGCGGTAGCCTGTTAGTGTCAGCTCAGGCGTAACCACCCAGTGTACGCCATGTTGCTTGGCAAGCTGCATGCCTTGCTTCACTCGTTCGGTATTGGCCGTTAAATCGGCTGTTGTGGTTGCCCATTTAGGCGCGATATGCAACAGGCCTACTGTGATTGTTGAGGCTTTGGGTTCACTGGTTTTTAACTGGGTCTGACTACAACCAATCAATGTGGTAATGAACAGAAGTGGAATCAATTTTTTCATTTTTTAGCGCCATTTATATTGCCAGCCCAATGCTAGCGCGTGAGTAAATAACTCGATAAAAGCTTGCTGTTGTTCATGTTGAGTTGCTTGTTGTTTCAGTGCAGCAGGAGGCAGTTCAAGTTGTTGCCAAAAGGTTGGCCAGTGCTGAGGTTTTGCTGATAATGCTACTGCAATTTGCGCTGCTTGGTCGCGAAATACCTCGGCTTGGATCGCTACAGGTAGCGCTTGGTATTGCCATTTATCTAATACACTTGCGTAGGCATACGCGCTGGCACTGAGTCTGGCGTCGTTAATCAGAGCATTGATATTTTGCTCGGCTAAATCGTATTCACTGCTTGGTAGATGTGTTTGTAAATGCTCTAGTAAGCGGTTTTTACTCAAACCAAATCGCGCGAGCGCATGCAAAACATTGTGATGTTGCACCGCATCCATTTTATTTTGCCAAAGTAGTGCATCAAGCACCGCTTTTTTAACCGTTTTTCCAACGAGTTCACCCAGTTTTAAATGGCCACTGGCACTGGGAAGTGCAGGAC
This sequence comes from Marinifaba aquimaris, assembly GCF_013328345.1. GTDB lineage: Bacteria > Pseudomonadota > Gammaproteobacteria > Enterobacterales > Alteromonadaceae > Marinifaba > Marinifaba aquimaris. The sequence goes on from NZ_JABULX010000005.1 coordinate 159,422, forward strand.
TGTCGAGACTAATAGGCGAGGCAATGATCAGCTGATCGGTTCCCGTTCCCGTGGCTAAATGGCTTGATTGGCCACTGCCGATACTCAGCTCGCTCAGTGCTGCTGATTTGGCTTCTGTCGCTAACATAGCAATTTTTTGCTGTGCTCCATGACTGACCGCCTTATTGACCAATACCATAATATTGATCGTGCCCTGATGGTCTGTTTTAGGTTGTGTTTGTTGTGGCACAGCTTTGTTCTTTTTCGGTACTCTGGGCGTTGGTTGTACTTTTTTATTTGATACCTTTTGGCCATCAATTTGCTGGTACCAACGGGTATTATCACCGGCCCTTAGAGCATTGTTTTTAACCCCTGCCGTAGCAAAGACAGTGACCGTTAAATCTTTGAAACTGTTAGATACGCTGGCCATTTGTTGCATGTTGGCCGCTGTGCCCATTAACGCCATTTCATTGGGATTGATGGCTAATCTTTTGGCTATGGTAGTGTGATAACTTTCTCGACTTTGGCTAATTTGCGCCATAAATCGCTGGTTATCACCTTTGGCTTCCATACTTTGATGATTGACCAGATAACGAATATTTTCAGACTGACCTCCGTTGTAGCTAGAAGTTGAGATCACTTGATGTGGTGTCAGTAGCTCTACAATAAAGTACTGCCCTTGGCGACTAGCTCGATAAGCGTCACTTTGGCTAATAACTGTTTGGTGGCTTAAACCTTGTGCTTGGGTGGCTGCGTTTGCCGAGCCTGATAAAACTGCCCAGCCTGTCACTAAGGCTGCGAATAACCCGTATTTAGTTGCCATTGGCTTGCTCCTGACTAATTAAGATCAGCTTGCCGGTTTTGGGGTCTTTATACACTTGACCAAGTGATTCCATGCCTTGATGGTTTCCCTGTATGGCTTGCTTAAGCGAATCTGGTGTATCGACTAATTCTTTACCGGTCGATACTTGAATTGTCTGTTGCTGATTGGGAGTGATGTTGAGCTTTTTTTGCAGTTCAGGGCTTTGTGCGACTAAAGCCAACATTAAACCCAAAGAGAACACCAACATCACATCCATGATATTGGCAAAACCTGCCAGTGGGTCATTATCGTCTTCGGCAAAATGTGAGCTTTGCCAAGATGGCTTTTGCTTTGGGTTAGCCATTGTCAGCGACCTCATCGCAATCGGTGATCAGTTGCCAAGTTTGATCGTACCAACGACGGCGCACACGCCCTAAAACATAAGCGATTAAGCCCACCAATAAACCAATCACTGTGGTATCAAATGCGACAGTCAGTGCCGTGGCTAAAATATCAATATTGCCTGAACCTAAAGCGGTTAAACCTGGGCCAAGTGGAATCAGCGTACCCATCAAGCCTAAAATAGGACCAGAGCGGGCTAGTAAATCTACTCGCTCTAATCGCTTTGCTGCATAGTTTTGAAATGTCTGCTGTAACTGGTTTTGCGCTTTAGCACTGAGCGTTTTTTTGGCAACATTGCGATAGGTTTTTAGTGTATTAAAACGCTCTGCCACTAACTGACCTAGCTCCCATAAAATGGCTATCAGCGTTAGAGCCAGCGCAAAAATAACAGGATAAAGCAGCCAAGCAACCACTTGGTGTAACATGCCGAGTATTAAGCCGTGGTCCATTTTTTTATTCCTTATCTAAGCTTTGCTGTAATCGCTGGCTTAACTGACGGTTTCGATAAAATCCCGCCAACAAGAGTAGTGCGACTACTATAGCTAAATATACCTGCCAATGACGGAATTGGGCTTCTTCACCTTGCTGATTTTCACTCGCCTCTGTTGCTTGAGAATCAACGCTTTGTTGTTCAGTTGTAGGGGCTTGTTTAGCCTTATCGGTTTCAGTTAATTCAATTTCACTGATGCGATGGACTTGTACATCTTGTTCTGCCGTATTGCCTTTTGCAGATGCTATCGCTTGTTTGATAACTTGCCATTTGTCTGCTGCTAAGTGTTCGGCTAACCAAGGTAACATAGGGTTATCAGGGTCAGTATGACCACTACCTGGTAAGCCATTTTGGTCAACTAAATCAGCAAATTCTGTGGCAAGTTGCTCAATGGTTGCAGCATCTGCTTGCCAAAAACCTTTGTGCACTGCCACTAACATGATCGCTAGCATGTTGCTTTTCACATGGGCGTTGTGGCCTTGGCTTAAAAACTTATCGAGCTCAAGTTGGTATTTATCATCTATGTATACCGCTTTGACTTCCTGCCAAGCCCAGTCACCGACTAAGGTTGGATTGGTAACTTGCCAACCCCAAAGGTATTCTAAAAATTCATTACCCATGGTGCGCGCACCAGCATAGTCATGTTTCATTAAACCTTTCAGCCACTCTGGGTTTAAGAAACGACCGCGCAATTCTTGCCTTAACGCCAAACCCAGTGGGCGGGTTTTGATTTTAGCTGGGTCGGAATGATCAATCACAAAGTTATTTGGCGCCTTACCTGTAATTGACTCTATCGCTAAGCTTAAGCCGCCTAAATAATCAAATGCATCATTGTTGTCGATTAAGCCGTACAAGTTACTAGAGCGGCCAAAGTAAGTGTTTTCGACATTCGATAATACCGACTTAAATGCTGCTTGAGCCGGTGCGCCAAAGCCTCTATTGCCGTAGCTGTGGCCTAAGCGGCGCAGGTAAACTTGCGCGAGTTCTTCGCGCTTTTGCCAAGCGCCAGAGCGTTCAACTAAGCGGTTAATACCTGCTCCATAGCTACCCGGTGCATCGCCAAATACTCTCAAACTGGCCGAGATACCGGCTTGTTTAGCATCTACATCAGCTAGCAATAATGCTTGAGCTTGTTTAACCCAATGAGCTGCTACTTGGTTTGTTGATAATGGCTCAGTCCCACCTTGTGCTAATTTACCTAAACTAGCTAGCGCTTCTGATAACGCTAAGCTGAGCGCGGGATAATCTCGGCGGATCGTATCGCTACTGGCATCGAGAGCGAGTAATACGGCTTTATCGAGCAATACCATTTGCTGACCATATAAATCTCTAAACAAGCCAGATGTTGTAAAAACAATGTCTCGTCTCACTTTATTGCCATCAATTGCGGCTGTTTGATGTTTTAACCCTTTGACCAAACCACGACTGTTCCAAATGGGTTCCAGCCCTAACATATCGAGGCCAAAAGCAATCATCACACCTTCATCTCTCACTACATCTGATGCCCATAAGATCACAGCTTCGCTTTTCTCTGCATTTTGGCTGTTGTTACTGCTAGCGGCTTGCGCCATTTCTTGACCTAACTGCCAAGCCACTCGACTGGGAATCAATGAGCTATCTAACGCATAAAAGTTACGACCAGTTGGTAAACTCGCCGGACTTCTAATTGGGTCATTACCTTGACCAGGTGCGATATAGCCACCATCTAAGCCTTTGATTAAACCGGTCATTTCTGCTTGGGGTGATTGCTTTAATAAAGCCGTTAGCTGCGCTTTGCTTAATGAGGTTGTTGTTGATGCATAGCTTGCGTTAACGGTTTCATCGTCTTGGGTAGCATTATTATCGGCACTTTTCGATAACATGGATTCGATCATCATATCGATAGCATTGGCTTGCCAATCTTGGCCAAATACATGTAAACCCAAAGGCATAAAGCGCTCTTGTAAATCGGTCAGGTAATGACCCACTTCGTGTACCAGCATGTCATCATCCACTTCATCAAAGCTGATCCCCATGACGGCCAGCTCTGCAGACATGGCTTCGGCCAGTTCGTCTTTTAGCTCCAACGCGTCCACTTTTTCTAGGATCTGCTTCATTAAACGCTGAGCGACAAGTTCGTTATCGCCACTGCTGTGATTGGCTTCAAAGCTTTCAACTAGCTGGCGCAATTGCAGTAATTCATCATACAAAGGCGTGCTGGCAAGTGGTGGCGTTAAGTGATCGACCATAACCGCTAGGCCGCGACGTTTTGCTTGAATACCTTCACCAACCCCATCAACGATATACGGATAAATCCCCGGGACATCACCTGCAATAATGCGCGAATAGTCATCTGCTGCGACACCCACAGAGCGGCGAGGTAAAAACTCATAAGTTGAGTGACGACCTAAATGCACAAAGGCATCGGCTTTAAATTGGTTTTTGAGGTAATGATAAAACGCCAAGTATTGATGCGGCGGCGGAAACGCTAAATTAGCGTGTAATAGTTCTTCGTTAATTTCCCAACCACGCGGTGGTTGTGGACCAATAAATACATTGCCAAAGGTTAAACCTGGCAGTAATAGTTGGTCTTGATAAACCATAACCTGACCCGGTGCTTGACCCCAGCCACCTAAGCCTTCGATGCCCGTTTGTTGAATGGCACTGATTAGCTTAGGTGCATTGCTCATGCACTGTGTGGTATCTACCTTGTCTATTGTGTTGTGATAACAGGTTTCTAATTCATCCAATAAGGCTAGTGCGCGTTCCCGACCTTTGTGATCAACGCCTTCTAGCAAGTGGTGCATTTCTTCAATAGCGTGGTGAACAATGTCATCTGCCAGTGCGGTTTTACCTGCTGTGATAGCGGTTGTTAGTTGTTGATGCAATAAACCAAATGGTCCTTGCTCCATTTCATAGCGCACGGTGGCGGGTAAGGTTGCAAACCATTTTTGGTAATCGGCCGCCGTCATTTTTTCTATCAGCGGGCTCATGGTTGCTAATGCTTTTGCATCTTTCGGTAAGTTAACGCCACGAGCTTGCATCATATCGAGTAATTCGGCTTGTGATGCGGGTAGCGTTCCTGTGTTATAGCCCGCGGCCTTTAGTTGATTGAGTATTTGCCAAAGCGATGCGGGTACGTCTAGGTTATCCGCACCAATATTGTGGCGACCAGGAGGGTGGTTGTAATACACAATGGCAATGCGTTTGTCTTGATTGGCCTTGGTTTGCAAAGTTTGCCAGCGCTCAATACGGGTCAGTAATGATGTGATCCCCGATGTTTCTGCCACAACGCCTTGTACTCGAATACCCGTGATTGCATCGTCAGTAGGTTGGCCTAGCGTCGCAATTACCAATGGCTGGCTTGTGCCTTGTAGCTCAGGCATCGCGACTTGGTAATACACTTTATCTTGTGCCAATCCATCTGAAGATAATTGACGCTCAACGGCCGTTCTATCTCTTAGTTTAATGGCTTTTAATACTGGAACATTGAGCGTTGTTAATACTTGTGTGACGGCCTCTCGACCTTCACCACCGCCGATAACAAAGTCTTGCAACATGATAACAGCGGTTAGCTTATCTTGGTAAGGAAGTAGTTGCTTACTTGCTATCACACCTGCTTCGCCCCAATAGGCCAGTGCAGCGATACATTGACTGTTATATTTTTTACTCGCTTGCTGGCAGATATTGCGCAGTAACTTAGCATCAGCCGGTCGTCCCCCCCCGGCGTGATCAACAATGGCGATAACAGGTTTATCTTTATCCAATAACGCCATTTCAGAATCAGTGAGTTGATTGTAAAACTGACCTTTTACGTACCAGCGCAATTGTGGGGTCGGCTCAGCTGGTTTGACCGTTAAGCTATCGCCTAGTTGATTGAAAAACCAAGCAAATAACTGGGCAGTGTTACTTGCGCCTGCCGCATGCCAATAACCTCTAGCTTGCAACCAAACCGCTTTATCTGGATAGCGAGCAATTTGCGCGGCCAAGTCGGCTTGATAGTTTGCGCCGGGTTGGCTTTTAGCGATTTCTCTAAGCTCGGTTAAATCAGGAAATAGCAGCTGGCCATTAAACTGACTGAGGGCGACTAAGCGGTGATCACTGTTAATAATAATACGTTGCTGCCGATTGGACGCTTGTTCAAACACTGACGTTAAATTGGCAACGCTGGCGCCAAATAAACCAAAGGCCAATACGCCTTGGCTTTGATTAATTAATTTTGTGCTATCAGCTTGAGGCATTTGCCATAACTGATTGGCGGTGCGGGCTTTGATCGTTAAGTGTTTTTGCTTTGGGTGGGCAAGGTGAAATAAACGCGCCGCTTCAGCAACGGTTTCTGCGTTGCGCTGTGAAGTAATAACCAGCAGATAATCCGAGTTGGCTTTAGCCCAAGCAATTTGGCTGACAAATAATAAAAGCAGTAGTAGAAAGCGCATAAATTCTCTTATTGTTATTGGAGGTATCAACGAGAATTTATTGCAAATGTCATCAGCCCCACCTACTAAAAATCAGGTGCTATCTGGCTGTTGACTATATCGAGTATTCTCGCCCGCATAGCGCTTTAAAAGACATGTATCTGGCTGATAAATACACGCTAATATTGGCGTATTTATTTACAGTTGCGAGTACAGCTTCGGGTTTTCAGTAAATGTGCTGAGCACCGAATTCCATGAGGTTACTTATTATGAGTTGAGTTATTGGGCAAACTCATAATAAGCACTTAAAAAGCGTGGCCTTTGTACCGAGAGTACAAGATAAAGTCAAATTTGCATCGCTGTTAGCGATTTAGCGCACACCATCTCAATCAGAGATGGTGCCAGCGAGTTTAGGGTTAAAGCGTTTTTGCTTGGCGTCTAAAAATATGCAGGGCGATTTGCGAGAGGGTAAATAAGCCAAAAGTGAAGATTAAGCCCGTTAGCATGATAGGCTCGTAGCCTTCAATGACAGTTGAAATAACACGGGCTGAGCCATTTAAAAAGAAATACATAGAGGCGGGTAAAATCAGCAGCCAATCTTTTCTAATTGCACCGATTAAGGTAATGATCGCTAAGCTTAATGTCGGTGCGCCCAAGGTACGCAAATTGGTAAAACCATAATTGCTAATGGCATTAAAACCACTGGGTTGATTGATGACTTCAGGGGCGAACATAGTCACCAAACCTGCTGAACCTAACACTAAAACAAATACACCTGAGAGCAATTGAGCGAAGCGAATCATTATCTATTTTCCTTATTGAAATAAGCGCTAGGCGCTTGGTTTTGATAAGGCATAGATTAATCAGTTGAGCTAATTGTCGCTTGCACGATCCAATCAAGTTTTAGCATTAAACGGTCAAACCATTGTCAATTTGAAAAAATTTTCACGTTAACTGTCAACCAACCCCAATTCAGTGCGTTGTATTAAATGAGTTGATACAAAGGAGCACAGACAATGGAAAAGCAAATATTACTCTTTAGTCCTAATCGCATTTCGGCAAAATCAGTATTTGCCATGTTAACTGACTGCCAATATCAGGTCAGTTTGATTCAGGATGAGTTGTTGTTATTGAGCTTAGTGGCTGAGCGAAGAAATACAGCCATCATTATCGATTGTGTGGGTGATACTACACAAAGCTTCGAGTTATTAAAAAATATTAGACAGAAAACTAACAAGCCTGTGGCGGTGTTAAGCGAATGCCAAAACTGGCTAACCCGAACCATTGCTTATGAATTGGGTGTTGATGACTTTATTGAAAAGCCGCTACAAGAGCGTGAGTTTATTGCTCGGTTAAGTACTATGCTGCGCCGAGTCAGTTTGGCATTTGAGCAAAATGATTCACAAAAAGTCTTGCATATCAATGGTATAAAACTAGACCCATGCGCGCGGAAAGTCTTCTGTAATGGTCAGCCCGTAGCCCTTACCAGTATGGAGTTCAACGTTTTGCACATGTTGATGCTAAGCCCAGGGAGTGTGGTTTCGAAACAAGATTTATCGACCAAAGCTTTGCATTACGACAAAGCTGAAACCACGCGTGGTGTCGATATGCATATCTGCAATATACGCAAGAAGTTCGCGAACATCTGTGACTGTGACAAATTGCAGAATATTAGAGGAGTGGGGTATTTATTTCTGCTCTCGGAAGCAAGACACGTCAACTTCTCATTTATCGAATAAGAACGTTTTATTGGAATGTGTTGAATTACAAGGAATGAAGGAGAGAAATATGGATAAACGCACTCATTCAACTCACAAGCAGAGTCCACACTCTGTACTCAAGGATGAATCTTTATCCACCACTGCAAATGTGAAATTTGAAGATTCCCGCGATCCAACAATGGCATCTGCCAATGTTGAAGCGGCTAGAATGGCTTGGTTAGCTAAGAATAAGGAGACAGACGATTCTTAGCTTTGCTTTTTGCGCCTAACTATTGCTTTTAGCCTGCCACCCGCTGTTAAAAAGCATAGTTGTCACTGGATAGAGATGAGATAGGGATTGCTCATCTCTATCCTTTTTTTGGTCTTTAGCTATCACTGTGTTGCCGGTTTAACATCGCCTGCATAATTTGATGTTTGTGATAAACCCGAACTAAATGCCAACCACCACAATATGCAATTGATAATCACTGTACTGCCTTTTGAATCCGCAGAGTAGCTGAGCAAATAGCTAACCCATGAGTAAATCAGTGAGCTAAGTGCAATCAATAATAGAATTAAACCTTGATTGTATGGCGGCAGTTTGAGCTGCCAAATTTTGTTCAAACAAAGCAGGGATAACACTGCGCCCAATAAACTGGGGATCACCATAAAGCCATATTCAGTTAACCGCGCAATCAATTGGTGCTGTTCGGCAAAGTAAATCGATAAACCATGGGTTAGCCCCAAGATGATCGACACTGCTAACGTCGCCATTAACGTCGGTTTTTTGTTAAGCGCCGTCCACAAAATAAATGAATAGAAAAAACCTGCGGTCACGCTAAACACTAGTGTTAATTCTACAAATAAAATACTAATGGCGCCCAGTGCCGATAGTATGATGGTCATAGCCATCAGTTTAGAGGTATTAAATTGAGCTTGCGTTGCCATTAGTAATACCTCAAGTCTTCAACTTTACCCCAAAATACGCGATAAGAATAAAGGGTGTAGGCCAAGATAGTGGGGATAACAAACAATGCCCCATACAGTAAAAAGTTAAGTGATTCAGCAGCCGCAACAGATTGATAAATCGTCATTTGATTGGGCACAACATACGGATAAAAACTCACTGCAAGCCCGACAAAGGTAAAGGTGAAAATTGCACAAGCAGCAACAAATGGACGCGCTTGGTTTTTACTTTGATCTATGACTTTTAATTGTTGCCACGCATAGATAAACAAGGCTAAACAAATCAGTGGGATCGGCAATAACACCAAGGCGTAAGGCATACTAAACCAGCGCTCCGTAATGTTAGGGTCGATCAATAGGTTAGTGATAGACACGACAACAATACCGGCAAAACAAATCACTAAGGTGCGTTTGCAATAACGCAAAGCGCGCTGTTGTAATTCACCTTCGGTTTTCATCACCAGCCAAGCTGAGCCGATAAAGCAATACGCGGCGCAAACCCCAAGTGCACTGAGTAGAGCAAAACTGATTGTGTTGAGGTTATATTCAAACCCCATCACATATAAGCCCAACATAAAGCCTTGGCTCGCTGCAGCAATGAACGAACCTGCTTTAAAAACTTTGTCCCAAGTGGGTTTATGACTGAAAGCGGCCTTAGCGCGAAAATCAAAAGCGACGCCGCGCAGTATCAAGCCAATCAGCATAATCGCAGCAGGCAGATACAGGGCTTTTAAGATTAAGCTGTGAGCAAACGGAAAGGCAATCAGTAAGACACCAATCGCCAAAACTAACCAGGTTTCATTGGCATCCCAAAAAGGGCCAATTGACGCGATCATCGTATCGCTGTCGGCTTGGTTATACAGCGGTAGCATCATACCCACACCGAGGTCATAACCATCGAGCATGGCATAAAGTAAAACGGCCAGCGCCATTAATCCGGCATAAATCAGTGCCAGTGTAGCTTGATCAAACATGATTGACCTCCTGAGTTGCAGACTGTGTAGCGTGAGCTTGAGTTTTGATTGGCAGCCTGTGTTCGTCGTCTTGAATTTCTTCTATTTCGACCGCGCGACGCGCCATCACAAATACTGTGTGTAAGTAGGCAACGAGCAAGATGCTATAAACGGTTAAATACAGGGTTAAAGAGATGGCGACATTACTTGGCGCTATGGTTGTCGCGGCCTCTTTCACCGTGACTAAGCCATAAACCAAATACGGCTGACGACCAATTTCTGTGACATACCAACCCGCTAATGTTGCAATCCAGCCGATAAAAGACATCGCCACTAAGGTTTTCAGTATCCAAATGGGCATGGCTTGTTGCTGTTTGTCTTGGCGGTGAAGTTTATATCTGGCGTACCACGCAACCGCTATCATCAATAAGCCAATGCTGACCATAATGCGAAAAGCGAAAAATACTGGAGCTACTGGCGGATGGTTTTCAAATTCATCCATGCCTTTTAATTCACCATCTAGGCTGTGCGTTAAGATTAAACTCGCCATGTAAGGCACTTTGACTTCAAAGTGGTTGGTTCTTTGTTCTTCATCCGGTATCGCAAAAAGCAATAATGGTGCGCCTTTTTCTGTATGCCAGATCCCTTCAATGGCAGCAATTTTAGCAGGCTGATATTTCAGCGTATTAAGGCCATGAGAGTCACCGACAAAGGCCTGTATTGGCGCTAAAATAGCCGCGGCAGTCAGCGCTACTTTTAAGGTTAACTTGGGCGCGCGTTTGTCATCGCCGCGCAAGATGCGATAGGCGCTTAATCCGGCAATTAAAAAGCTCGCAGTCAGACCAGAAGCCAACATCATATGGGTAAAACGATGCGGGAAAGACGGGTTAAAGATAATCTCAAACCAATCTAGCGGGTAAGCGACACCGTCGCGCATTTCAAAACCTGTGGGGGTTTGCATCCAAGAATTAAGCGCTAAAATCCAAAAGGCAGATAACGTGGTACCAATGGCAACGATGACAGTTGATAAGGTATGAATTTTGGGTGGCACGCGTTTGATACCAAACAGCATAATGCCAAGGAAAGTGGCTTCTAGAAAGAATGCCGTTAGCACTTCGTAGCCAAGTAGAGGCCCTGCTATGTTACCGACTTTTTCCATAAAACCCGGCCAGTTGGTACCAAATTGGAATGACATGGTAATGCCACTGACCACACCTAAAGCAAAAGTGAGGGCGAATATTTTGACCCAAAAGCGATAAGCACGCATCCAAACGGCATCACCGGTCTGATCAAATCGGACTTTAAAAAACACCAAAAACCAGCACATGGCAATGGTAATAGTGGGGAACAAGATATGAAAACTGATGTTGGCCGCAAATTGAATGCGAGACAACATTTCCGTATCTAACATAGTTGACTCCTTACTTGTTTATCGTGGCAATAAAACAAGTGTTAATTTTTAGAATCTGTCTTGCTTGTGCACTGAATAGGGATAAAGTGAAAAATCAGTTTGCGACAAGCACAAAAAAAGCGGCGCTAAATTAGCTGCCGCTTTTTAAAAATTTATCTTTCATATCGAGTACTTTGCCAACGCCAGCACCGAGCTTCATCAGAGTGTTGAGCTTGCTCGCATCCATACCTTGTAATTCAGAAGCAAAGAAGGTGGTGGTTTCGAGCAAGTCGTGTATCTCATGCATCTTAGTTTGTGCGTATTGCTCTTTTTCATTAGCTGCATCATCGAGCAAATTATCTCTGAGCAAGCTTAAGGTTGGGTCTATTTCTCGCTTGCGTCTCTCTTCGAATACGCGGTTGGCTAAATCCCAAATACTGCCTGCTGGGCTGTAATACTCTTTGCGATCGCCTGGTTTGTGTTGTACCTGAATTAATCGCCAAGAATGCAGCTCTTTAATCCCCATACTGACATTACCGCGAGAGATATTCAGTTGCTCGGCTAACTCATTGGCAGTGAGGGCTTGTTCATTGATAAGTAATAGCCCCATCATTTGTCCAATGGTGCGATTAAAGCCCCAACGGCTTCCCATTTCACCGCAGTGCAATACAAAGGCTTCAATTTTTGGTGTCATTTTGTTTTTTCTAAACTTTCAGAAATTACTGAAAGTTTAGGGGTTTTTTGATATAGATCAAGTTTTAACCTGACCAACTGCCAAAAAAGGCGGTTAAATAGCAAAAATGTTAAACTTAGAGGCTTGTTTACAAAGGAAAAAAAGTGGCTGGGGTTTTTACAGAACTTTGCAGTTTTTGACATAAATTTGTGTTGCTAGCGACTAAGATATAACCATCTGATAAGAACTAAGGTGGTTTAAACATGTTGCGCTATTCACAAACAGTCGAATTGATTAACCGCACATCTGATATTGTATTACTCGATAAATACCAAGAATATGCTGAAGATTTAGCAGCAAGGGGCGACCCTGCCGCTGTTTGGTTACTCGATGCTATCTCAGCAAGAAAAGAGAAAGTATCAAGCCCACAAGAGCTGGCGAACGCGGTCGATATTTTACTCGATAATATGCGGGTTAAAATGAGCCAAATTTAATGACTAAAACCTGCACTAGGCAGGTTTTAGCATTTCGATATGCGGGATACCGTCTTCATCATAAGGCTCGGATACTTGCTCAAAGCCAAAGGCTTGATAATAGTTAGCTAAGTGCTGCTGCGCTGAAATGCGTATTCCATCTTTAGGGTACAGAGCTGTTGTTTGTTCAACCGCTTGTGCCATCAGCTTTTTACCCATTCCCGTGCCTCGTACTAACTCTGAGGTTAGTACTCGGCCAATTGCCGCTTCTCGGTATTTGATACCCGGCTTAACAATTCGAGCGTAAGCAATGATGCGTTCAGGCTGTTTTTCATCATAAGTAAACAAGTGATGTGAAAGCTGATCGCTTTGGTCTGCATCTTGGTAAACGCAGTTTTGCTCGACGGTAAAGACTTCTTGTCTGACCCGTAAAATCTCATAAAGCTCATTGATATTGAGCTCATTAAACGGCTTGCAGTACCACATTATCTGACTCCGAAAAAACACTAGATACCGCTATAATTGGGGCCTGAAGTCGATAACACAAGGCTCCAAAATCTTAAATAGCTGATTTAGCGACAGCCCATTGCATACTCTTACCTATTAATACAATGACAATGGCGCCTATTAATACGGGTGTGAGTAAGAACTCCCAACTTTGGCCTGAGAGCATAATCAAAATAGGGTTTGCTCCGGCGGGTGGATGAGTGGTTTTAGTCAATAACATGGCTGAAACGCCAAGCCCTGTTGCGATAGCTAAGTTGATTGGATCTACGCCAATTAATTGCACAAAACAAACGCCAACCAAGGCGGTGATCAGGTGGCCAAAAATAACATTTTTCGGCTGTGCTAATGGGCTGTTGGGCAAACCAAATACTAAAACGGTTGTCGCGCCAAATGGTGCCATAATCAGAATGGCCTTGGTTGTTGTTGCATCTAATACCGCTAATACGCCAATGGCTAATGCCGCTCCGCACCCAGCAAGTAACGCAAGTATGGTGTTTTTCATTTCATTCACTCCTTTGATTGTTCAACATTAAAGTACACAAGTCTGTCTACTTGCTAATAAGGTAGACAGACTTGTATACTTTTGTCAAAGACTGTTTTATCAAAAAGCGATTATTTCATGAGTCAAAAAAGGCAATTGCTGATCGATACGGCGCTTGAGCTGTTTTACCAGCAGGGTATTAATTCGATTGGTATCAACGAAGTGTTAAAACAATCGGGTGTCGCTAAACGCACCTTGTACAGCCACTTTGATAGCAAAGAAGCTCTGATTTTAGCTGCGCTAGAACAAAGGCATCAGGTGTTTATCAGTTGGTTTAGTCAGCAAATTAGTCAGGTTAGCAACGCAAACGAAATGATAGAGGCGGTTTTTGATGCACTGGCCTCATGGTTTAACGGTTGCGCCGAGCCTTTGGGGGCGTTTAAAGGCTGTTTCTTTATCAATACATCAGCTGAGTTTAGTGATCAAAACAGTGCTACTTTTCACTTTTGCCAAGCGCATAAACAAGCGATTAAAACGGCTATTAACACTCAACTACCGACCATTAATGCAGAACTAGTCGATACCTTGTGTTTACTAAAAGAAGGGGCAATTGTCTCAGTACAGCTATTAGGTAATGCAACGTATGTTATTGCATTGTCTAAGCGCAATGCCAAGGCGGTGATGGCCAGTTTGAATTAGTGCTTATTTGCGCAATTAATAAACGATATTGCGCTTTACGTCGTATGCTTATACTACTGGCGAGTGGAGTAACGACGATGCGTGTATTACAAGCCTTGGTGTTGTTTGTTTTAATACCAAATTTTGTGTTGTTAAACCCAACAAAAGCGATAGCAACGGATGAACTCGCAACCCCCATTTTGCTCGATACTTGGTTATGGGAATACCGATTAATGGCAATCAATACCGAGCAAGCTGATCACAAGCAACTCAAGCTTTGGTTGGCGCGGCATCAATGCCATTTAAACGACAGACGCATCCGCGTGGTCGGGCTACCTGAGTCTATGGTTAAATCTGTTTCTCTGAGTATCGATGTATCGGATAACGACAAATATGAGCTCAGTTACCTTCCCAAAAGCAAAGGTGCGCTGATTGGTTTAGACGGCATCGAAAAAATCCGTTTTGATTTGCCGCTAACGGCTGAAAAGACTCAACTGCTATGGCAATTGATCGATGAAATGGCGATGAGAAAACCCCGCTCGCATTGGGCTAAATGCGAGCAGAGTATGTAGTAGTTAACTTACCTGATTATTTAAACTGCAAGGGCATCTACACGACTTGACGTGCCCGTTGCGCCTGCCTGCACGGCACCGGCTAACGAAACAATACGGTTATCAAATACCACTGCACCTAAACCGTGACGCGTTGACGGTAGACTGACACTTAGCGTCTGCCACTGTTCTTTGGCTAAATCGTAATGCCATACTTGTTTAAACGCTTTGCTGTCGATGACTTTATCTTTGCCATCCACTTTAGCAAAAATGTATTCTTCACCACCAAAAGCATAAATACTGTTGTTGATGCTAACGCAAGCTAAGCCTGCACTGGCCATAGGTAAAGGCGGTAAATCAAACCAGCGATCGAGTTGACTGTCATAACATTGAAAAAGCGTTTGATTGAGGAAGTTTTTAGATTGAATACGCCCGCCTACCGCATAAATAAGTGCGTTATGGCTGCACGCAGCTAATGAATTTCGCGCAACAGCAAGTGGTGCCGCTGATTGCCAATCGGTACCATCAAAGACCCAGTGTTTGTTGGTATCGTCTAATTGACCTGTCGCGTTACTGCGGCCGCCAAATACATGGATATTTTCGTTGATATTGGCATAACCCGATTCGGCTTGGGTTTGCGGTAAGGCTTTAATAGTTTGCCATTGGCCGTCTAACTTATTTAGTAATGCACACTCACCTCGCGCTTGCCAAGGGTCGTTTAAATCAGCAAAAAAGCCGCCTAGTGCATATAAACCGCGTTTGCTGGCAACAAGCCCTAAGTGATGGCGTTTAAAAGGCAGTGACGTCGCTTGCTGCCAAGTGCTATCGGCCGACTTTAACGTATAAAGCTTATTAGAAATGGTCAAATGGCCCATTTCACCTTTTCCATCTGGTGCTATTTCTAAACCGCCTGCCACACAAATTCTATCGGCAAAAACGGCAGGGTAAATCTCTTGCATAGCGACGGGTAAATCGGCGAGTGACTGCCATTGGTTTGCCTGTTTTGCTGATGTTGTGGCAAAAGCCGGAAATTGCGAAGCCGCGGCACAGGTGAGACTGCCATGGCTAACTAGTTTTATGAAGGTACGACGTTCCATCTTCTTTCTCTCATTGCTTTTTCGCCAGTATGCATTTTAACCAGCTGAAAAATATAGCGATTAAAGATACAAACGACGATTTGCAGGATTAACTGCAAGCATGAGTTTGGGTGCTTATGGACGACCTTCTAGCTTGGCCAAATTCTGTTTAATTAAGCTTTCGATAAATTCGCGAAACACTTTAAAGCGCTTAACTTTTCGATGGCTGGGGTGCCTGAAATAATGGTTAAACAGAGTCAGCAAAGTGCTAAGCTGGTTAAAATTGCTGATATAGCCCATTCACCTATTCACTATATGCATTTGTTCTCTCAAAAGCCGCCAGCTAAGGTTCAGCAGTTTGTTAAGTTGCTAAAAGAGCAGCTTTAGCAATCAAGGGGTATGTTTGTAATGATGATTTCTATGATATTTGATCAATTCGATATTAATTTTATGCTTCTTGGTTGTTCTTAGTTTTCCTTCAATGCCAATGAGCTCTAAATTATCTTTAATGGCAAAGCCTCCATTATCAAACATCACATGGTGATTTGGACACAAACATAAAATATTGCTTTCAATATCTGGGCCGTTATGCGGTGCGCCCAAAGCTTTAATATGTGCTGCCTGTGCGTATAAACCTGCACTTGTTTTAATTGCTAATCCACATACTTGGCATTGATGTTTATGCCAGGATTTAACGTTTTGTGCTTTTTGATAGTTTCTTATTATTCGGTTAATAGTAGATGGTTTTCTTCCTGGGGTGAGGTATTTATCTACTGGTTCATTAATAAGGTGAGCAGAAATAGAGTGTTTTTGGGCTACCAACTTATATCGATACACTTTGTATCCTGATTTTCCAGTCTCACACCAATAGCTTTCTACATCATAAAGACCCGCATAGCGGTATCCTTTTACTGGGCTTAATTCATGTTTGTGCTTATGCCCTCGAACTACTCGAACAGGAAGTTTTTCAATTTTACTTTTTGCTAAGGCTAGGTTTACACCTATTAATTCTTGATCTGATACCTGCTTATTATTTTTTTGGCCTCCGGCTCCTGTATAGATGATAACATCGCCATAATCCTCATCATCTTCGTAGCCCCCGGAAAGAACTATCGAATCAGCTCCCTCAAATGCTGAACCACTAATCCCTTTTTGATTTGGTCGATGCACCCCCACTTCTCTCAAAGCTATGCGGTTTTCAAATTGATCTCCAGGGGTTACTCCTTCAATTTCACCGAAGATTCGCATTTAATCGATTCCCTATATTTGATTTTATCTTCTAAATTACGGTGTACCTGTTTAAGTATTGTTCTATCAAATATTCTAAGTTATTGCTATATAATGAAAAATTTCTTTTTAACTTAGATGGCCTTGTAATATGCACGCTTAGCTTTTTGCTTTAAAAGGGTTAACTTTAAGTAAAATCTCTAACCCAATTATTTAGGTGTTGCGCGAGTGCTTGAGGTTGTTCTAGTGGGATCATATGCCCAGCGTTTTCAGTGGTGAGTATTTTGAGCTGGGGTCGGGTTAAGTCGAGTTGTTGGAACCAAGCTTTATCAATAAGTGCATCTTGTTCGCTGTAATAAAAGTAAGCAGTGCCTTGGTATTGATTAAAATAGGAGGCTAAGTTGCAGCGCTCGGTTGTGTGTTGAAATTGACTCAAAAAGGTTTCTGCACCGAGAGTTTTATCCATCGCGAGTACGCAATCGATAATGCTCTCATCACGATTTTGGGCACTTAATAATGATGCAACGCGTTTGCGACTTAAACCTTGGTAGCCATTTTTTTCAGCAAATGCACGCATGGCATACCTTTGTTTGAGTTCATTTTCAGGCAGTGCAGTTGGGCTATTGGCAATAATAAAGATGCGATTAACTTGCTCTGGGTAGCGAGCTAGAAAGTCACTGGCAATATAGCCACCTAGAGAAAAGCCAACCAAATTGACTGGCTCTTCACCGAGTTGTTGCTGGTAATGCGCAGCAATTTGCTCAAAGTTCAGCTGATTTGGAATAGGCAAGTGCACTACTTCAATCTCACTATCGAGATAAGGCAACACCCGCGACCAGAGCCTGTTGTCACATTGGGTACCTGGAATAAAGTAGAGCGTTTGTTTCATGCTGGTATGTCCTATTGCTGATTAACTCAGGCTTTGCCAAACAGCCAGAGCAATGAGTGTTCCAATAACTCGGCACCGTGTATTAGGTTGTGGCCTTGTTGACCAAATTCAAAGTGATGATCATAGCCTTTAAATTTCAGTGCTGCAGCCATTTGCTTATTGCCTAGTGCCCAATTGCCGTAGCGAGTATCGAGATCTTGCTCACCGCTTTGGAAGTAGATACGAATAGGTTTGGCCGCTTCATTGCGAATCAAATATGGGTATTTTCCTCCTCCGCGGATATCCACAAAGCTACCACAATGGCTTAACACATTGGCAAATAGATGACGAGTCAGTTGCCCTGCGTACATAAATACTATTTTCCTTGCCAAAAATCAGTCATGGTTTTTTCACTAAACTGAATATCAGTAAATACAGCATTAAAGGCATTACTAAGTGGTGCTTGAGCCATTAAACCAACCTCAATTGGTGCTGATGTGGCCAGTTTAAACGAGCGAGTGTAATGCCAGTTATCGCCATCTTCTGAGAGGTAAAACAAGATGGTTTGGGCCTTTCTCACCACTTTTAAAAACATCGCATTTTGCGCCGTAGTTTGATGATAGGCATCATCACCTGAATGGCGGTTTACGGTCGACGCGACGCCGTTTTTACCTGATTGAAAGCGCTCAAATAAGAACTTAGCCCAGTTTTTGCCATCGGCATAAACATAGAGTGCACCACCATCAAAAGCGGCATTAAACTGGGCATTCACTTTGGCTGAAAAGATAAAATCAGCTTTAGGCGTAAACGCTATTCTTGGCGTGTTATCAATAGCCACACTTGCATCTGGACTGGTGTATAAATCTGTCCCTTTACTGGCATTGATTTCAATGCCCTTGGCTTGAATTGATATAGTGGAATCACCTGGTTTGGATATTAAGTCATAAGGGATACCAAACGTTGGCTTGTTGTCTTTTGCGATGGCAGAAGTCGCGATGGCCAATAGCATTAAAGCACGCGTGGCTACGCGGGTTATCGATTTGCGCATATCTTGTTATTCCTTGGCCTGACAGGCCATTTATGGTGAAAAAACGTATCTAGTTTGGTGCGTTGTAGCGATTGGGGATATTAAATAAAAGGCTATTTAAATCAAGTGCGTAGCTATGGATATCCGATAAGTTAACTATTTAGTTGGTGGAATAGCATAGCGGCCTGTCGCACAAGCGATGAGTTGCTCTTTTGAGTATATTTTTACTTCAGCGGTGACCGAGCGCTTCACTAATTTTAAGATCTGGCATTGAGCCACTAGTTTTGTATCAGCCGCTGCTTTTTGCAAAAAGTGGAAATTGAGCTCTCTGGTAACCGTCCACCTCGTTCTTAAGGGGAGCTGCAATGCAATTTCGATTATATTTCGCGTTATTGGCTAGCTTGTTTATCACAAGCCCAATGGCAATTGCCAGTGCTGATAAAGCGATTCATCAGCACAAGTCCTTGACTGTACTGGCTGATATGCCGGTTCCTAAGGTGCAATTACATGTGACGTGAGACCCGATAGATGGGGTTAACCTACACATTGAAACCGCTAATTATATTCTCAATTCACCTAGTCAAACATTGACGCAGGCTGGCTACTTACAAGGCCATGCTCATTTGTTTATCAATGGTAAAAAAGTGATGCGAGTTTATGGTCAAGATGTGCATATTCCAGCGGCTTGGTTAGGTAAAGGTGTTAAGCAAATTGCGCTATCACTGAACAGCCATCAGCACGAAAACTGGATGTGGCAAAACAATATGATCGTGGGTTCTGTGTATGTTGATTTAGCTCAGGCTGAACTGGTATTACATCAGTTTTCATCTCAACCGATAGCGCATTTGGGGCATTAGCTATTGCTGGCTAGCGATGTTTCCGGCTAGTTGAGGTGGCCAAATGACGAGTGATTCTTCAAAGATGCTGTCTTTATCCACTATGGTTTGGGCGGCGGACACTGAAAAGTGAGGAAGCTGTTGTTCGAGTTGTTGCAGAAATTTCTGGCTGCGAGTTGAGCGGCCAAAAAAGCTGATTTGTGATTGGTCTTTGGCGGTAATTGTCCAGAAGTAATCACTGGGCCAAACATCAAAAAGGCCTGCTAGCTCTATACTGGCGATATCTGTTAAATCGATGCTACAACGGCTTTTACCAAAACCGGCGCGGATAGTATTGTTTTTTAGCTTGGGGCTGGCACTGATTAGGTTGATGGCAACATAAGCTACGTAAAGTAGTGCTGCTGCGATGCAAATAACAAGAACGACAGTAATTTGCTCGGGAATGTTCACCTGATAAGCCCTATTTGTTTTGTACTCCTTTCACTATACGCATTTTACAAAAAAAGCCTAACACTTTAGTTAGGCTTTTTTTGTTGCGATGCATTTAAATCAGCTGTTCTAACATGCTGTCTTCGTAATCGGTTAATGGCAAACCTGCTTTTACTTTCTCAATGTAATCAGGGTTGGCAATAAAAGGACGCCCAATTGCAAGTAAGTCAAAACGATCGTTTTTAATCGCTTCACTGCCTGTTTCAGCTGTGTAGCCACCTACACCCATCAAGGCTTTGCTATAGCGCTTTCTGACAAAATCGGTTGCTGAACCATCTAAGTGTTCGAATTGCATGCTGTCGTCAAACAAACCTAAGTGTAAGTAAGCTAAATTGCGTTTCTCTAATTCTGGTAATAAATACTCAAATACTTGGCGATCTCTTGCATCTGACTCCATTAAGAAATAAGCACCTGGCGAAACGCGTAATGCGGTTTTCTCTGCGCCCACTTTATCGATAATGGCATCAACTACTGCAAGTGGAAAACGCGCCATATTCTCTGGTGTTTGACCGTATTCATCATCGCGCTTGTTAGTATCGTAATGTAAAAACTGATCAATTAAGTAGCCGTTGGCACCGTGAATTTCTACTCCGTCAAAACCTGCTGCTATGGCATTTTCTGCTGCTGTTGCAAAGTCTGCTACCAGTTGCTCTATGTCTGCTGTCGTGACTGGTTTGGGTGTGATGTATTCCAATTCACGCATTCTTGGCACTGTGCCTTCAAGTTTCACCGCTGACGGTGCGACAACATCGCTACCAAAAAAGTGCGGGTGAGCAGCGCGACCGGTATGCCAAAGCTGAAGGAAAATTTTACCGCCTTTTGCATGAACGGCATCGGTAACAACTCGCCAGCCCGCAATTTGTTCTTGGCTGTAAATACCCGGCGTATTTGGGTAACCCTGACCATCAGGGCGGATAATTGTCGCTTCTGTGATGATCAAGCCCGAGGCTGCACGGCGCTCATAGTAATCGGCCATTTGCTGTGTAGGGACTAGGTTATCGTCTGCCATGCAGCGCGTTAACGGTGCCATCGCAATACGATTATCAAGCGTTAAGCTCGAATTTAATTTTAGGCTGTCGAAAAGAATATCAGTCATTGTTCCGTTTCCTGTAATTTGAACGCTTATTCAAGATAGAATTATTTGAACGATCATTCAAGTACTTTTTTGAACAATCGTTCAAAATTGTTTAGAATGACCCTTATCAACTAGTTATGAGGTCGTCATGCGCAGCGCAGAATTTGACAGAGAACAGGTGTTAAGAGCCGCTATCAAAGCCTTTGTAGCCAAGGGTTACACCAAAACCAGTATGCAAGATTTAAAGAAAGCGACTGGCTTACATCCGGGTTCAATCTATTGCGCTTTTGAAAGTAAACAAGGCCTTATGTTGGCGGCTATTGAACAATACGAAAAAGATAAATCAGCTGAGTTTGAAACTTTTTTTGTCGATCAACCGCGTATTTTAGATGGCATTTTGGCTTACCTAGAAAATACCGTCTCTGAAGTCACTGCCATCGGCCATGATTGTCAAAAGGCATGTTTAACTCAAAAAGCCTTGAGCGAACTGAGCGATAACGAACCCGAAATTGAAATCGCGCTAAAAGACAGTATTCAACAATGGCAACATGGCTTTGTTGAGGTCTTTCAAAAGGCACAACAAGCAGGCGAAATCAGCGGTGATCGCAGTGCAGAGCAACGCACACAAAGTTTAGTCATGGGCATTTTAGGCATGCGAACGTACGCGCAAACCCAGGCAGATAAAACCTTGCTAACCCAGCTCGCTCATCAACTCTTTGATGATGTCTGTCGTTAATTGTTAGAACTTTAAGCGGATTTGGTTTAACGAATCCGCTGCGTCACTAACCATCTTTTCACCTATGCCGGGTTTGACCATAATGCTGTCAGCTCCTGCACCATAACCACCTAACTTACTGGCTTCAATGGTGGGTACATAACCTAAGCTACCATTGCTATAACCAACGAATAAAGTATGTGAGTATTCACTTTTATTTTTGAGTTGATTAGCAAAGTCGCTAAAGAATTCACCCGAGAATGTCGCTAATGCAATGTCTTTAGATAAGCGAATAGCATTGACCTGAGCCGCATTGATTGGCTTTGCAAAGCCGTTATCGAGTAAAAATGTTCGCGTTGGGCCACTGGCTTCAAGTGGTAACTGATAGCTATGCTGAACAAAGTCGATGTGGCCTGATTGCTGGTAAGTTTTAGGTTTGACTAATGCTTGCTTGATAGGCGTGAACAGTTGAGCCGCGAGATCTTTTGCTTTTTCTACTGCGGCAGTAACTGGTGTTGTGCCTGCATCATATGGGTTGGTATCGCCTGCCGCGCCCGCTAAAAACATCATTTCACGCTTTAACTCTTGTTTTAAGCGCTTGGCTAAATAAGCGGGGTAATCAGCAGATACCACAGCTTGATGCCTATCCATTGTAACGACTGGATGGGCATTGTAATTGACGATACTCAAAAACGGTTGGCCGGATAAATGTTGAATATCTATCATATTTAAGTCGGTATTTGCTGCGGGAGATTGGATGCGTTTGGGGTTACTCCAAAGCATTTTGATGCCGTTTTCTGTCTTTTGTATGCGGTTATAGCTTTCATCAACTTGAATAGAATAAGCGGCTAATTGCACAGGTTGAAATTGACTATTGGCTTGGTTAATAAGCTTGATTAATTGCGGTGTTAGCTTAGTGATGTGGTGATCATCAACAAAACCCGAGTGAGTATGAGTGGTGTTAACAATCAATAAGTCGAGTTCGGTACCTGCATTTAATTGCGTCATTAATTGCTCATTTTCAGCTGGTAATAACCCCAAGATATCGAGCGATAAAATACCAATCTTTTGTTGACTATCACTGATCAGCAGTATTTTTGCAAATAAGGGATCAGTGATTTGATAGTCTTTGGTTGGCTCGCCCGCTAAGCGTAATAATGAATCTTTTTGCGGCTGTGGTGTGATATCTAAACGAGCAAAACTGGCTTGGTACTGACCGGCTAAACTGACGAAGCTGGTTAAGACTAAACTGCAGATTAATAAAAGGTTTTTCATAATAGGCACTGTTTTTATTCGCTTTTTTCTAGATTGTGCAAATTAAAAACAATTAGCAAGTCTGCTGAGACGAATAACCTATCTATGGTATTAGCTGCCAAGTTAGCCATCTCGTTTTACCGAGATGGCACAGATAACAGCTAGTTACTCGCTGTCACTTTGTTCAGTAAAAAGATACTGTCGAAGTGATTTTGCCATTGCGGCACAGCAATTTGGTGTCTGGCTTTGTATTCATGTCCGTACAACACTAAATCTTGATAGATATCTGCACTAAACGCCGAGGGTTCAACAAATAGTGCAGGCTGTTGCTCAGTGAACTGAGGTTGTAAATGATAAGCCAAATGCTGTTTGGTTAATGCCGGCAAGTCTTGTACTGAACCATCTCTAAATTCTCTAAATTGACCTGATACACCGGCAAAATTCACAAAATAGCTTTGTTCTCCATACTTCTGGCTTAAAGCTGTGGCGACATTGTGGTTACGCATCGTTAAATAGCCTTGGCGATTAACATGTACGTAGTGGCCCCAGACAATGACTTTTTTGTCGGTGTAAATATTCTCCAACATCCAATAAATATTATTGGCCATCACTAAGTCGTGTTCGTCAAAGCGGCGCAGGTCGTATTGCACTTCAAATAGGCGTACTAAGCCCTCTAGCAACCTAGCGTAATAGCTTGGGGTATCGAAGTTAGGTTGGTTATCTACAGCTTGCAGTGCATCCATTAATTGATAGCTGAGTACGATGTGTTGCTCAATTGCTCTGTCTGATAAGTTTTGCTTTTTTCGCTCTAAGGTTGCCTGTAACTGCTTGCTATAACTTGGCCACTGACTTAAAAATACTTGCTTGTTAGGTAGGGTTTCTACTTGGTTTTTAAGTTGTTGAACAAAGTGTTTGATCGATTGTTCACCACTTAAACGACCGTCAAAGCCAGCTAAGTGCAGGGCATTTTCACTATCGCGTTGGTGGTCGATGTAATCCATTAACGCTAAAAAGGCAGGGTCTTTGGCATAGCCAAAAAAGATATTGCCTTTAGCTTGTTCTGCAATGCTAGTATCTGCCGATAACGCCGATTTTTTATCGATTTCATTAACATCGAATAAGCCACTTTCCAGCAATAAAACATCAAAACCTTGTTGTTGGTGTAGGTATTTAACTAACCTAGCTTTAAGCGCGAACACTTCGTGCTCACCATGTGTTAACTCATCTAAGTAGATGATCTGCTTGTCTTTAATGGCCTCGCCAAATGCCGCTAAATCACTAAAGTCATCACTCTGAACTATTGCCACTTTATTTAGTGTTGGCATATTCATGGATACTTGTGCATCAACAGTGTGTGCCACGGTCAATGTCATAATTGCGCTGGCAAGTAGTTGTTTTACTCGTTTCATTATTTTGCTTCCTTAGGCTTGAGTGCGCGTTTCGCCATTAGCCGATAACATGCGTGTTAATGTATTGTCTTTGTCGATAAAGTGGTGTTTTAAGGCTGCCAAGACATGCAAGCTGACCAAAGCCACCATGGCATAACCTAAGTACACGTGAATTTGCTGACCAATCGCGCGTCCTGTTTCGCTAAAAGGGACCGCTTGCCCCGCTGCGTTGTAGTTATCTGGGATTATGGTTAAGCCAAACACAGCCACACCGTGCCCACCTAAACCTGAATACGCCATGCCTGAAATAGGCATCATTACACAAGCAAAGAGTAAAAAGTGGTGCATGATATTGACGATTTTTTCGTGCTCAGTGCCCTTAGCCGATGATTGCCAAGGGTTTTTGAATTTGTTGTACAAACGTATCGCTATTAGCAATAAAGCGATGACGCCAAATGATTTATGCCAATCGTAGAATGAATAATCATGACCGTCGGTCATGTATAGGCCTGATGCTAATAAACCTATGATTAATAGCGCACTTAGCCAGTGTATAGTGCGTGTCGCTTGAGTGGATTGTGTTGTCATAGTCGTGCTCCGTGGTGACTGTTTGCAAACACATTAAGCGCGAAAATTGACGAAAACTAAGGTTTTGGGATGAATGAACGGATTTTGGTATCAGTTGTTGGTTAGTTTAATTAAAAGGATAAACGGCTAGTCAGCCTTGCTTGCATAAGAGCGTTAATCGGCTGACATTGGAAAGGCGGCGAGTTGTTTTTTGACTGTGTTTTTACAACGTTTACTGATATTTACTTGCTCACCATTTTTTAAAATAGCAATCGCATGGCCTGATGTTTGGTTTTGTACTGCTTTTACTTGATGTAAGTTGATGATGTAACTGCGGTGACATTTATAAAAGTGGGCAGGGAGCTCAAGCTGCATTTGCTTTAGCGTAGTGCGTTTTAAAAATTGGCCTTCAGTGCTTTCTATCTCGACATAGTTGCCCGCCGATTTTATTAACCACACGGTATCGAGTTGCAAGCGATATGGACGACCTAAATGTTCAAGCTCTATTGTTTCAGCTCGAACTTGCTCTGTTGATGACGCTGGCTTATCAGCGGTTGTGGGTAGCTCCGTATCTGTTTGTTGTTTTTGAAAAATAAACAAATACCAATAAGTACAAACTGCAGCAAAGATACCGGCTTGCCTTGGTAAAAACAGTACAAAGTATCCGGTTAAATCTGATTTTAAATAGCTGTAATCAAACAATAACTGCAAGATAACTGCTGTCAGTATCATAGGAATGCCAAGTAATAAAAAGTAGCGCTTCATTGCACCTTGTTTGGCATGTAACGTCAGGCAATAAAGCGTGATAGGTGCAAAAACAAACCAAACGCCAGAGAGTTTCAGCCACCATAAAATATGGTCAATAAATTGAGTTTGTTGTTTAGCGACAAAGTGAAAATAGAAGATGCTGTAGATAGCAATAAATACGAGGTAGGCAAGGCCAAATCCGGCCATTAATTTTATCGCTTGGCGAAAATGGTTGTTATCAACAACAGCGGAATTGAGTTGAAAACTGAACATAGGTTTATCGTTATTATTCTATGTGCCAATCGTTTAGGCTTAAATAAAGCGAATAGATTGCACGTGTAATGTTACTCAGGTCTAGGTTGTAAGAGTAACAAATTGCGCTAGATTTGTATGGCTTGAAGCGATATTTAGCGGGTGCCAGTCGATAATGCTGCTATTTCTTGTTCAGTTAATAAATACTTTACTGCTTCTTCATAGAGTGGGCCCATATCAAATGGTTTACCTAGGTAGTTATCAAACCCCGTTTTTTGGTATTTTTCGATATCAGAATCCATGATATTAGCAGTGAGGGCAATTATGGGTAAGTCTTTGCTTTTCGCTTTAATGTGTTGGCACGCCGTGACACCATCCATCATGGGCATTTGAATATCCATAAAGATCATATCGATAATGTGATCTTTCATTTTATCTATCGCTTCTTGGCCATTATCAGCCACTATAATCTCAGCATGGGTGGGTTTCATCATAGAAACAAAAACCATCTGATTAATATAGTTATCTTCAGCTAGTAGTATCACTTTGCCTGATAAATCAGGTACCTGAGTGGAATGTTTCGCTTTACCAGCAATTTTTTCTGCTTGGGTCGTTGATAAAGGCAAACTGACCGAAAATTCACTGCCTTTGCCCACTTCACTGGTGACTTGGATTTGACCGTTCATCCTTTCAATCAGGCCTTGAGTAATGGACATTCCCAAACCTGTACCGCCAAATTTTCGAGTGGTACTTTGGTCGGCTTGTTCAAATCGCTCGAACAATCTGGCAATGGTGCTTTGTGTCATACCTATGCCCGTATCAGTAACGACGAATATTAACTCGCTTTTTACATCGTTTACTTCGCATTTAATGTGAATATCAACATAGCCGGTTTGGGTAAATTTGATGCTATTAGATACTAAGTTCAACAACACTTGCTGCACTCTGACAGGGTCGCCAATCCAAGCATCGTGAAAGTCTTCATCAATTTGATAAGTGAGCTGAATATTTTTGTGTAAAGCCGTTGGTGTCATCGACGATATAACGTGTTGCACTATATTGTTAAAGCTGAACGGAATTTGCTCAAAGCTGATTCGGCCTGCTTCGATTTTAGAGTAATCCAAAATATCGTTGATAATGGTCAATAAGGACTTACAAGAAAGTAGGGCATTTTGTAGTAAGTGCTGGAACTCTTGCTCTTGGCAAAATTGACGCTGTTCGATAATCTGTAATGAGCCATAAATACCGTTAATTGGGGTGCGTATTTCATGACTCATATTGGCTAAAAACTGACCTTTAGCCTGGCTTGCTTGATCGGATTGCGCTTTGGCTTTGACCAGTTCATCCATAGATTCATTGATGTCTAAAGTCATTTTGACAAAGGCTCTAGACAATGAGCCTATTTCATTTTTACTGTTTATTTCATCAAAAGGCAAGGCCTTACCTTGGCCAAATTGTTCAGCATTTTCAGCAATATTTAAAATGGGTTTGATGACTTTTCGTCTCAAATATAAACTGCTGATGGCGACAATCACTAATAGCAGTGAAGTTACTGTCGTGATGGTGATTTGATTGGTGTATTTAGCATCTGAATACGCTGTTTTCCGCAGTGCTAACAGGGCTTGTTCTTCTTTAGTAAACTCGGCTACTAATTGGCGTATTTCAACCATGGTGTTTTTGCCAAAATCACTGTTGACTATTTCCATGGCTTGTTTGAGTTTGTCTTGCTGAGTTAATTCTACAGTCAGTTGTAATTCAGCAAATTTTGTATCGATGAGGTTGTTGAGCTCATTCAGGCGTTTTTGTTGATTGGGGTTATCTGCAGTTTTGTCTTTCAGTTTAACCAGTTCGGTCAGTGCGTTTTTGACACCCGACTTATACGGCGTTAGATAACTGGTGTTTTGTGTCAGCAAGTAACCGCGTTGCCCCGTTTCTGCATCTTTTAAATAACTCAGCAGTGATGTGGCTTGCAAGATGACTTCATGAGTGTGAATAACCCATGCTTCGTTTTCTTCTGTCTTTTTTTGGCTAGTGGTTAAACTGGCAAGGTTAAGTGCGCCAAGTGTGAGAATGACGGTTAAACACAAGTAACTCGATTGTTTTAGATTTAAATTCACAGCTTAGTTTTATGGATACCTTTTTTGTCTAAATAACGCACAGCGTATTACTAGGTTTAGTTGCTATTAGCAGGCTTAGCAAGTGCAAATTACATCTTGCTTAAAAAAGGTAAAAACCAACGTTTTATCATAGAATTAGGTATAGTATTTGGCAGAATAAAAATTCAACAAAGTAACCTTGTATGCATATAGTGCTCGATTTTGACAAGCTGCTTGAAACCATCAAGCGATTACACCAAAGGATTAACGAGCGATTTGCTTGCTCTCGACTTAATCTAGTGGCCAGTGAACTGGCTGAAATGGCTGAGAAAAGCAGCGAAGATATCGCTTGGATCAACAAGCCTAATTTATGGTTGCGTCTTGGCGTTGCTATCTTAATTGCTCTAATGGCTTGGAGTGCTTATTTAACTTGGCCTGAGTTTCAAGTGCATAAAGGGCAAATGACCCAAGTCTTGATGTTGCAAGTGGGTGAATCCATTTTCAACTTATTGCTTTTAGTCGCGGCTGGTATTTTCTTTTTGTTCTCGATGGAAAACCGCATTAAACGTTCGCGGTTAATTCGATCGCTTCATCGATTAAGAGAGATAGCCCATATTGTCGATATGCTACAGCTAACTAAAGACCCTTATTATTCTGCAGGCTTGGGGCAAAAAACGGCGTCTTCACCTGATCGCGATATGACGATTTATGAATTACAAAGGTATTTAGATTACTGCTCTGAAATGCTATCTCTGGTTGGTAAGTTAGCGGCGTTATACGTTAAACACTTCCCCGATCCGGATGTCACTAGCTCAGTTAACGAAGTCGAAGTGCTTTGCACTAACTTGAGCCGAAAGATTTGGCAAAAAATTATGATAGCCAACTCGATAGAGCAAAAAGAAGGTAAAGACTACAATTTAATTGTTGGCGATTAATCAAAAAAAGAGGCGTAAAGCCTCTTTTTTATTGGGGTTTCAGTAAATAGCCTTTACTGACACTCTGCTTCTAAACGTTCTCTTTTGGCTTGTAAGCTATTGATATGGCGCGAAGCATTGGTATTTAAGTTTTCGATAATGCGTAAAGCGCGGTAACGCTTTTCACAATCATCATTTTGCTGCTTATCCGTTTCTAGGTTGTAGAAACTGGTTGTTGATGTAGCGGGCGAGACTTTGTTTAGTGCAACAGGGCGAGAGTTGCGGTCTTTAGGGTAAGCTGAAAAGTGAACGACACCTTTGTCATCTACCCATTGGTAAACGCCATCGGTACTAGCCACGGCCATGTTTGGCATTGCGATCACGGAAAGCAGTGCAATTAGTGCTGAATAAGTTAGTTTTAGTTTCATCTTCGTCTGCTTAATGAAAGTGATTTTTCCATTAACCTTTTTGACCTACATCCTTATAGTCGACGAGACTATACTGTTGAAATATAAAAAAATTATGACGAAATGAAGGAAAGTTGATTTCGTCTGGGTTAGCTGGACTTTTTATTTAGAACACGTTTGCTCGCGGTAGCCTTTTTCACCTTTATAAGCCAGCTTATCAACGGACTTGTAGCCTAATGATTCAGCTGTTGCTAAGTCTTTTTCATCTATCGTGTGCAAGTGAATATCGGCTGACTTTGCGCCACACATCGCCATTATAGGCATGCCATGAACACCACAGGCTGAACGCTCAGTATTGATACCTGCGTTAGCTAGGGCATTATCTGAATCTTTTAAGCTAGTGCCTGTGCCAGGTTCACATTGTTTGGCTTGTGTAGAGATATAAATGGTCACTTGGCCTGGTTTCGCGGTAGCATTACAGGCTGATAAAACGAGGGTTGTCAGTACAACGAATAAAGGTTTCTGAAAGCGCATAATTAGTAATTCTTTGTTTTTGCTCACTGTTTTGACCCTCAAGACGCTGAAAAGTTTGATAAAAATTAAAGAAAATTAATTTTTCACTTAGAATAAGCCAATACGTACTGCAAAGGGTAGTTTTTTTAATGAATACGCGTTTCTTTTTGGCCCGTCACGGACAAACTGAATGGAATTTACAGCACCGCATTCAAGGTCAATTAGATAGCCCCTTAACCCCACTTGGTCAGCAGCAAATGCAAGCTTTGGCTGACAGCTTAAGTGCCGTGAAAATCGATCATATCTACTCATCAACTTTGGGCCGAGCCGTGCAAAGTGCCGAGTGCTGCCAAGTACTATCCGAGTTTGCAGTAAAAAGTCATGAAGGCTTAAACGAGCGCGACTTTGGCACGTGGCAAGGTCAGTTGTTGTCCGCCATTGAAACCTTGCCTGATTACAATGATATTTGTTGGCAAGTGAACAACAGTAAACCACCCGAGGGTGAGACAAGCCTAGCTTGCCAGACTCGTGGTATTAACGCGTTGCAAACATTAGCCGTAAAACACCCAAATCAGAGTTTACTGATTATTGTTCATGGTGAATGGCTGCGCTGCACGTTAGCGGCAATAGGCGATGTCGAATTTAACCAAGCGTATCAAATTGCCAATGCTTCATGTTTTGAGTTGGAATACCAGGCGGATAATCAAAAATTGGTCTTAAAGCCATAGTCGTTACTGCCTAGCAATGAACGGTTCAGTGCGCGATAAATCAACTCAGTTCAGGTAGAATACACGGGTTTATCAATCCTATTTAAGTCTAAACATGGATGTCATCGCACATTATCAAACCTTTCTCGTCGTTGTTTTGGCCTTATTGCTCGATAAAATTTTTGCCGAGCCCAAGCGATTTCACCCTCTTGTTGGCTTTGGTAATCTCGCCATTTATATTGAAAAGCGACTTAACCGTTTTACTTACATTTTTGCCAGCAGGTTTTGCGGCGTCATCGCTTGGCTGATTCTTGTTTTGCCATTGCCTGTATTGTGTATGTGGGGCATGGCTCAATTACCGCTTTACGGACAAATCATCATCAGTGCAGTTGGTTTATATGCTGCAATTGGCTTAGCCAGCTTAAAGCAGCACGGCTTACAAGTTTATCAACCGCTTACAGAGCAAGATTTAACCACCGCTAGGCACTTCACCGGTTATTTAGTTAGTCGAGAAACCGCTGAACTGACACCTGATGAAATGGCTCGGGCAACCACTGAATCTATGTTAGAAAACGGCCACGATGCAGTGATTGCATCTTTGGTGTGTTTTGTTATCGGCGGTTTACCTTTAGTGATTGCACATCGTTTAGCTAATACGCTAGATGCCATGTGGGGCTATAAAAATCAGCGTTTTATCCACTTTGGTTGGGCGGCGGCTCGCTTAGACGATCTATTAGGTTTTGTTTCTGGCAAAGTATGTACCTTGCTTTATGCCATTCAGGGTTTATTCAAAGGGCGATTTCTTAGTGCGCTCAGTAATGCGATGACCCAAGGCAATCAATATAAAAGTCACAATGGCGGTTGGGTGATGGCTGCGGGCGCCACTGTACTTAATATTAAGCTAGGTGGTAGCGCTATTTATCACGGCCAAATCAAACACTCTGTTGAGTTAGGTCAGGGTGAAGCAATCGATGCTACGTCGATTAAAACCAGCATCGAGTTAGTTGAGCGTGCAGCGTTTTGCTTGTGTGGCTTTTTGTGGCTGGCGTTAGTCACACAGTTTAGTTTTTCTTTTTTCTAATTAGGTTTTCCCATGGCGTTAATTCACGGTGGCCAACTTAACCAAGTGGCTGCACAATATCAGATACCCGTTTCAGAATGGTTAGATTTATCGACAGGTATTGCGCCTATCAGTTATCCCGTTGGTGATATCCCAGCAAGCGTTTGGCAGCAGTTACCTCAACGTGATGACGAGCTTATCGACCTAGCATGTCAGTACTACTTTGAGAGAGTATCCGCGGCAGCCAAACAGCACATAATGGCTATCAGTGGTTCACAAGCCATTATTCAAACCTTACCTCAATTTGTGCAAAATGAATCGATTGCCAAGCAAGTTTTTGTTCCTGATGTCGGTTATAAAGAGCACCAGCAGGCTTGGCTTAATGCTGGTTATCAACTTGTGCATTACGCGCAAGATATTGATTTAACCTTGTTGGCTCAGGTGATTCCCGAGCAAGCCGTTGTCGTTTTGATCAACCCTAATAATCCGAGTGGCCAGCTTTATGCTGCTGAGCAGATAAGCCAACTATTGTCACAAGTGACTGCAAAACAAGGGTTGCTGATTGTTGATGAAGCATTTGCCGATATTGTCGCGCCAAACTACAGCGTGGCCGATTTAGTCTTTGAACCCGACTATCAAGACAGTTTGATTGTTCTGCGCTCGGTTGGTAAGTTTTTCGGCTTGGCCGGTATTCGATTGGGCTTTGTAATAGCAAGCCAAAACTGGATCCAGTTATTTAGTGAACGCTTAGGGCCATGGCAAGTAAATGGTGCTGCTCAGTACATAGGTAAACAAGCCTTGGCCGATACTCGCTGGCAACTTGAGCAAAAACATCAATTGGCCGAATTGGCTAATCATTTAACGGTATTGCTTGATCAAACCTTTGCGCAAAAAAGCCGAGGCACAGATTTATTTCGCACCGTGACACACCCCAATGCAGCCGAGCTTTATCAGCAGTTGTGTCAGCAGGGCGTCTATGCTCGCCTGACTGATGATCAACAAGCTCTGAGATTTGGTCTTGCCACAGCTGAGCAGCTGACCAAGCTCTCATCGGTATTGAATACATTAGTGTTATAAAAAAAGATAAAGGCGTGCTTAGTACGCCTTTTTATTGGCTCATTATTTGTAATGCAGCAATAACTCTTCTAACCAAGTCAGCGCTTGCTCTTGGTTATCAAAGTCATTGTGAAGTATGTCAGGCATTTCTGGTGCGTGATTTTTGACAATTTGCAGCTGTATTTTTTGTACTACTACATACGCCTTGGCAATGCAGGAGGTGCCTTTAAGCCATTGATTGAATAAGGTGGCTTGCTCAAAGGCTTCTGGGGTAGCACCTGTGTATCGCAGTGCATTAACCAGCAAGACAAACGGGCGATTAGCCGGTAAACCCTCGAGTGTTTTTTTCAACTCTTTAAAGCACCGTTGCGATAGTAAGCGATCGAATGACCCCATTATTTTTATTATCACAATGTCATTACGCGTCGTAATGTTATAGCTTGCACGATTACTCAACAGTTCAGTCCTATGTTGGTCTTGCTCTTTTTTAGTTTAAGTATAGCCATAAAAATTTAACCTTCATGATATGTTACGAGCTTATGTTGCCGCGCTCGTTTATAATATACAGGTTAAAGTTAAGTAGAAAACCGAGATAAAAATGAGTTGTGATGAAGGTTGTGGTTGCGATCACGAAGATGAAATTGAAGTAGAAGCTGAAGGGATAGAGGTTTCTGAGCAACCCATTGAGCTATACAAAGTATTGAAAATTGCCAATGTAGTAGAAGGCGGTGGCCAAGCAAAAATGCTCATTGGTGAAGGCTATGTGTACGTTAATGGCGAAGTGGAACTGCGCAAGCGCCGCAAGTGTTATGACGGTGATGTGGTCTATTTTAACGAAGAGTACTTTGTGGTTTTATGTGACCAGCCCGTTAAAGAAGCCGAACCTAAACCGGCAAAGCCCGCGAAACCTAAAGCAAGCCAAAGTCGCAAAAAGCAAAACAAGCCAGTTAATAAACGCGCTAACTCGCTAAGTAATACCTCAACAAGCACTGGTCGCAAGTCGATTAAGTTTTAGTACCACTGGTTGCAGACACTTAAAATAAGTGATGAGTCAGCTTTAACTCATCACTTAGTTGCCGAGCTAAGGCTTAACTAAAGACCTTAAACGCCTCTTCAACGACTAAGGCATGACGCTGTGCCAATGCCTCTCTGTCGTCGTCATAACCACCACCAATCACGGTAGCAACTGGAATATTCCTTTGTTGGCAATGGCTGAGCACCATATTATCGCGATTTCTGATACCCGCTTTACTGATATTGATTAAGCCTAGTGGGTCGTGCTCATAGATATCGACCCCCGCATCATAGATAACGAGGTCGGGTTGTAACTGTTCAAGTAGGCCAGTTAGCGTATCTTCTACAATTTGCAGATAATCGTCATCGGTTGTCCCTCTAACGACCTCGACATCCAAGTCACTAACGGCTTTTCGTGCCGGAAAGTTCTTATCGCAATGTACCGAGCAGGTAAAAATTGCATCATCGTCTTTTAAAATTGCTGCGGTACCATCGCCCTGGTGTACATCACAATCAAAGATCAAAATCTTTTTGGCTTTGCCCTGAGCCACAATCGCTCTTGCTGCAATGGCTAGGTCATTCAAAATGCAAAAGCCAGAACCAAAGTCGTAATGGGCATGATGTGTACCTCCTGCTAAATGGCAGGCAATGCCTTTTTTTAGTGCTAGCTGCGCCGTTAAGAAGGTGCCATTAGGCGAAATCAAAGTACGTTTTACTAACCCTTCAGACCAAGGTAAGCCCATGCGTCTTAACTCTTTGGCGGTCAGTTGGTTATTAATAAACTTATCTAAGTAGGTTTTATCATGCGCCATAGCAAGCAGCTCAAATTTGGCGGTGCCCGGCCTAAGTGTGTTTTCCTTGGTCGCTAAGCCTTTTTGCATCAAATAGCGATGCAACAGGTCGAACTTTTCCATCGGAAACCTGTGTTTGTTAGGAAAAGGATAGGAATAAACTGGATTGGTGATTAATGGGATCATAATGGGCGATACGTATACAAGCTTAATATCGATGATAGTCGCTTGTCGTTTAGGTCATTTTTTACGGCTAAAGATAGCGGCAGATGGTAAATAACCCTGTTAAAAATGCAAGTTGGTGATGGGGTTCAATTGCCTCCGTGTGTTGCGTAACTCAATCAAGAAACTGTCTTTAATACAACAACTTGAAAAATTCCCCTTAAAAAGTTGAACAAGTTTCACATTAAGTACAAATAACTGTGTTTACAATAAAGGCGAATCAATCAATGTTTAAATCATTAAAAGGACAAAAATGAAAAACGTAGTATTAAAAAGTAGCATCTTAGTAGGCGCAATCTTATCCGCTTTCAATGTAGCAGCTAGTCAAAGTGTAAAATATGACACTGACGGTACTAACCGTTGGACTAGCTACCAAGGCGGTGCACTGAGCAGTGTTGTTACTTCTTCCGATTCAGCAACGAATATTAACTTTGTTGCTCACACGACGTTCTACGCTAGCGAAGCCGACTGCACCACATCACCTGCATTGTACAACAGTGACACAGGTGCTTTTATTGCATCGGGTTCAATTAGCTATGCCAATGCGCAATCAACAGTATTATGGGGCGGTTTTGAAGCACCAGCACAATACGCATTCAACAACAAAGTAGCTAAATTCACGTGTTACTTACCAGACGGTTCAGTACAGGTTTTAGAGCATAAAATTCCTGGTGCGCCACAAGTGACTTGGAACATGGATTTAGCAGGTGTGGGCGAATTTAACAATGGCCGCTACGCGCAATTAAAAAGCACAGGCTATGCGAGCATTAACAACAAAACCAATGAAGGCCGTTGTGCTATCAATGCGCGCAACATTGCACCCACTAATTTGTTTAACGGTAAAGATAGCAAAGTGGGTTTTTACAGTGACTACTTTGGCTTAACAGAAACTATCAGCACACACAGTGGTGATGAAGTTGTAATTGGTTTTACCTGTTCAAACAGCGGTGGCTCAACAAGCTATATCAAGCGTTGGGACATTAGCGGTGAAACAGTGCGCTTAATTGAAAGCACAGTAACTACAAACTAATTAAGTTTGTATAACCGTTGAAAAAGGAAGCCTTGGCTTCCTTTTTTATTGCCTGTGTTTTTTATTTAGCAGTTACACAAAGACAAACACAAAACCCGCCGTAACATGCAGGCTTTTGATGATAGACTAAAGCCATTGCCCATAACCTAAAACAACCACCATGAAAGACTGTAATCAATGCGGAAAATGCTGCATCAAGTATGGCGGTGGTGATTTAGCGGCCACCCAAGAAGAAATCGACTTATGGGAACTGTTTAACCCTGAAATATTCGAATATGTAAAAGATGGCCAAATTTGGTTTGACCCTAAAACCAGAGAGCCACTTACACGTTGCCCGTTTTTAGAACTTGTACCAAAAACCAAAGCCGATGATAAAGATAAATACACCTGCAGTATTTATCACGACAGGCCAGAAGACTGCCGTCATTACCCCAGCTTGATTGAAGAAATGGTGCGAGATGAATGCGAAATGATTGAGGTGGTCGATTTAACCAATACCAAAAAAGCCCAACATCAACTTGATAAGCTAATGAGTGACAGCCGCCCAGCAAAAGGGGCTTAAGGTTATTACTTCCAACCAAACTGCCATTTATCGGCATCTTTTAAGCTCTGCCAATCAATTTGGTAAGCGGTTTTCGACAGCACCGCCTCTAAGGTGCAAGCGATAACGGTACCATCTTCTTCGTACTCGACGTCGGTAATTAAAAAGTGCTTTTCTCGTTTTAAAGGTGTTACCGCCGTCCATTTACTCTGGCGTAACTTAGCTGGGTTAATTCGATTCATATCAACCTATAACAAAGGATAGTTAGATACGGGTTTATACGGAGTCATTGATTGATGTGGTTTAGTGGTGTGGCTTAATAGGTGGATGTTACGGGTTAGAGGGAGTGAAGTTTCCGGTAAAAAGTAGGCTGTAATGTTTTGTGAGCTATTGCAAATAAAGTGACTTAGTGGGGGCCCCACTAAGTCACTTATAGTCTAAATCCTAATGCAAAATGAAAGACTTGCCACTGATTTCTTACTTGAGCAATTTGTTAGCTACCTAGCCAGTTTGCGAATAAAGAACAACCAACGCCAACGACTACTGTTCCACCTAAACTAAGCAAAGCTTTAATTTTACTTGCTCTAATCTTACTTGAAGAATTTTTAATGAAATTATCATCTGCACCAGAAAAGTTGATATAAGATTGCTCATAAATACTATCAAGTGCCACTTCCGCTTTACTACCTGCAAACACTCCAAAACGTATTGATAAGTATGCACATAGAACAGAAAGTAGAGCGAATAGAGTCGTCGTTTTGGCGTCTACATTTGCAACAAGGTAAACCTCGGATAACTTCCAGATTGAGTAGCAAGTTAGAGATAAGAGACTATATTTTGTAAGCTTGGGTACAAAGTGAGATAGCTTTCTAATTGTTTTTACGGAAGAAGAAATTGAATTTTTTTCTACCGTATTAAACCAACTTTTCAAAACACTCATTAATGCATTTGCTACAGTGCTATCTACATAGTCGATCGAGAATGCAGCTGCATTAGCATTTTCCAATTGAAACAAAGGTATTTCAAATGGCATTGAACCAATTTGCTCTCTCATTTCTTCAATTTTTGCTACCCGAGATGCGAGCTTAACCGTTATTTTATATTCTTGTGGTCGGTTTGTTTTTGGTAGAATTATCAAAATATTGTATGAAGCAATAAACTCTTCTACCGCCGCTCCTTTAGCGCCGTTATGTAGTTTTAAGCGCTCTAAACTACTGTGCCTTTCTGAAGAGTCATCAACATAATTCACAGTATATGTTTCATGAAATGAAACAATATTGTACTGTTCAGTTGATTGTATGAGCCTATGATGCAGTTGCTCAATATCATGCAATTTTAATATGAAAGGGTCGCTATTTAACTCTCTAAGTCGTTCTGATTTTCCTGTTATTTCATTGTAAAAATCTTGCGCTAGCTGGAAGCTTATTTGATTAGTAGCTTTTTCGTCGCCTACAACGACAAGCTTTTCTCCATCATTTTCATAACCATCAATTTCTACTACTTCTGTCATTTGATACTCCATGGTTTAGTTATAGGTAGCTAACGCCCGCCTAAGCGGCAGATAAAGGTTACCTTGGGGTGTTTGCTATATACAAATCAAAGACCACTACTTGCCATTTGTATTCTACGAGAGTACTGATAAGCAGAACCATTTTTGCATAAGATGTATATTGAGTCATCTTTAGATGTGGCGATCCGTTTTGCTAGTTGGGCTAGCTGCTTAGCGACGTAACCTGCACCAGGAATGAAACCAGCTGGTCTTGGCACTATATCCATCATCTCGGAGCAACTTTTTGATGATGTCACCATTTGCCATGTGAGCCGAACTACTTTGTCGTTAACCTCTATTCGCGCAGCGTAAGTCGCACCGAAGAATGACTTTAAAATTGCCTTTATGTGAGATGCTGACACTTCTTTATATTCCTTTAATTGCTTAGACATATTCTTATTCCATTTTTAAGGCTAATGACATTATTTTTGCTTCGTCTATGTTAGTAAATCCAAGTGAGAAATATCTATCAGGCATCTCGGGATCAAAGAAATACGTAATGGAGTGGGGCTCTGGGGCACTCTTTGCACCTATTTCATAAAATGCCACGGTATCCTTTTTTATCAAAATGCCTTTTACTTTTGTTCCTTTAAGTCGTTCTCTTTGTATTTCAACAAATTTGTTAATTGCATTGTTATCTGAGAATAGATTCCAGAATAAGTCACGAGTAGATGCTCTATCTATACTATTTGTGATTGATAGTGAATCGGGATGAAAGTCTTCATGGTTACCATAAGATGCAGTTATGACGCTTTTTTCTTTGATGATCTTTAGTCCAACTAACTCACCAGTTTCAGCTCTAACCTCATTACAACTATTAAAGGGATGAAAAAAAGAGATGACATTGCTTTCCATAGGCGTCATCTTTTCCAAAAGACAATTTGATGGTGAACTGTATGTACTTGCACTAAATATCGCTAAAGCACCTATCATCTTTTTTACCATTGTCAAAACACTCCTTATTTCGCTTTTTCATATAACAGTTTATTAGCAGGAACATTGCCGATTTTTACTGAAATAACTTTCTTGTTTCACATATTATTAATTTTAATATTATCAATACTCTACGGCATGCTTATTTTTTAAACAACCCCTAGTTTAGCTATGGATAAAAACAGGACTATTACTGCTTTTGGTATTAGGCAGGAAGTTGGGTTGATAAACGGCGGGGTATAAAAAAACCGCCATTGTTTTCACAATTACGGTTTATAGTCATTCAAGATTTGATGATAAATTTTGCTGCAAAGCTTAGCTTTGACCTATTTAAACAGCTCGCTTACTTACCAATACAGAACGAGCTAAAGATCTTGCCAAGCAAGTCGTCTGAGGTGAATTCACCTGTGATCTCATTAAGGTGTTGTTGCGCCAGTCTTAACTCTTCGGCTAGTAGTTCACCGGCAGCGGCAGATTCGAGTTGGTATAAGCCGTTTTCTAATTGGCTTAAGGCGCGGGCGATGGCATCAAGGTGGCGACGGCGTGCCATAAACTGGCCTTCTGTTGAACTTTGATAACCCATACAGGCTTTTAGGTGTTCTTTTAATGCGTCTAAACCATCGTGAGTTTTCGCGGAAACGCGCACGACAGGATAAGGCTCTTCTTCGGTATAACCGGCTTTCTCTATCGCATCTTGTGATAATTCATCAATTTTATTGCGTACTAACGTCACGCCCATATCGCTAGGTAGTTTTTCAAAAAACTCAGGCCAGAAATCTTCCGGGCTGTGTTCGGTATCGTTGGCATCAACTACTAACATGACGCGATCGGCATTGGCTATTTCTTTCCATGCGCGCTCGATACCAATTTGTTCGACCTCGTCTGGGCTTTCACGAAGGCCCGCGGTGTCGATAATATGTAATGGCATACCGTCGATATGAATTTGTTCAGATAATACGTCACGCGTTGTCCCTGCAATGTTAGTGACAATGGCCGAGTCTTTACCTGATAGCGCATTCAGCAAGCTTGATTTACCGGCGTTAGGGCGACCGGCAATAACCACGCGCATCCCTTCTTTTAAAATAGCGCCTTGCTGCGCTTTGTTCTGTACCGTTTTGGTTTGTTCTATGATGCCCTGTAAATCGGCTAGCACTTTACCGTCGGTTAAAAAGTCGACTTCTTCTTCTGGAAAATCTATCGCCGCTTCGACATACATACGCAAATTGATGATGTGCTCGTTAAGGGCGTTAACTTGCTTCGAGAATTCACCTTGTAGCGTTTGTAACGCACTTCTAGCTGCGTGCTCAGATGACGATTCGATCAGGTCAGAAATCGCTTCTGCTTGGGCTAAATCTAGCTTGTCGTTTAAAAACGCACGCTCTGAGAATTCACCCGGGTTTGCCATCCGAATACCAGTTAAATTCAGTATCGCATTTAGCAATATATCAAGAATAACTGGGCCACCATGGCCTTGTAATTCCAGTACGTCTTCACCAGTAAACGAGTGCGGGCCTTTAAAGAATAGGGCGATGCCTTGGTCAACTAAATTGCCATCACCATCATGAAACTTTAAGTATTCTGCCTGTCTGACTTTCGGTACTTTGTGCAGTATGTGCTCGGCTGCTTGGGTGGCTAAACTACCCGAAACACGAATAATACCCACCCCACCACGGCCTGGTGCGGTTGCGATAGCGGCAATTGAATCTTGATTTTGTAGCATGATGATTTGTCTGTTCTTTCTAAACTAAGCTGAGTGTAGGTAATTGCTTATTGAGTGTCGAATAAAAAAGCCTGCTAAAAAGCAGGCTTATTGCAAATGGCTATCGGGCTATTTTAACCCTTGTTTCTCAATTTGTTTGTTAATCCAAACCATTTGAGCCAATGAGATCAAGTTAGATACTAACCAGTATAAAACCAGACCTGCTGGGAACCATAAGAAGAAGATAGTGAACATAACTGGCATGTATTGGAAGATCTTCTTCTGTACCGGATCTGTCATTGGTGTAGGTTGTAACTTCTGCATGAAGTACATACTTGCACCCATTAAGATAGGTAAAATGTAGTATGGGTCTTGTTGTGATAAATCGTTGATCCAAAGTGCGAAGTCAGCGTGGCGTAACTCAACACTTTCTACGAATACCCAGTACAAGGCTAAGAAGATAGGCATTTGTACTAGCATAGGTAAACAACCACCCATTGGGTTTACTTTTTCTTTCTTGTAAAGCTCCATCATGCCCATAGACATCTTTTGACGGTCTTCACCACAGCGGCGCTTTAACTCTTCAATTTTTGGTTGAAGCTGGCGTAATTTCGCCATTGATGTGTATTGCTTCTTCGTTAACCAGTACATTGCACCTTTAACGATGACAGTGATTAAGATGATGGCAAAACCCCAGTTACCAACAAAACTGTAAAGGATTTTAAGTAGGTCAAATAGTGGGATAGAGATAAACCACAACATACCGTAATCAACGGTTAAGTCTAAGTATTTAGCTAAGCTTTCTAATACGTCTTGGTCTTTAGGACCTGCGTATAACGTCGCTGAAATCGTTTCTGTTGCACCCGGTGCGATATCAATTGCTGGACCTTTAGCACGGATAATGGCATCACCTGTAGACGTTGTTGTCGTAGAGATTTCATTTTTGATGTTTTGATTTGGTACCCAAGCACTGACGAAATAGTGCTCGATCATCGCTAACCAGCCACCTTTAGTTGAGACACGTAGATCTTGATCGTAGAAATCATCAAAATCGACTTTTTCGTAGTTGTCATCGTTTGCTGAGTAAGCTGCACCACGGTATGTTGGCATCATCATGCTGCCGCCAGGGCCTACTGCTGTGCTTTGTTTTAACTGAGTAAATAATTGCACCTGACGTACTTGTTCAGATTGGTTATCTACTAAGAAATCAACGTTAACTGTGTAGCTACCGCGCTTGAATGTGAATACTTTAGTCACGGTTAAGCCTTCAGCATTAGTGAACGTTAACGGTACTTTTAATTCATCAGACGATAACTCGTATTCGGTTTGCGCTGTTTGGTAGAAAGGACGACCTGCACGGCTAGCATCTGGGCCATCAACACCTGTTAAACCACTTTGTGCTTGATAAAGCACAGCTGCTTCGCGTTTAAATAATGGGTAGGCAGTGTCACCGTCTTTTTCAGTTGGGAACTGAAGAAGGTTAAGTTCAATAACATCACCACCAACTAAGCTGATTTTAGCGTCAACAACATCTGTTTTAACAGTTATGAAACCTGCTTGGCTCGCTTTAACTGTGTTTACGTCTGATGCACTTACGG
Source organism: Marinifaba aquimaris (assembly GCF_013328345.1). GTDB lineage: Bacteria > Pseudomonadota > Gammaproteobacteria > Enterobacterales > Alteromonadaceae > Marinifaba > Marinifaba aquimaris. Next base: position 201,512 of record NZ_JABULX010000005.1, read on the forward strand.
GTACATCGGCAGCGATACCTGTGTTGTTTGTAATAGCTTTAGTTGCAGTTTGACTGCTCGTCGCTACTTCTTCGGTCGGCGCGGGTGCAGGTTGTTGATCAACTTGCCACTGTTGCCAAATTAATACTGACATTAGCAATAAGCCAATCAGTAAAAAATTTCTTTGCGATTCCATAAAGTTACTTAGTCTCTTTGTGATTTTTGAATTTTTTCTGGGACAGGGTCATATCCACCCGGATTATTGGGGTGGCATTTTAATATGCGACGGCTGGCGAGCCAAGTCCCTTTTACGATCCCGTGCTTTTCTATTGCGGTTATCGCATATTGCGAACAAGTTGGAGTGAAGCGGCAATTTGGACCCAGCATAGGGCTAATTGCAACCTGATAAAACCGAATAGGTAGAATTACAGTTTGTTGGCAAATTTTCTTAATTTTTGCCATGTGTTGTTCAACTCCTGGTGAATTTGAGCGTTATCAACCTGATCAATACCCTGACGAGCAATAAATACCATGTCTACATTGGGTAATTCTGCTTGATTGAGTCTGAAATTATCACGAACGATACGTTTTACACGGTTTCTGTTAACCGCTAATTTCACTTTTTTCTTTGATATTGTAAACCCGAGTCTAGGATTATCGAGGTCGTTTTTACAAAGTAGGATGGTATAAAGGCGACACGCAAATTTGCGAGGATTGGAATTGAAAATGTTGGAGAACTGGGCGGGAGTTAAAACTCTTAACTCCCGACCATAAGGATACGATTTCAAGCTAGTTATTACGCGCTTAAAACTTTACGTCCTTTTGCACGACGACGAGCTAACACTTGACGACCGTTTTTAGTAGCCATGCGAGCACGGAAACCGTGAGTACGCTTGCGCTTTAATACGCTTGGTTGAAATGTACGTTTCATAATGATACTTCCAAAAATTTGCAAATTTTGACCTGAGCGACAGGTCGGATACCTTTAAAGGGGCGCGAATTATATACGAGCCAATTTATAAAGGCAATTATTTGATCAAAATGATTGATCAAAAAAGCTGCTTTTTTGAATAACTTTTAGCTTATTGCTAGTAATTGTTTAAATTATCCACAGGTTTTGTTTTTTCTGTAAAGTCAAGCACATTTTAAGTAAAAAAAGCGCTAAAATACCATTGTTTATAACAAAAATTAAAAGCCCTTAAAGTCCTTATAAAACAGTGTCTTGCGGGTTATTTTGTGTCATATTGTAAATACGTTATCAACAAGACTTGAATCTGTGGATAGAATCTGTTGAAATCGTCCGATTACAAGAATATTAATGGAGACCATCTTGACTCAATCGCTATGGCAAGCCTGTCAAGATAGAATGCAGCAAGAGCTGCCCACGCAAGAATTCAATACTTGGATCCGTCCATTACAAAGTCACGAAACAAATGGTGTTTTAGTTTTATATTCACCAAACCAGTTTGTGCGTGATTGGGTGCGTGATAAATATACAGAGTTAATTTCGACTGTATATAAAGAGCTTAATAATGGTGAATCACCAAACCTGCAATTAGAGGTAGGTAGTAAGCCAGCACAAGAACAAGCACCAACTGAACAGCCTAAGGTTAATACACCAAAATTCGAAATGGGCAAAAAGGCCAGTCCGAGCAAAGCGAGTTTTTCGCCTGCTACGCCTGTGCATGTGCCTAATACGCGCGGTGGTAAAACGGCGAACAGTATTCAGCTTAAATCTAATATCAAAGAACACTACACATTTGATAACTTCGTTGAAGGTAAATCTAACCAGTTAGCTCGTGCGGCCGCCACTCAAGTAGGCGATAACCCGGGTGGTGCTTATAACCCCTTATTTTTGTATGGTGGAACAGGTTTAGGTAAAACGCACTTATTAAATGCTGTTGGTAATGAGATTTTGGCACGTAACCCTGATGCAAAAGTGGTTTACATGCATTCAGAGCGCTTTGTTCAAGATATGGTTAAAGCGTTACAAAACAACTCTATTGAGCAGTTCAAAAAAGCGTATCGCTCAGTTAATGCGTTACTGATTGATGATATTCAATTCTTCGCTAATAAAGAACGCTCACAAGAAGAGTTCTTCCATACCTTTAACGCATTGCTTGAAGGTAATCAGCAAGTCATTATGACCAGTGACCGCTACCCGAAAGAAATTGAAGGTGTTGAAGATAGATTAAAATCTCGTTTTGGCTGGGGCTTAACGATTGCAATTGAGCCACCAGAGTTAGAAACGCGAGTTGCGATTCTGATGCAAAAAGCGAAAGAGTCGAAAATCAATTTACCAAGCGAAGTTGCATTCTTTATTGCTAAGCGTTTACGAACTAATGTTCGTGAGCTTGAGGGCGCATTAAATCGTGTAGGGGCCAATGCTAATTTTACTGGTAAACCTATTACCATTGATTTTGTTAAAGAAGCCTTACGCGACCTGCTCGCATTACAAGAAAAACTCGTTACAATAGAGAACATTCAGCGTACTGTATCTGAGTATTATAAGATCAAAGTAGCTGATATTTTGTCGAAGCGTCGTAGCCGAAGTGTTGCCCGTCCTCGTCAAATGGCAATGGCCCTTTCTAAGGAATTAACGAACCACAGCTTGCCTGAAATTGGTAACGCATTTGGTGGTCGTGATCATACTACTGTTCTTCATGCATGCCGTAAGATCAATGAACTTAGAGAAGAAAGCCAAGATATCAAAGAAGATTATTTGAATTTAGTTCGTACCTTGTCATCTTAAGCACTGGATAATAAAAATGAAATTTGCCATCAGTAGGGAAGATATCCTTAAACCTTTACAACTTGCTACAGGCACTGTTGAAAGACGTCACACATTACCCATTTTATCGAACGTTTTACTCGATATTAATGATGGTGTTTTGTCGATTACAGGTACTGACTTAGAAGTTGAACTTATTGCTTCTGTTGAGTTAGTTCAAGCTTCAGAAGATGGCCGCATTACCGTGCCAGCGAAGAAGTTATTCGATATTTGTAAAGGCTTAAACGATTCTGCGCTGATCGAATTCAATTTAATGGACAACAAACTTGTTATTAAATCGGGTCGAAGCAAATATTCATTATCTACATTAGCAGCGAAAGATTTCCCTAACTTGGAAGAGTGGCAGAGTGAAATCAACTTTGCGATTAGCCAGAAGAGTTTACGTGGCTTAATCGACAAAACATCGTTTGCTATGGCTGTACAAGATGTACGTTACTACCTAAATGGTATGTCGCTTGAAACGCAAGATCAGACGATTCGTTGTGTTACTACAGATGGTCACCGTTTAGCGCTTAGTCAAACTCAGTTAGAAAACGAGTCGCTTGATGAATCTCAAGTGATTATTCCTCGTAAAGGTGTGACTGAAATTCTACGTTTGATTGATGACTCTGAAGATAATATTTATGTGTCGGTTGGTTCAAACCACATTCGCTTAACAAGTGACAATTTTACCTTCACCAGTAAATTAGTTGATGGCCGTTTCCCTGATTATCGTCGTGTGTTACCAAAAGATGGTGATAAGACGGTAACGGGTGAAAAAGACTATTTAAAACAAGCTTTTTCTCGTGCTGCTATTTTATCTAATGAAAAGTTCCGCGGTGTTCGCCTTAACTTAATTTCTAATGAATTAACGATTACGGCCAATAACCCAGAGCAAGAAGTAGCTGAAGAAGTTGTTGACGTTAACTACACAGGTGATGACTTGGAAATTGGCTTTAATGTGGCCTATATCCTAGATGTTTTAAATGCCTTGCAATCAGATGAAGTGAAGATCACTTTAGGTGATGCAAACTCAAGTGCGTTAATTGAAGATAATAAAGACGACTCGGCAGTCTATGTTGTAATGCCGATGCGATTATAAAAAGACAGCTTAAGCTGTCTTTTTCTGTTTTGTGCTAGTGCTTAATGAAAATAAATAAACTCGCTGTAAGTAATATAAGAAACATAGCACAAATCAGTTTAGCGCCTCACGACAACTGTAATTTGATAGTAGGCGCAAATGGTAGTGGCAAAACGTCACTACTCGAAGCGATTAGTATGTTAGGGCTTGGTCGCTCATTCAGAACCAATAAACATTCTGAATTGATAAGACTAGGTCAAGAAGACTTCACCATTATGGCTGGTGCTGAAGTTGATGATATACAGCATAAATTTGGTTTACGTAAAAGTAAGCAAGGTGACAAGGAAATACGAATAGACGGCGAGACTATTCGTAAGCAAAGTGTCTTATCGAGCTACTTTCCAATTGTGACTTGTACGCCAATGACTGTTGAGTTGTTAGATGGCTCTCCAAGTTTTCGACGTAAATTCATCGATTGGATAGTGTTCCACGTGGAACATCAAAATATCAGCCAGCTATATAAAGAGTTTGATCGTGCTTTAGCACAAAGGAATCAGGCACTTAAGATGAATGATCGCGCTCTAGTGCAAGCTTGGGATGCTAAATTCATTGAATTAAATTTATCTATTTCTGAGTTAAGGAAAAAGGTTACCGATAAAATTGCACCTCTAGTTGCCAACTTTTATCGAGAATTAGCTAACCCTGCTCAAGATAATGCAGTAACAAATAAAGTATTAGATATTATTTATAAGCAAGGTTGGTCTGATAAGGCCGAATTTGCTGAAGTACTAAGCGGCCAAATCTACAGTGATTTGAAACGTAAAACGACACAAAGTGGCGTCCATCGTGATGATATTTTTGTCGGTTTTGATTCAATTGCTGCAAGACAAGTATTGTCTCGGGGTGAGCTCAAGTTACTAGTACTTTCTTTGTTATTGGCAGCAGAGACATTTATACGTAATGAAACTGCTAAAACGTGCATTTGGCTTATCGACGATATTGCCGCTGAATTAGATGATGCCACGTTAACTCGACTGTTTAACTATTTTACGAGTGCTAATAATCAAATTTTTATTAGCTGTGTTGAGAAAGATAAAGTCAATATAGTAGATAAACTGAATTGTGAATACAGCATGTTCCACGTGGAACATGGTGAAAAAGTAAATTAACAAGGTCATAAATATGTCAGAACAATCATACGATTCGTCGTCGATTAAAGTATTAAAAGGACTTGATGCGGTTCGTAAAAGACCCGGGATGTACATTGGTGATACAGATGATGGTACCGGTCTTCACCACATGGTATTTGAGGTCGTCGACAATAGTATTGATGAAGCCTTGGCGGGTCACTGTCAAGATATCGTAGTTACTATTCACTCAGATGGCTCGGTAAGTGTCAGTGATGATGGCCGTGGTATTCCTACTGCTATTCACCCTGAAGAGGGCGTATCGGCAGCTGAAGTAATTATGACCGTACTTCACGCCGGTGGTAAATTCGATGACAACTCTTATAAAGTATCTGGTGGTTTACACGGTGTTGGTGTATCAGTAGTTAATGCTTTATCTGTAAAGTTAGCGCTTACTATTAAGCGTGAAGGCCATGTACATGAGCAAACTTATACACATGGTGAGCCAGATGCGCCATTAGGTGTAGTCGGCGATACTGAGAAAACGGGTACAGAGATTCGTTTCTGGCCATCAGAAGAGACTTTCTCTGACACTAAATTCCACTATGACATCCTTGCGAAGCGTTTACGTGAGTTAAGTTTCTTGAACTCTGGCGTATCTATTATCTTAAAAGATGAGCGTGATGGTAAGACTGACCACTTCAAATACGAAGGTGGTATTCAAGCGTTTGTTGAGTACTTAAACCAAAATAAGACGCCAATCCACAAAAATGCTTTTAGCTTTGTTACTCAACGTGAAGACGGCATTGGTGTTGAAGTATCAATGCAGTGGAATGATTCATTCCAAGAAAACATCTTCTGTTTCACAAATAATATTCCGCAACGTGATGGTGGTACACACTTAGCGGGCTTCCGTGCTGCATTAACTCGTACACTGAATGGCTTCATGGAAAAAGAAGGGATGAACAAAAAGCAGAAGGTATCGACAACGGGTGATGATGCTCGTGAAGGTCTAACTGCTGTTATTTCTGTGAAAGTACCTGATCCGAAATTCTCTTCTCAGACAAAAGACAAACTGGTATCGAGTGAAGTTAAATCAGCCGTTGAGCAATCAATGGGTGAAAAACTTCAAGAGTTCTTATTGGAAAACCCAGGTGATGTAAAAGCTGTTATCAGTAAGATTCAAGATGCTGCTAGAGCGCGTGAAGCGGCGCGTAAAGCACGTGAAATGACACGTCGTAAAGGTGTGTTAGATATCGCAGGTTTACCAGGTAAATTAGCCGATTGTCAGGAAAAAGATCCTGCATTATCAGAACTATACATAGTGGAGGGTGACTCAGCCGGCGGTTCAGCTAAGCAGGGTCGTAACCGTAAAAACCAAGCTATCCTGCCGTTAAAAGGTAAGATCCTAAACGTAGAAAAAGCGCGTTTTGATAAGATGTTATCTTCAGCAGAAGTGGGCACATTAATCACCGCTTTAGGCTGTGGTATTGGTAAAGATGAATACGATGTAGAAAAACTAAGATACCACTCAATCATTATCATGACCGATGCCGATGTGGATGGTTCGCACATTCGTACTTTATTACTGACGTTCTTCTATCGTCAAATGCCTGAGTTAGTCGAGCGTGGTCATATCTTTATTGCACAACCACCACTTTATAAAGTGAAAAAAGGTAAGCAAGAGCAATACATTAAAGATGAAGATGCGCTTACTGAGTACTTAACAAACTTAGCGTTGGACGGTACTAGCTTCCATGTAAACCCTGAAGCACCAGGTATCACAGGTGAAGGCTTACACAGTATTGTTGTTAAATACCAAACAGCGAATAAGATCATTGAGCGTTTATCTCGTACGTGGAATAACTCGTTAATTGAAGTTATCCAGTTCGCTGATAAGTTAACGAACGCTGATTTAGCAGACCAAGCTAAAGTTCAAGCATGGACTGATAAAGCACTTGAGAAGTTAAACCAAGAGCAAGGCAGTGAGTCTATTTACAACGCACAAGTTGTTCATGATGAAGAGCGCAATGAATATATAGCGCAATTTGATATCAGAACACATGGTGTTGATTATGTTTATAAAGTTAACCATGACTTTATCAATACACTTGATTACACGACACTTGTTGAAGCAGGTGGCACAATTAGCTCGTTAATTGAAGAGGGTGCAGAAGTGCGCCGTGGCGAGAAAGTTAAGCCTGTCACCAGCTTTGCAGAAGCTTATGAATGGTTAATGGCTGAGTCGCGTCGTGGTCTTTATATCCAACGATACAAAGGTCTAGGTGAGATGAACCCAGATCAACTTTGGGAAACAACAATGGACCCAGAAACGCGTCGCATGTTGAAAGTGACTATTGAAGATGCAATTGGTGCAGATCAATTATTCTCAACATTAATGGGTGACCAAGTTGAACCGAGACGTGATTTTATCGAGACAAATGCGTTAGAAGTAACAAACTTAGACGTCTAATGTTTCTTTAACTAGTGACCCATCCTAGTATGGGTTGACACTTTTTTGATTAAAACGCCTGATGAATTTCATCGGGCGTTTTGTATTTTAAGGCCGAATGTGGCCTTTGTTGATTATATAAATCGACTGATTGTTTTACCATTTCCCTTGCCTCATTTAGGTTATTTGGTTTCATTAACAAGTATTCGTTTTTAAGAATACCGTTTACTCTCAGCCAGTGCATTTTGATAGCAGTCATAACCATCTGTCATTGAAC
>NZ_JABULX010000050.1 GCF_013328345.1 Marinifaba aquimaris
AATATCTCACCAGCAGAATATGAGATAAAACTAAGTAAAAGTGCCTAGAAAAGTATCCAAGTTTATTTGACCGTTACACTCTCGCAATCAGAACTTTATAAATTGCTTGTGAGGCAATCACAATTAATCCAAAGTTATTTATTTATAGTTCACTCAAGCCTTTTGGTCATATATGACAGCCGTTGATGGTTATATTCGATTTCATTTTTAATTAACGTTTTTTAAACGTCCAAATTTAGTGGGAATAAAGGGTAATGCATCGTAAATATCAAATCGGTAATCCTTAAAATTTTCACTCAGTAGGTTGTGAGTAAATACACATCTGATTTGCATTCTTGCAATGTAAGTGTCTTCAAATTATCCGTAAATCGTCACATATCAGACATGTGTAGTTAATAGATCTTCAATACTTTAGATTATGACATCCAGATGTATAGACGAGTTGATTTTGAAGGATGTTCAACACTAATCGAAAATAACAAAACAAAATATTCGGGTTAAAAATTATGTTTAAATTAAGACCGATAGTGGCTGCAATGACAGTCGTTTTAGCTGTATCAACTGCGCAAGCTGCAACTATTTCGGGCAAAATTGTTGATGACAAAAACAACCATTTACCTGGCGCAAAGATTAATGTATTGGGTTCAAATTTTTCCACTGTATCAGACTTGCGAGGGCAGTTTGAATTAAATGAATTACCAGCTGGAAGCTACGATGTAAGAGTGACTTATATTGGATATGAATCTCAGACGTACAAGCTTACCGTTGCAGAAGACGAAACTAAAAAACTATCTCCGTACGTTTTACATTCAAATATTGGAAGTATGGAGGAGGTTGTCGCGGTTGGATATATTCAGCGGGGTGAAATGCGCTCATTGAACACTCAACGCACGGCAAACCGAATTATGAATTCTATTTCAGCCGATGGCATAGGTAAACTTCCTGACAGGAATGCGGCTGAGGCAGTTTCTCGTGTAACAGGTGTATCTATTGAGAGAGACCAAGGTGAGGGGCGATTTGTCGCGATTCGTGGACTTCCTTCAGAATGGAGTTCCTCAACAATCAACGGTGATAGAATTCCAACTGCTGAACAACAAACAGAAAGCAGAGCAGCAACGTTTGACCATTTCCCAACAGAAATGATTGAAGCGGTTGAGGTCTCAAAAGCAATTACTCCTGACATGGAAGGTGATGCGTTGGGAGGTACAATTAACTTCATTACGCGAACAGCTCCTGACGAGCAAACATTAAGCATTAATGTTGGCGCTAGTTACAATGAGAAAGCAGATAAACGAAACGGTTCGTTTAATTTTTTATATGGAGACCGATTAATGGACGACCGTTTGGGTTTTATTATGAATGTGACAAGCTGGAATCGTGACTGGGCTACTGACAACTACGAACCACGCCGTAAAGGCAATGGCATATACCGACTTGAACTTCGAGATTATACGGGTACCAGAGAAACCCTTGGTATCAACGTTGGAGCTGAATATTTGCTAGATAATGGCAAAATATACGCTCGTGCGTTGCATGGTGAGTTGTTTGATGAAGAAACACATTATAAGCACAGATTACGCTTTGACAAAAACCGTGTCGAACTTCAACATATTCGCAATGACATGGAAAGCAAAATGAAAGGTTTTGAGTTTGGTGGTGAGCACGATTTAAACAGCAAATTAACCTTTGATTGGAAGTTATCTAGCTTCGATGTAACGTTCGGTTATGACAATATTCCTAACGACGAAGATCCTGGCTACTTATCCGTACAATTCAATCAAAAAAATGTCAATTTTGAAAACTTATATTACACGAATGAAGGTGGTCAGCTTGTTGAAGCGCGCTACCAAGATGGAAAAGTTGTCCGCCAAGACAACGATCAAGTTGTCGATGGTGTCACCAAGTTAATGGCTTATAATACCATTGATGGTGGTAATGATAGTTGGAATAGGATTGGCACACACTTACCCTCAGGATATCAAGCAAATCCAGCGGAGACATATTTTGACAATATCTTTTTCTGGAAAGGCGACATTCAAGAAAAAGATAAAATTGTTGGCTCTGCAAATTTTACGTATCAATATAATAACGATTTAGAGCTGAAATTTGGTGCTAAGTATCGCTCCAAAGAGCGAGTTGGAAGGGAGTCAATAGAGATTATACGGTGGACTGGCGATGGGCCTAAGCCTGCGTTATCAGAATTTAAATTGATCGACCAACCTGGAAGAACCGAATTTCTTGAAGAAGTAGATGTTGATTACCAAGAAATTTTTCATCAAGTTGCACATGTTGATGAAATCGTTAAGTGGGTTAATGAAAATAGTACGAATTTATCTGTCAGCAAATCAGAATCTGAAACGTTGGAAAATGGACGAGCTTTAGGCCGTAACTTTGATGTTGAAGAAACACATACATCAGTTTACGGTATGGCTTCTTACGAGGTTAGTGATCAGTTGAGTCTAGTCGGTGGGGTTCGTCTTACTCAAACCGACTCTAGAGTCAAAGGTTTTAACCATTCCTTAGTTGAAAGTGGCACTGATAGTGATGGTAATCCAATCATGGAGGATAAGTTGACACCGACGAGTGCCTCAAACGATTACCTGTCAGTACTGCCTTCGATTCATGTTAAATACAGCCCTGATGAATTAACTAACTGGCGTTTCGCTTTGACTAGAACCTTTGCCCGCCCTGATTTTGGCGATCTAAGCCCCGGAGGATTCTATTTCGCTCAAGACAACACTTACACTATTGGTAACCCAGGCCTTGACCCAACCTACTCTACCAATGTAGATGTACTTTTTGAGCATTTCAGTGAAAACATTGGTGTTATGTCTGCGGGCATTTTTTATAAAGATGTTAAGGACCCTATCTTTAAGAGTAGTTATGTGGGTGAATTTAACGGGCTTGACGACGTAGAGTTCATTACGTCTAAAAATGGCGATGGGGCAAAGCTATATGGCGCAGAGTTAACATTTAATAGACAATTGGATTTCTTACCGGGGTTTGCTAGACATTTTGGTGTGAATGCTAACCTTACCTTAATGGGTTCTGAAATGACTTTGGAAGGTCGCAGTGATAAGCCTGCCATACCACGACAAGCGGATGAGTTGTACAACTTGTCAGTCTATTATGATGATGAAATATTTAGCGCAAGATTGGCGTGGAACCACAAGGGGGCTTATATACAGGAGCACGGTAGTTCACCTGAAAAAGACAGCTACTATGGTGATAATACCAGTTTGGATTTTACGTCGTCTTACATGATAACTGACAATGCGATGATTTATCTTGAAGTGAACAACCTAACAAATGAGCCATTGCATTATTTCTTGGGAAATGAAGAGCGACCGAAACAGGTAGAGTACTATGGCCTCCGTGGTCAAATCGGCTTTAGATACGATTTTTTCTAAATAATAATCACCGCTCTGTTTCAGAGCGGTGATTTCGCATATACCTTAAAAAAGCTAATCCGCCAATGGATCTATCGGTGCCAGTTTATATCTGTGTAGGTTGAGTCACTAGTATACCTCTAATTGACTTAGATAAAATAATAGTCACCTGCTTTTCTTGATGATTAGTTTTGTCAAATGGCTTTATGGGAGTCTGATTTCCTCACTATAGAATTACCATATCTTTTAATCCGTATTCAATCTTAGTTGTCATCTTAAATTATTGTTCGTCAGGCGTTTTAGATTGTGTATTGCCATATCATCTAATTATCACATGGTTGTAATCGCATAGAAATAATCACACGTTATTTTTTAGAAAAAAGAGGTGATGTCTAGATGTCTGTATATCCTATTTACAGGGGAGAAGGTTCAATCCCTGTATACCGTCAAATTGCGCTTTGGCTCAAAAAAGAAGTTTCTGGCAACTATATCTCTGGTGATATTTTACCGTCAGAAATAGAGTTAGCAAAGCGGCTGGGTGTTAATAGACATACACTCAGGCGTGGTGTAGATGAATTAGTCTGTGAAGGTGTCGTTGAGCGTCGACATGGTGTGGGTGTCATTGTGCTAGAAAAAGCACATAATTATTCAATAAACCCTCAATCTAGATTTACTGAAGCATTTGAAGCCTTAGGGTGTGCAACAGAAAGTAATCTTATATCGAAAAAAATCATCATTGCTAATGATGTTATTTCAACGAAGTTAGGGGTACCAGTTGGTAGTCAGTTAATACACCTTGAAACGCTGCGTATTGTTGAACAAAAACCTTTTTGTTTAATAAGCCACTTTTTATCTTTGGATAACTTTTCACTCGTTTTAGATGATTATCATGGCGGCTCCCTTCATGGCTTCTTAAAAGAAAACTATTCTATATTTCTTGAGCGAAAAGAAAGTGTTATTAGTGCTGTATTACCCACCTTTGAAGATACAGCGCATCTATTAATGCCAAAAAGTGAGCCCGTGCTCAAGTCCAAAAGCATTAACGCAGAAATCGGTACTGGTCGACCTGTGGAATACGCTATAACGCGTTTCCGTGGTAGTACCAGCGAATTAACGTTCAGTTTCAACGATATTAATAAAAAGGGTAATTAGATGAAAATCATAACCTTACTTGCCGTTAGTGTAGTTGCCATTCTAGTGTCCAATACCGTTGCGGCTAAGTTACCAGATGGCTCTAAAAATAGCCCATTACGTGTGCTAATGGTACCAGCAGACACAGGTACTAATAATATTATTCAAGACTATAAACCAGTGTTTGATGGGATCACAAAGTACTATGGTATTCACTTTGATATTAAAGCTGGTAACAGTTACGCAGCGGTAGTCGAAGGAATGTGTAATGATAGAGCCGATATTGCCTGGTTCGGCGCTTCGAGTTACGGCGAGGCTTATGATCGATGTGGCGTTGATTTGTTGGCCGTTGATGTTAAAAAAGGAAACTCTTCATATTATTCGGGAATTTTCGTAAAGAAAGGTAGTGGGATTAAAAATATCTCTGATTTAAAAGGGCGAAGTGTTGCTTTTGGTAGCACTAGCTCTACCTCATCATTTAATTTTCCTGTTGCTATGGTCCTTGCTGCGGGCGTTGATCCGGTTAAAGATCTAAAAAAAGTGATTGTAGCCGGGTCTCACTCTGCATCTTTAGCAGCCCTTGCTGAAGGAAAAGTAGATGCGGCGGCAGCTTCATATAACTCATTCGGCAAAGCGGTTAACAAAGGTGCGATAGACCCGAGTAAATTTAAAGCTCTTGCAAAGTCTCAACCTATTCCTAATCCGCCTTTGGCTATGAACAAGGGATTGAACGCTTTACTTAAAGTGAGGCTTAAAGAGGCATTTGGTACCATTCATACAAAAATGGAATCAAGCAAAATAAGGGGATACGGTGGCAAGAGAGTAGATCGTTATGACACCAACTTTGATGAAAGCAAGATATTTGATGCGCTTGCTAAGCTTGGCGCTGTAACAAAGCAAGTTAAAGAAGACATGATTACGAAAGCAGGCCAACGTTAACATATTCTTTTTATCTGGATAATTTAGAGGTAATAAAAAATGCTGGTGTTTGATTCTGTCAGTCGTCAATACAAAGATGGCACGATAGCGGTTAATAATGTTTCATTACAAATACCTCAAGGAGAGTTCTGCGTTTTACTCGGTCCTTCTGGAGCAGGAAAGTCCACTTTAATGAATATGATTAATGGTGTGGTCGCACCTACATCGGGGTCGGTTGCATTTTGTGGTGAAATTATTACCAAGAGCAACATGCGACAATTCCAACGTCAAGTCGGTATGATTCATCAACAGCTACACCTAATACCCCGCCTATCAGTATTGCACAACGTCTTAAGTGGCTTGCTACCTGAGAGGGGGTTCTGGCGCAGCTTTTTCAAATTTTTTTCGAAAGAGGATCAAATAAAAGCATTTACATTACTGCATGAAGTCGGCTTGGAAGCAAAGCACTTGCAACGCAGGGCTTCGGACTTATCAGGCGGGCAACAGCAGAGAGTGGCGATAGCTAGAGCTTTTGTCAGTGATCCTAAAGTTGTACTCGCAGACGAACCCGTTGCAAGCCTTGATCCCACAATGAGTCGTAGTGTGTTGAATAGCTTGAAATCTGCCGCCAAACATCGTGATGCTAGTGTGGTATGCACACTGCATCAGCTAGAGTATGCCTTAGAGTTCGCAGATCGAATAGTAGCATTAAGGGCTGGCCGAGTATTTTTCGATGGCTCGCCAAAAGATCTTGATCTTCAAACGCAGCACGCCATTTACTCATTAACACAAATCGAAGAAAAAGAACGTGTTGGGAAACGAGGTAATGAGGTAGCAGTTTGATGAATGTGACAGAAAAGAAATGGCAAGACTGGCCAACTCATCAGGTGATAACTCCCAAACGTATTTTTTTTATACTTGTCGCATTTATACTCTTATCAATTTCTGCTCACAACACAGAAATTGATAAAGCCGCAGTTGATACGTCGAAAGCTTTCCTATCGGCTGTGGGGATGGGGGATTCACAAGTACTCGACGGGGCAGTGCGTTTTGTCAGTAAAGCTTTTCCTATTCAGATATCTGAGCGAACAGAAATTTCAAGAATAGAGGGTTTAGATCGTGCTGATTTACCATGGTTTGCTTACGTTGAAATAGGTGAACTTAGAGAATACGATGCATTAGATGAAAAATGGACGATAGAACAAACTGAGTATCTAGTTGAACCTTTGGGGTATTTGAAAAAAGTCATCATCAAAATGTGGGAAACCATAGAAATGGGCTTTTGGGGGACTTTAATTTCCGTAATGATCTCTTTACCCCTAGGTGTGCTGGCAACAAAAAATTATGCTCCTCATCGCTTGGTATACACAGGTGCTCGTTTTTGGTTGAGTTTCCATCGAGCCATGCCTGAACTAATTATTGCACTGTTTCTGGTACTTATGTACGGATTTGGGCCAGTTGCAGGTGTTCTCGCTCTTGCCATACACACAAGTGGCGTACTAGGAAAATTCTTTGCCGACGAAATAGAGAATGCCCCTAATGGTCCTCAATTAGCTTTGAAATCAGCAGGTACTAGTAGCCTTAAAGTTCTCAGATATGCGGTTTTACCCCATGTCCTACCGGCTTGGATAGCCTATGTTCAATATATTTTTGAACGTAACATTCGAACCGCTACGGTACTAGGAATTGTTGGAGCAGGAGGTATTGGCATGGAGCTAAAAGGTCGATGGGATCTGTTTGATTATGATCATGTATCAACGATTTTATTAGTCATTTTTATTACCGTGTTAATCCTAGAGTTTGGTTCACAGAAGTTACGAACGAAAACACTTTAGACATATTGATAAGCCGTCAACAACCAAATTTTTATGATGTTCAAATATCTATTAAAGGCATAGAGAATGAATAAAGAACTTAAATTGCCGCGAGCACAATGGATCAAGGCACTCAGTCAAATTAAGCGACAGGATTTAATCGAACAAGTTCAAACCCTAGCTAAAGACTGGTTTATCAAGCCGATTTCTCCTCCCCAATCAGGCCTCGGTGTTTTAAAAATGAAAGAGAGCACGATGTCTGAGGCCTTCTTTCTAGGGGAATTTCCACTATCGAGTGTTGGGATTGAGGTTTCTACCCCTGGTGGCGCAATGGCTCAAGGAGCTGCAAATATTATGCACGATGATGTGAAATATGCTGAGGCGTTAGCCATTTGTGACGCTGTGTTGGCTGGCAAACTCGATGGTTTTGATGAAATCGCGGCATTGTTAACGCAAGGGCTTAGTATATTTGAAGAAAACGAATCGGCTCGCAAAAAAATTCTTTCGAGTACACGTGTTGATTTCTCATTACTTGAGGATGCTATCGGTCCACATGACCATAACACAACAAATAATGTCGCAAAGGATATCTAGAATGTTGCACGTAGAATCAGTTTGGTTACCTAAATTACAACAGCAAAACTATCGTCATTTGCTCAATGCAATGTCTCGCCCCGGCTCGCAAAACCAAATCATACATGGCGTATCTGACGAATATAAATTTGATTACGGGTTTCTCCCTTTGCTAGCAACTCTTGTGGACACACAGGTCTCAGTTTCTGATCCTGAATCTCTCTTAAAAGAAAGTGAATGGAAGATGTTGCAAACTTCTAAAACAGAAATTTCCAACGCTGATTTTATTATTGCTATTGGACAAAAACCTATCTGTGAGGAACCAAAATTAGGAGCTTTGTCGCACCCGGAGCAATCAGCCACCGTGTTCTTGTGCGTAACAAAAATAGGCGAAGGTGGTTTGACAATAAAGCTTACGGGACCGGGGGTTAATGGCATGAATACATTAAAGGTAAGAGGTTTGAATGAGGCCTGGTTGGAACGCCGGAATGAATGGTGCGCGAGTTTCCCCCTTGGTATTGATATGTTTTTGTGTGACCGAGACAGTTTTATTGCATTGCCGCGAACAACTCGCGTGGAGGTAATGTAATGGCGTATGTAGCAGTTAAAGGTGGCGGCCAGGCTCTCAGGGGAACAGGAGGTGCGCTTGAGTACCTTAGAACCTGCAAAGGAGAAAGCTCCCTTGATTCAGATGCTATCCGACATCAATTAAGATTGTTACATAGCCGTGTAATCTCTGAAGGAGGTATTTTCCATCCCGAACTAGCATCCCTCGCTATAAAGCAGTTTCATGGCGATACGCTTGAAGCGGCTTTTGCTCTCAGAGCTTATCGTTCAACAGTTCCTCGCCTTGTTGAAACACCTTTAATGGATACCAGCAAAATGCGGATTACTCGTCGCATATCTGCTGCTTTCAAGGACATTCCAAAAGGACAGATGTTGGGGGCAACTAACGATTATCAACTTAGGTTGATGCGAATGGATATGCTAGATGAATCACCTGAAGCGTTCAAGGCTGTTGCTAAAAAGTGGTTATGCAATACGAGAGAGGTGGACATTCCTGATACCTTCCCGAAAGTGTTGGATGAACTCAGGAAGCAAGGTTTACTTCCTGCTGAGGCTGCATCGCATAATTTAGAAAAACCGTTCGATATTACTCGTCAGCCTCTTGTCTTCCCTGTACCAAGGTCTGCTGCCCTTGCAACAATGGCCCGGGCTGAGCAAGGCTCATTACTTGCAATGGCATATTCGAATATGCGTGGCTACGGTGACGTTCATCCAACCGTTGCAGAATTAAGAGTCGGGTATGTTCCTGTCATGCTACCTCATCTTATTACTGGTGAGTTGACTGAAATTGGTGAAATAGAGATAACAGAGTGCGAAGTTGTCGCTATGTATGAAGATACAGAAGATGCACAGCAACAAAATTCGAAAGCCATGTTCACGTTAGGTTATGGGGCTTGTTTTGGCCACAACGAAGTAAAAGCGATCAGTATGGCAATACTGGATCGCGCATTACAAAAAGGTATGAAAGATGGGCCTTCTAATCCATCTGAAGATCCTGAATTCGTTTTGTTACACATTGATGGTGTAGATTCGATGGGCTTTTGCTCGCACTATAAAATGCCTCACTACGTTACGTTTCAATCTGATATGGATCGCTTGCGAACAACTCAGAACAAACAGAATGAGGCTGCAGAGTAATGAGTCAATATAACTTTGGGTTTTTAGATGAATTCGCTAAAAAGGAAATTAGGCGGTGCACTATCAAGGCCGTTGCTATTCCCGGCTATCAAGTGCCATATTCAAGTAGAGAAATGCCAATGGGAAGAGGGTTTGGAACAGGGGGCTTGCAGTTGACCCTCTCTTTGATAGGTGAAAATGATACCCTTAAAGTAATAGATCAAGGCTCTGATGACTCTGTCAATGCAATCAATTTGCGAGATTTTATTGAGATGACTTGTCCTGGGATAAATACAACGACGAGTACTGATAAGGCCGACATTATTCAATCGCGCCACCGAATTCCGGAAAAAGAATTGAAAGAGGAACAGCTCATTGTCCTTCAGGTACCTTATCCTGATCCATTAGTTATCGTTGAGCCATCAGAAGAAAAGCGCAAACAAATGCATGGTGAAGGAGATTATTCTCGTTTACTCGTTAAGCTTTATGAAGACCTTATAAAGTATAAGGAAATTACAATATCTCATCGTTATCCTACCCGTATAAATGATGGTTATGTCATAGATCCTTCGCCCATACCTCGATGGGATGTACCCAAAATGCATCAATCAAAGGCTTTAATTTTGTTAGGTGCGGGGCGAGAAAAGAAAATCTATGCTGTTCCTCCTTACACGGATGCAAAACCGTTAGCGTTCGATGACGTGCCATTTAGGGTTGAAGATTTTTGCGATAAGCGCGGTAAACGCCGAGCTTGTAGCAAGTGTGGTTCAGTGTCTAGCTTTTTAGATGAGTTTGTCGACTCAACCAATGGAAAAACTGTCTATCAATGCTCTGACAGTGACTATTGCGCTGAATACTGTGCAGCTCAAAGTAAGCAACCCTTTGAAGAGAGTATAGATGGATAAAGTATTAGAAGTAAAAAACTTGTCAAAAGTCTATGGTAAAGGCTGTGCAGACTGTTTTGGGCTTACTGGTCCTCAAGCTGATACCAATATTTGTCCTAGTTGTGGCAGCGTGGTTGCAGCACATGATGTTTCATTCGATCTGTATAAAGGAGAGATTTTAGGGATTATGGGCGAATCTGGTTCTGGCAAGTCGACATCAGTAAAATGTTTGTTTTTCGATGAAGAGCCAACTTCAGGCAGTGCAGTTTTTTATGATGACGGTAAACAATATAATTTGTTTACTTTAAATGCTGCTCAACAAAGACAGTTATCAAGTCGTCGTTTTGGCATGGTTTATCAAAATCCTTATTTAGGATTGAATTTTGATATTTCCGCTGGTGGAAATATTGCTGAACGTTTGTTGATGTCTAGTATTAGTCATTTTGGTGCAATAAGAGAAAGAGCGAGCTCTTTATTGCAAAGGGCAGAAGTTCCAACCGCAAGAATAGATGCCCTGCCAAAAACTTTTTCAGGTGGCATGCAGCAGCGTGTGCAAATAGCGAAAGCTTTGTCAACATACCCTCCACTGCTATTTTTAGATGAAGTAACAACCGGACTAGATTTATCTGTGCAGGCGGCAATACTCGACTTAATTATGGAGATACAGCAAGAAATCGAAACGGCGATGATCGTGGTTACACATGATCTAGGAGTGATTCGTTTGTTAGCTGGACGCACTCTTGTAATGAAATATGGCAGGGTCATTGAGTCAGGTTTAACCGACCAGGTTCTTGAAGACCCACAGCATGCCTATACGCAACGACTTGTCGCTTCGGCACTTTAAATGGAGTTTGTATCTTATGACACACCACATAGAACCAATCGATAGCCCTTGTGTGCTTCGGGTTCAAGGATATGCGAAGCAATTTGTACTTCATGAGCAAAGTAAAATTATTCCTTCATCACAGCATGTCGAACTGTCGGTTTATCAAGGTCAGCTGACCGCGCTTATTGGCCCAACGGGTTCCGGAAAGTCAAGTGTGCTTAAAGGTATTTATCGGACTTATCTGCCAAGTGACGGACGTGTACTATATCGTTCAAAAAACGGTTATGAAATTGATCTAGCCAAAGCTGATGAACATCATATCTTGCAACTCAGGAATGATGAGATCAGCTTTGTAACGCAGTTTTTACATGTCTTACCAAGAAAACCGAGTGAATTTCTGGTAGCTCAACCTCTTATAAAACGTGGCACAAGTATGTCAGAAGCTATTGATAAAGCGCGAGATATGTTGGCACGTTTGAATCTACCAGAACATTTATGGTGTTTATCTCCAACAAATTTTTCAGGTGGTGAAAAACAGCGAGTAAATTTAGCCAGGAGTCTGGTAGCAAAACCACGCCTTCTTTTGCTCGACGAGCCTACATCGAGTCTCGACCCTACAACGACGAATGTGGTGGTGAAAGAACTTAAAAAGCTCAAAGATTATGGCGTTGCTATGCTTGCGATTTTTCATGATCCTGCACTCGTTGAAGAAATGGCTGAGCACATCGTTGAACTTCAAATACCTCAATCAATTGAGCAATTACAAGAGAAAACACAAGCATGAAAACACTGATAACAAATGCAACGATTGTGTTGCGTGATGAAATTTTAAAAGAAGCTAAGATGCTAATTAAAGATGGTTTCATTCACTCAATCAACTCAGAAGTTTCTGGGGCAGATCAGGTAATTGATTTGCGTGGAGACGTTTTGATGCCAGGGATGATTGATATTCATTGTGACGCTCTTGAAAAGGAAGTCGAGCCTCGACCAAACGTACACTTTCCCTTGGATTTTGCATGTGCCCAAGCGGATAAACGTAATGCCGCTGCCGGTATAACCACCGTTTATCATGCACTATCATTTGCACATGAAGAGCTGGGAGTACGAAATAATAATTTTGCTGCAGAGGTGGCAAGAGCAGTCTATAAATGGCAACCACATGCATTAGTTGATAATCGCGTTCATTGCAGATATGAGATAACAGACGAAACAGGGGTAACAATCCTGAAAGAGTTGATGGAAGAAGACTCAATGCACATGATTTCTATGATGGATCATACGCCAGGTCAAGGACAGTTTAAGGATTTGACTGCTTACAAAAACTATTTGAGCCGAACCTATAAAACGTCAGATGAAGAGATTGACGAGATCATAGAGCGTAAAATTGCGTCAGCTTCAGGCGCCTTTGAACGAATGAGTGAACTCACTCGCTTAGCACATCAACGGAATCTATCTGTTGCGAGTCATGATGATGAATCGATTGAACGTATTGCAACCATGAGAGAGATCGGGGCTGATATATCTGAGTTTCCAATTAATTTAGAAGCTGCAAAGGCGGCTAAAGCAGCTAAAATGTCAACGGTCTTTGGAGCTCCAAATATATTACGCGGAAAAAGTCAATCTGGTTCGATGAAAGCGATAGATGCAATAGAAAATGGAGTAGCAGATTGTTTATGTGCTGATTATTCACCAGCGGCATTGATCGTAGCGGTATTTAAAATCCCGGAGCTTCTTGATATGTCTTTGGTAGAAGCAATAAAACTGGTAACCATAAACCCCGCAAAAGCTGCAAGATTAGAAGATCGTGGAGAAATTTCTGTTGGTAAACGAGCTGACTTGATTGCAGTGAGCTCCCCGGGTAGGTTACCTCAAATTTCCAAAACTTGGAGTGCAGGAGAGTTGGTATTTCAGGCTCAATATGACCATGGCTAAGCTATTTTATGTTATTGGTCCCTCTGGTGCAGGGAAAGACTCTTTGCTCAATCATCTCCGACAGCATTATAGCCCTGACGATGGTATTGCAGTCGCGCATCGCTATATTACGCGAGATGCTAATGCTGGTGGTGAAAATTATATTTCTTTATCAGAAGAGGAGTTTCTCCATAGAAAAGAGGCCGGTTTATTTTTTATGGATTGGCAAAGTCATGGTTACTATTATGGGATCGGTCTTGAAGTTTCCATATGGTTGGGCCGCGGAATAAATGTGGTTGTAAATGGTTCTCGCGGATACTTACCAGAGGCAAGAGTCAGGTTTAATAACGTACGCCCAATTTTAGTTCATGTAGAAACAGATATTTTGAGAGAGCGGTTATTAGCGCGAGGCAGAGAGCCAAATACCCAAATTGAAAAGAGGCTTGCAAGAGCAAGCCAAAGCGACAGTGACCTATTGTCATCGAATACTGTTCTTAAAGTCGATAACAATGGTCCTATAGAACTAGCAGGTAAAGCTTTGTTTGACCTTATCATGTCAGAAGTGGGTTGTTCTCGACAGGTGGCTATTTAATGAAAGTCACACTATTGGGGACAGGGGCGGCAGGTGGAGTCCCTGTTTTTGGTTGCCAATGCCATATTTGTCTGAGTGCAAAGATCACCCCTTCACTCAGAAGAAATCCTGCTTGTGCTTTGATTGAACTGGACGGGGCGGCTTACCTAATAGATGCTGGAATAATGGATATAGGAGAGCGTTTTGAATCTTCTTTTCTTAATGCGATATTCCTGACTCATTTTCATCCCGATCATGTTCAGGGGTTATTTCACATTCGTTGGGGAAGTGGATTTAGAATTCCAATATTTTGCCCTCCCGATAAAGAGGGGTGCGCTGACCTTTATAAAAATCCAGGGATACTTGATTTCAGACAATTAAAGAAATTTGAACCACTAGACATCGATGAGCTAAGAGTTACTCCGTTGCCCCTGATTCATTCAAAACTTACCTATGGCTATTTGTTTACAAACGCTGGAACGTCAATGGCCTATCTCACCGATACCAAAGGTTTACCACCAGCAGTTACAGATTATCTCAACGCAATAGTTCTAGACTGCTTAATTATAGATACGACTTCACCACCAACAGTTGAAAACCGAAATCACAACAACTACAACGATACGTTAGCTATTCATGAATCGATACGTCCGAAAAAAACCGTGTTGACTCATATTTCGCATGATTTGGATAACTGGTTAAACGAAAATAATACATCGTTACCAGAAAATATGTTAATTGGTCGCGATAACATGATGATAAAAATATAACTTATACATGATAAATGGTTTATGGTATTTGTATCAATTAGACACATTTGATTTTTAAGAGAGGCTTTTTTTATTAGCTTTAAAACTACTTCCTTTTTAACATGTGATGATTATAAATCGACGAAAAAACTTTTATTCCAAAGTAACATGTGAAGTGTGGGTAATCGAATTGTTAGGTATAGGTTTTTTAGCCAATGAAAGATAAATTTTACGCTAACTGATTAAACGGTTTAAATTGCCTGATAGTTTTATGGTGTAAGTAAGGCTGTTATAAGCTTTGTTAGTGGTTAATTTTTATTACCTTCAGATGGTTGTAACGGTATGGTTTAACTAGAGACTTTGTTAGAGGTAAAATTCAACTAACGAATGAGGTTAAAAATGCCAAAGAAAATATTAACAGCATAATTTGA
>NZ_JABULX010000051.1 GCF_013328345.1 Marinifaba aquimaris
ACAAGCTCTACTGACAGATAGCTTGGTTATGTTTTTTTCTTCAATAACGCGTTGCGTTGCTTTTTTGTGATACGTACTCCGAAATCTTTATCAAGTACATCGACTATCGTTTCAAAGAATTGTGCTTTTATCTTGGTATCTTCTAACTCTTTTTCGAGGGCTTTGATTTTTTGCTCAGGTGTTAAGTCATTGGGTTTAGACATAAGGGGAAGCTCATTCATATGATTGGGAGTACCTTTACTCCAATCTAGTTGACCATATCGGCGAAGCCAAGTTAAAACGGTTGAAGCACCTTGAATACCGTAGTGGTCTTGCGCTTGTTTGTAAGTACATTCGCCTTTTTCTACTTTATCAACGACGGATAATTTAAAGGCAAGTGAATAATCTTTTTGTGTACGCTTAGTTATTGGTTTCATTATCTTCTCCAAATTGAAGTTGGAAAAGTGTCAACCTTATTCAGGACGGGTCAATCACATCCCAAAAGGCCACAGAAGTGGCCTTTTTTATCTCCAACTTTTCACCCGCTCAAACTTCTGTGCTAGGCACAACACACCCATCACTTTATTATTAACGCTAAAGCTAAAACTGGATTTAACTTCTATACTTTCTCCTGAGATTCGATTTATTGACGCGTTTTGACGCCAAACACTCGATTAATCAGAGCGAGTATCCGATGCGGTTTAGCGGTTTTTCCCTATTATTTTGGTTCTTTTGTGCTTCGCTCTTTGCACAAGAGGTACATTTCAGACAAATAGATCAACAACAAGGCTTAGCCAGTAATATCGTCTACAGTGTGATGCAAGACGATAAAGGCTTTATGTGGTTTGGCTCTTCTGAAGGTTTAAATCGTTACGATGGTCAGAAAATTAAAGTTTATCGCCATCAAATAGACAAAACAGACTCTATTAGCCACGATTTGATATCTGAAATCTACAAAGATTCTCAAGGACGTTTATGGTTAGCAACCGTAGGTGGCGGTGTTAATTTATACCACCATCACATGGATAACTTCAGCCGCATCAAACACAACCCTGTTGATGATAAAACCTTAAGTAGTAATTTTGTTTATGCCATTATCGAAGATAAAAGTGGTGCCATTTGGTTTAGTACTTACGCCGGTTTAGATAAATATGACCCTAATACTGGGGAAATAACCCACCATATCAAATACGAAAATTCCAATATAGTTCATTCATACAGTGGTATGGTCATCGATAAACAAAATCGCTTATGGGTCGCTAGCTTTTCCAATGGCATTTTTGTGTACGACATACATAAAGACCAACTTATAGAACATTTTTCGGTAGATAACCAACTTAAAGGAAATAAGACAACACATGCTAGCATTATCAATGATGAAGTATGGATCTCATCTTTCGACAATGGCATCTATGTTATCGACCCGATTAGCTTTTCGATAACCCAACTCACCACTGATAACTCCAGTCTGCCGACTAACTTTATTACGTTTAGCGAGCAAGATTCCACAGGGACAATTTGGATAGGCTCTGAAAATTCAGGTCTTATCAAATTCTCGAAAGAGCAAGGTTTCAGCAGCAAATATATTTACGATAAATCGCTTTCAACGAGCTTCTCCAGCCATGAAGCGATATGCTTTTTCGAAGATGATGCAGGCACACTTTGGTTTGGTAGCTATCAAGGTGGAGTAAACTTTTTCCATAAACAAAAAGAAACCAGTTTTACCAACTTAAATACCGACAACTCAAATATACAAAAAAACTCGGTTATCCCAATTGCTCAAGATCACGAAGGCAATATCTGGTTTGGCACAGATGGTGGAGGCATTAATCGCTACACCCCTAAAACCAAATCAGTAAAAACCTACCTCAACATCCCTAATCAAGTCCAATCTATCAGCAGTAATATTATTTTATCTATCATGCCAGAGCAGTCAGGCAATATTTGGTTGGGTACCTACAGAAACGGTATAAATTACTACAACAAAAAAGCTAACGCATTTGAGAACAATGTATTCCCAGTATTAGCCAACAGCAATATATGGAATATTTACCAAGATAATCAGGGCTTTATATGGATATCATCTGATGATGGCTTATTTGGTTTTGATGCCAAGACACAAAAGCTACAAGGCCCTTGGTTAGGTGAGCAATCCATTAGAGCCATTTATCAAGACAGTGATGGGGTTATTTGGTTTGGTACTTTTGATGGCCTTTATACCATTACAAAACATGGCAATGACTTTCTAACGGAAAGAATATTTGGAAACGATATATTCAGTCATCAGCACATAGGTTCAGGCGGTGTCGTTGATATCTATGAAGACAGCCAAAAGCGCCTATGGGTAGCTAACTTTGGTGGCGGATTAAACCTCGTTGATAGAGAAAAACGTCATGTAACCCACATTAGAGAGAGAGATGGTTTATCGAGTAATACCGTCGTCGGCATTACTGAAGATAACAATGGGTATTTGTGGGTGAGCACCTCTACAGGACTTAATCGCTACCATCACGACACGGGCGGAATAAAGGTTTACGACAAAACGAATGGCTTATCTGCGGATTACTTTAACCTCAATGGCCGATTACACGCACAAGATGGGCGAATTTATTTAGGGAGTACAGATGGTTTAATCTTTTTCGATCCACTGAAAATAAAAATTAATGAAAAACTCCCACCAATTGTTTTAACTGACTTTAAAATTTTCAACCAAAGCGTACCTATTTCACAAAATGCGTCCACACTGAATAGGCAAATAGCTTATGCAGATAAAGTAGTACTCAATCATGAGCAAAGTGTGTTCAGTTTTGAATTTTCAGCCCTAAATTACTTGCATTCATCATTGAATCAATACGCCTATCGCCTTGTCGGTTTTGACCAAGACTGGGTTTATATTGGCTCCAAACACGAAGCCGTTTACACCAACTTAGACCCTGGCGATTACCTATTTCAGGTAAAAGGCAGTAATAACGACGGGGTTTGGAATGAACAAGGTATATCGCTGCCAGTTAAGATAAAACCGGCTTGGTGGGGGACATGGTGGTTTAGAACATTAGCAATTAGCTCTGTTTTGCTGCTCAGCTATGGCTACTACCGCTCGCGAATGAGTTTAATTCAAGAGCAGCAAAAACAACTTAGCCATCAAGTAAAACAGCGAACTGAAGAACTAGAGAAACAAAAGCAATCGTTAGAATCAACGCTGAGTAATTTAAAACAAACCCAGCAGCAATTAGTTCACGCAGAAAAAATGGCTGGGCTCGGTACCTTAACAGCCGGTATTGCTCATGAAATCAATAACCCAGCAAACTTTGCAAGTGGTGGCGTACAGATTTTAAAGAATGAACTAAACGCATTTGAAGATTTTTTACTTGAGCTGGCTGGCGATGAAGCCGATCAAGACATTGTCGATTCAATAAAAAAACAAATTGCTGATTTACAGCATCACTTAAATACCGTCAATCAAGGTACTGATCGAATCAGTAACATAGTCAAAGATTTAAGAACCTTTACGCGCTCAAGCCAAACCAAAAAAGAAACCGTTGCTATCGGTGAACACCTACAAACGACAATTAATTTAGTCAGAACGCAATATGCCGATATTGCAGATATTCAGCTACAACTGGCATCTGATCCTATAATTAATTGTCATCCAGCAGAATTAAACCAAGTGTTTATGAACTTAATCGTTAATGCTTGCCAAGCGATTGCTGAAAAACAAAAGCAAAGTGAAGCCAATTTTAAAGGCCAGCTTTTAATTAATAGCTATATTCAAGGTGAAAAATTAAATATCGAATTTCAAGATAATGGTATCGGAATGAGTGAAGACGTCATAGCAAGAATTTATGAGCCTTTTTTCACGACCAAGTCAGTCGGGGATGGCACTGGATTAGGGTTATCTATCACATTTAAAATTATCGACAATCATCAAGGTCAACTCGCTGTCACCTCACAACCCAACAAAGGAAGCTGCTTTACACTGAGTTTACCAATAATGACGATGAACCCATGAGCACAATATGAGTTTTTTTAAAAAGAGTCAGTTAGAAAAAATTCAACAAGCATCCGTTTCACTGGATAAGCGGTTTACCGTTTTTTTAGTTGATGATGAACCAGCTAATTTAGAGGTCATGTCTAATATTTTATCTCCATATTACGAGATAATATCGGCCGCTAATGGTCAAGAGGCCTTGGATAAATTAACGCAATTCGAAGAGCCCGAAAAACTCGCCTGCATTGTATCCGACCAAAGAATGCCCAAAATGACAGGGGTAGAACTATTTAAAGAAATAAAAGGTTTATTGCCCGATACCCCAAGAACGATAGTGACAGGTTACATCGATTTAGATGCCATTGTCGACTCAGTCAACACTGCTAACATATATAAATTCATCATTAAACCATTTGATTTCAAAGACTTTTTACAGACAATTCACGCTGCGGTTGAAAGCTTTGAAATGAAGTTAAAGCTAAAAAGTTACCAAACGGATTTAGAACAAGAAGTTGAAGCACGCACTCAAGAAATTGGTGAAGTAAATCAATCCTTGATTGAAAGTATCAGCCAGCTAGAAGAAACGTATGCCGATGTACTCACCCTTAATAAACTGGCCGATATTTTACAAAATACCGACAATGAGCACCAAGCTCTGACTGATACAGCAAGGTTGTGCTACCAAATATTTCCACTCAGCCATGGGGCTATTTTCTTATTTGATAAAGCTGATTCACTAATTAAAAAAGCCCACTGGGGGTCAAATGAATCTATTTGGCCCAAAGAGCTCAACGATGAAGCCTTGTTACTCGATGCGCCAGGGATATCTGTTCCACTGACTCATCAGAGCCGGATATTGGGGTTTATTGTCGTCAATAATACAGAAACTCACCACCATAGCTTGGATTTTAAAAAACCCATGCTCGATTCATTATCTAGGCAGCTCAGCTCAGGGTTAGCAAATATTCAGCTGAGACAAGATTTAATCCAGCAGGCTATTATAGACCCTCTGACACAGGTTTATAATCGCCAACATATGTCTGATGCCATTGATAAAGAGTTGGCGCGTGCTGAACGGGATAAAAGCTCAATTGCATTCATTATGATTGATGTCGATCACTTTAAACCGATCAACGATACTTTCGGTCATGGTGTAGGTGATATTGTCTTGGCTGAGATAGCTGATAGGTTGAAGCGAAATTGTCGATTAGGCGATACGATATGCCGTTACGGTGGTGAAGAGTTTATTGTTATTTTACCAAAAGCTAACCTTGAGCAAGCAATGAGAAAAGGCGAAGAACTCAGAGCTTGTGTAGCAAATGATAAAATAATTAAAGGGATCAAAGCCCCATTAGCTGTTTCTATTTCGCTGGGTATTTCAACTTATCCAAATAATGGTCGAACTAAAGAAGTGCTACTCAGTGCAGCAGATAAGGCGCTTTATTTAGCAAAAGACAGTGGCCGCAATACATTAATTGCAGCCAGTTAAAGCAAATTATTTTATAAAGAAAGAATCAAATAGGTTTTTTATTAAGCCAGAGTACTCGACAATAAAAGCTTCTTGTTGTGGAGATGCTTTTTGTTCAAGACGACGTGCCAGAAATTCTTCAAGGTCAGTCACGATAGAATCAACTTCACGCACCACATCCATACGCGTATCTGAATCGAGCTCGTCATGCTGACCAAAAAAGTTAATCATCTCTTCGGTAATGTGTTCTTCGACGAGATCTCTTAGCGTCTTGTCTAACGTGGAGTCGCTTGACTGTTCAAACATATCTAAATTTTCCGTGAAGTAGGAAATTAACTCTATGTATGCTTGTGACTCAGTAACCATCAAAAAACCTCAAATATCTATCAAACTAAGATTCAGTATGGTTGGCCTATGGCGTATTTGCAAAGCCACTGAATCATTATCAGGCAGAATAAACACTAAGCGACTTTTGTGTAACTTTTATGTTTGATCTGTACTCTGAAAGATTTTATCGGCAGATGCTTCAACAAATCCAGTGTATAGCTGACCTTTTTTATTTCTAAAACGTTGCGCAAACTCGTAAAAAC
This sequence comes from Marinifaba aquimaris, assembly GCF_013328345.1. Lineage (GTDB taxonomy): Bacteria > Pseudomonadota > Gammaproteobacteria > Enterobacterales > Alteromonadaceae > Marinifaba > Marinifaba aquimaris. Next base: position 6,026 of record NZ_JABULX010000051.1, read on the forward strand.
AACCCGGTATGGCCATAGTTTTATCAGCAAAATGCACATCAACTACGTCTGCTAATGTTGATGATTGAGCGAGCATCACATCTGCTCCGCCTTTAATTTCACCGCCGGCTTTATTTAATGCAAAACCCGCTTGTTTCAATTCGTCATTGACCTCACTGAGCTGCTCAAAAGCGGTTAAATGATTGACAGAAACTGTAAAATGATTAGCTCTAAAACCATGAGCTAATAGCCAAGCGGCATACTCAGACTCTTGACTGGCAAGTTGATATTCCTCTGTCGATAAATCCCATGCTCGGCCTGAATAAAGAAAGCTATCTTGTTGAGTCAATGCTGAATCAAGCTTAGCTAATTTACCTTTAATCAAAGTTTGCAGCTGTGGTGAGACTTGCTCAACCAATAACTCACTGATGAACACTTTGGGCTGAAGTGGATCAGGGTGCTCAAAATGACGCGCATATAATTTCTTCGTTTTGAAGTGATATTCACCTTTAGCTTGATAGCCTAAATGTAAAAAATGCGCAGCCAGTGTATCTAAGCCGATTGGCGACAAGTTAAAGGTACGCAAAGCGATATGGTCGTTAACGATCGCCTCATTCTTTGAAGCCAACAGAGCATGAATTTTTTCTGCACTCGGCGCATGTTGACAAAAATCTTGCCATAACCCTGTAAATAAAGCATCGACACTATTATGCATTTTCTTACCTTCTAACAGCCTTTGTTTAATGATTCCTGGGTGGACTACAGCGTCACACCCGGCGTTAATGCTTCTGGAACGGCCAATTGCTCAGCCTCAACTGAGGCCACAGGATATGCACAGTAATCGGCAGCATAAAATGCGCTTGGCTTGTGATTACCACTTAATCCCACACCACCAAATGGCGCAGCACCACTGGCCCCTGTAATAGGTTTATTCCAATTGACAATACCCGCGCGAATACGACTGTAGAACAATTGCCATTTCGCTGGGTCATCACTCAATAGGCCTGCTGATAAACCATAACGGGTATCGTTAGCTTGAGTAATTGCGTTGTCAAAACCTTGATAACGAATCACTTTTAGTAATGGACCAAAGTCTTCTTCATCAGGTAAAGATTCAATATTAGTGACATCAATAATGCCTGGACTCAGTAAACCAGTACCCGCTTCTAATTGAACCACCTCGGTTAATACTTCAGCTCCTTGTGCAATTAACTCATTTTGCGCATCTATGATCTTAAGAGCTGCGGCTTCAGATATTAACGACCCCATGAAAGGCTGCTGCTCGGCATCATAATGAGCCACTTTTATTGCCTTTGTCGCTTCGACTAAAGCGGTTAAGAGTGTATCACCTGCATCGCCTTGAGGAATAAACAAACGACGAGCACAAGTACAGCGCTGACCGGCAGAAATAAACGCCGATTGGATAATGGCATAAACAGCAGCAGGAATATCCGTTACTTCATCGACGACAAGCGGGTTATTCCCTCCCATCTCTAATGCTAAAATTTTCTCCGGAGAATGAGCAAACTGCTGATGTAAAATACTTCCGGTTTGAGAGCTACCCGTGAAAAACAAACCATCAATCAACTTGTGACTAGCCAGTGCTTTACCAGTTTCAACTTCACCTTGGACAAGGTTAATAACACCCTTTGGCAAACCGGCCTGTTGCCAAACTTTAACCATAAACTCAGCCGTTTTAGGTGTTAGTTCACTAGGTTTAAGCACAATACAATTACCCGCTAATAACGCAGGTACAATATGACCATTTGGTAAATGAGCAGGGAAGTTATAAGGGCCAAAAACAGCAACCACACCATGAGGCTTGTGGCGAGTAATCGCTTTAGCGCCAGGCATTGGATTCTCGATAATCCCCGTACGCTGATGATAAGCAGAAATGGATAACTTCACTTTGCCTACAACAGCTGCCGCTTCTGTTTTTGTTTCCCAGATAGGTTTACCAGTCTCTTGTGCTATTAATAAGGCTAATTCGTCTTTGCACTGGGCCATAAGCTCAGCATATTGCTCAACCAAAGCTAAGCGCACTTCAAAATCAGTTTGCCCCCAACTCTCAAATGCACCTCTAGCAGCACTGACCGCAGAGTCAACTTGTTCAGGTGTCGCACTATTACCTGCCCAAATAGCTTGTTGTTTACAAGGGTCGATTGATTCAAAACAATGCCCCTGACCAGATAGCCACTGGCCATCAATAAATAAATTAGAATGCTTAGATGACATATTGCCTCCAAATTAAGCAAGTTTGAGTGCGCGAACCGTATCGGCTGATTTCACTTTCAAAGCGGTCGCTTGCTCTTGGGTCATTGAAATAGTTTTAGCAATAGCGTCAATTTCGCTATAAACCACCAAACCACGAAAATCTTCTAAATGGGTGTTAACAACTAAATAAGGAACAGCTTCAACTTGCTCTGACACTTGACTGGTGTCGTTGAGCTCAACGCTTACCTTTTGACTGTTTTTAACACTCTTTATCTCTTCTAATTTGGCTTCCACTGTGGGGCCTGCATCAAAAATATCGACATAGCCTCGCCATTCAAAGCCTTCTTGTTCAAGCAAGGCTAGCGCGGGTTTTGTCTTTTCGTGAACCTTGCCAATAACCGCTTGCGCATCATTGGATAACAAGTTGACGTAAATTGGATACTTGGGCATTAACTCAGCGATAAACTGCTTGTTGCCGATCCCCGTTAAGTAATCAGCGGTCGGAAAATCCATAGAGAAGAAATGATTGTCTAACCAACGCCAAAATGGGGAGACCCCATCATCATCAGATACGCCTCGCATTTCAGCAAATACTTGCTGACTAAAGCGCTTGATGTGCTCAGCCATAAATAAGAAGCGAACTTTAGAGAGCGCCCGGCCGTTTAAGCCATCGCGGTAATCTGGGCTTAAATACAAGGTGCAAATTTCAGTGCCCCCTGTGTAGTCATTACAAAGTGTCAGTACATCTGCCGTGTTGTAAATCTTTAACTCTCGTGAAGAGTGAACGACTTTACTCAAACGGTAATGATAAAACGCATCGTCTAACCCAACGGCTGCTTCTATACCGCAAGTACCAACGATTTTCTGTTGTTCAGTATCTTCGAGAACAAATAAATAAGCCTGATCGCCAGGTGCACCTACGTCTGCCTCAATTGATTGGCATGAACGTTTAATTTTATTCTCAAGTAACTCCCGATTGGCGGGTAAAGAGGTGAAGCCATGACCTGAGTCATGTGCAATTACAAGTAAGTTGTCTAAATCTTGTTTCTGTATTGGTCGAATCAATAACATACAAACTACCTTGAGCTTGCACCGGCCCGACCAGCATTAAAAAAAGGCTGCGCAAAGACGCGCAGCCTTTCAATAAATTAAGCCGAAACCACTTGAGCAATTGCTTGCTCAAAGCGTGCTAAGCCTTGTTTGATATCGTCTTCGCTTACCACTAATGACGGCGCAAAACGCAATACATTAGGTCCAGCGACTAAAATCATTAACCCCTGCTCTACTGCTGCTGCAATAAAGTCACGTGCTTTACCGTGATATTCAGGTGTTAAAACACAGCCCAGTAACAAGCCCTTACCACGAACTTGTTCAAAAATGCCGTATTTTTCGTTAATGCGCTCAAGCTCTGCTCTGAACAATGCTTCTTTGTGAGCTACTCCACCTAACACTTCTTCAGTGTTTACGATGTCGAGTACCTTTTCAGCAATTGAGCAAGCTAATGGGTTACCGCCATACGTGCTGCCGTGGGTACCAAAGCCTAAGCTTTTACCAACAGCGGTTGTTGTTAACATGGCACCGATTGGGAAGCCACCACCTAACGATTTAGCAGACGTTAAAATGTCAGGTGTTACGCCGTATGCTTGATAAGCAAACAAGTGACCTGTACGGCCAAAACCTGTTTGTACTTCATCAAAAACGAGTAACGCATTGTGCTTGTCACATAATGCTCGTACGCCTTTTAAGAAGTCTTCATCAGCAGGTAAAACACCGCCTTCGCCTTGTAATGGTTCAATCATTACTGCGCAGGTTTTATCAGAGATGAGCGCTTCTAAAGAAGCTAGGTTGTTAAATTCAGCGTGTTCAATTGCGCCTGGTTTAGGACCAAAGCCATCTGAATATGCTGGTTGGCCACCAACAGTTACAGTGAAAAACGTACGGCCGTGGAAGCCCTGCTTGAACGAAATAATTTGGTCTTTATCAGCACCGAAATTATCAACGGCCCATCTTCTTGCTAACTTAAGTGCAGCTTCATTAGCTTCCGCACCTGAGTTACAAAAATAAACGCGTTCAGCAAAACAAGCGTCTGTTAATTTTGTCGCTAACGATAAAGCGGGCTCATTAGTCCAAATATTACTAACGTGCCAAAGCTTTTGACCTTGTTCAGTTAGCGTTTTCACTAATTCAGGATGACAATGACCAAGGCAGTTCACGGCAATACCGCCGGCGAAATCAATATATTCTTTGCCTTGTTGATCCCAAACGCGTGACCCTTCACCTCGCACAGGCACCATAGCTGCAGGTGCATAGTTAGGCATCATTACTTGATCAAAAGTGTCGCGTGTAAGATTTGCTTGTGTCATTAGTTCTTGTCTCCAAACAAGGTTATTAAATTGGTCAACTGCATTATGCCAAAGCATAACCTGCTTTGTTTTAATTAAATGCAATTTTTTGCCAAAAATCAGCTAAATCGCAAAAATAGTCGGTAAACGGGTATTTATGCAGATTTAAAACCTTTAAACGCATACAGGTCACCGGTTAAAAGCATAATTAACGGATTTTGAACAGAGCGCCAGATAAAGCGTAAACTTAAAGAAACAGCGTAAACAGGCCGTTATAGGTGGATTTTCAGTCTGTCATCAAAAGAAAAGACTGAAGCGGTAACCAAACCGCTCCAGTACAGAAGGAGAAACGAGGGATAAAGGTTTAGATCACCAGGCCAGTGCGATACATCTCTTGCATGATGGCATTTAGCTCGGTTTGAATCTCTGGCATAGTGCCATCATCATTGAGCTCACCATGTTCAATGGCGTGCTTTTCTTGTTGAATAATCTTGGCGCTTAACTCAGTAAAACCTAAATAACCTATGCTACCTTTTAAACGATGTAATAAATCCACAAGGTTCTGTTTATCATCACCTTGCGCTGCATTGTGTATATCCGTCAACACTTCAGGAATGTACTCACAAAAGACGGTTGCCACTTCTTTTGCCGCAGCCGTGTCGTCTTCGAACATCTCCCAGAAAGTTGCAAGTAAGTTGCTAGCCATTTAAATCTCCACAAATAGTATTTTGAACACAGCAGTTCAATCACTTAAGCCGACGCTAAGTCTAGGTTGGAAAGTACACAAAGGCATAACGCTGTTACACTCTGGAAACTTAATACTAAAAACGGCATTGGCTTTGTTGATTTGGACAAAACAAAAAGGCTGAAGTTGTCAGCTTTATATAATTTTACAAACCCAAGTAAAAAGTAAAATTAATTACGCGCTTAGCCTATAAGTACGTATAATTGTCGAAAGTGAAGATAGTTAGGAAATACTAATGAGAATTTGTGGCGTTGAGCTAAAAAACAATGAAGCCGTAATTGCAGTCTTGTCTCATAACCAAGGCTTATTTGATATCCACAATACCCGTGTACCTAAAATTGCGTTTACGGATCAGGAATCAGAAGAAGGTTTAAAAGAGTTTCAATTTGCCTTCGAAAAATTAATGGCTGACTATCAAATCGAAAAAGTTGTCATACTTGCTCGTCCATTAAAAGGCAAATTTGCAGGCCCAGGAGCAACGTTCAAAATGGAAGCCGCCCTGCAGCTTTCAGAAAAGTTAGATGTTGCACTGATAAAACCAAGTGACATCAAAGAAAAAATGAAACGCAACCCGCTGCCTATCGCTTTCAAAGCAACAGGGCTTAAACCTATGCAAGAACAAGCCTTTAACACGGTTTACGCATACTTGAACTAACCCGCTTTGACAGAACAAGTGTTTGCCCAGTGCAAACACTTGTCAGATTCAGCAACGACCTCTAATCTGAAAACTCACCTGTTTATTACGCTGTACAGAACCCCTGTAAACATTTAACAGGTTTTAGCATTTGTTATAACAAATTAGCACTTCTGTTTATGACAGATGGGTTTAAGCTAAATCGAATCTAAAAAATATTTTTCCATTCAACATAAAAAAGGAATGAGGCTAACAATGACTGTATACGCAGATAACTCATTAGCTATCGGTAATACACCTCTAGTTAAATTAAACAAAGTAACTGGTGGTAATGTTTTTGCAAAAATCGAATCACGTAACCCAAGCTATAGCGTAAAGTGCCGTATCGGTGCTAACATGATCTGGGAAGCTGAAAAACAAGGCATCTTATCTGAAGGTAAAGAGTTAATTGAACCGACTTCAGGTAACACAGGTATCGCTTTAGCTTTCGTAGCAGCGGCACGTGGTTACAAGTTAACATTGACTATGCCTGAGACGATGAGTTTAGAGCGTCGTAAGTTATTAAAAGCATTAGGTGCAAACCTTGTTTTAACTGAAGGCCCTAAAGGCATGGGTGGCGCAATTGCTAAAGCAAAAGAAATTGCTGAATCAGATGACAAATACGTGTTATTACAGCAATTCGAAAACCCTGCTAACCCAGAGATCCACGTTAAAACGACAGGCCCTGAAATCTTTGATTCAATGGAAGGTAAAGTAGATATCTTCATCGCAGGTGTCGGTACAGGTGGTACAATCACAGGTGTGAGCCGTTACCTTAAAAATGACAAAGGTTTGGACTTACAATCTGTTGCTGTTGAGCCGACAGACTCTCCTGTTATCTCACAAGCAAAAGCAGGTGAAGACTTAACGCCAGGTCCACACAAAATCCAAGGTATCGGTGCTGGTTTCATCCCAGGCAACCTAGATTTAGATTTAGTTGACTCAGTTGAAAAAGTGGGTAACGACGAAGCAATCGAAATGGCTCACCGCTTAATGAAAGAAGAAGGTATCTTAGCGGGTATTTCTTCTGGTGCAGCAGTTGTTGCAGCCAAGCGTTTAGCAGAATTACCAGAGAACAAAGATAAGAACATTGTGGTTATCTTGCCAAGCTCAGCAGAGCGTTACTTGTCTAGCCCGTTATTCGCTGGCTTCTTCTCTGAAGACGAGTTAGAACAGTAATAATTCGCTTGAATTAATTGTTAAAAAGCCGAGTATTCACTCGGCTTTTTTGTTTTCAACCTTCTAAAAAATAATGAAAAATCAATAACTAACAATTTCTTCCATTCCTACTATAATTTTTACTTATTTGTAACGATTTGTTGTTACGGCCTTTACATATTTCTGCTTTAAGAACAGAATCGAAGAGTACTCTTAGTAAGGAAATCGATATGCGATTGTCATCTAGTAAACTGCTTTCGTTCACTTGGCTAAAGCCAGTGTTTGTTTTATACATCTGCATTCTCGCCTTAAGTGCATGCGGTAAATCAGAGACAGAAAAGGCTCAAGAAGATGGCCCATATGAAGTCGCATTTGCATTCTTTGATGCTTTGTACAATCAAAAAAATTTAGATCAAGCATTAAAATACACCACACCAAGAACCGCACGCATAATGCAACATTACAAAACATCGAAAGCGGTACAACGTCATATCCTCAATATGAAGTACGATGAGGTTAATATAGTGGTAAACAAAGATACCCGCAGTGGCTCAGTAAGATTAGACAGCGCAACTAAAGCCAATGTAGATGTGATGTTTGATGGTACATATGATGGCCGAGTACTAAGAGATATGAAGACGGTTGAAATGGTCAAACAAAAAGGGGTTTGGAAAGTTGATGAAATAAAGGCTGACCCTTACGCCAACTAAAAAATACTCAAAATAAAAAAGCCTGCTAGTTGCAGGCTTTTTTATTGTCAGTGACCCGTCCTGAATAAGGTTGACACTTTTCCAACTTAAATTTGGAGAAGATAATGAAACCAATAACTAAGCGTACACAAAAAGATTATTCACTTGCCTTTAAATTATCCGTCGTTGATAAAGTAGAAAAAGGCGAATGTACTTACAAACAAGCGCAAGACCACTACGGTATTCAAGGTGCTTCAACCGTTTTAACTTGGCTTCGCCGATATGGTCAACTAGATTGGAGTAAAGGTACACCCAATCATATGAATGAGCTTCCCCTTATGTCTAAACCCAATGATTTAACACCCGAGCAAAAAATCAAAGCCCTCGAAAAAGAGCTAGAAGATACCAAGATAAAAGCACAATTCTTTGAAACGATAGTCGATGTACTTGATAAAGATTTCGGGGTACGTATTACAAAAAAGCAACGCAACGCGTTATTGAAGAAAAAAACATAACCAAGCTATCTGTCAGTAGAGCTTGTCGTTATCTC
>NZ_JABULX010000052.1 GCF_013328345.1 Marinifaba aquimaris
TCGTTGCCTCGCTGCGTTGTGGGGGCGCATTATAGAGATCTAACTTCACCCGTCAACGCTTTTTTTGAAGTTTTTTATTAATTTTTTACATTTACTCTATTTAGTTCATTATTTATACTCATGCTGTGGAAAATGATGTCTGATTCAGATTTACAACAATAATATAATCACTCATACAAGTTTTTCATGTCCTCTTTTTACTATTCATTTTTAGGAATAAACAATTATGTCTAACCAAGTTAAACAGATTCTTGTATCTGTAATTTTGGCTGTAGTGGCGGCAGTTGCATTACCTGACCTAGATTTATCATCTGGTGTAACGCTTGCTCTAGGTTTACTTATAGGCGGTATCATTACTTCTTTCATCACTCCTCCAGCAACTGCAACTGAGTCGAACGAAGCTGAATACACCGGGGAAACCAAAACCCTTTATGTTGGTAACTTACCATATCGTGCAAACGAAGCGGCAGTACGCGAACTCTTCTCTACACAAGGTACAGTTGTCTCAGTTCGTCTAATGCGAGATCGAAATACAGGTAAGCGAAAGGGATTTGGTTTTGTTGAGATGGCGAAATCAGATATAGAAAACGCTATCGAAAAGCTAAATGACTCGGAGTTCCAACAAAGAACACTAAAAGTACGTGAAGCTAAAGAACGCCCGCAACAAGATCAGAATGCTTAATCACTCTGTTTAATGACAATAAAAAACGGTAGTCATACTACCGTTTTTTTTATTTAACTCATATTTATTTTAATACCTTGCCACCGAATTCCTACTAACCATTTGCTTTTTGCTGATTCACCTTTGCTTCTTCGATAGGTTTTTGAGTACTTTCAAAAAGCTCAGTTCCTAATAATATTCCGTTAAAATGGTTAAAACGTTGGAATGCATCCAATAACTCTTGTCCACTCATTTGATAGGTATGACCGACTACTTTTTGTATGGTATTAACTAAATCTTCGTCTTCAGAGAGTACTTTCTTAGATTTATCCATCATTTTAAGTAATTGAGCAGCATAATTTTGAATAGGCTCCTCAACTGATTTTGGCAAACCGTTTTGTTTTTCAAAACCTTCTACTTGCTGGTAGCTTTGCATCACTTGTACTTGTTTTGTCTGTTTCAGGTCCAAAGCAAACCCTGAAATTTCATCATCATCAAAGCCTAATTCTTTTGCTTGTTCAAAAGCAGCTTGGATGTCACCATCGAAAAAGCTCTTTGAAAGCTTGTTAATATCATTCACTAAACCAGCAATAGCTTCTTTTTCGTCTTCGTCTAACTCACCTTGAATTTCAAATGCAAATTCTTGATTAGTGTAAAAGCTCGTTTCTTTTTCGCGTTGCTGATAGTTTAAAAAACCTTCATCGCTATCAACATTAGCATCAATCTGTTGCTGCCTAGCCTGAAATGCTTGTAGACTGGCAAAGTTGATATTAACGGTATCTCCATCTTTAGTGTTTATGGTTAAAGATGAGGATTGCTCTTGCTGCATTTTTATTTGCTGCTCGACACTTTTATAAGAAAATACATTTGAGCTGCGTTCGGGGTCATTTATTTGATCTTCAAAGAGATTAAAACCGTCTTTAATCAGACTTTCTGATTTCTTTATCCCTTCATCGATAATGTCACCAGGCTTAACATCACCACCTAGAATATCTCTTGCTTCTTTAATTCCTCGGTCGACTCCTTTTCTAGCTTGACCAAGTAAATCGTTTAGTTTCTCTTTGTCAGCACCTGCACTTGCGGCATTAGTAAGGGCTCCGCCAACAAAATCTAATACAGTTGATGCAACTTTTTCAAAGTCAAATAAAGGCTTTTCTTCAACTTCCGCAATTGCTTTGCCAATATCAATGGTATGAAGCTTTTCCGTTTCCTTTTGCTCAAAGCCAAATGATTTGACAATACCCTCGTCGCGGATTTGTTTCATCACAGCTAAATGCGTCTCCATAGATTTGGATAACACTTTAACACTGTATTCTTTTAAGGGGAGTTCAGATAAATGGGTCTTAACCGCATAATCCGAATCTGTTGTTTGCCTTGTATTTGCTTGCTGTGTTTGTTTGGCAGGCTCATTCGCTACTTTCTTCTCTACAGCAGGCGAAAGTGACGGGCTGGCATCTGCACTTTTTACCGTTCCTATATTCATAACCTGTTACCTAAAAAACCTCACAAGTACTATATCGGCCGAAGTTGATTTTTATTTAATCAATATTTATCTATTATTTTAGCTTATTTAAGAGACTCAAAATGCAGAAAAGTTCAGCTTATAGCTATATAGACTGGACAAGTGGAGTACTCGCTATACAATTGCCGACCAATTTAGTCACGGAGTCTCACACATGCGCGCAGATCAAATAGACGTTGCACAATATCAAGCACTGCTTAAAGAAAAAATAGCTGAAACAGAAGCGGGTTTCTCAAGTTTAGCTATGCCGCAAGCTAATGTGGTGGAATCTCCTGAATCAGGCTATCGTTTAAGAGCCGAATTTAGAGTGTGGCACCAAGATGATGACAGTTTCTACATTATGTTTGACCCGCAAACTAAAGAGAAATATCGAGTTGATCACTACATTCCTGGAAGTACGCTAATTAACGAGCTTATGGAAGCTGTAAGAGAAGCTTTCTTACCTAACGAGATCTTACGTCGCAAACTTTATCAAGTTGATTTTTTAACGACATTAAGTGGCGAAGCACTCGTATCATTAATCTATCATAAACCGCTTGATGCACATTGGGTTGCAGAGGCAACAGAGCTAAAAGAGCAATTAAACGAAAAATTTAATCTGAATCTAATTGGCCGAGCGAGAAAACAAAAGATTAATATCGATCAAGACCATGTTACTGAGGTTTTCAACGTCAATGGTCGTGATTTATCATATAAGCAGATCGAAAATACCTTTACCCAACCAAATGGCATTATTAATAAAGCAATGTTGGGCTGGGCTCATCAAATTAGTCAAACACTATCTGGTGATTTGCTCGAACTCTACTGTGGTAATGGTAACTTTAGTTTGGCACTCGCCGACTGCTTTGATCATGTAATTGCAACTGAAATTGCTAAACCATCAGTAAAAGCGGCTGTTGAAAATATTGCTAATAATGGCATAACTAACGTCACGATAGGCCAAGCATCAGCAGAAGACTTTGCCGCTGCGTACTTTGATGGAAAATCAGTAAAGTCGTTAAAGGATATTGAACTAAGCGATTACAATTTTTCTATTATTTTGGTTGATCCGCCTCGCGCAGGTCTTGACCAAAAAGCAACTGAGCTAGTTCAGAAATTCGACAATATATTGTATATTTCATGTAACCCTGAAACTCTGAAAACCAATTTAGAAACGATTACGCAAACGCATCAAGTGATGGATTTCACCTTATTTGATCAATTTCCATACACTCATCACATTGAATCGGGTGTTTGGTTAAAGCGTAAAGGAAGTTAAATTTTATGATTGAATCAAAAGACGCTCCTATATCTTGGCTCAACATATCTGTATTTTTAATCACAGGTTTAATTGCGCTGATTTGGATCCCTATTCACGCCTTCACACATGGCTTCACTTTGCTTGAAGTCATCGCCTGTGTACTTTGCCTTGGCTATTGCGGTATGTCGATTACCGTGGGTTATCACAGACTCTGGTCTCACAAAACTTATCAAGCAAACAGTTTTGTCAGATTCATTCTCGCAATAGGTGGCGCATTTGCATTGCAAAACAGTATCTTGCACTGGTGTTCAGATCACAGAAATCATCACAGATATGTAGATAACAATGACAAAGACCCTTATTCAGCTAAACGCGGGTTTTGGTTTTCTCATATCGGTTGGATGCTTCGCCAATATCAAGGCGAAGAGTACGGTGATTACAAAAACGTAAAAGACTTACAAAAAGATAAAATCGTCATGTGGCAACACAAGTATTATGTGCCTCTTGCGTTATTAACGAACTTAGGAATTCCTTTACTATTAGGTTGGTTAAATGGTGATATTCTAAGTATGTTTTTAATGTCTGGTGTATTGCGCCTAGTACTCAGTCACCACTTCACTTTCTTTATCAACTCACTTGCTCATATTTGGGGTAAATCGACATTTTCCAGTGCCCATACGGCAAAAGACAACCACTGGTTATCTCTTGTGACTTACGGTGAAGGTTATCACAATTTCCATCACACATTTGAATACGATTACCGCAACGGCATTCATTGGTACGACTTTGATCCAAGTAAATGGTTTATCAAAACGATGAGCTTAATCGGCTTTACTTGGGGTTTGAGAAAAGCACCGCAAGAGCGTATCGAACAAGCCAAAGCTAAATTTAAATTAGAGCAAGCTAAAGACAAATTATTAGCCCTACCAAATGCAGCGGCTCATATTGAAAAGCTAGAACAAGAATATGAAGTGTTATTAAAACGCATCAATGCTTTTTACAGTACACAGAAACGCTTTATCGATTTGAAGAAAAAGAAACTGGTTAAAGACGTTGAAAAAACTGAGTTGTATCGTCAACTTCAAGACATGAATCAACAGCTAATTGAGCTTAAGCAAAAGCTAAAAGCTCAACAGAATAACTTCGCTCGATTAAGCCTTCAGTACAGCTAAACTCTCTACTTTTATACACCTTGCTCAAAGCTCAATTGATTACGCTTTGAGCAAGTTTCTCTTCAGAACACCGTATCAGTAAAGCTTTAATGCCAAGTAACTGATCTCAGTAACAAAATTAAACAATAGATGTCATGCAGTTTTTTTATATTTAATTAAACTATAGGCATCAAGTACAAAACTCATAATTAGGATTGGCCGTGGCTAAAGCAGATAAAAAAACGATAAGCAAAGACACACAATTTGAATACGACACGATTATCATAGGTACAGGACCTGGCGGCGAAGGCGCTGCGATGAACCTAGCGAAACTCAATCAAAAAGTAGCCATTATAGAACGTCATCAAAGTGTGGGTGGAGGCTGTACTCACTGGGGTACTATTCCATCAAAAGCACTTCGTTATTCAGTATTGCGTTTAGACGAGTACAAAGAAAACCCGCTTTTCGGCGGTCATGCCAATGATTTACATCTGACATTTCCCGATATTTTAAAACACGCCAGTGGTGTAATACGCAAACAAACTAACCTGCGTTCAAGCTTTTACAATCGAAACCGTGTTTCACTCATTCACGGCGAAGCTTCGTTTGTTGATGAACACACAGTGGCAATTAAAAAAGAAGACGGAGCGAGTGATCAAATTACCGGTAAAAATATCATCGTTGCAACCGGTTCTCGCCCTTATCACCCACCTAAAGTCGACTTCAGTCATCCTAGGGTTTACGACAGTGATAGCATCTTATCGCTAGAGCATGATCCTAAATCAATCATTATTTACGGTGCAGGTGTCATTGGCTGTGAATACACAAGTATCTTCAAAGGGTTAGGCGCAAAAGTTGACTTAATCAACACACGTGACCGCCTATTATCTTTCTTAGATAACGAATTCTCAGATGCACTTAGTTACCACCTTAACAGTGGTAAGACGACTATCCGCAACGGCGAAGAATTTGAGAAAGTAGAAACTAAAGATGACTGCGTTATTTTACATACCAAATCAGGTAAGAAAATCAAAGCGGATTGTATCTTGTGGGCAAATGGTCGAACGGGTAATACAGATAAACTCAACCTTTCTGCAGTTAAATTAGAAGCCGATTCTCGTGGTCAGGTTAAAGTAAATAAAAACTATCAAACAAGTGTTAGTAATATTTACGCTGTTGGTGATGTAATTGGTTACCCGTCATTAGCAAGTGCAGCTTTTGACCAAGGCCGAATTGCTGCAAACGCCATCATGAACGGTGGCGCTGATTCCGAGTTAATCGAAGATATTCCAACGGGTATTTATACTATTCCTGAGATTAGCTCAGTTGGTAAAACAGAAGAAGAGTTAACCGCAGCTAAAGTACCGTATGAAGTAGGTAAGGCACAATTTCGACACCTTGCCAGAGCCCAGATAGCAAGCTCTGAAGTAGGTGGTTTGAAATTATTATTCCACACAGAAACAAAAGAGATCCTTGGTATTCACTGTTTTGGAATGAATGCGTCAGAGATAGTTCATATCGGACAAGCAATCATGCAGCAAAAAAATGGTGCCAACAACATCGAGTACTTTGTTCATACGACATTTAACTACCCAACAATGGCTGAAGCATATCGCGTGGCCGCCTTGAACGGCTTAAACCGTTTACTATAAAGCATCACTTCATGGCTTTATTGTCATCCATTCTGGCTTGCAAAACTTGCGAGCCAGAACTTTCCGCCAGTGCGCTCGGCGCAAACCCCATTCTTAGCTTAAACACTAACTGCCAAGTTTTGATTATTGGCCAAGCTCCTGGTAAACAAGCACATATAAACAATAAACCCTTTACAGACGCCAGTGGCAAACGACTGAGACAATGGTTAGGTTTATCTGAATCAAGTTTCTACAGCGAAGCAATAAGTATAATTCCTATGGCCTTTTGTTACCCAGGAAAAGCCCAAAGTGGAGATAAAGCACCGGATAAACGATGTGCATTGAAGTGGCACCACAAGGTAATGAAAGAAATTAACCCGCAAATGACCTTATTGCTTGGCCAATATTCACAGCAAGCTTATTTGCCCAACCACCAATCTGTGACCGAAAATTGTCGAAACTGGCAAAAATATGCGCCTTTGCAATGGCCGCTTCCACACCCATCCCCAAGAAATCAGGCTTGGTTAAAACACAATCCATGGTTTGAGCTCGAGTTATTACCTAATTTAAGAACACAAATAGCTCAACTACTTAACCTTTAACGGCTAAGTAACGCCAGTGCTTTTTCCACGAGCATAGGTTTATAAAAATAAAAACCTTGGATTTTTTCTACACCTAAGCCTTTTAACAGGGCGAGTTGTTCTTCATTTTCAACCCCTTCAACGATGACATCTTTCTTAAGGCTCTGGATAATCTCTATGATGCCCCTAATGATGGTGAGGGATTCTGAATTACTGGTAATATTCGCAACAAAAGCGCGGTCAATTTTGATCGTTGTTAGTGGTAAACGCAACAAATAACTCAATGATGAAAAACCAGCCCCAAAGTCATCTAGGCAAATGACAAAACCTTTATCAACTAAAGAATTTAGACGACTTATCGCTAGCTCGGAATGGATAAGTGCATTTTCAGTCACTTCTACTTCAACTTTATCAAGTTCAACATTGTTTTGAGTGAATACCTTGTGTAATTCATTCACAAAGCTTTCATGATTGAGTGAGTTTGCGGATATATTGAAAGAAATAGGCACAGCGACCTCAGGATTAGCATTAATAATGTCACACAATGCACGCGCTACATATAAATCAAGTTCATAATGCATACCTGATTTTTCAACCGACGCGATAAAAGCCCCTGGTGGGATCATACCTTTTTTTGGGTGCTTCCATCTTAGCAAAGCCTCAAAACCTATAACTTGATGCTCCACACCTCCCACTTTAGGTTGTAACACTAAGAAAAGCTCTTGTTGATCAATTCCTATTCTAAAGTCACTGAGTAACGTCATCGACTTTCTCGATGCTATTTCGTAAGCCTCGTCAAACACTTCGCCGGAACCGCGTTTTTGCTCCTTAGCAACATTTAACGCCATTTCTGCACGACGCAGTAAAATGCCAATATCGGGAGAAGACTCATCCGAGTAACTTAAGCTAGATGTGCCGACAGTTAGACCTATACGAATAGATTGACCTTCAAGAACTATCGGTCTTGAGCATCTCACCGCCACCTCATTTGCAGATAACGTTGCATCAGCTACAATAACTGCATAAGCGTCAGAATGGACTCGAGCAATAATCGTATTTTTACCAAACAACTGTCTCAGTATATCGGCGACTTTTTGCAAAATGGCATTGCCGAGCTCGTAACCAAGTGAAGCAATGAAATGATGGAAATAGTCAATATCAATTAAATACAGGGTGCATTTGGTTCGATTAAGCTGACAATATTGAATGCCCTCTTCGATTAACCCAGCTCGATTGTATAGATTGGTTAACTCATCATGAAATGCAGCTTTATTTAAATGACTAAAGAACTTCGCATTCTCTAAGCCTAAAGCCACATTCATGCAAAATATTTGCAACAATTCTTGATCAGCTGTTGCCAAACACACTTTACCCGTTGCAACAATAACACCCTCCCAACCAGAAGGCGTTGATAAGTAAAGACAACTCACGTCTTCGGTAAATACATGTTGTTTTTGTTCAAGAGCTTGTAGCGCCTTAACCATAATCGGGAGTTCTCTTTGAATATCCTTGATATTACAACCAAAATATTTGCTGTACTTTGTATCGGCAGCTACAACGTAATAACCATCCTTACACTTTGATGAATCAATTGGCGCTTGAGCGGGTCTCTGTGAAACACAAAATAAGCTTTCAGAAGCTAAATCAAATAACGCATCGATTTGTGTTAACACCCCAGAGGAAAATTCAAAAACAAATCGTTCCTGCATTAAACTAGCAGATGCATCAACAATAGCTCTTAGGCCATCTCGACTTTGCTCTATCGTCCGTAATTGTTGAAAACTCCGCAGGCCAGCGGCTAATACAGTAAAGAGTTTTTTACGTGTTAATTCTGTCTTGGTTTTATAGGAATTAATTTCATATCGAATGATCACTTCTTCTTCAGGTGCATAACCGGCCTGACCTGTTCTCAATACAATTTGAACCAATGCATTGTTAAGTTCGTTGCGGATCCTATCGACTAGTTCTAAACCAGCATTATCAGATTCCATAACAACGTCGAGTAAAATCAAAGCCATTTCAGGATAAGATTTAATTAGTTCAAAGCCTTCTTTCGCACTATAAGCACTATAAAAAACCAGGGGGCGATCGTACAAGGTAACATTTTTTAGCGCAAAAATAGTCGCTTCATGGACGGAAAGTTCATCATCAATGATACCTATAACCCAAGGTTCAGCTGAGCAGTCACTGGTTACCGGCACACTGGAGTGTTTACCATCAACAGGGGTTAGTTCATTATCGTCATCATCGAGAATTTGAATAAAATCATCTGCCATCTTCAACTTCCTTTTCGTTCGTATTTATTGGCAATTGAATACTAAAACGGGTGCCCTCTCCTAATTTACTGCTCACTTTAATATCACCGCCCAACAAACTCACAACAATATTATAAATGATGCTCAACCCCAAACCTGACCCCCCTTGCCCTAATTTAGTAGTAAAGAAAGGGTCAAAAATTTTTGGTATATAATCTGGCTCAATACCTTTACCCGTGTCTTCCACTTCAATCAATACATTTTCATCATCGAGCTGTTTGGTGGTTATTGTAATTTGACCTTGCTTAAGATCATCAAAGCCGTGAATAACCGCATTATTAAATAAGTTGGTGATTACTTGTCCTAATGGGCCTGGGTATGAACTCATTTCAATGTCGTCGGCAAAGTTGTAATGCAATTCAATATCTGTACGCTTTATCTGGTGTGCCAGCGTTAACATGACTTCTTGAATCATTTTTGAGAGTTTGAAGGCGCGCTTTTCTTCACTTGATTGGTCAATAGCCACTTGCTTAAAACTGTGAATCAGGGTGGAAGCTCTATCAAGTGCAGGTAGTAATACTCCTAGCCCCTCATCAATGTCAGCGCGAAAGAGCTCTAAATTACTCTTTCGCATCTTGCCCGTTTCAAGCTTCTCTAAAAAGCGTTTAATACTGGTTTGGAAACTGCTACCCATCGTTACTGCAATACCAATCGGTGTATTAATTTCATGCGCCACACCAGCAACTAAAGAGCCTAGTGAAGCGAGTTTTTCGCTTTGAACCAACTTGCCTTGCATCGCTTTAATTTCATCAAGTGCCTCTTCTATTTTCGCTTTATCAGAGATTAACTGGGCTTGATAAGCTTGCTCATTTTCTCGCAACTCATCGAGCTCTTTAAGTGCAGCTTGTAATATAGCGAGTTGTTTGAACACCAATCCCAATTCATCTTTAGAGTCCTGAAACTTGATATCTCTTTTCCCTTTTCTCAATTTTTCAATATCTATAACAACTTGCTTAAGTGGTGAGGTGATACTTCTACCGACAATAAATAAAAACAAAACAGAAAAAATAGCAATCAAAGTAATAAGGATAGAAATACGATAGGAAACTCGATTCAGTCTTTTGGCCAATTCAGGTTTAAGCCAAGACATAATTGCTTTAATTTCATCTTCAACCACATGCACTTGTTTACGCATTTGCCCCTCTGTGCCAGAGTTGTGATCAAGTCCTATTTGATTGATTAACGCCACTAACGTATGAAAATTTTGATGATAAAGGTTTAGTGACTCCCGATAATTTACAGGTATTTCATCGAGCAATATGTGATATTTAGCCTCAAATTCATCTGCGTACGCTAATTTTTTTGATTTGATAAAAAAGAGTTCAAAGCGCTTGAGTTGAAATAGCTGCCTTTTAATTGAAAGGCTCAGATCATCAGTATTATCAAGCAGGTCTAATTGCTGGTGCATGTCCCCTTGCAGCCCTGAGTTTTCATCAAGTCCAACTTTTCTGTACAAATCAACGAGTAACAAAAATTGACGTTGATATTCGTTTATCGCTTGTTTGATGTCGGTTAAATCAACATTAATTTTGGCTTCTTCTAGGTATGTTTCGAGGGTATTAAAGTTCTCAGCAAACAGAGCAAACTCTGATTGGTGTTTTTGTACATAGCTTTCATCCAATCGCATGATGAAATCTTTTTCATGCCGGCGTAACAATAATTTACTGACTTGAATATGCTCAACCAAATCTTCAATTTTGTTGGATTGGTTGAGGTAGCCCTTTTGAAACCAAAGCAAAGCATTAAGCGAAATAAGGATGACAATCGTCAAAATTTGTAGCGCAAAAACACGGCTTTTGATGGATATGTTTTCTATTTTCATTACAGCCTAAAAAAAAGCGATAGCTCAATGACTAAATTAACTATCCATTAAACATAGATAATGACAAAGCATCTCGCAAAAAAAACCATAATTTAATCATTCTTCACAGGCTAAAAACCCTTTTTTGACTGAACGCTTAAAGATAACGGAAAATCAATTGGAAAAAGAATGTTGAACTCACTGACACCCAAACAAAAGTTAAATTCAGGTTTCGGCCTAATAGTGCTTTTGATGTTAGTGGTTAACATTATTAGTTATTACCTTTTAAGTAGGGACAGTGAACTGGGCGATGAAATCGCTTCAGATGATGTGCCTGGTACCATTTATTACATGGCACTTATAGACGAATCAGGCGATATGCAATCCAATGTATTGGAATATTTGATTGGTGAAAGTGATGAAATTGAGAGCTTTGAAGCCAATTACGAAGAATTCAAACAAGCGTTTGCAACTTTAAAACCTTTAGAGTCGGCAACCGCTTCTGATCGCGAAAAAATGAAAACCATCGAAAACCTAGGAAAACCTATTCCCAAACAGTAAAAGAACAGTTTTTTGCCCTCTACTCACCAAACGACCACCAATGGGCTATTAATAAAGTTGAAGAGATTGAAAACGGTATCGGTAAGGAACTCTATGATTTAGTTTTCAGGCTTCAAGAAGAAGAATACCAAGACGCCCAGAATACAACGGATATAAATGAAACGCTAAACGATGATATTCCCGGTATTCGACTTTATTTAGAGCTGGTTGATGAATCAGAAGATATGCTCAGTGGTTTAGCTAAATATGTTAGCGGTAGCAGTGAGTTTAAGCGTAACACAAATTCATTCAAAAAATATCTAGCTAATTTACGAGAGCTAGAGAAAAAACCAAATGAAGTAGCCGCACTCAATAAAATTGAAGACTTATTTAACCAAATTAATGTCCAAGCCAATGAAATCTTTTCCCGTTATGACTCTAGTTCACTGAAAAAAGCAGTAAAAATTGTTGATGATTTAGAACATCAAGTTTTTAATGTGCTCGAAGAAACTCTAGACAAATCGAGTATGGAAGAGCGTAATGACGCCAATCGCTCTTTAGATATTTTAAATGACGATTTATCTAACCTCATTTTAATTTCTAGTGGTGTTACCTTAGTCGCAATGATCATTGCTATCATGATTGCTTATCTGATCAGTAACTCCATCACTCGAAGAACGGAGAATTAACTGCAAATTACCCAACTGATTCCTCGTGGTGATTTAACATCAAGCCAAATTGAAGATGCATCAGCAGATGAATTAAAACAACTTGCAGATGCCGTACATGATATGTCTGATTCACTCAACGAAATCATCTTAAAGATTACTCAAATTAGCCATAATGTATCGGGCTCGGTTAATCAAATAAACCAATTTAATAACCAAGCAGTGCCCACAGCAACTGAACAAGCAGAGCAAGCAACTTACATAGCTACAGCAGTAGAAGAGATGAGTTCAACCGTGTCAGAAGTAGCTAACCAAAGCCAAGGCGCAGCAAGTAGAGCAGAAGCAGTAGGGGTGACAGCCCAACACGGTGGAGAAGTGGTAAAAGATACAATTAAAGGTGTGACAGATGTAGCACAAATTGTTAGTGAAACAGCCACAACAGTGAACGACTTAGGTAACCAAAGTGCACAAATTGGCGACGTCATTAATGTGATTAATTCAATTGCTGAACAAACAAACTTACTCGCGTTAAATGCCGCTATTGAAGCGGCTCGAGCAGGCGAGTTTGGCCGAGGTTTCTCAGTAGTTGCAGATGAAGTAAGAACCTTAGCTGAACGAACAACTGAGGCGACAAAGGAAGTTGCAGATTCAATTAAAGCCATTCAAGACAGTACGTCGGTTGCCGTTGAAAGAATGCAGCGCAGCACTGATGAAGTTCAAAAAGGTGTCGAATTAGCAGAGCGTGCTGGTGAAGCATTAACAACGATAGTCACCGAAGCAGATGAGATATCTCACCTTATTCATTCTATCGCTACCGCCACTGAAGAACAGGCCCAAGTTGCAAAAGAAATGGCCAGTAACATTGCCCATATTAGTGATGGTGCACAAGAGACGCTCAATAACAGTGAGCAAACGGCTCAAGAAACAGCGCAAGTACAAGCAGAAGTGGAGCAACTGGTAGAGATTGTTAGTGGCTTTAAAACAAAATAAACTCATCAGATGAGAAAGTCTTATCGGCTTTCTCATCTCACCTCTTCTCGCTAGCCAAAATATCCGATTATTTTTTAAAACATGTTGCGCAAAAGCGCTTTGTTAATATGGTCTTTAAAAAATAAGTGATATTATATTGAGCGATTTATAACATTAATCCAATCACACACAAAAAGGATCTCCCCCATGTTCACAAAAAAGTTATTGGCGGTTGCGCTTTTAACTGGCATGAGCCAAGGCGCTTTTGCTGAAGAGAAAAAAGAAGATGACAAAAACTGGCAAGCAAAAGTTCAGTTAGGTGCAATTTTCACGTCGGGTAACACGGAAACCACTTCAATTATCGGTAAAGGCGAGTTCAAACACGAAAACGAAACCTTTATCAACAAACTAGAGTTAGGTGGTTGGTACAAAGAAGACGAAGTAGAAAACGACGACGGCGAAAAAGAAAAGCAAAAAACCGGTCAAAAATTCACGATCTCAGGTCAAACAGATTATAAGTTTGAAACCGAAGGGACGTCATTATTCGTTCACGCATCACATACTAATGATAAGTTTGGTGCAATTTACAAGCACTACTCATTATCTGCAGGTTATAGCCAATTTATCTTCAAAGAAGAAACAACTTTCCTAAAAGTTGATATCGGTCCTGGTTATGTTTGGGGTGAAGAGCAAGACGGTACTGAAATCGATTCAGGTATGATTCGTGGTGCAGCAGATTACGAGTGGAAAATTAATGACTATGTTACTTTCACTCAAGAATTAAGTGTTGAGCACAGTTTTGAAGCTGAGAAAAACACGCGTACTCACTCAGTGACAGGTTTGTCGTCAAAAGTTGGTGATTCACTACAAGTTAAACTTGCTGTTGCGGTAACGAATAACACTGAAGTACCAGAAGACACAGAAGAAACGGATGTTTCTACTTTAATCACGCTTGTTTATGATTTCTAACTAGCTTGATTAGTAAATGACCCATCCTAGTATGGGTTGACACTTTTTTGATTAAAACGCCTGATGAATTTCATCGGGCGTTTTGTATTTTAAGGCCGAATGTGGCCTTTGTTGATTATATAAATCGACTGATTGTTTTACCATTTTCCTTGCCTCATTTAGGTTATTTGGTTTCATTAACACGTATTCGTTTTTAAGAATACCGTTTACTCTCTCAGCCAGTGCATTTTGATAGCAGTCATAACCATCTGTCATTGAAC